>NZ_CP171406.1:0-912500 GCF_043568515.1 Shewanella sp. ENK2 | reverse complement strand
AGCGGTTCTTGAGACCGTGACTGCGTACCTTTTGTATAATGGGTCAGCGACTTACGTTTTGTAGCGAGGTTAAGCGAATAGCGGAGCCGTAGGGAAACCGAGTGTTAACTGCGCGTTTAGTTGCAAGGCGTAGACCCGAAACCGAGTGATCTAGCCATGGGCAGGTTGAAGGTTGAGTAACATCAACTGGAGGACCGAACCGACTAATGTTGAAAAATTAGCGGATGACTTGTGGCTGGGGGTGAAAGGCCAATCAAACTCGGAGATATCTGGTTCTCCTCGAAAGCTATTTAGGTAGCGCCTCGAGCGAATACCACTGGGGGTAGAGCACTGTTAAGGCTAGGGGGTCATCCCGACTTACCAACCCTTTGCAAACTCCGAATACCAGTGAGTACTACTCGGGAGACAGACGGCGGGTGCTAACGTCCGTCGTCAAAAGGGAAACAACCCAGACCATCAGCTAAGGTCCCAAAGTTATTGCTAAGTGGGAAACGATGTGGGAAGGCTTAGACAGCTAGGATGTTGGCTTAGAAGCAGCCATCATTTAAAGAAAGCGTAATAGCTCACTAGTCGAGTCGGCCTGCGCGGAAGATTTAACGGGGCTAAGCAATACACCGAAGCTATGGGTTTGCACTTAGGTGCAAGCGGTAGAGGAGCGTTCTGTAAGCGGTTGAAGGTGAAGGGGTAACCCACACTGGACGTATCAGAAGTGCGAATGCTGACATGAGTAACGATAATGGGGGTGAAAAACCCCCACGCCGAAAGACCAAGGGTTCCTGTCCAACGTTAATCGGGGCAGGGTGAGTCGACCCCTAAGGCGAGGCTGAAAGGCGTAGTCGATGGGAAACAGGTCAATATTCCTGTACTTTTGCTAACTGCGATGGAGAGACGGAGAAGGCTAGGCTAGCGCGGCGTTGGTTGTCCGCGTTTAAGGTTGTAGGCTGTTCACTTAGGCAAATCCGGGTGAACATTAGGCTGAGAGCTGATGACGAGCCGCTAAGGCGGTGAAGTAGTTGATGCCATGCTTCCAGGAAAATCTTCTAAGCTTCAGGTTAGTAGGAATCGTACCCCAAACCGACACAGGTGGTCGGGTAGAGAATACCAAGGCGCTTGAGAGAACTCGGCTGAAGGAACTAGGCAAAATGGTACCGTAACTTCGGGAGAAGGTACGCTCCTGACGGTGATGAGACTTGCTCTCTAAGCTGTTGGGAGTCGCAGATACCAGGTGGCTGCAACTGTTTATCAAAAACACAGTACTGTGCAAAATCGCAAGATGACGTATACGGTATGACGCCTGCCCGGTGCTTGAAGGTTAATTGATTGGGTTATCTTCGGAGAAGCTCATGATCGAAGCCCAAGTAAACGGCGGCCGTAACTATAACGGTCCTAAGGTAGCGAAATTCCTTGTCGGGTAAGTTCCGACCTGCACGAATGGCGTAATGATGGCCACGCTGTCTCCAGCCGAGACTCAGTGAAGTTGAAATTGCGGTGAAGATGCCGTATACCCGCGGCTAGACGGAAAGACCCCGTGAACCTTTACTATAGCTTGGCACTGAACATTGAACCTACATGTGTAGGATAGGTGGGAGACTTTGAAGCTCAATCGCTAGATGGAGTGGAGTCAATCTTGAAATACCACCCTTGTAGTTTTGATGTTCTAACCGCGGCCCCTAATCGGGGTTCGGGACAGTGCCTGGTGGGTAGTTTGACTGGGGCGGTCTCCTCCCAAAGAGTAACGGAGGAGCACGAAGGTTGGCTAAGTACGGTCGGACATCGTACGGTTAGTGCAATGGCATAAGCCAGCTTAACTGCGAGACATACACGTCGAGCAGGTACGAAAGTAGGTCATAGTGATCCGGTGGTTCTGTATGGAAGGGCCATCGCTCAACGGATAAAAGGTACTCCGGGGATAACAGGCTGATACCGCCCAAGAGTTCATATCGACGGCGGTGTTTGGCACCTCGATGTCGGCTCATCACATCCTGGGGCTGAAGTCGGTCCCAAGGGTATGGCTGTTCGCCATTTAAAGTGGTACGCGAGCTGGGTTCAGAACGTCGTGAGACAGTTCGGTCCCTATCTGCCGTGGGCGTTGGATGATTGAAGGAAGCTGCTCCTAGTACGAGAGGACCGGAGTGGACGAACCGCTGGTGTTCGGGTTGTTATGCCAATAGCATTGCCCGGTAGCTACGTTCGGAATCGATAACCGCTGAAAGCATCTAAGCGGGAAGCGAGTCCTAAGATGAGTCATCCCTAGGAATTTAATTCCTCTAAAGAGCCGTTCGAGACTAGGACGTTGATAGGCAGGGTGTGTAAGCGTTGTGAGGCGTTGAGCTAACCTGTACTAATGACTCGTGAGGCTTAACCATACAACCCAGATGAGTTTTATCTGAGTTGATGGTAACTAGATTTATTACTTACTGTTGAAGGTAAGACTTAGTAAAGAATTTAAAGCGCTTAATAAAGTAGAAAACTCAAAGAAACAAACAGCTTTCCGAATTTAGTTAATTGCGATAAGTGATTAACACCGAATTTGCTTGGTGACAATAGCATTGTGGTCCCACCTGATCCCATCCCGAACTCAGTAGTGAAACGCAATCGCGCCGATGATAGTGTGGGGTCTCCCCATGTGAAAGTAGGTCATCGCCAAGCGCCTAATTTACTCGAAAGAGTAGCTTTATCACGATAAAGCGAGTCTACTAACTTTGACAAGTTAACGACTTAAAAAGCATTTAGCATTACGCGTAAGCATTTTGCTAAAGGAGCGGTAGTTCAGTTGGTTAGAATACCGGCCTGTCACGCCGGGGGTCGCGGGTTCGAGTCCCGTCCGCTCCGCCAACATAAAGACGAAAGCCTCTACAGCAATGTAGAGGCTTTTTTCGTTTTGGTTATCAATGATTTCTGATATCTACCAACAATCCCCATTATAAAAGATACTTTTGCGGTCAATATTTAAGGATGCTAACTCAACTAAACACGCTTAATAAGATACTGAATGTTTATATCAAGGCTTTTAGTAAATGTTAGGTACCTCTCAGAAGTGAACCAGTGATTATTGAATTATGCCCTATCAACTTAGTGCATCCACAAATAATAGAGCCTTAACCTATAAACCTCAGAGTAACCAGAGTGAGCTCCTAGTTATCGAGGCCAACATATGTTCGTTCTACTTAGTGTTACTCATTTAAGCATTAGCCAGTAAGCCACAGCTCATTAAATCGATAAATACAAATAGCACAACTAATCTTATCTTTTTATGCACTATAGATTGATCTGCTTATGAAGTATTAACGTATATGATAAAGAGATTTGTATAAGGTAAAGCCAAAGCGTATTCAATTTTACTAATTTGGCTGAAAAACCCACAGTCAGTAGTGTTTGAAGCAAATAATGCTTTACCTTTGTCGGTGGTTTTAGCATAATGCATCTCGTCAACAGGGGTATAGTTCCAATTGGTAGAACAGCGGTCTCCAAAACCGATGGTTGCGAGTTCGAGTCTTGCTACCCCTGCCAAATTTAGAAGGCCTAGCAGAAATGCTAGGCCTTTGTCTTTTCTGCACATTTATTTTATTAACCGTACAATTCCTTTTTCAGTCCTTTTATCCGAATCACCATTAATTGATTTTCGTTGCTTTATCTTAGCTTTAGCTAGATGATGTAATGACTTTAAAGTCTTATCAATATCTAGACAACTAAAGCTTATTTTATCGGGTAAACAGGGAGTTGGGCGATGCTGACTAACGTTAAGCAATTCATGAATCATTCGGCGCGTTCGCGACAGATCCTCACTGTGTTGGTAAAGTATGGTTTAGCTAATTGGGTCAAAGAAGGTAATCCTGAGTTTATTAAAAGTGTATTTGTGAATGAGAGCGGTCAGCAACTTGCGTCACTTTCTATTGCAGTTCGTTTACGTCTAGCATTCAGTGAGTTAGGTACTGCTTTTATTAAACTTGGTCAAATACTCAGTACCCGTGCTGATCTGGTTGGTCAAGAGATTGCTGACGAGCTAACTAAGCTTCAATCTGATACGCCTGCCGATAATAAACAACAGATCATTTCAACCATTGAAGCTGAGTTCGGTCGCTCATTCGATACTTTATTTCAATCCTTTAGTTTTGAAGCATTAGCTTCTGCCTCGGTAGGTCAGGTGCATAAAGCTGTCACCGTGGATGGTCAAGACGTTGTCGTTAAAGTTCAACACGCTGGTATTGAAGATAAAATTGTTGCAGATGTCGAAATTTTAAAAATGCTGGCGTCTTTGGTTGAGCAATACAATAAAGAACTCAGACTATATCAACCGACTAAGTTAATTATTGAGTTTACTAAATCACTAATGAATGAGCTCGACTACGTGAAAGAAGCTCGCAGTATGCAACGTGCTAGTGCTTACTTTAGTGATAATAGTAAAGTGCATATTCCACATGTTTATCGTGACATTTCAGGTAAACATGTTTTAGTCATGGAATGCTTAAAGGGGTTTAGCGTTGCCGATGGTGACAAACTAAATGCTGCTGAGGTAGATACTAGAGCTTTAGCAGAAACCGGGCTCAAGGTGTATCTTGATATGATTTTTGATTTAGGTTTTTTTCACGCCGATCCGCATCCTGGAAATATTTGGGTATTGGAGTCTGGACAGTTAGGTATATTGGATTGGGGGATGACAGCAAAATTAACCCAAGCCGTTCAATTACGCTTTCAGCACTTATTAGTAGCCCTTGCCGATAAAGATCCCGCAGAGTTAACTTACCATATAATCAAATTGTGTCAGGCGCAGCCTAAGCTAGATAAAGTCTTACTTGAAAAAGATGTTAGCGATTTTGTACAAGACTTTTTGGAAGTGGATATTAATGAAGTCCCTCTAGTTGCCGTATTAAATGAATTTATTCGAATTATTCACCATCATAAGCTAGTTATTCCGACAGAAGTTTCGATGCTCCTGAGGGTACTCATCATGCTTGAAGGAGCATCTAAGCAATTAGATAGCAGCATAAGCGTAGGTGACGCAATTCGTCCTTATGCGATTAAGATGAAACTTGCCCAGTTGTCGCCTCAATATATGTTCAAACAAACCATGGCGTCTTCTAATCGATGGCAACGTGTCATTAATACTTTGCCTGAACAAATCGAGTTATTAACTCAGCAAATTAATAATGGTCGTTTTGATATTAATTTGAATCATCTAAGTTTAGATACGATTATTAATCGCTTGGTTTACGGGGTATTAAGTGGCGCCATTTTTCTCGGTGGGTGTATGGTGTTAAGTAGTGGCGTACCGCCTTTGTATGAAGGAGTTTCTATTATAGGTTTGGGGATTACTGCCGCAGGCAGTTTACTGGTAGGGCGCTTATTACTTGCTATTAGCCGTTCGGGAAACTTATCAAAAAAGCGTTGAAAAGTACGTAGTAGAATTTAGTCAAATCATGACAATATCAACAATAAGGTTACTTAATATGCCAGCCAAAAATCAGTTGATTATTTACTTAATGGTGATTAATGTCCTTATTTTTATTGCGAGTACATTGTTAAAGTTTGAACCTTTGCAGTCCTTAGCGCTTTATTTTCCATTGAATGAAAAGTTTGCTCTATGGCAGTTAGTCACCCATATGTTCATGCACGGCAGTGTGGCGCATATTCTATTTAATATGTACGCACTGTGGTCATTTGGTACCCCACTTGAACAGACTTGGAAGACGCCAAGGTTTTTAGCTTTTTATTTTGTAACAGGGTTGGGGGCAGCATTGATTTATACTGCCGCTAATTACTATCAGTTTTCCGCTATCACCAATGACATTTTAACGTTAGGTTACAGCACAAATGATATTCAAACCATTTTGCAGCAAGGTATGGCTGATGGTCACTTAGTACAGGCCTTGGGTAAGGATAGGCTGGTTGAGTTTATGTCTATTTACCATGCGCCTGTTGTTGGGGCATCTGGTGCGATGTATGGCGTGTTAGTGGCCTTTGCGATGCGTTATCCGGATGCTAAGTTATCGCTGATTTTCTTGCCTGTGCCGATTAGTGCTAAATGGTTTGTTCCACTCATTATTGCTGGTGACCTGTTCTTTGGATTAACTAAATATTCTGTTGGTAATATTGCTCATTTTGCCCATGTTGGCGGAGCCATTACCGCATTGGCGATAATGTTAGTGGTGCGGTATCGTCAAAAACAATGACATGCTTGATTAAGTCGAGTGTGTCAGTTCTTGGGCAATGTTATTTTTCGGGATAAAATGCTTTAGACATTTACGTTTAGGATTATTATGAAGTTAATCTCAATCAATAAGCAGCAATATAGGCAGCAGCTAAATAAATTACTGATCGGGTTGGTGAGTTGCTTAACCTTACTATCGTTAGGTTTTGGCGCTATTTTAATCGCTTTTTTGGGCAAACGCCCGTCGCGGGAAGTGAGTCTACAGGTAATTTTCACTTAAATTTGATGGGAGTTATCTTAGCTGTCGTCTTTTGTAGTCTTATTATGAATATCATTAAAACTAAACCATTTATGCATGATATTTATTGGGTATGGCAAATGAAACAGCTACATAACCGAATCTATCGAAAGTTGACTAAAATTGTCGCTGCGGCTGATAAAAATGAACCTGATGCGATTACCATATTATTGTTTTACTACCACACTCAAAAGCAGGTTTACGAATTAGATAATAATACGTTGACCCTCGATGCTGTTAAGCAAAATATTCAAAAAGTTGAATCACAAATTGCCCAATTAAATTTGTCGATTAGCCTCGATGACTTTGATATTGCTTTATTGGATAAGGTGTAAATTGTTGAGGACTTAAAGACTTGAACCATAGTTTTTACCAGGTCTTAAATTAAGTGTGCGATAAGTTATAGCTAACTTCTACAATCACTAGGCTATTTTCAAATGGTGAAAAATAGCCTAGCTCAAAATGGTAACTGACTTATTCAATTTACTCTACAACTAGCTCAACATTGATGTTACCGCGGGTAGCGTTAGAGTAAGGGCATACTTGATGTGCTTTTTCGACTAATGCTTCAGCCGCAGTTTTATCCATTTCAGGTAAACTAATGCGTAGTTTGACATCGATGGCAAATCCGACTCCAGCGGTATTAGCCCCAATGCCGACGGTAGCTTGAACTTTAAGATCTGGGCTAAGTCTTATCTTTTCTTGTCCTGCAACAAATTTCATTGCTCCAATAAAACATGCTGAATAGCCTGCTGCAAAAAGCTGTTCTGGGTTTGTACCTTCACCGCCTGCGCCGCCTAGTTCTTTAGGTGTGCTAAGTTTTACCGATAGTTTATTGTCCGATGATGTTGATTGACCATCACGACCGCCAGTAGTTGTTGCTGATGCTGAATAAATGATATCCATAAAAACTCCTAATTGAAAAATAATGAACGTTAAATTAAGTGATTCAGTTGGATTAATCTTAGCTACTCACTCAATGAAATATACAATACTGCAAATATATGTTGTGCGCAATCTAATTGCGCAAAATTTTTTCTTGTTCATTTTGAATTGAATATATAGGGCCGGTTTTTACTTGCTTGAATTTATCTAAGACTTGAATTGGGATAACTGTTTTGAACTAAAGTTGCCGCTCATTCGTACCAAGTTTATGGGTTGCGATTGCCAAGTTGAGCGATGTGAAAATCGTAAAGTGTGCACTGCAAAATTTGAGTGAAACTTTTAAAGCGGATCCTTCATAAAACGTGTCGTTACATCGCTTATTGCACGATGTCGAATGCAGTAGAACCTATTATTTTAATTAGGATTTATGCCAAGAAAGTTGGCTATGAATTGTACGCTAAGATTTCACATGATAGAATTGTTACAAATTATAACAAATACAGTTTCAAGGAGTGATAATGGACAGCACCTTAACCAAAGAAGAGTTAGCTTGTTTTAGTGAGTTATTCGCTAAAACACCTTCTGCCGTTAAGAAAGTGCCAGAAGGTCCTAATGAAACCGTTTCTGTGACAACTGAAATACCTGCAACTTTAGCTAGTTTGCTAGGTAAAACTCAACTGACTTTATTGGCTGAAATTAGCCATTACCGATTATGGTTCCCTTTAAATATTGCCATGGATGAACTTGGACAGTTTGTCCCTAAGCTGGGGATCCCCGAGGTGGTTGATACGCGAGGCGCTGACAGAAGCTGGCGAATGAAAGAACTTGATAATGTCAGGATCATTGATTTTGATACTAATCTCGCCATTGATGTGTTGTCTCTTTCAAGCACCGGGCTGACGTTATATGCTCCAAATATAGATGATACTGAAGAAGCTCGTCAGGCTAAGTTAATTTTAACCAAAGACATTAGTTTTGATATTGAATATCAAGTTGTACGCTCTGAAAATGGCGTTATAGCAGCGACAATTGTTGTCAGTGATGAATCTAGAGAAACATTAAGGCAATTTCTATTCTCTATGCATAAAGCTCAGCACTCTAACTTATATGAGCGAGTGGTTGATTCGGATAAGACAGATATCGAAGGAGCTGAGAAGTCATTACTATCACTGAAAAGTGAAACCTAATTAGCCTAAGTTTTCTGAGGGGCTATCGCATGTCATGCTTGTATACTCGCTCACTCAGGCCAAAACCAATTTACTCTAGAGTTTACTTTACGCTAAACCCTGCCTTTAACGTTTCTTTCAACGCTCTCACATATTCGTTCTCTACATTGGCCTGTACCAATAAACTAAGCTCATCGCCCACAGGGGTGAAGCGATAGTAACTAAAGAGTGAATTATTATTTTTTGGACTAATTTTGAATTGCTGCTCGGTCATCGACAGTAAAATATCGGAATTTTTATCAAGCAGGCCGGTTTCGAATTCACTGCTATGTAGTATGCCAGTATCCATGAGAGTTAAAATATTTGAGTAAGGTAAACCGTATTTAGATAAGCCAATATTCACCTGTGATGTTTTCCTAAAATACTGCTGTAAACCACCACTGATGCGATAACCACTTAATAGCTTATATCGAGTTTCTGCATTCATTTTTACAGACATACCCAATGCTTTTTCAAGTATTTGTGCTTCTCGTTGGGTCAAGTTCTTGAGAGTGGCAAGGGTTCTTAGGCTAAATTTTCCAGGTTTTACAATTTCGCTGGCTAAAATTCTGGCCCATAAATCTTGCATTCGTCGAGATTGAATTTGTTCTGCCATCTGGAAAAACTGGTAACTCCAGTCAGGATCTAAGTCCTCGCCAGTAACATCAGATGGGGTATAGTTGAGGGCTAAAGCAAAGATGGTTTCAAGATTGAGCTGATGCTGAACTTGCTGTTTCTGTAATCTAAATTGGGCACGTTCAGTAATCGATGCTTGAGAAGGGCGATAATCATCTTCGCTGGCTAATCCGAGAATTTTTCCGAGCAATAATGCTTTTTTTCGTGCAGACACACTCGCTTTTTGGTCTTTGTTAGTTTGTTGAGGGTGACTTTCTGCCATAACGTTTTCTCATACTTCAACGGTGAATAAGCGGGTGATAATTATCTCTCACTCGTTGTAAGAGTAGTTGATTTACCCCAATTCGTTTCATTTCCAGCCTGCGGATGGGCTGGAATATTTAACGATAATATCAAGGAACACAGTGCGAATAATACGCCTATCATAAATACCCACTGTGGTGAGCTTAACCATAGTATGCCTAATAATGCAGGAATAATCACAGCTGCAATGTGATTGATGGTAAAGCTAACCGACATACTGGCCGCAATGTCTTTTGGATCGGCAATTTTTTGAAAATAGGTTTTCATTGCTATTGCCATTGCAAATAACAGGTGATCAATTACATACAGTGCTGCAGCCAATTGAGCATGCTCAACGACAGCATAAGTTGCGAAGACAATAATTAATCCAACATACTCAATAACTAACGCATTCCGTTCACCTATTTTTCCAATTAAGCGACCAATAGCAGGGGCGAAAAGTAGATTCACCACATAGTTAATTAAAAAGAGTGCCGTAATTTGCGAAACCGAATACCCGAACTTTTCTACCATCATAAATCCGGCAAAAACCATAAAGATTTGACGACGGGCTCCAGACAAGAAGGTAAGGGCATAGTAAAGCCAGTAACGTTTGCGGAAAATGAGTTTTTTATGTTGTGGTTCGGCGATATCAAAACGAGGGTAATAGATACTCATTACCAGCACGGCAGTTAGCCCTAGTCCGCCAATAATGGCGTACATCCATACATAATCTAATTTCAGCCATGTCATCACAATCCAGATACTGCCATAACCTATTAAAGCGGCAGCAGAGCGCCATGCCAACGCCTTACCTAAAAATCTGGCAGTATCTTTTTTATCCACCCATTGCAATGTAAGAGATTGGTTGATGGTTTCAAAGTAATGAAATCCCACTGACATTAACACCGTCGTTAAATATAAGCCTAAAACGCTCGGGAAAAAGCCGGTAATAGCAATGCCGATAGATAACACGGCTAATGAAACCAAGGCAAATGATTGCTCACGGATCAGCAACAAAACGAATATCGCTGTAAAAGCTAAAAAACCTGGCACCTCCCGCAAACTTTGTAGCATGCCGATTTCAGCGCCAGTGAATGCCGCCTTTTCAATGACAAAATTATTTAGCAGCGCCTGCCATACTGCAAAAACCATCGACATAACGAAAGTCATCCACAATAAAAGTTGTTGAGGATGCTTACTGGAGGCGACTGACATAGGGAGGTTTCCTGAACTTGATATCGTGCTTGTATGGTTACACAGATTACATTTTTACGCTAAGTGTAAATGCGCTGTAAATAAAGTTGCAAAGATAAATGTAAATTATAATGAAAATGATTCTTATTTAATATATTGTGTCGCCACATTAACGAAGGTTGTGCAATATTGTGGGGAATGAGATGAGCAAAAAGTTAACGCTGTTGGCAGTATCAATAGCCAGTGTGATTGGTTTAGGCACTTCTGCAAGTACATATGCTGCGATATCAGCAGAAGATTTAGCTAAAGCGATTGCCAAGCAAGAAGCTGAAATCGCTCAGCTAAAACAGCAATTGCAAACCATAGCAAAGGAACAAGCCCAGCAAGCAGAATCTCAAAAGCAAATTGAAGTCACTCAGCATCAACAGCAAAAAGCAGTCTCTGATGTTGTTACGAACGTTGCCGCAGCAGAGGACCGTTTCAGTCAGTTTTCATTCAAATCTTATGGGGCAGCGAATTTCACGAGTGATGAGTATTTTGACAATGTACAAGATACCACGCCAGAAAGAAGAAACCGTTTCGACTTAGAGCGCATCGTCACTGAATTTGGTTATCAGTTTACTGAGCACTGGAGCATGGAAGTTGAAATTGAATATGAGCATGGCGGAACTGGCACTGCGCTGGAGTATGATGGTTTTGATGAATTTGGTGAATTTGAATCTGAAATAGAAGCAGGCGGCGAAGTTGTCGTTGAAAAAGCGGAAATTCGATATCGCCCTAGTGAAGCCTTTGGCGTTAAGTTCGGTAATATTCACTTGCCAATCGGCCTAACGAGCACCTTACACAAGCCAAACCAATACCTCACTGTACTCCGTCACAAAAGTGAAGCTGCCATGATCCCGGCCGTGTGGAACGAGAATGGTATTGGTGTTTACGGTGAAATCTCTGATTTTCATTATCAAGCCCAGATTGTTAGCGGCTTAAACTCTGAATACTTTCGAACCTATGATTGGGTTGCATCAGGACATCAAACCCGGTTTGAACATGTCAACGCTGACGACTTAGCATTTGCTGGGCGAATCGATTACGGCAACTTTAAAACTGGTAGTGCTATTGGCGTGTCTTACTATTACGGCAATACCTCAGGCAATCGAAATAAAAGCAATAAGCTCAATGTTGACGGAACGTTGAGCATAGTGACAGCTGCAGCTGCATATGTTGAGGGGCCTTGGGTGCTACGTGGTCAATACATGTACGGTACTTTAAGTGACTCTGATGCAATTACATTAGCGAATAAAACCACTCCAGGTTTACAGCCTGGTAACTTCGCGCAATTGGGCTCTAAATCGCAATCTTTCTTTGTTGAAGCAGGCTTTAAGCTTGATGACTACTTAGCTATTCCTATGACTGTATTTGCCAATATCGATTATTCAAATCCACTAATGGAAGTGGAAAGTGGTACTGCGACTAAGCGTTATGAAAATACCTGGAGCAGTATCGGAGTTAACTACTTCCCAATTCCTGAAATTGTGATCAAAGCAGAAGGCGGGCTTCAGCAAGTGGCCGTAGCCAGTATTCCTGATACTAACTTTTTTGCACTTGGTGTGGGTTATCAGTTCTCGCTATAACCAGTGCATTAACATGTTTTTTTAAATGAAAGTGCTGAAATGAATCAGCCAAAATTATTGATTGAAATGGAGTTTTACATGAATTTTAAGTATACAGCGATTGCACTAACCTTAATGGGTACATTAACCGCTTGTGGTGGTTCTGGTTCTGATGATTCATCTACCCCAGATCCGGTAGTACCTGAAACTGGGTTTAGCTTTGCTGCAACTGAGATGGTCACAAACTTAACGAATGACGTCATTGTAGCGGGTTATGCTGATTTAGCGGCACAGGGTGATGCATTGTTATTGGCGACCCAAGCACTCGTAAATTCCACATCACAAGCAGATTTAACCGCTGCTCAAGAGGCGTGGAAAGCGGCACGTAAGCCGTGGGAACAAGGTGAATCTCACATCTTTGGTCCTGTTGATTCATTGAGTATCGATCCGCATTTGGATAGCTGGCCACTAAATACTACTGATTTACAGACTCAGCTAGATAACAATACAGGCTTTGACGCTGAAACAATTAAAAGCTGGAATGATGATGTACAGGGTTTCCATACCATGGAATACCTATTGTTTGGCGATGGTGTCGCTGATAACAATAAGTCTATCAGTGATTTAACGACGGCTGAACGTGAATATGTCATCGCACTTGCTGAAGTGTTTAGAGATTATGCAAAACAACTTGATGATGCTTGGCAGATTTCTCATAACCCGCAAGATGCGAACGCATTACCATATGCTGATTTATTAACTTCACCAGGCAGTGATAACAACACAGTTTACTCTTCTGAACTTGCTGTCATTGAAGAGTTGATCAACGGCATGATTGGTATTGTTGATGAAGTCGGTAACGGTAAAATTGCTGATCCTTTCGGTGATTCACTTGCAAACGCTGACACTTCAAAAGTTGAGTCTCAATACTCTTGGAATTCATTAACTGACTTTGCAGACAACATTCAAGGTGTTCGTAATGTATACCATGGTGAGTTTACTGGTTCTGCCGACAAGCAAGGGATTATTGATTTTGTTGCCGCAGCTGACAGCACGCTTTCAGTACGTATTTCTAGCGAAATTGATGATGCAATTTTAAAAATTCAAGCCATTGCTGGTAATGATGATATGCCATTCCGTCAAGCTATTCTTGATGAAGCAGGTCGTACTCGTGTTGAAACAGCAGTAACAGCACTTACTACTTTACAAACCTCATTAGAGTCAGATGTTATCCCACTTTTATCTGAGTGGAACCCTCAGTAAGCCACATAACGGATAAGCAATCGCTTTGCTCTAAATTTGATAAGGGCAGAGCGATTTAAGCTTTTGACTAATAAGCCTGCCGTTAGAGCAAGGCAAGTCCCAAATTGTGTTGTTTAAGCCTTTTGCAGTGTTATTGATTTAAGAGTGTGCAAGATGAACAAGTTTCAAAAATTCCCCAATCAACATAACAACATTGTGCTGACATCCATGGTTAGCATCTTACTATTATCAGCATGTGGTGGCAGTGGTGATGAGCAGCCAACACCGACGCCAGAGCCACCTGTTGTCACCTATCCTGACTTTACCGATATTACCGCAAGTGGTGGCGATACAACGACCTATGATGCCGGTAATTCTGGGCATGGTTTTTCGACACCTGCACCTAATTTATCAGAGGGCGATTTAGCACTGCACCTTGAAGGTGATGCTAACTTTGAAATTTCATTTACCACAGCGCCAAATATAGAGCATCCAGAATTAGATGGCCTAGGCCCTGTTTTCAATAATGCCGACTGTAACTCGTGTCATCAACGTGATGGACGTAACTCAACGCCTTTCCTGTCAGCAGATCAAACCCGGGTCAAGCTAGGGTCTGATGCGGGGATATTCTTGCGGATCAGTAAAGCTGCAGATGTTGAATGTACCCAAGGCAATGCTGCAAATAATTATTGTGCTCCAATCCCTGTTCCTGATTTTGGTGGTCAATTGTTTCATCGTGGCGTGCTAAAGGCGCGAGCAGATTGGCAAGAAAATGCCTTTGGTGGCCAGGCAGACGTTTACTTGTCATACGAGCGTACAACAGTGACTTATGACGATGGCACGAGTGTTGAACTTAAAAAGCCGATTTTTGAAGTCGAAAATCCATATGACGCACCTGGTGAGACAAAACAAAGCACCAACATTACCTCAAATTTACTTCAAGATGATGTGTTAATGGGTTGGCGCAATGGCATGCCAGTATTTGGTTTAGGCTTATTGGAAGCTATACCTGAAGCTGCCATTCTAGAACTAGCGGATGCCGATGATATCAACGGCGATGGTATTTCAGGTCGTCCGAATTGGGTTTTTGATGCGATTAAAGATCGCAACGGAGATGACAACCCTGTCTCTCTAGGTCGTTTCGGTTGGAAAGCCAATACGCCAAGTGTAAGAGTGCAATCTTTAGGAGCATTACGTGGTGATATTGGCATTACTAACCCGTTATTTCCTGATGAAAGTGTGGCAGGTACGAGCCTTCACGACTCCTATTTAACCCGAACAGGTTTTGTTGATACCGGTGAAGATGAAAATGGTGAGCCTGAAGTTGACCAAGCGTTTAGTGATGCAGTGGTTTTTTATGCTGAAACCTTAGCTGTACCAGCCAGACGTAATGTTGATGACTATGATGTACGTGAAGGTGCCCGTTTATTTGCATCAATTAACTGTAGTGGTTGCCATACTCCAAGTTTTACCACTAAAACTAGCGGTGATATTGGTGGCAGTGACATCATTGATTCATTAAAGGGCCAAGTGATTTATCCTTTCACAGATATGTTATTGCACGATATGGGTGATGACTTAGCTGATGGGCGCCCTGACTTTTTGGCTAATGGTAATGAATGGCGTACCCGCCCGTTATGGGGCTTAGGGTTAACTCAAACCGTTAATCCGCAAGCTGGATTTTTGCACGATGGCCGTGCAGCGACAGTTGAAGAAGCCATTTTATGGCATGGTGGTGAAGCACAAAACAGTCAAGAGGCATTCATGGCATTGAGCAAAACTGAGCGTGATCAGTTAGTGTCATTCTTAATGTCACTTTAGTCGGCAAGTCATTATTAAGATAAGCGTGATGTCGTATTTGTAAATTGCTGATTTTCAAAATGTATAAGTGGGCATATCGTCAGATATGGCCACTTTTTTGTGAGCGAGACAAAAAATCATCATTTAATTAGCTGCTATTGCTAATATGTCGTGATCTGATTCATGTAAATTTATTCGAGATTCAATTAAGCTAGTCTTTAAATGCAGTTAGTCTATTAAAAGACATTTTTGATACTGTAACTAACGTATCGAACAGCAGGGGAAACGTGTTAATTCTATCCCCATCTTTAAACTCGTTCTTTGTTTATCTTAGAGGTTAACGTGAGCAATATTTTAATCGTTTATTCAACAGTCCACGGCCAGACCCGTAAGATATGTGATTATATGCAAGAAAAGCTGGAGGCTGCAGGTGAAACTGTGACTTTATCAGCACTGCAAGATAAACCTGATTTATCGGCTTTTGATAAAGTCTTTATTGGCGCAAGTATTCGCCATGGTAAGCACCGCCCTGAGCTCTATCAGTATGTTGCTGCAAATAAAGCATTACTTGATACCAAGCCCAATGGTTTCTTTTCAGTTAGCTTAGTGGCGAGAAAGCCAGGTAAAAATACGCCTGAAACCAATATGTATATGCAGGCATTTCTAAAACAAAGTGAATGGCAGCCTAAAGAACTAGAAGTGTTTGGTGGTAACCTTGACTATCAATACTATGGGCCGATGGATCGTAATATTATTCGCTTTATTATGTGGATCACCAAAGGGCCAACCGACCCGCACACAAAGGTGGAATACACAGATTGGGCTAAAGTCGACAATTATGTCGAAAGAATCCTGTCTGCTTAACATCATTTAAAGCCAACATATCGAATGTTGGCTTTATTTTTAGTCGCTAAAGCAATTTTATGGCAATAGATAATCCGTGCTTTTGGCTAAAGACATACTGAGGATAGTTATGAATCAAGTGAGTAGATGGTGCCGCACCATTGCAGATAAACTGCATGTTATCGTCGTGGCCTTGAGTATCTTTTTAGTGGTAACGAGCCCATGGATATTGATTGGCAGTCGTTTACGTGCGAAAGCCAGTATTTGGGATAGCTTACATGTATACCTTGGCTTGGTTGCAGCCATATTTGGATTATTGTTTTTATTGAAGAATCTGTTAAATGGGCATTGGCGACAGTTTTTTCCGTGGCTAACATTGGATTTTGGTCAACTCGTTCAAGAAATAAAGCAAATACCGCAGGGAAGGTTACCCAGTTCAGGCGGCAAAGGGATTTTTAGTATCGTTGAAGGAATAGGCTTAGTGTTGATGGCGCTGGTCAGTATTACAGGCATCGCATGGTTTGTTTATCAAGGGTCGAGCGATGCGTTAATGTGGCGAAAATATCACATCATGTTTGCTCAAAGTTTTGTTGGCTTTTTAGTTATCCATATCATTTTTGCAGCATTTCATATTATTGATATGGTAAGAAATTCTTGAGGGCGGTTTGACGTTATCTCAGTGTTATGGAAATCAAAACTGGCGGTAAGTAACGATTGATAAACTCATTTTAGATAGTAAAAAGCCCAATCAAATGATTGGGCTTTTTGTTGTCCGATTAACAGCAATTGAGTGAGTTGCGTTATCGATTGGCGATGGTGATTACTTCTTTTCTAATGCTAAGTAATTCATCACATCAATTAGGTCACCAAGGGTGCGCATTTCATTCATGTTGATAGCGTATTTATCATTGACGATGAAAGTTGGAACGCTTTGTACTTGGAACATCACTTGCTGTTGACGCCATAGTGATAGCTTTTTATTGGTGGTATCACTGTCTGCGATTTTGTCGTAAGTTGCACCATCAATACCATGAGCTGCAAAAACTTTTTTGATGTCATCACGGTTATTAATTTCTGGCTCATCATGTGTGTGGCCTGGTGCGCTATGATCGTGATGACCACCTTCACCTTGAATCGCTTGGAACATGGCAGTATTAAGCACAGCTGCATTACCCACTTCATGGATAACAGCTAATGAGCGCATGACTTCTGTACCAATGTCGCTGTTCATAAAGTCAACGTGCTTAGTTTCGAAGCTGATGCCTTTATTCAAGTTGCTTTTAATTTCTGGCAGGTACTTACTTTCCATGTTGTAACAGTTATGGCAATAAAAGAGAAGAACTCAGAAATTTTAGGCTCGCTTGAAGCTGGTGCATCAGAAATTTTAGTGTAATGCTGTCCTTCAACAAACTTAGATGGAATCTCAGCAACTTTTTCAGCCACTGCTTCAGTCGTGACTTCAACCGCTTTTTCATTCGTTACTTCAGCAGGTTTGCCACAGCCGGTTAAGGCGATTGTGAATGCCGCAAGTGCCATAGTAAATGCTATAGGTTTAATCTTAATCATTTCAGCCTCAATAAAAGTGTCACGTTACCCGCTGGTAGTCGTGAAAAATCTTAAAATAGTCTTAATTAAGCCAAAACTTAATTGCCTTAATCTTAACAAGAATTATGACCTAAACGATGATTTATTTCAGAGTTAAATATGTGATGTGGTACGGCTTTCTATAAAAATAAATAGGCGTAAAACGCGGTGTTATCCCGCTTTTGAGCGTAAAGTTTGCCATGCTTCACAAACTTGCCGAAACTGCTCAGCATCTCCATCTGGGCGATCAGGATGGAGTTTTAAGGCTAACTTTCGCCACTGTTTACGAATATCTTTGTCGGTTGCGGTTTCGTTTAACTCAAAAATCCGTAAAGCATGAGAGTCGTGCATGAGCTGTTGATTAGCCCCAATATACTCATGGTAACTTGACCAAAAAGACTCGAGCATTTCTTTTACGACATTGGCACAAGTGTCGTAATGTTGCCAATCAAGGTAATAGTTTTTTAACGCTTCATCATGTTGTTGCTGGTGGACAATGTCATGGGGCAATACACGACATATTTTTATATCCATTGCTTGAACCTGAAGCCACTGCTTAGGTAACAGCATGCTTTGTAATTCAAACAATGCATTCATCAATAAAAAGTTGCGTTTGAATAAATCCTTCTCAGGCAAAGGATCAAGATCATGCATCAAGCCTTTGGCTTGTAACGCACTGGCAAGATGGTGCACCTTCCAGCTTTGATGTTGGCCTTGAAGTAAAGTGAGTAGAGGCCAAATTAATGGGTTATCACTTTTAAGAGATAATGACTCATGTGATGAAAACGACTCTGGCTTAGCATTGTGTGCAGCAAGCATAGGGGCTATTTCACTATGAATGGGCAGTTAATTTACTATGCCACAGATGCACAGGGAGTCAATGGTGAAAAAATATTCAAAATGAGCTTATGCTTGAGCCATGAAAATAGCGTCAATTTGGGTGGGTTGGTTTAAATAATTGCTGAAATATGTCTAGTTTCAGTAACAAATATGACGTTTCGTCACATTGCTCAAAGACAAGCAGCTATCCTTGGTATAAAATTCGCCGCAATAAAAACGATAGGGGCCCAATCCAATGACAGATAAACATTACATCAGTGCGCAGCAGTTACTTGAAGACTCTTTTAAGCTTGCGGCGCAAGTATACGATAGTGGTTTTAGACCGCAATTTATTGTTGGTATTTGGCGTGGTGGTGCACCTATTGGTATTGCAGTACAAGAATTTTATGATTTCAAAAATGTTGAAACTGACCACATCGCAGTACGAACGTCTTCTTATTATGGTATTGGAACTGATAAGCAAAGCAAAAAAATAAAAGTGCATGGCTTACATTACATTATTGAAAATGCCAATGCAGAAGACGGTTTATTGATTGTTGATGATGTTTTTGATTCAGGCCGCAGTGTGGATGCGTTAATTGATAAACTGCAAAAGTTTATGCGCAAGAATATCCCAACAGATATTCGAGTAGCATGCCCTTACTACAAACCCAAAAATACCGCTGTTGACTTAAAACCTGATTATTTCATCCATGAGTCTGAAGAATGGTTGGTTTTCCCTCATGAAGTGTCTGGGTTAAACCCACAAGAAATCGCTGAAGGGAAAAGTGATTTTAAGAATATTCAGCATTTGTTTAAGTAAAAGCAACGAAACTGGTTATTTTTTGCTAAACTAGCAAACTGAACAGTGCGTCAATGATAGTGACATACACGTGGTTTTAGTCCGTGTTTAGCTACTATCTTGATGCATTTTTTATTACCTAGAAAAAGATAAACATCGATTATGAGTTCTGTAGAGATATTTTCGCCGACACCACCTGTAACTAAGTCTACTGAAAAGAAACAGTTAGAGTTACTCGCACCTGCTAAAAACGCAGACTATGGTATTGAAGCCATTCGTCATGGTGCAGATGCAGTTTACATTGGTGGGCCAGCATTTGGCGCTCGTCATAATGCCGGTAACAGTGTTGAAGATATTGCTCGATTAGCTGATTTTGCTCATCGCTATCATGCGCAAGTATTTGTCGCATTAAATACGATTTTAATGGATGACGAAATTGAGCAAGCTCAAAGTTTAATTTGGGAATTATATGAAGCGGGTGTCGATGCACTGATTATCCAAGATATGGGATTATTGCAGTTAGATTTACCACCGATTGCAATGCATGCCAGTACCCAAATGGATAATCGCACCCCTGAAAAAGCAGTATTTTTAGAGCAGGTGGGATTCTCGCAAGTGGTATTAGCCCGCGAGTTAAACTTGCCGCAAATTAAGCAAATTGCTGACAACACCAAGCTTAAATTGGAATATTTTGTCCATGGCGCATTATGTGTAAGTTACAGCGGTTTATGTAACATCAGTCATGCGTTTTCAAATCGCAGTGCTAACCGCGGTGAGTGTTCGCAAATGTGCCGCCTTCCTTGTGACTTGTCGACCCGTGATGGCGAAGTATTAGCTGAAAATGAGCATTTATTATCACTTAAAGATAATAACCAGACAGAAAACCTCGAAGCATTAATTGATGCTGGGGTGACTTCATTTAAAATTGAAGGTCGTCTTAAAGATATTAGTTACCTTAAGAATGTTACGGCTCATTATCGTCAACAGTTAGATGCGATTATTGATCGCCGCAGCGATCTAGAGTCGATGTCCCATGGCCGCAGTGAATTTACGTTTACTCCTGATCCTGAAAAGAGCTTTAACCGTGGTAAAACGGATTACTTTATTAATCAGCGCACCGCGTTGATTGAACATTTTAGCTCGCCTAAATACATAGGTGAAAAGGTCGGCACAATTGTTGGCGTCGGTCGTGACTTTATTAAAGTTGATAGTGCTAAAGCGGGTAAAACCATCGAATTTAATAATGGTGACGGTTTATGTTTTTTCATCGATGGTTACCAAAAACAGCGTCTTTCTGATAACAAGACCAAAGGGTTGCGCGTTAATCGTGCTGACGGCAATACCCTGTTTTTAACTGATGTTAGTAAAGATTTGAAAGTGGGTGTTGAGCTATTTAGAAACTTTGATCATCAATTTGATGCGTTGTTATCTAAAGATTCAGCCACCAGAAAAATACGAGTGAATATGGTACTCAATGATACCGATAGCGGCATTGCATTGACCATTAACGATAACCACGGTCATTATGCTACTACCGAGCTTGAGTGGGCAAAAGAGCCAGCAAAAGACTATGCAAAAGCCGATGCCAGCCTTCGAACCCAATTAGGAAAGCTAGGTAATAGTGATTATGTATTAGGGCAGTTACAAGTGAACTGTGCCAACAGATGGTTTTTACCAGCATCGGTAATTAATGGACTACGTCGTGACGCTACTGCGGCTTTAGATGAGAAGCGTATTAATGGGTATCAACGACCTCTTCGAGGCGAGCACGACAAAGAAGCGCGCTTCCCACAGAAGTATTTGAGCTTTCTATCAAATGTCGCTAACGATAAATCTCGAGAGTTTTATCAGCAGCACGGTGTGATTCAAATTGAAGACACCTATGAAAAGAACCAAGTGTTAACCGATGCGCCATTAATGGTCACTAAGCACTGTTTACGATATAGCTTTAATTTATGCCCTAAAGAAGTCGAGGGTATTAAGGCTGATCCTATGGTGTTAGATATCGGGAAAGATAGATTAAAGCTGGTTTTCGACTGTCAGAAATGTGAAATGATGATTGTTGGTTCAAACCAGTTAGTGAAACAATAAACTACGTATTGGCAGCAATGCCAAGTTGAGCATATTCGCGTGTAACGCGACATATTTAAGCTGTAATCAGCTAGGAAAACCGAGTAATGAGCAAAAGTAAGAAGTACGATTTTCGTGTGTTAGCCGTTGGCGATACCTTTAAAGCAGAAATCACCCGTCGTATGAGTGCAACCAAGACTGTTGTATCTAAAAGTCATGATGGCTTTGCAACAGAAGATGAAGCGACAGCATGGGGCCAAAAAGAACTGACAGGCTTTATGGCCACACAGGCTGAGCGCAACAAACGCAAAACAGAAAAGAAAATTAAAGCAAAATCAATTGCAGACGCGATTGCTGCAGAAGCACTTATTGACGATGAAAATGAATTGAATCTAACTGATTCAGAGGATTAGCTTGAAGATTAGTAGTTAAAATAATACAGTAATACAACATTTTGGTGACATAGTTTGCTGTATTTTATTAAAAATTAACTAAACTTCACCTTTCAGCACCAATACCAAGGATGATTTCGGTATGAAAGCTTGCGCTACCCTAATAATAATTGGGGGCTGTTATCATTCAGCCCTTCATTTAATGTAATGGCCAAAGAGCCACAACCATTTCTTAATACTATTACTGCAAACCTTGATTCAGAGGGCGGTTCAACTAAGAAAGAACTGTCAATTTTTTCAAATAAAGTCTCTTTTGTGTTACCCACTGGCTGGAAAATGGCTTTCAATGCTGAGCGTGGCACCATGTATAAAGCGGAGTTTGTTCCTGCTGGAGAGTCTCTTAGTGATTGGTCTGACTTATTTTGTATTCAAGGTTTTGAAGGGTTAGCTGACAATATCGAAAGCGCCCAGTTTTTAGATAATTTTGCTGATACCTACCAACAAAGTTGCCAAGGAGAAGTGGTTTATAACCAGTTGGGGATGACTCAAATCGGCG
The DNA here is from genome assembly GCF_043568515.1 of Shewanella sp. ENK2. Taxonomy (NCBI): domain Bacteria; kingdom Pseudomonadati; phylum Pseudomonadota; class Gammaproteobacteria; order Alteromonadales; family Shewanellaceae; genus Shewanella; species Shewanella sp. ENK2. Next base: position 890,134 of record NZ_CP171406.1, on the reverse strand, counting down.
GTAAAGAAGCATATCATGGCATTATTGGTTGCACGGCTATGAAAAACTTATATGGCGGCGCAACGTCACGTAAGCAGCAGGGTGAAATTGGTTATTACGCCGTGATTAAAGACACTGACGATTTATATTTAATGCATAAGTCAATGCGAGGAAGTGTATTTAGTCAGTCTAACCCGCCACTCAATGCCTCAAACCACCGTGACTTTATTTCGAATATGCTTACGGTAAAGTTCTCCCGTTAACGCGCCTCACCACAAATGCTTGTCGCAAACCTGTAAGCCGTTTTTCTAATCATATTATTCAACTTATTTCGCTAGCAGTTGAATAATATGATAGATCATCATTCTTTATATCAAAAAGAAACATTAACACGTTATAATGTAATCTGTTGTTATATGTAACTGATGAACAGTCGTGTAAACAATTCAAATTTATCGTCAATTTTTTGTGGTGCCCAGCTTCTATTTCATTCGATGAATAGAATCGGGATAATCGGGAAACCAGTGAGAACCTGGTACTGCCCCCGCAACGGTAATGGTGAGAACTGAGTGCGTTGAATAGGTTTGTTGGAGAACTGACAAGTCTATAACGTTTAAAATTCAGCTTCGTGAGTCACAATGGTGACTTTATCCTGAGTCCGGAGACCGGCCCAAAAAATGATTTTGAGATTTCGGTGGGCAGATCTCGAAATGTAGCCTTACTAGCCATGAGTGAATCATTGAGTGTTAATTGAACTTGATTTCATTCAAATTGCTAGCATCTATGCTGCGGCAAATATGCCCCATTTTTCCTTTTAGGAGTTAAAGGTAAATGGGTACTAATCCAACTAAAATCGCCACTGCACTGAGCCTGATATTAAGTGTTTCTGCTGCAAGTTTTGTTTCAACTGCTAATGCTGAAACGACTAATACACCATCAACTACTGAGCCTGCTGCTATCAATGCAGAAACAGAAACCATTGTGGTCATAGGTCGAAGTGAAGCTAACCCACTGAATATTGCTGCTAACGTGCACGTCATTGGCCCCGCTGACATTGAGATGAGCGGTGCTGTAAGCTTAACTGACTTACTACGCAGCCAAGCGGGTATTCAAGTGTCTGATAATAATTCAGGTACGACCTTTGCTATGCGTGGTTTTACCGCATCGCAAGCTGCCAGTAACACTCTTATTTTGATTGATGGTCGCCGTTTAAATAATATCGATATTTCAGCGCCTAGTTTGAATGCGGTAGCGTTAAACCAAGTTGAGCGTGTCGAAGTGCTATATGGTAGTGCTGGTGTCGTATACGGTGATCAAGCCGTGGGTGGTGTCATTAATATTATCACTAAAGCTCCTAACGGAACTGGTGGTGGTCTTGAGCTAAGCGCTGGTAGTTTTGATACCTATGAAGCTAAAGGTGATATTACTGGTCAAATCAATGATGCATGGCGTTATTACTTAGCGGGTAGCTACAACCAAAGCGATAACTATCGTGATAATAACGAGAGTGAAACGGGCTCTATTTTAGGACGTTTACAGTATCAGTCTGATAAACAGCAGTTTTTTGTAGAAGCCAGCTACTATGACGATAATCGTCAAGCACCAGGTGCTTTAACCTTAGCGCAATTTGAAGATGATCCTAGTCAAGCAGCACCATTCACAGATGATGACTACACCCATGAAATGACCACAGCACTGCGAAGTGGTTATGAGTATCAATTAACTAATGAGTGGGCTTTAGCCGCTGATATAAATTATTCAGATACCTTAACAACTAACTTTTTATGGGGGAGTGCTGGGCGAATCGAGCGTAACTTATTTAGCTTTTCACCTAAAGCGACGGGTAATTACCAGTTAGAGCAAGGTGATTTAGACATTGTCGCTGGTATTGATTTAAGCGTTGGTGAAGCTGATTTTGATCTGGCTTACACTCAAAGAAACAATGAACAAAAAATGGCAAGCGTTTACGTTCAAGCCTCGGTGCCATTAACAAGTACATTATCTTACGTCGTGGGTGGCCGCTATAGTGAAGTGACTGATGATTTAACCGATCAAACTTTATATCCAAACGGTGTCGAGCTTGATAATGACGCCCATGCATTTGAGTTAGGTTTAAATTATCGTCCAAGTATCGAACATCGCTTTTATATTCGTGCTAATGATAACTTCCGTTTTGCTAAAGTTGATGAGCAGGCTTACACACCAGTAACCACAATAGGGTTGGACCCGCAAACTGGTCGTTCATATGAAGCAGGATGGGATTGGACAGAAAGCTTATACACCTTCAAATTAAACGCTTATGTACTCGATTTAGAAGATGAAATTGTTTATGACGCTGGGCGCACAGATGGCCCACAAGGTGGCGGTGCAAACGTTAATGCGGATGCATCTCGCCGTTTTGGGGTTAACACCAGCTTCGATGTTCAATTATCAGAAGATTGGTTATTAGGTGCATCATATGATTACATTGATGCTGAGTTCACTGAAGGTGAAAATGAAGGTAAGGCTTTGTCTTGGGTTGCTGAACATAATGCACGTGCTTATGTCAGTTATGACATTGCAAGTGAGTGGCAAGTGTTTGCTGAAGGCATTTACACCGGTGAGCGTTATATCGAAGGTGATAATGCCAATGTTGACCCTAAATTAGACAGCTATGTGTTAGCTAACCTTGCACTGAACTACACTCGTGATAATTGGTCTGCAAGTTTGCGTGCGGATAATTTATTTGATGAAGAGTACGTCAGCGCTGGCTATTACTCTGCATGGGGTAATGGTTATTATTCAGGGAATGGCCGCTCTGTACGTTTGACTGCTGGATACCGTTTTTAGAAGTGATTGTTTTTTAAACGGTGGAAAAAATCCAAACAGGATAAAACACTAGAAAAATTAAAGCCGACAACTCGCTTGTCGGCTTTTTGTTTGATTAAGGATTAATTACTTGACCTTTATGCTGCTTATGTGGATAAATCTCGTTAGAGAAATATAAAAATTTGAAAGGGAAGCACTACAATATGACCTATCTTGAGCAACAAGTGTTAACTCAAGTCAAAGCTATTATCGGTAACGAAGAACAAGTGATTGGTCGTCGCGGTATTTTGATCCCTTTGAAGAAAGCCCTCATTAATGAAGCTGATATCCGTGTATTAATTGATATCGTTTCTAGCGATCCTGCGTTAGCTGCACACTTATTATGGCGCAGTAATACGGCTCAAGCTGGTGGTATTATTTCGACTAAAAATCGCAGCATTAAAGATGCACTTATCCGTTTAGGTCAAGTGAATATTTATCGTTATGCGTTTTCATTTTATTTAAAAGAACGTCTTGATGAGCTTAAAGAACCATACAGTAAATTGGTCAAAGGCTATTGGGCGTTAACTGAAAGTATCGCCGTCGATGCGGTGCAGCATCTACGTGATATTGAAGAAAGCGATCAACCGATTGATATTGATGCTGATGAAGTGCAAACTTTAGCCTTATTCAGCGTTTTTGGTCAGGTAATAACCTTGAGTGCATTTGCGTTTTTAAATGCCGCATCAGAAAAAGCTATCTCACTACAAGTGATTAAAACCCTCATTGATACTCAACAACAAAGCCTGTCTATAGAAGCATTTGAAGCATTAGGGCTTGATGATGATTTACGTAATGAGTTTATGATTGCTCATAATATTAAGCAGACAGATAATGCAAACTCTGCGGGCATGGTGTTAAGACATGTTTTAGCGAAACGTAATGTTTTGATAAATCCACTATCTGATATCGATTCGTGATGTAACTCATTCATCCACAGTTTTTTAAATATCAAATCTTAAATAACAAAAATACCACTGTATCAGTGGCATTTTTTATGGTGTCTCTAACACTTTCTTGCTTTAGTGTTGTTGAGCTAACCTTTGCAACTTTAACCCTTCAGCAGCAACTAGGGTCAACCACTTTTGAATCAAGTTGGTGTTAGCGGCATTACGACGGTAAGCCGCAAATAATGGCCGTTTAAGGCCTTCTACTCCTAGTCTCACAGAGGATAGGTTTAGCCCATGGCTTTCGTTAATTGACCAACTTGGTAATGCGGCAATACCGTCATTGCATGCAACTCGTTGTAACAGCATTGCGGTTAAATCACATTGTTTCTGCTCACCCGCTTCAACACCAGCAGGCTCTAAAAAGTGCTTATAAATATCTAAGCGTTGCAGCGGTACTGGGTATGAAATTAGGGTTTGTTTAGCCAGTTGTTCAGGTTTAATAAACGTTTCTTTTGCTAATGGATTATCGTTAGCAACAACCAACTTAACCTCAAAATCAAATAAGTGTTGGTACGCTAATGCATGTCCTGGCACAGGATCTGAGGTGAGCACAATATCGAGTTCGCCCAGCTCTAAAGCATTTAAAGAATCAAATAAGTGACGGCTCGACAAATCGATACGACCATCAGGTGCTAATTGCTTAAATGCTTCAGTGACAGGCATTAACCAACGAAAACAACTGTGGCATTCAATCCCCAATTTTAATGACTGAGATTCTGCATCCAAACCTTTTTTCAAATCAGATTCGGTGACCATCACTTTAGGTAAAATTTCTTCGGCAAGGTTCAGTAATCTTGCCCCCTCTTGAGTAAACGATAATGGCTTACTTTTACGGATAAAGATGGCTGAATTAATACGGGTTTCCAATTCTTTAATTTGGTGTGATAGCGCTGATTGGGTAACGAACCGTTTTTGGCAGCACCAGCAAGGCTACCACTCTCTTTTAGTGCCATCAAAGTACGAAGATGTCTCAGCTCTATCATATTATCCTCACATGAATTTTGCTCAACTTACGGGTGAAATCAATTCGATTGCTTAATGACAGACTATCACAATAAACTTCTAGACGTCCAGACGCCTGTGTAATTAATTTACAGAAATGTGTGTTTTTTGTTAATTTAATGGCGTTTTTGATATAGGAATTACAAGATTAATGTTTATAAGTCCCTACAATGTTTAATAATTTGCCGTTTTGAGTAAGAGATGAGCACTGAATAACATTTGATATGAATTTCATCACCCAGATGGCTGAGCTTGTTGACGACCGAATTGTAAAGGAGAGCCATTTGAACAGTTCTATGAAGCTAATGTCGTAGGTGACAAATGCTGATTAAGCTGAGTGAAGTAGCATTGATAATGCTGAAATTAAGCAGACTTTAATAGATTACCTATACTGAATAAATCTTCTTATTTAAGTAACGGAGTGATAATGAGCCATACATACAAACTGATTGAATTAACGGGATCTTCTCCCATTAGCTCAGATGATGCGATTAAAAATGCGATAGCTGCAGCGAATAAATCTATCAAGCATATGCGTTGGTTTCAGGTCGTAGAGACAAGAGGGCATTTAGAAGAAGGGTTAATTGCTCATTGGCAAGTGACAATTAAGGTGGGCTTTACCTTAGATCAAAGTTAATGGTTTTTATCTGTAATCAGCGCAAATGTGGATGGTAATCTTATACTCATTTGTCGCTGATTTTGTTTACTCATCTTTAATGAAGTTATGCATTTCAGTTATGATATTGCGCCATTATTAATGGTGACTATGCATCTCTTGGTAAGCCTTTTTCGATACTTCTCACCACTCGCTGTGTTTTACGATTAACCACGTTTTCATGGTTTTGTTGCTGCTCATGAAGTGCCCAGTCGATGTGTTCAATGACCATTTCATCAACTTCTTCAGACTGCTTTTTAGCATTAAGTGCGCGAATAATATTCTCACTATAAGGTGCGTTGCCTAGGGCAATAGCGATATTACGTAACCAATTTTTGTGGCCTATACGACGTATTGGGCTACCTTCAGTAAGTGATAAAAACTGCTTTTCGCTCCAAGAAAATAGAGTTAATAAATCCGGTTGTATTAATTGCTGGCGAATATGAAAGTCGCTTTGTTCTGTCAGCGGTGCTCTTGCGTTAATAGGGCAAACTAGTTGGCAGTCATCGCAGCCATAAATGCGATTGCCGATGGCCTTACGGAACTCAAGCGGAATAGCGCCTTGAAGCTCGATGGTTAAATAAGAGATACAGCGACTACCATCAACAACATTATTGTCCAAAATGGCATTGGTTGGGCATGACTTAATACAGGCAACACAGGTATTGCAGCTTTGCTCTATTGGAATATCAATGGGTAATGGCACATTAGTGAGCACTTCACCCAAGAAAAACCAACTGCCCGCTTCAGGGTGTAACAACAATGAATGCTTACCGGTCCAGCCTAAACCTGCTTTCTCTGCGAGTGGGCGCTCAAGGATAGGTGCTGAGTCGACAAAAGGTCGAAAGTCGACTCCTGTAACACCAAGTGTTTGGCAATGAGCGACAATTTTATCACCAAGCTTTTTCAGCTGTTTTCGAATGAGTTTGTGATAGTCACGACCGCCAGCGTAGCGAGAAACATAACCTAGATTTGGGTTAGCAAGATTGATTGCAAATCCGGCCTGCGGAGGAAGGTAATCCATTCTAGCGCTCAATACTCGAACGGTACCAGGGTGCAATTCATGGGGCCTTGCCCGCATCATTCCGTGGTTGGCCATATAGCTCATTTCACCATGGTAACCTTGGTCTAGCCAGTGTTGTAGTTTAGGTTCTTGTTCTGCTAAATCTGTGTCTGTGATGCCTAATTGAGCAAACCCTAACTCGATAGCCCATGCTTTAATTAACCGCGCAAGGCTGGTTGATTCTTGTGTGGTGAGGGCACGGCTTAACACTGGCGGTATGCTTGCGGCTTGGGGTTCTGGAATAGGCTGAGTGTTCGTAGCCGAAGGTAGATTAGACATATGACATAAACACGCTTTGCAACTGTGATGATATCGATATTATACGTGTTTATGCATTAGTCATCATCATGAAAGTAAACGATTTGGTTTCGACCTTGGTGTTTTGCTCTATAAAGCGCCAAATCAGCTTTTTTGATTAACTGAGATAAGGTGGTTTCTCCGTGGCTAGTGCTGACGCCACCACTGATTGTGACCTCAAGGTTGTCACTAAAATTGAAGAATTGGTATAAATTAACGCTTGCTGAAATTTCCTGAGCTAAGCTAACAGCAGCTTGAGAACGGGCTTTGGGGAGCAAAATGATAAATTCTTCTCCTCCAACACGCCCTGCAATATCATCCTCTTGGATGTGTTTACGAATAATATTAGCAACAGCTTTTAATACTCTATCACCACATACATGACCGTGGTTATCATTAACCTTTTTAAAGTGGTCGATATCAATCGAAATAATAGAAAGAGGGGTTTTATCTTGAATATGCTTATCAAACGCACTATTGGCTCTACGATAAAAGCTCAATCTATTGGGGAGTTGAGTCAATAAGTCTGTTAGCGCTAAATACTTTAATTGCTTAGACTTTTTATTAAGAAATACACTGAATAACACTAGTGTGAGTACTGATGCTACTCCTAACATCAATGCCAAAACCTGTAAGCGTTCATTATCCTGTCTGATAACAAGTTGCTCATCTTTAAGTTGATGAAAGGCGACTAACTCTGCGTTTTCTGCTTCTAATTTTTGGCTATCAAATCGAACGCGCATCTCTGTACTAGCTTGGTTTTTAAGGGCTTTATCTAACAATACATGAATGTCGTATAAGGCTAACTGTGCTTCGTACGCTTGTTGCCACCATTCAAGTGATTCATAAATTTCAACTTGTAGTTTGAGCAACATCTCGTGGCCACGTTTATTGTTATTTTTATCAAATCCCGCAATGGCTTTTTCTAAATGGGGTAATGCTGCTTTTGTTTGACCGAGTCCATGTTTAGCTTGGGCTTGGTGTAGTTGCAAGAAACTATAATGGGTATCAACAGCTGGACTGACGATGTTTTCGTATTGATTTAAATAGTTGAGTGCTTGTTGATATTGACCTAGGTGTATAAGTGCCGATGACATATCAACAGCAACCCGGGCGACGAATGTGGGGTCGGTATGCACTTTTTGATAATAATTGTAAATCGATAAATAGTTGTCTGCTGCCTTCTGATATTGTTGCAAATCTTCATAGGCGTAAGCCATATCGTTTTTTACGAGCATGACTAAGGCCGTTTGTCCTGTTGAACTAAATTGACGTTCAACTTCCTGGTAGTATTTAAGTGCTGTGTCAGTTTCACCTAATCTGCGGTAGGTAATCGCTAAATCAAGTAACCCTAAATGTTCTAGTGTTGGTAAGTTAAGCCCTTGGTAGATTTCATAAGACTGCAGCAAGTTTTCTAACGCAATAGCAAAGTCACCAGTATAAGAAGCAATTTGACCTAGCATGGAGTAAGCGTCAGCTATTAAGCGTAAGTGTTCGATTTGTTTAGCGTCAGCTAGCGCTTGTTTTATTAATTCATTTGCGTTGTTTATTTCACCACGGTAACGCAGGAGCGTTGCTTCACATAGTGATAATTCAATGCGAATGGCGTGTGGCATTTCTGGGTAATTTTCATAGGCATTGATAATGAAACTTGCTGCCTGCTCATTTTGTTCTGGCTCAAAAAAGTTAAAAGCTAAGCATTGTTTAGGTAACAGTTTATGGGTTCTAACCATGTCACCTTTAGTGATCATTTGCGTGAGTTGCTCTATGGTTTGTTGATAGCGTTCATCATTGATATCGCCATGATCAACGATGGTAAACAGCGCATCAAATTCAGGGTTACTGAATTCATTGGCTTCCATTGTATTGGCCAAAGATGTGATTGATACCAATAAGCTTAATAAACCCAAGCAACCTTTTAGCAACGCGGGCAGCCTTAAATAATACTTCATTGCTGTTCCTCCCTTTCATGAGAGGAGCAATCTTGAAAATGAACCGTATTATCACGCCCGTTATTTTTCGCTTTATAAAGTGCAATATCGGCTTGCTTTAACTGAGCTGAAATTGTGGTTGATGACGTCACACTACTGATACCAATACTGGCGGTAAAAGGTTTATTCATTGCCAAGGAGGTCGTGTCTATTAATTTTACTTTTTGGTTAATGTTGGCTGCAAAACGAATGGCTTGCGTTTTATCGGTACTTGGCATGATGATTAAAAACTCTTCACCACCAATACGAGATAAGGTGTAATCTTTATTCAGTATACTTAAACATTGCTTGGCAATGAGTTGAAGAGCACGATCTCCCGCATCATGACCGTATTGATCATTGACTGATTTAAAGTGGTCAACATCCAAAAGTAGAATCGAAAATTGGTTTTTTTGTGCTAATAACTTATTTAACACTTGATAAGCGAATAATCGATTGGGCAGCTCAGTGAGGGGGTCTGTTAATGATAAGTTTTTGTATTGAATTGATTTTTTTATTAGCTTTATTAAAAACGTCACAAGAATAATAAAAAATACCGCAGTTAACATTAACGCTATGTATTGTAATCGCTGCTTTGTTTTTAGGGCTTCAAGTTGTTGTTCTTTCAATGCTTGAAACTGCAATAATTGGTCTTGTTGATCTTCGAGTTGTTTAGAGTCGAATCGTATTCGCATTTCAGAGTTATAGGTTTCTTGTGTTGCTTTATCCAGTTCAAGATGGATAGTCAGAAATTGATGATGCCAATGATTAGCCGTTTTGTAATCCTGTTGTTGGGCAAAGTATTCACTAATGAGTTGGTAAATAAGGGAAAGCCCTTTTTTATTATTGTATTTTTTAAAGCTTCTTTCAGCTTCTATAAAATGACGTAATGCTTGCTCATTGTGTGATTGCAAGAAACGTAATTCAAATAGATAAGCATGCATATAGCCATAATGAGAGAACATTTCTTCATCAATAATGGTTTGTGCATCAGTCAGAATACTATCCGCTTCTTCTAATCGTGACAGTTTGATTAACGGTGCAGCCATATCGACTTTAATACGCGTTTGATACAGCTGGTTGTTCGATTTATTGGCGACGTTTAATACATCTTGAAAATACGCTAAAGCGGTTTGATATTCACCATTATCAAGTTTTATGTAAGCCAATGAATGCTGAACAATCGCCAGTAAAATGTGACTTTGGTTTTCAATGAGACGCTGCTCGGCAATGCCATAATAGTATAGTGCTTTATCGTTATCACCTAAGCGCCTGTAAGCACTCGCCAATTCGATAATATTCAAATTAGCCGAGTTTGTATGACCGATTTTCTGGTGAAGCTCATAGGACTTGCTAATGCTTTCTATAGCATTAAAAAACTGGTTTTCAAATAACGCCTGTTGACCAATAGAGTTATGAACACTCGCTAATACATTTTCATCGTTAAGCTCTGTCGCTGAGGCTAGCATTGCTAGGTTGATTGCTTTAGCTTGCTCATGCTTACCGAGGTAACGTAGTGCTTTAGAGCGGCAAAGGTTCAATAATATCGGGGTGCTTTTCGCATAATAATGACCGTTTGATATTGAGTCTGTTGATTTGATTAAGGCGTGCAACTTATCAGTTTCATGTGCACGAACTTGTTTACATGTAAACGTCTCAAGAGCTTGAAGGCGAGGTAAGTCATTAGGAGCAATAAGGGCTTTAAGCTCCAGCAATTTTTCATCGGTGAATAACGTGCCTGTCAGTTCATCATTATTGAACTGATTAAAAATATCGTCTGCAGCTTGGTTTTGTATAGGGTTAGCGAAAACGTGTTGGGTAAAACAACCTAATAAAATCAAACATAGACAAAAAGTGAGTTTAATAATTGGACTCGTAATCTTGTTTATAAAAGGCCAATAATGTCGTTGACACAGCAATGTGTTATACCGTTTTAACGCAGTTTCTTCCTGCAGATTTTGCTTGATAAAGTGCATTATCGACACGCAAAAGCATGTTTTCAAAATTATCGCCATTTTGATAATGCGTGACGCCTGCACTGACCGTTTGTTTAAGCTCTGGCGCGATAGTATCCCAATCAGCGTCAGCAATTCTCACAATAAGCCTACTTGCGATATCATAAGCTTGTTGTTCATTTGCCCCAGGTAATAAAATCAGGAACTCTTCCCCTCCGACTCTACCAACAGTATCGGATTTACGCATCAACTCTTTTGCTATTTTAGCAAGTTTTATCAACACTTTGTCGCCAATGTCATGTCCTAGCGTATCGTTGACTTTCTTGAAATGATCCGCATCAAAAGAAATAACCGAAAATTGGCTATGCTCGGTTTTTGCTTGGTTAATATATGTTTTAGCTAATGCGTAGGTATGGCGTCGGTTAGCCAGTTTCGTGAGCTCATCAGTCAATGCAAGATCTTTGAATTTTTGTTTGCGCTTGACTTGTTTTACCGCATATATGGTCACGATGATTAAAATGATCGCGACCAATATAATGATAATGTTTTGCAATCGTTTGTTTTGCTCAAGCGCTGCTAATTCTTTTTCCTTTATGAGCTGTATTGAGAGTAAGTTTTGATTTTCAGCTTCAATTTTATCGGTGTTAAACCGTGCTCTCATTTCACTATTTCGACTCGTTAGACTGAGTTGATCAAGCTTATGATGAACGTTGAGATAATCTGTTAGTGCTTGATGAGCAGATTGGTAATCTTTAATGGATAAATAGATTTGATTTCGTAGAGTGTATAGCTGGCTTAACCCACGATCGTTATTGCTAACATTAAATCCTGATTCAGCTTCTTCAGCATATTCCAGCGCTTTTTCGGGATGTTGTTTAATCAGTGCCGCTTGGGCACTGAATAATTTCATGAAACTAAAAAGGCCATCAAATTCAATTGTGACTGTATTTTCTGCTTGCTCTAAAATTTCAACAGCTTCATCTACTTGGTTCAACTTGATTAATATTCCAGCCATATCTACAGCAGAAGCAGCAGCTGAAAGTGAATTCTTTTGTTGGTGCCAATATTGGTAACTTTTTTGATGTCGCTCTAAAGCCAATTGATTATCACCTAATGCCTCATAGGAGTACGCTATTTGCGTATTGGTATCAAACGCTTCTACTAGCTGATTATTGTCTAGGTATGCTTTTTCAAGTTTGAGTTGATATGTCAGTGCCATTTGCGGGTCGCCAAAACGGCGATAGCTATTGGCTATTTCACTTAAATTAACCCGTGCCCAGTAAGCTAGGTTGAGTTGCTCATACATGGATTGAGCAGGGATTAGGTCTTCAAGGGCACCAGTGTAATCACCTTCATAAGATAACATGGTGCCTCTCATGCTTCTGCCATCTGCTATTAAGCGCATATTTTCAATCAAATACGCTTCTTTAATTGCTGCGTCATAATCCAATTTCGCTTGTTCTGGTTTACCTGAATATTGGTAATGTGAACCGCGGCATAATAATAAATCTGCATGCAGCTCTGAAGGATAGCTTTTTTGATGCGCCTCCATTAATACTTCGGCATGCTTGATGGCTTTTTGAAACTCCTCGGTCGTTTCAGAAGGATGGTACCAACATTGGAGTGGGATAAGCTTTTCACGTTGCTTTATATCGTCAGCTGGGATTAATTGATCAAGCTCTGCAAGATACTTATTTAATAACTCAAGATCGCCTTCTTCTCCCAAAAAAATATCTCAAATAACTGATCTATTCGTTGTTGAGTGGGGGCGCTGCTGGCTGTTGCTACTTGGGTTAGCAAAGACACGCTAATAGCGAAAGCGAGTGCATATTTAAGCAGAGTGTTGATTAGGTTTTTCTCATGTTGTTTATAAATATTATTCCATTATGGCATATAATTATAATTGTTCAATCAAGTGGCTAAAAGTAAATGTAATGTATGTCGTTTGTATTTAAAGCTAATTAAATTAGTTGCTTAGTGTTACTTTAATAACATTTGTTTTGGTTATAATAGTTAAATTATTATAAACTAAAACAAATGTACTAGTCAGGTGTCTATTCACTTTGTTAACCTTCTCAAACATCATTTAAATAATTGTGAAAAAATACCAAAATAAAATAATGGTAGTAGATTTTTTAGATGAATTTGGGGTGGCAAGATGAATTTTTACTCGGCAATACAATAAAAATCTTAACTTGAGAAATAATTAATGATTGAAAGAACTGCTGAATATCAAGCTACTGCAAAAGCGATTTCGTTTAATGTGGCAAATAAAGTTTTGCCTATGGATAAGTTGCCAGAAACTCTTTTAGAGGCTTATGAAGGCTTATTTAAAGAACTGATCCAAGATAATGCAGGCTTATTTGAAAAAGTTGGCAGAGTTTGCCTGCAAGTGCGCAAAAATTGATGCCGCAAGCTGAGTTTCATGGGTTTTATATTGCCAATGCTTGGATGCAGTTGAGTCGTGTAGCTCAAGAAATTGCTGATGAAGCAGACTCAGACGAAGCGATCGATGAAAAAGAATATGATGGGGTGTTTGGCCGATTAGCCGAACAGTCACTCAAAGAAAGTATTAAGAAATTAAAGAAAGCAAGAACTGACCGTTCTTTATTAAATAGCTTTAAACAAGTGATGGCTATTTAAGACAAGTGATTACGCATTTTGGGAGTGTAAATGTCTTTATTATCAACTAAGCAGATCCAGTGGCCTTGTGAGTTAAGTGAAATCACTAAAGCTGAAATCATGGATCTGGCTATCGAAATTGATGGAATTGATCGTTATTCCACTTTGATCGACGGTGACCAACAACGCGGTATTTATTATTGTGTTCAAGGATTAGGAACATTTGCAACGACAAGTATTGATAACCGACCATTAGCGAGCTTTATTTTTGGTAAGCAAATGTGGGTGGGTGCTGTTGCTATTGAGATATACCCCAAAATCAATTTATACACCTGTGAGCTTGAGCCGCTCAAAAGTTTGTTTTTTCCAAAAAGTGAACTTAATGAGTTGGCTAAAAGAAACAATGAGGTTTATAAACTTTTGTACAGTATTATGCGTACAAATAGCCCCAAAATTGTTCAAGGTATGCATTTGTCTTTCTATGGAATTGAAGAGCGTATTGCGTTCTTTTTATTGGAATTAGTACGAAGTAAGAAGTCGACTAATCTTCCTAGAATCGAAATTAAAATTACCCAGCAACAACTTAGCGAAATCGCTAACGTTAGCCGACCAAGAGTCAATGAAGTATTGAATAAATTGGCTCAAGAAGGGTTAATTGAATTGGTTCGAGGTAAGTTGTATATCAATGATTATGCAGCCTTAGCTCAGTCTTTAGAAGACAGAGTTGTGATGTAAATTTACCATTGAAGATATAAAAAAGCCTAGCTAATTTAGCTAGGCTTTTTTGTGGCTGATTTGCAGCACTAGAAAGAAGTGCGTCGGTAGCGACGGTACTCAGGCTCCCAGAAATTACTATCAATTTTCTGCGTTAATAGCTCATCAGGGCAAGGTAACGCCAGTTCTTGCTCAATGGCTTTTTTGGCAACTGCAAAAGCAATGTATTTACTCACCTCTTGAATGTCTTCAAGGGCGGGGAGTAATGAACCTGTGCCGTTTTTACCTAGAGGAGAGCATTCAGAAAGCGCACGGCTTGACGCCATAAGCATTTCATCTGAAACCCGGGTTGCTCCGCTGGCTAATACGCCCAAGCCAATGCCTGGGAAAATAAAGCTATTATTACATTGAGCAATCTCATAGGTTTCACCTTCGATGACAACAGGCTCAAACGGACTGCCTGTGGCAACGAGTGCTTGACCGGATGTCCAATGCAAAACGTCTTTCGGTGTTGCTTCAACACGACTTGTTGGATTAGATAATGGGAACACAATTGGGCGTTCGCAATGGCTGTGCATTGCTCGAATGATTTCTTCAGTGAACAAACCTGGTGCGCCAGAAACCCCAATCAAGACAGTTGGTTTAGCGTTATTAACCACATCCAATAATGAAATATGATCGCTAAATCCATCCCATTGCTGAACATTCACCGTTTTTTGAGCCAGTTTTTTCTGGAAATCTAATAGAGTAGGCATGTTATCTAATAGCAAGCCCCAACGGTCGACCATAAATACTTGTGAACGGGCTTGCTCGTCAGAAATACCTTCTGCCACCATTTGCGCCACGATGGCTTCGGCAATACCGCAACCTGCGCTGCCAGCCCCTAAAAAGGCAACACGCTGTTGACATAATTGGGTTCCAGCTGCCTTACATGCTGCGAGAAGTGAGCCTACGGTAACTGCAGCGGTGCCTTGAATGTCATCATTAAAAGTACAGAATCTGTCTTTATAACGCTCAAGTAACGGCATTGCATTTTTCTGCGCAAAATCCTCAAATTGGATCAGTGCATCAGGCCAGCGACGATTCACCGCCTGCATAAACTCTTCAATAAAGTCGGCGTATTCTTCGCCGCCAATACGAGGATGACGCGACCCCATGTACATAGGATCATCTAATAAATTAGGATTATCTGTGCCCACATCTAATGTGATTGCGAGACAATAAGCCGGACTAATACCGCCACAGCTGGTATACAGCGACAACTTACCGATAGGGATCCCCATACCGCCAATGCCTTGGTCACCCAAGCCTAAAATTCGCTCACCATCTGTTACCACAATGACTTTTACTTTATGGCGAGTCGAATTATTGAGAATATCATCAATACGATCTTTGTTATCGTATGAGATAAATAATCCACGGTTACGACGATAGTTTTTTGAAAAACGCTCACAGGCGAGCCCCACAGTTGGGGTGTAGATGATAGGCATCATCTCACTGATGTGGTTACGAACTAATCGATAGAATAAGGTTTCGTTAGTGTCTTGGATGTTGCGCAAATAAATGTGCTTATCCAAATCATTGCTAAAACTTTTATATTGCTCGTAAGCACGTGATGCTTGTTCTTCAATGGTTTCAATGACCCAAGGAATAAGCCCTTCGAGGTTAAAGTAAATGCGTTCTTCTTCACTAAAGGCTGTGCCTTTATTTAGCAAAGGAGACTCAAGAATGGCTGGACCTGCGAAAGGAAGATAGAGGGGGCGTTTATTATCGTCCATTGGAAACCTTATTGTCAGTGTCGAATGACTGTTATTTTTATCTATAAATAGCCAATTGTGACTGCCTAAAAATAGACGTTTTTAATTATCGATGAAGGTTAACACAACTAAGATTTTTTGTGGTCTGTTAAGTGAGCTATTTCACACTTTTTTCAGCAAAATAGTGACGTCAGAGTCATCTTAGTGTTTGTTAAATGAAGCATAGGCATATTCAGCAGTATTAAGATTGCAAAATGTCGTAACATTTTTGGTTCTGACATTATGGTCGTTAAGTGCCATGCTGTGTATAGACATGATGGTAACTCGATGGGGTGAGAATGGCGCTTCCTCTTATTTGGCTCGGTACTGCCGCTATTGGTGCAATCATGCTGGCTGATGATCGCCAGCAGCGAAAAACAATTCAGCATGAACGTCGTATGGGGCGCGCGCCCAAAGTGCCCAATGGTAAGTCAGTGAGCCCGTTAACTCCTAGTATTTGGCATAAAGGTGACGCCAAAGTTGATGCCGCACCTGGGGCTATTGTATGTTGTTTCGTCTTTGGTGTGATTGAGCATACAGGTATTTGGGTGGGGGATGACCATTTAGTTGAATTGCACGGAAGCGGTTTGATTAGAGTGATATCGGCTAAGCGTTTTTTACAAGGACGAACCGGTAGTTGTATTTTTCAAGCGTGTAACCACTTACATCAGCCCCTTGTTGCGCCAAAAGCATTGGCTCGAGCAGAGCAAGCCATTTATCAATATCGGGACTATGATTTATTTACAAATAACTGTCATCGATTTGT
Source organism: Shewanella sp. ENK2 (assembly GCF_043568515.1). Lineage (NCBI taxonomy): Bacteria > Pseudomonadati > Pseudomonadota > Gammaproteobacteria > Alteromonadales > Shewanellaceae > Shewanella > Shewanella sp. ENK2. The sequence continues at coordinate 873,518 of NZ_CP171406.1, read as the reverse complement.
TTGGTCATGTATTAGCGGTGAAGAAACAGAAGTGAGAAGTTTTGAGCAACTTAATACGCTATTAGCTCAAGCATTTAAACAAGTTGTTTATTGGGATGAAGTGGCATTAAACAAGAGGTAAAAAGCCACAAAAAAGCACAGCCAATGCTGTGCTTTTAAGGTAAATGTTTATCTAATTTGATTACACGCCACGGTGTTTAATTGATAAGCCATGTAAGAAATTACGCAGGATCTGATCGCCGCATGTCTTATAGTTCTTGTGGTCAGGGTTACGGAATAACGCCCCTAATTCTGACTTGCCAATGACAAAGTCCGCTAAACCACAAATTTCAATAATATCATCTTCACGAAGCTCTAGTGCAATACGTAATTTTTTGAAAATTAAATTATTAGTAAGGTTTTTAACTGGTGCTGGAACTTCACTACCAGGGCGTAAACCACGCTTTTCGATAATTAGTCCGTCTAAGAACTGACACATAACCTTGTCATTACAGGCTTTGTAGCCTTCTTCCGCTTCTTTTTTAATAAGCTAATTATTTCATCTGTGCTGAATTCAACATTGGCTTGAGCGAAAATCTTAATCATTTTGGCATTTGAATAATCAAATACAAAACGTAGACGGCGAATAATATCGTTGTTAATCATATAAGTCTCTGGGCGCGGCTGCGCAGTTTTTTAACGGCAAAGTTAGTTATTTCGTCGTTAAATAAAAATCGGACGCGGATTATACCTGAAAAAGGCCAAATAGTTCAGATTATCTGCAATGAGATTGACATCATTCATTATAGACAAAAATTTATTGTGGTCACGACGACTGGATGGCGAGTTTCCAATATATAAATAGGCACGAAAACCCAACGAGATAGACTAAGCCTAACCCAGCGAGTATTTTCATTTTTGTACCGTACCTGTGTTGCTCGGGAAGCGTCTCACTGGTCATCAACCTTAAATTTAACCAAGCAAAAATGACTGTGGTTAGAAATGCCAATGTCATGACAAATTCAAGTAAAGGCAATAATGCCCCTTTGAAGAACCAAATCAATACTAGCCCCAATGAGGACACCAATAACATGACTCTGGTTAATCTTTTAGTACAATCTTGCTTGTTATTTAACAGCTGCCAACCAATATCTAAGGTGCGACTATAACCATCAATAACGGTCACAGTGGTACTGAAAATACATAAAAAAGCGACTAAACCAATTAAATATCGGGTTTCTTCGCCCATGACATCGCTATATAAATCCACTAACTGACTGGCAAATTTAGCACCTGAACTTGAAAATACTTCGCCGCTTCCATGCATGACTAACGCACCTAATGCGAGGAAAATAATCGCTAAAATTGCAGTGACAACAAAGCCTAAGTTGAAGTCAAATATAGCCTGTTTACTAGAAATAGTTTGGGTCTTTTTCTTTTCAAGTAACCAAAGGGAGTTCCACGCACTGACTTCAATTGGCGCAGGCATCCAACCCATCATTGCCACTAAAAAACCAACATAAGCCCATTGCCATGGGCTCACCGTTTGCTCTGTGACTATCGGGCCTTGATAGTGTTGCCACGCCAGTGCAACTGCCACTAAGGTCGTTAAAGTTAGTGCTAGCATAATGACTTTGGTTAATTTATCGAGGAGTTGATAATGGCCAAGGATTAATAATGCAAGGGAACTGATAAGAACTAAAAATGCCAGGATATCGATGGGTAAAGGAATAAATTGAGTCAACATGGCAGCGGTTAACATACACACCCCTGCAGTACTGGCGATAGCTGCAATGGTATTGAGGCAAGTGAACATCAATAAATAACCACGACCTTGTTTTAAATAGCCGTGCAGTAGGCTTTCGTTTGTCGCTGCGGTATAGCGGGCGCCAGCAGCAAAAAACGGGTATTTAAGCAGATTAACCAGTAAAACCACCCATGCCAATTGCCAGCCAAACTCTGCGCCAGCCCGAGTAGAAGAAACCAAGTGTGACGCGCCGATTGCTGCTGCTGCCATTAATATTCCAGGGCCTAAACTGGCCAATAATGTCGATGTAGAAAATTGGCTATCGGTTATGGTTTTATTTTTCGGCATGATTTTTCTTTTTAATTAATAGAAATAAAACGTTAATAAATATTAGCTTACGACTATGTCATATTTTCCTTAATTGGAAAAGTAACATTGTGTTTACAAATAGTTTTGAAACTCTTGCGCAACAAATGGAGAGGCGCGATTGGGTTTAGTATCTAGTGAAGTAATGCATCATAAAGCATTGTCTACTGGAAAGTTTAACTATAATTGCAAACAAACATGGTAGTGGTTTAGCTCAGTTTGGTTAAGGTCGAACAAGTCATTACAAACGTTGTTTAGTGCAGCTGATTTCATGGGATACGAACAGGCGACTCATTCGGCCATTGGGGCTTTATGGTAGGGTAAAGTGACGTATCAGTTTTAACGCATTTCAGTTTTAACTTAATGATCATATGCTAGCTTAAAACTAGAAAATAGTAAGACGAGCCACAGGCTCGTCTTTTACTTTAAGTGGACTATCTGGCACTGTTATTTTGTTTACTATTAATGAAAGCTGATTTTCAATCATTTGTTAAGCGGACCGACAACTCATCATAGGAAGATAAAACATGAACGTAGAAGTAAGCACTGGCATCATTTTATATGGCACGCCCCGAAGTAGAGCGCTGAGAGTATCATGGTTACTGGAAGAGTTAGGTGTTGAATGGGAGTTTAGATTCCTTAATTTTGCGAAAGGTGATAATCGGAGTGAAGCATTTTTAAGCCTTAATCCAAGTGGCAAAATGCCCGTTATTTCGGATGGTGACTTTGTTATGACTGAGTCAGCTGCGATTTTGCAATACCTTGCTGAAAAATATGGCAAGGGTAAATTTTTACCTGAACTCGGCAGTAAACAAGCTGGACTGCACCATCGGTGGGTGAGCTTTGTGATTTGTGAGTTAGAACAGCCGTTATGGAGCATGGGCAAACACCGTTTTGCATTGCCAGAAGAGCAGCGATTAGATGCCATGCTCCCCGTGGCCAAATTTGAATTTGATAAGGCCGCCAACATTGCCGAATTATGGGTGCCAGAGACAGGTTATGTTTGTGGGGATGAATTAACCATTGCGGATATTTTACTGACGCAAACTTTATTGTGGGCAACCGTATTTGAGCAAACGATTCCGCCAAAACTTGCAGCTTATCGCGATAGAGTGAAGCAGCGCCCTGCAATGACATCAGCATTAGAAAAGTCAGAACAGATTGCTAAAGCTGCGCAAGAAGAGTAGCGATTAACATGAATAAATGACAACAAAAAAGGAAGCAATTGCTTCCTTTTTACATGCCACAGACTGACTAAAGTTGCGTTGCAGCCCATTTAGCTCGACTTTCACGAGACTCACTCATGCCGCTGTCAGCGCGGTAGCTTTTATAAGCTTCAACCTCAAGCGGAACGAGGCTCACTTCTACTTCAAGTACAATTTGGCACTCTTTTTTGATGCGCCAAGCGGCAGTATTATAAAGCTCTGTGAAAGGCAGTGAGCTTAAAAACTCAGGATTATACTGAGTATAAATCGCTTGTGTTGGGTAGACCACAAACGCTAAACGGCGTTTAGGCTCAGTTTTAAATAAAGCTTCAATACCGTCAGTGGTATTAAGGACCTGCATTTCAATCGTATCTTCGATTTCCAGTAACTTCTTTTGCGCAACTTCAGGCGCATCGGCTTCACCCGCTTCCCATGCAGTGACAGCATCTGCTGTAGTTTTAGTTAGCTCAGCAATTTGTTCAATGTTCAAGCCCAATGATAAGCGTAAGCACTTCATTTCAATTGCGTTTAGGGCGTTTGATTTAGCCATGGTATTTCCTATTTAATCTGTTTTGCAGTCTTAATTTGCAAGGGAAAAGTATTCACCAACAAGTCTCTATTTGCGTTTAAGCCAGATGTCTTGAATCCAATCCCATAACGATTCCCACATGATGTCTGCCATACGTCCGTTTTTGAAAAAACGAATATTGGCTTCTTGGTCGATACAGTAAAAGTTATCCCCTTGCTGGCAGATAGCAATGTATTCTCTTGGCATACCGACTGACCATGCGTAGCTCGTGACTTCTGGTAAGTAAGTATGCGAGTAAGGGTCTGATGCTGTAACCATTTCAATGGCGCCATAAATCACATCACTGCCAAAAAGCAGGTATTCTTTTAAATCATTTGGTAGTGAAATTAATATCTGTTCTTCCACTTCAACCAGTTGCTCGAAAGTCGGTAATTCAAGTGGCACAGGAACCGTTTCACTTAACTCTTGAAGCATTTCGATGACGTCATTCATCAGTCTTTCCCGTTATCGGCAATAATGGCGGGAGTATAGCTTGATTAACGCTGTTAACCAATTATCTCACTGGCAAAAACGCAAAAAAATGCACCTTAAAGTAAGGTGCGAAAGGAAGGGGGCAAACGTTGAAACTGGAAAATAGTGGGCTTAAGCCGCTTGGGGTTGGTCTCCTATATGAGTTGGGTCAAATTGAGCAAGACTTTGGCGTTTATAGCTAAGCCATGCTTTGTGGTAAAGCTTGTGAGATGACTGACGTAAATGCACAATTTGCATCATTTCGAAGTCATTCAATGGACGGTGCTCGGCTTGAGCAATATCCTCAATTTGTTGAGTTTGCTGATATACCTGATGTTCTGGACCACTTTTGATGTCTGCAATTTTAGCTAAGTGTAATTGCACTTCTACGATCATTTCAGACTCTGGCAGTTTAACCAGCAGGTTTACGTCGCGGTAACCAGACGCTTTTGGCTCAGCAAAGCGGTTTTTAACCTGAACAACTTCAGTGCTTTGGTTAAGGGCGTGATAACTGCGCATCAGGGTGCTGACATCATCTGCAACCAGTGTGGCTCTGGCAATATCGGTAATATAACTCGCATCACCCTCAAATTTACGTTGAATCTTTTGCTGCGCACGTTGATAGGTTTTTATCTCAGGGATTATCACTTGTGTATGGCAAGTTTGGCTAATGTCGTTTAATAAACGGCTAAGTTCATTTTGTGCTAGCGGTGCGCGTTCATACAGTTGGTCTAGGTTATCGGTATATTGTAATGGGGCTGCACCTGCTGTGCTGGCTAAATTAAATAGACTGTCTAAATCATTGACTAGAGCATGACTAACATCATAAATTGGTTTTTCTGCGCTAGTATCAACCGTTACAGCAATAGCATTACGGGTTGTTAGTAATAATAAAAAGATAAAAAAAGTTCGAAAAATTCTATTCATTTGCAATACCACAGACTCGATAACATTGAGTGCATTCAGTAAACGGAGTTAATCATCTAACCCTTTTGAGATATGGGATTACTTTAGCTGGTTGAAGCTGAATCAATGCTGAATATTTTGCCGAGTTTCGGAGGGTTTACGCTTCTTTACAAAGTCAATGTAAATAGTGTGAAGGAGGATTTTCGTAGGGGTCTAATTTCTATTTTCTAGAAAAAGAAAAGGACATCCATAAGATGCCCTTTAGATACTCTGCTATTCCTTTATGAATAACAATTGCTCTATAGCATTACCAAATTTTGACGCGTTTAGCAGGTTCGATATACATTTTATCGCCTTCTTTTACGTCATAAGTGCTGTAAAACTCAGGCATGTTTGACAGTGCACCTAATGCACGGAAATGACCTGGTGAATGGGGATCTGTCGCAACACGGTTACGTAATGCTTCTTCTTTCATTTTTACTCGCCAAATTTGAGTAAAGCCCATGAAGAAACGCTCATCACCTGTTAGACCGTCAATGACCGGTGCTTCTTTGCCATCTAGCGACATTTTGTAAGCTTTATAGGCAATAGTGACACCGGATAAATCACCGATATTCTCGCCAAGCGTTAGCTCACCATTAACGTGTAAATCATCAAATACTTGGTAGCCATCATACTGAGCTATCAAGGCTTTGCCTTTAGCGATAAAGGCCTCTAAGTCAGATTCTGTCCACCAGTCACGCATGTTACCTTCACCATCAAACTTGGCGCCTTGGTCATCAAAACCATGGCCCATTTCATGGCCGATTACTGCGCCGATGCCGCCATAGTTAACTGCATCATCTGCTTGCATGTTGAAAAACGGAGGTTGCAAAATTGCTGCCGGGAACACAATTTCGTTCATGGTTGGGTTGTAATAAGCATTGACTGTTTGTGGCGTCATATGCCACTCACCTTTATCAATTGGGCCGCCAAGTTTAGCGATATCTTTATTGTGGCTTTCAACGCTTGCACGCTGAGCGTTACCCACTAAGTCATCACCTTTAATCGTCAGTTTGCTGTAATCTTTCCACTCATCTGGGTAACCAATCTTAGGGTTAAACTTAGCAAGTTTGTCTTTTGCAGCCACTTTAGTGTCAGCACTCATCCAATCTAACGAGTCGATGCTAGTACCATAAGCGCTGCGTAAGTTTTCAACTAGCACGCTCATGCGCTCTTTTGCTGCAGAAGTGAAATGACGCTTAACGTACACTTTACCAACCACTTCGCCTAAAGTGCCACTTACCGTGTTCACACCACGTTTCCAGCGAGACTCTTGCTCTTCTTGACCGTTTAATGTCTTAGCGAAGAAATCAAAGTTTTCTGCATCAATTTCTTCAGACAAGTTACTTGCTGCGTGGGTTAATACATTCCACGTCATGTAAGTTTTTAAAGTGTCTAAATCTGTTTCACCAATCACTTCACTCAAGCCACTCACGTAACTAGGCTGGTTGATGATGATATCTTTTTGATCGGCAACACCCATAGTTGTCAGGTATTGGTTCCAATCAATGTTCGGCGCCAGCTCTGCAAGCTCAGCTATTGTCATTTTATTGTAAGTTTTAGTGCTATCGCGACTTTCAACCACATCCCAATGCTTTTCAGCAATGGCAGTTTCAAGGGCTAAAATAGACTCTGCAGCGGCTTTACCGTTAGCGAGGCCTGCTAAGTTATACATTTTCTCAATGTGCTCAACGAAAGCTTTTCGAATATTAACGAAACGTTCTTCTTCGTTAAAATAATAGTCTTTTTCTGGAAGGCTAAGGCCATATTGCCAGATATGGGTGGCGTAGCGGGTTGAGTCTTTGGCATCAACATTAATGTAAAAAGCCAGCGGTGTGCCGTAGCCATTAACTTGGCTATAAGCAAAAAAGTTAGTTAAATCAGCTTTTGAATCAATCGCTGCAATTTTGTCAAACTCAGCTTGGATTGGGGTGACGCCCAATTTGTTTAATGTCTCAACATCCATAAAGGCGCGGTATAAATCAGCGACTTTTTGCTCGTCAGTACCTTCTTTGAGAGTCGGCATTGCCGCGACTTCTTCAATAATGGCTTTTACATCTTCACGGGCATTTTCACGTAAATCGTAAAAGGCACCAATGTTGGTACGATCGCCTGGGATCTCAGCCGTTTTTAACCAAGCACCATTAACGTATTCATAAAAATCATCTTGTGGGCGAACTGACTTATCGATGTTTTGGAAGTCGATACCAGACGTTAGCGCAGTCTGAACAGCTTCAGCAGTGGCAGTTTTAGCGGTGGTTTGCACTTCATTATTACTACAAGCACTCAGGCCAGCAATAAGTGAGGCACATAGACCCCCAATAACAAGCTTTTTCATGTTGTTTCCCTTTGCATTATTTTAATAAGCCCTTCAGTGAGCTTTAGATGCTGATTTTTCATTTATTCTTTTAAATAGCAAAAGTGTAAATAGAAAATCAGTCTTTATAGTTGTGAAACCCATGTTAAGTGGTGAAAAGGACATTTAACAAGGGGGAAGTCGTTTTTGTTGAGAAAATGTGAGCTTTTAAGAGGGAGATATGTAACTAAAAATTACCGTTTTAGCCACAGGGCTGAATATTTGATGTTCATTTATTCACTGACGGCTCATAATAGCGCGCAATTAAGACAAAGAATTGGTTGTAATAATGCGTTTAGATAAGTTTATCTGTGAAAGTACTGAGCTGACTCGCTCACTGGCGAAACGAGTATTAAAGTCAGGGGAAGTCACCTGTGATGGTGTGGTGGTGAAAGATGCCAGTTATAAAGTCGCTGAAGATACTGAAGTGTGCATTGAAGGCCGTCAAATTCAAGTGATAGGCGAGCGCTACATTATGATGAACAAGCCAGTCGATACTATTTGTTCAACGATTGATGAAGAGTATCAGTCGGTATTAAGTTTGATGGACATTGAAAAGGTCGAGACTTTGCATATTGCTGGACGATTGGATGTCGATACCACAGGCCTTGTACTGTTCACCAGTGATGGACTCTGGTCTCATAAAATTACTTCACCTAAAAAAGATTGCGGTAAACGTTACTATGTTGAAGTGGCTGAACCTTTAGATGAATCTCTAGTGGACATCTTTAAAGAAGGCGTTCAGCTTCGCAGTGAAGATGGCTTAACAAAGCCTGCAGTACTAGACATTATCGATGCAACACATGCTAGATTAACAATCAGTGAAGGTAAATATCATCAAGTAAAACGCATGTTTGCTGCGGTTGGTAATAAGGTGGTTAACCTTCATCGTGAAGCTGTTGGTAGCATCGAAATGGAAGATGATCTATTGGAAGGTGAATGGCGTTACTTAACTGACGAAGAAGTGAAATCAGTTAAATAGAACCTGTCTCTTTTACTAATGTCTTAAACACATCAGTTAATTTCTACCTCATGTTCAATAGCAAAGCATAAAAAAGGGCCTTCTTTACAGAAGGCCCAAACACTAGTTTTGGAACGCTATACTAGTGTAGTTTACGACGGCGGCTAGCGCCTAGTAAGCCAACTAAAATCAGACTTAAGATCCCCATGCTACCACCGTCTGAAGAAGACGACTCTTCAGGAGCCTCTTCCGCTGCTGGTGGAACTGGCGCTGGGTCAACACCGTCAGAGTTCACTGTTAGCATGAAGCTGGTAGAAGCACTATCTGATGGATAAGCCATATCATGAACTGTGACTGTGACTTCAGTAGTACCGTGCCAATCAGCATCAGGAGTGATTGAGAACGTTTCACCAGTTACCTCAGCGGTAATATTCTCACCAGATACCATCATGCCATTTACAGTACCTTTCACGTCGTTATACATGACAGTTAGGCCTTCAAGAGTCGTGTTCTCTTCCATCGTCATATCAGCCATCGCCGCAACAGTAATGTTGCTAGGCGTAGAGATAGTTTGAGAAACAGATACCAGTTCAGAATCTGCATACTGAGTTTCAACGGCAAGCATGTTGTCAGAACCTATTGATGTAGCAGATACGCGAGCTGAGAATTTCAATGAAACAGCTGTTTGCTCTGGACCGCGATAATCAGCACAAACGACAGTACCTTCACTGACTTTCTCGTCTACATCGTTATAAGCAAACCCGTCATTTAAATAACCAAATGATGGACCAAATGCGCCACGCTCACCCCAGTAACCATGAAGACCGATTGAGCCAAAGTGGTCGTTTGCAGATTTCAAGGTTTGGTATGCAAAGATCATTTCAGGTGTACCAGGGTCAAAGCTGATATCTGTTGAAATAATCGTTTGAATGTTGAACTTAGCATCTGGATCTGGATTGCTATTACCCACTAAGAAGCTATTCCACTCTTCACCACCATCCCACTGGAAGATGTAATGATCAGGTGTTGTGATACCGTAAACTACGTTTTTGTAGCGGAAGGTTTCCCAATCAACTGTTCCTTGCGGCATTGACACGTCACCACGCCATAACGGAGCGATAATAGTGTCAGGGAAGGTTTGGAATTGATCGGTAAATGGTTGGTTAAAGTTCCAGAATTCAGGGTTAGAATCTAATTGAATATAACCAAATGGTGAAATACCAAGTACATTCTGAGCGAACACTTCTGGGTTAGCGTAAAGCGGAATATGCGGCAGACCGCTTTCAGCCATTGGTATGTAGAATACCTGATTAGACAGACCTGAAATACCTAAGTCTTGATAACCTTGCATCGGTAAATCGTAGAAGGTTTCATCATCACCATAAGGCACTTTACACATTGCATCATCTAGGTTTGTGGTAAACACATAATGACGCTGCATATCACTTGATGATGGTTGAGCTGAATTAATTGAAATGTTATTTCCTTCAACTAATAACCCTTCTTCATAATTACCTACACCACCGACAACCACAGAATCTTCAATTAGCTGCATACCTTCTGAAAGGTTAGCTGTCATGGTGAATTCACGTTCAGCGCCAAGTAAGTTAGGGGCAAGTTCTACGACAAAATCAACCACATCACCGACTTTTGCTGCTGTTTGAGATGTCTCAATAACCGTATCAGTACCCATGTGCTGTAACTTAACCGCAAAGTCACCTAGGTTTGTATCGTTATAGTCATCGCTACCTAATCCAACAACCCCATAATATGTTTCACCTTCCATCACATCTGGCAGGTTATAGTTAAGGGTTAATTGGTACGGTGTTAAACCATCAGTAGTTGCAGGACCTTCAACGGTAAGGTTTGCATCATCATTTTCAGTGACAACACCTAAACTGACAATAAATTCATCAGCTTGATTCTTAGGATCTTCATAATCATATTTCCAGTTCGCCGCAATTGCCCAATAGCGACCAGGAGTAGGATTATTGATGGCACAGAAATCACCATTATCAGTATAAGAATAACAAATTGCTTCATCTAACCATTGGATTTCGCCATCATTATTGATGTCCATACCAAGGTCGATTGAAGTATAAGCATGCTTAGGTGCAGATAACACTTCCCATACCACACGCTTAGTGCCTTCTGGTACATCGAAGAATGTCACTTTCGCGCCGCCATCAGCTTCAATTTCTTCAACGGTTAGGCCGTCAGAATATAGTCGAGCGTTAGCAAGCGGTAAGTTAAAGGTAAATTTCTCACCTTTTGTTAAGCCAAACACTTTAGAGTTTAATGACTGAATTTCGGCCGTATTTAGCATAGGTGTTAAAGTGTGGCCTTGTGTGCGGTGGATAATACCAGAAACTTCAGACGGTAAATTATCTCCAGTGTAGCGAACGCCTACGGGTAGGTGTTGCATTGGTACACTGGTATCCGTTGGTGTTAACTTAACCGAGCCTGTTAACTGTAATGAAGAAGAATCTGCACCAATCGCTTCAACTTCAAGTACTTTAGCTTTCAGGCTAATTGCTTGGCTTTCGCCAGCTTTAAGACTAAAGGATTTAGGCGATACTTCTAACTCCAGCATTGGTGCGCCATCAATTTCCATCGCTTCTGCATCAACAGTCCAAGTACCGTCTTCAGTCGCGGTGACCGTACGCATCCAACTACAAGTTCCTGCACAGTTATCTTGATAGAAATAAGGCAAGTTAAGGGTATGAATATTACCACCATTACTAGGGTTCGCTGCGCGGTAATTCTCTGCAGTTTCATCCATTAATAAACTGGCATTATTAGCGCGAGAGACATTAATTACCCCGCTACCTGCATCGCTATAACCCGCTGGAACAGGGTCGTATGGAGAAGCATCACGAGCGCGGGTTACGTTATCAATCGATGCTGTCATCATTAATGCTGATTGAATTTGAGCTGGAGTCCAATCTGGGTGTGCTTGTGACAACAGTGCCATCGCACCAGCAACATGAGGTGCTGCCATTGAAGTACCACTGATTGCAGCCCAATCTGCTGGCATACCTTGAGTGCTAAATGCCATGTCATCAGCCCAAGCTGCGTAAACATCAACTCCAGGGGCTGCTAAGCTTGGTGACATAACATCAGGCGCTTCAAAGTTTGGTCCACGTGAAGAGAAGTCTGCAACGTAATCAGGTGTACGTTCTTTACTGACAACTTCAGATGCAGTAATGGTGATCATATGATCAGCGCCACTACTTAACCAATCCTGTAGACCGTAGTATCCGTTGTCATAACTGCCGTAATAGCTGTTGTAGTCAATATGAATACCTGGAATTGAGAACGGATCATTGGCAGTTGTTTCTGAGTAGCCAGAGTTCCATAAAATTAATCCGCCAGCACCACCAGCTTCAATATTAGTGGCTTTAGTGACTCTTGGAATATCGCCACGTTTACAAACAACAATGGGAGCTACAGAGTAAGGGTTACCATCAGGGTCTACTGAGAAGAAATCAGCAGGGAAGGGTTCGTTACATTTTTCGAACTCGCTACCATATGCTTTAGCTTCTACAACAGGGCCAGTATAAGCACCAGTGATACCACCACCGACAAGTTCTAGGTCTTGCTCACCGCCTGTAGCGTCAGTTAATGCTTTTCCTTCAACTGCAATTTCACGACTATGAGTGGTTGCTGCAACTGAAGTTAACCAAGGAGAGAAGTGATCAATAGCGCCTCGGGCTTGGCTAGCATAGACAGGGTCGTATGAGTTACCAGCAGAAGCCGATACAGATATACCTGCTTCACGAGCCGCTAAAAAGCCTAGTTCCATAGGGTCATCCCATGGGAAAGAGCCGTAAGTAGTACCAATAGAATAGTTAATAACATCTACGCCATCAGCAACAGCGTCTTCAATACCTGCAAGTAGTGCCGAGCCTGGACAACCACCATAGCCATCGCCAAAGCTTCCATCACCAGGAAAACACACTTGATACATAATGATATTAGCGCGTGGAGCGACACCAGATACTTTGGCAAATTCTAGCCCTGTTGGGACTCCGTCACCTGTTTCGCCAGGCGCACCGACTACATGATTTACATTAAATAATTCGTTACCTGCTGAGGTAGATGCTGTATGAGAACCATGACCATTATAATCCTCACCATTCTGAGGACGTTTAGGGTTAGTAATATTCCAAGAAGGTTCATCTGGCTGGAATAATGGGTCCATATAACTGTCGGTAATGCTTTCGTAAGAACGAACACCGATCAGTTTATCGTTACACATGTCTGCAAATTCTGCTTTTTCACAATCGCCAAGGTAACCATCATAGCGAGCAGGCATAGTATGAACATAACCATCACCAGCAGTTGCAGCAAAAGAAGGGTGGTCAGAATTAATACCAGTATCTAAAACACCAATGACGATGCCTTCACCTTTGTATTTATCATCAGCAGCTGAACCAGTCCATAATCCATCAGCACCAATGTGTTCTGGGCCATTATCAGTATGAAGTTCATATTGCTTTTCAATACTAACGTTTCTTACACCCGGTAATTCGGCAACGTTTGCAGCTTGTGCTTGAGTCATACGTAATGCCATGCCGTTAAAGGCTAAGGTATAACGATTTTTAACGTCGAGCTGTCCACCAACGTTACCTGAAATTTGTGATAAAACTTGATCTTGTTTGCTAGTCAAATATTGGCTGTAGCTTTTAACTGCACTGCTTTGTAGATTTAATTTATTATAGCCACGAGCATTAAGCATGGCTGGAACAGTGCTCATTGAAGGTGATGTAGCAGCGTACTGCGCGTTACCACCACGATAAAGAGACACTGGTTTGTCGCTAAGCTCTACAATATAGGTATGCTCACCTTGTAGACCTGCCTGATATTTAAATGGGACTTTACTATTGGTATTAGTGGCAATGGCTCGATGAACATTTTTACCATTACTGTTTGGACGATTAAGGCTATTACCTGCTCTGTCCTTACCATTGTTGAGATCTTCATTGAATTTGATAATTGCATCAGTAATTTCGATACTTCGGAATTCGGGCTCTGGGGAACCCGAAGCGGCAACAGAGCCCGCTCCAGCAGCATATATTGCTGCTATCGTCATTAGACTTATTTTTTTAGTTGCATTGAAATCTTCCCTATTATTGTTGTTTGAACAGGTCAAGCAAAATCCTGCCTCCACCTTTTTATCTTTCAGAACAATTCACATCCAATGTCTTTGAGCTATGCATAAATGCTCACAAGGAATGCATAAAGGGAATATCTGATACAAGTTGTCGCCTGTTAATTTAGTGTTAATCGTGACAATTGCATTTAACATGCTGTTTTGTTAGGTGTTAGTTTTTGATGGTTTTATTGGGTTTGGTGTTGTTACACTTTTGTTATTGATGTTTCTTTGTGGGTTAAAGTGTTCTTTGTGATACAAATAGTCACAGGTTGATTCGTTGTTTGCGATTGATTACTTATTTGCATTTGCTAAGGTCGTGTTACCCATGGAACAATCAAATTAATACGCATTAAGCATCGATGAAGTGGTGTTGGTCGAACAATGCAGGAGAAGCTAAAACATGGAGCTAAGGCATATTAAGCATTTTGTGTTGCTCGCAGAAGTTAAACATTTCAACAAAGCGGCTGAAATACTCAATATTACCCAACCTTCATTATCAAAAAGCATTCAACGCCTCGAAATGCTGATAGGTGGGCAGCTACTAAATCGGGACTCAAAATCGGTTTCGGTCACGGCGCTAGGGCAAGTGTTACTTAAACATGGTCAAAAAATTCTCAAAGAATTTGAAGAAATGGAACAAGAAGTCACTTTGTTTCAGGGCTTTGATGAAAAAGAGCTACGTATTGGCGCAAGTCCAATACCATCCAACAGTTTAGTTGGGCCGATTGTTGGTCACTTCTTAAGAGAGTTTGCCGACATTAGTGTCGAACTCAAAGTGGCTGCTTGGGAAGAGCTTTATCAACAGCTGATTTATGGTGATATTGATTTTTTTGTTGCTGAAACTAAAGTCACTGAACTTGAGAAGAGTGAGCTATTAACAGTTACCGAGCTGCCGCCGTTTAAAGTTATTTTCTGTTGTAGACCTGAGCATCCGTTAACTCAACTTCCACGTTTATATTTGCCGTCATTTAGAGATTATCCATTAGCTATTCCTCGTCATTTACCTAAATCGATTGCTGATGCCTTTGAAGATTTATTTAAGCAGCAACGAGAAGACTTCTCTGGAATGGTCCGTTTTGATCAATTCCATCCGATTAAAGAGTCGATTATTAACGGCGACTTAATTGCTTTAACACCTGAGATCTCAGTGAGAAGCCAAATAGAGAAGGGCGCTTTAGTGGAGTTGTCTCCTTACGTTATGCCACTGATTTACGCCCGCTTTAGTGTGGTATCTTTGAAAGAAAAATCGCACTCTAAAGCTGCTGAAGGCTTCATTAAGTTCTTAGTTAATCGAGCTGAAACGGTGAAGTTAGAAGCGCCAGAACTGTCTTCATCAGAGCGTTCAGCATCAGAGCGTTCTATAGCAGAAGCGTCTGTGTCAGAGTTAACAGTATAAAAGAGTCATTAAGCTAATAAGTGAGTATCTATTTTTTCAGGTAAAAAGCAGCCATTGATATCAAGCAATTGATTTAGCTTACCCAAAAGGAAAAGCCTTCGAATGAAGGCCTTTGATTTATAGGCTTAACTTAACACTAAGTTCTATTAATGCAGTTTACGGCGACGATTTGCAGCTATTCCTGCAACCATTAGTAAACTTAATATACCTAAGCTACCACCTGAACTTGATTTTGGTTCTTCCGCTTCAGGTTCAATTGGATTTTCAGCTGCTGGTGGCGTTGGTTCCACCCCGTCAGAACTCACGGTTAGCATAAAGCTTGTTGATGTCATATCGGTTGGGAACACATTATCAGCAACCGAAACGGTCACTAAAGTTTCACCCCAAAAGTCTTGATCTGGCGTGATATCAAAACTAGACCCCGATGTATGACCATTCACTGTGGCAGTAAAGTTATCGCCAGTGACTGTAATTGTGTTGGTAGACTGACCACCATCGTTATCAACATAATGCACAGTAATGCCTTCTAGTGTGCCATTCTCATCAACCATATGGTCATTAATTGGCTGCATTGAAATATTAGCTGCAACGGTGACCGTTTGAGATGTGCTTGCATCCGCAATACCATCAACCGTACCCGTCACATCAATTAACTGATTCACTCCAAGCGCAGCTTGAATCACTTCAGCTTGGAAGCTCACTTCAACACGGCTAGACTGCGGGCCATCGATGTTATAACAAACCACTAATTCATCATGTAATTTGTCGTTAAGATCATTGTAGGCAAACGATGCACCTTGGTGACCATTGAGCGGCCAGAAACCTGCTCTTGGGCCATTGTAACCACGTACACCAATTGATCCTGAACCACTTTGGCTGCCAACATCAACATTGTTGTAAGCCATGATGAATTCATACTCACCGGCTTTATGGCTAGTGTATTCACGCATAAAGACTTGGAAGTCGTAGCTATCATCACGAGGAGTAATGATTTGATTCCAGTTTTCATCGTAACCAAAGTCATGGGTGGCTGCATTATCCCACTCAAGTAGGGTGTAGCCTTCATAGTAAGCAATCGATACACCTTTTTGTAATGCAGCATCCCAGCTAGGTTCATACATTGCTAGCGTGGTTTTCTGATTCCAGTTGATGTCTTGTTCTGCATTCCATAACGGCGCGACAATAAAATCAGGTGGAGTAGAGTAGTCTGTTGCGGGTAACTCTAAATGTACTTGTTGCGGCATGATATCCCATGGATTGAATTGCACGTAATCCAGTTGCAGCCAGCCTCGAGAACTCAAGACAACTTGGTCGGTGACAAAGTAGTCTTCATTATCAAACGGCTTCATGTCGTTATAAATCGTCGGAATAGTGACTTCATGTGTCCAGTTACCCCAGCCCCATTCATTCACTTCATATATGGAGCCCCAAGAAGGTTGTATATCGAACTTAGCGAGATCAACATACTTACCATCAATTGGCGTACCATCGATATAGTCAATATTCCAAGGGGTACGACACATAGGGTCTGTTTCATTAGTTGTGACGATATAGTTCGTGGCTTTATCTGCAGTATTTAATTGACTTGTGGCCAATGTAAATCCAGTGTCAGTTGCAGTAACGCCCGCTAAACCCACCAGTGAATCAGGTACGATACTTAGGCCTTCTGATAGTAAAGCTGTTAACTCTACATTACGGTCGGCGCCGCTTTGATTCGCCTGCACAATTAAGCTGACATCAATAATGTCACCCACTCGTGCAGCATCTTGTGAGCTGTTGATTGATACTGTGTTCACGCCACGTTTTATAGTCATTGGAACTAAAGCCAGTGACCCTTCCTCATTGGTACCAGCTTGAATAGCTGCCGCAGAGTAATAGGTTTTACCTTGCTCCATCATCATATTCCAATCAATATTTAATGATGAATTTAGCTCCTCTGACTCACTGAAAGTTAAACTAATATCATTAGCTTGTTCTTTGGCGACCAAAGCATAAGACATTTCATAAGTATCGACATTTTCCCATGGGTACAATAGATAATTTTGCACCATGATGATGTATTCACCTGCCTGTGGATTTTCCAGCGAGCAAAATTCGCCAATGGTGGTTTGTGGTAACTGCGATCCACAAATGGCCTCAGAGTAATGAAGTTGACCGTCGTTGTTATAGTCTTGGAATATCATGATATCTGCATCAGCGAACACGTCATAAGCCGTATTCATAGAAGACTTTATACGGTCGGTTAATTCAGCTCTGAAAACAGCGGTATTCTGCGGTACCGTTACGTTGAAGGTTTTGATATTGGCAAGTTCGGTATTCCAAAAACCATTTTCATCGACCATTTGATCGCTAAATTGCTGTCTTGGTAAATCAAACTCATGAACAATCGCTTCAACAGGCGCATAGGCAACACCTGAAAGTGAACTCGCAGGGACCCCAAATGGCACATCCTCGATAGTATGAGATGCCATATCATCATGGGCTTTGACATTGATGGTATTTGGCAGAGTTGTGCCAGTAAACTTAGCAGAGAATGGCCAATGTGACGTTGGAATGGTTTCATCGGTAGCGATAAATTGGATTTCACCATGGGTTTCTGCCACGGTGCCATCGTACCAAGCCATGTCAGATTCTTCGAAAGAGCCGTTAACGGTTAAGGTAATTGATTCACCTTTTTTCAAACTAAACTCCGCCGGAGTGACAGTTACTTTTGCACTAGGATCTAATGAATAGTCCCAGTACATAGGACCTTCCTGAGCTTGATTAACCTCAACACGCCAAGTCCCGTCTTTGGTCGCTGTGACAGTACGTAGCCAAGTGCAAGTTCGACCACAATCATTATTGATTAGCTGCGGTAAATTCAAATCACGAACTAGACCACCATTTTGTGGATTAGCACGGCGGAAGTTATCAGCAGTTTCATCCATTAACAGACCCGCATTAATAGCGCGCTCAACATTCGCTAAACCATGACCTGCACGGTAAACACCTGCAACTTTTGTTTCCCCTGACATAGGGTGAGGGGTTTTAATCGCCATACTATCAGCCGTCATTTGTAATGCCGATTGAATTTGGCTGGCAGTCCAATCAGGGTTGGCCTGACGAATAAGTGTCATCATTCCTGCCACATGTGGTGAGGCCATCGATGTCCCACTAATCGTGTTGTAATCTCGGGTATCACCTTGAGGGTTAAATGGGCTTTCGTCATTCCAAGCGGCAAAAATATTTACCCCTGGCGCAGCAATGCCGGGTGAGAATAACTCATCAACTGTGCTTGATGGACCACGTGATGAAAATGAAGCTAACCAATCTGCATCATCTGGATTGATATCACGTGTAGCCCGTGACGCTGTGATAGTGCCTGATAAAGTTTCGCCATTGGCAGACATAAGCCAAGGCTGTAAACCGGTTACGTTCCAGCTACCAAAATACTGGTTTGCTGTTAAATGAATACCTGGGATAACGTAAGCATCGTCAACGACATCATCACCTTCATCCCAAGTGTTATAAAGAACAAAACCACCTGCGCCACCGGCTTGTACATTCATCGCTTTTTCGACGCGGGCAATATCGCCGCGTTCACAAATAACAATGTCGGTTGCTTGGAAGGTATCCGGTGTAAATGGGCTATTACAACGGGCATCGCCAAAGTCGGCAGCGATAACAAAGTCACCGCTGAACTCCCCTGAGATACCAGCGCCATCAAGCTGTTGAGGCGCTAAATTACTGTCGCCACCCATAAGGTTATTAAGTGCTTTATCATGGATATTGATTGAGCGAGCATGAGTTGTTGCCGCGACATTGAGCACCCATGGCGAGGTATGATCTACCGTGTATAGGCTATCTTCGCCATAGGCTGCGCCAGAGTTACCCGCTGAAAGTGCGACAGCGATACCTGCTTCACGAGCTGATAAGAATGCCATTTCAAAGGCATCGTTCCAAGGGAAGCTTTCACCGCCACCAATGGACATGTTGATTGCATCAACACCATCAAGAATTGCTTGCTCGATACCAAATAAAATCGCATCACCAGGACAACCATCAGAATCACATACTTGGTATGAAATTATATTGGCATGGGGCGCAACACCTGAAATCATTGGCATGGTGACACCAATAGGGTTACCCGCACCACCGCCAAGTTCTGTGGTGACTACATCTACATCATATAAAATATTACCCGCAACTGTGCTGGCTACGTGGCTACCGTGGCCTTCATAATCTTCACCAAACTGCATGTCACTCGGATAAGTGCCAGTGATGTTTTCATGGGTGTAAACCCCAATGAGTTTGTCATTACATTTATCTGCAAACTCGGCTTCAGCACAACCGCCTAAATAGTTACCACTGCCTAGCGGGTTAGTATGAGCATAACCGTCACCGCCCACAGCAGCAAAAGAAGGGTGATCGGTATTAACGCCAGTATCAATGATACCCACTACCATGCCTTCACCTTGGTATTTCACTCCATTTGAGGTTGCAGTTCCATCCCATATTCCGCTTGCGCCAACATGTTCAGGCCCTATATCTGTATGTAGCTGCAGTTTTGTTGAACGTTGAATAAAAGCAACTTCAGACTGTTCAGCTAAGCGCATGGCCTGCTGCTGAGTCATTTTCACCGTGAAAGCATTAATGGCAGTGGTAAATTGTTTTTCGGCTTGAACACCTGCTGTTGCGATGACTTGTTGTTGCTTATTAAGCAAGTGAGTTTTATAGCCATCAATGGCTTGTTGATGCTGTGGCTGGGCGTTGAAACTATTGAGGTTGCTGCGTTTTCGCTGTAACGCTTGTTTAGTGGATTGCAGTCCTGGAATAGTGCCATCATAAGTCGCAATTGGCTTGTCATTCATTCTTACTATGTAAGTGTGTTCGCCGCTCAGTCCTTGTTCTAAATTAATCTTTTGTGTGGCTGACTTAGATTGGTAATGAATATTTGCTGATTGTCTTTGGCGCAGAGGCGTTGACACAGACTCTGCTTTAGATTGAGCCGCTAATTGTTTTTGTTTGTGTAACTCCATCATATTAATTGTTGAAGGTATTTGCGGCTCAGTATTCAATTTAGACTGCTGATTAATATCGGCAGCTACATTAGCTACACCGCCTGCATAAATAGCAGCAAGTGTCATCAATGTCAGTTTTTTTATTTTCATGATGCTTCCCTATTAATTATTATTTTATTAACCGCAAACAATTAAATTTGGCAGTTAAATAGATATTGCAAAATTGTTAACGGATAATCCAATGCGAAATTAAGCATGGGGTAATGCAAAAAACTATTAATTAAAAATGGTCTAAATAATTTATTGATGCGCTTTATGAATTAACTTGATACCTATTAGTAATCGATTAACTCAAAATTAAATGATACATTTTGATACGATTTGATGTGAGTTAAAACCCTTTATATTCAGTAGTTTATTTATTTGTAGTTAAGCTGGTTTTATTTATTTATTTATGTTTAACTTTATAGTTAATATTCGGTTAATTAATGTTTTTCTTTGTTTTGTAGCTTTGTTTGATGTCTTTGTTATTTCTGGTTAAGTTGACGTGATTGTTATTGATCTAGCTTTTGTTTTGTTTTTATATATTTGGGATTGTTATGGAATTACGTCATTTAAAACATTTTTTGGTGGTTGCTGATTTAAAACATTTCCATCGTGCTGCACTTGAATTGAATTTGGCTCAGCCTTCTTTATCTAGAAGTATTCAAAAGATGGAAGACTTATTAGGTGCAAAATTATTAGAAAGAACATCACGTTCAGTAACATTGACTCCATTTGGAGAAGTCGTTGTTGAACATGGCAGTCGAATTATTCGAGATGTGGATTTTTTAAAGCGTGAAATTAAAGCAATTCAAGGATTAGAAACCGGAGAGTTAATTGTCGGCGCCAGTGCAATACCTTTAAATAGTATTGTTGGACCTAGTATTGGCCAATTTGTTAATACTTTTCCAAATGTGAATGTGGAGCTAAAAGTCGGTAATTGGCTGTCGCTATATCAGCAGCTATGCAAGGCTGAAGTGTCGTTATTTATTGCAGAAACCAAAGCGACAGAGTTGGAACACAGAGAAGATATTGAAGTTATACCATTGCCAAGCTTTCAGGCCATTTTTTGCTGTCGTTCACAACATCCATTGGCCCAACAACATTCGTTATCTTTGGATACGCTTAAACAGTATCCCATTGCGATTCCATCAGCTTTACCTAAGCCCTTGTATGATCAATTTGGCGATCTGTTTTCAAAGTATCGAAATGATTTTTCAGGCTTAGTTAAGTTTGAACAGTTTCAGGCCATTAAAGAGTCATTATCTGAGTGCGATTTAGTGGCATTAGCGCCAGATGTATCAGTTAAAAAAGAGATTGAAGCGGGTAGTTTAGTGGCATTATCGCTAGCGGATATGCCAGATATTCAAGCATCATTTAGCATTGTTCATTTAAAAAGCCGCCGACTCACACCTGCAGCTACAGCGTTCATTAACTTTATTAATCCGCAGTAGATTATTTAGTGGTTTTTTCTATTTGATGTTGATGACTGATTATTTGGTTCACAGTGTCAAATACCCATTGAAATAAGGGTTTGTTTCGATGGCGGTAATGGTGGCAAAAGTAGCTGTTCAATTTGACCGGCTTGTTTTCTATGTAGATGCGTTTGCTTAACACCTGGGATGAATCCACATCATGATATTGGGCGCCTGCAGCGTGTAACAGTTCAGTTTGGGCGACTACGTTTAACAGTGAATCAGGATGAGGACTTCGATAGACTATTTTGGGGGTCAATTCTAATCGTTCTAGATATCTTTCTACGTAAGTGGTGTTCTCATTCCAGCCTGGTACATGTAAAACAGCCAGAGGGTAGGTTGCAAATGCTTGTTCATCAATGGTTCTGCTAGCAAGCGGGTGCTGTTTATTTAAATATACTCGGGCATGTAAACTCGGCATTGATTTTACCGTCATTTCTTTAGACAGTTTCGGCGAAAGCATCGTCACTGCAATATCTTGCTTTCCGGTTAATAAATCCTCTTCAGTATCATTATTCCAAACTGACACAATCAGTTCGACTTTTGGTGCTACCTTGTGAAGTGCTAAAAACAACTTATCACTTAATAACCCTATTAATGCTGGATGCAAGGTGACATTGAGTCGTCCTGTTAATTCTGACATTTCAAACTGTTCTACATGATTAATAATGTCGGAAAGCTCTTGCCAGGTATTAGGTAAGCGCTGAGCTAAAAAATGAGCTTTATCTGTAGCACTAAGGCCATGTCTCGTTTTAACAAAGATAGGGTCATTGAAAGCATCACGGAGCTTTTGTAAGGCACGGCTTACCGCAGGTTGGCTCATATTGAGTCGTTCAGCGGCTTTATGGGTATTAAGCTCTTCATACAAGGTGAAAAAAACTGTGATTAAATTAAGATCGAGCATTTCAAATGGTGTTTTATTCATTGTATTTAAAGATAATTGCTCTGAGGTTTTTATAGTGTATTGCGGATTAACTAAAATGTCGAAACTGCTGTCCTTTTGATAACTAGCCTTTAAGGCAATCTAGTAAAAAGCCCTTAACGGTGGAGTTAAGGGCTTTAGTTTCGCGCTATCAAGAAAACGCTATTATCGCTATTGGACTATTTCTCTAATTTGATTTTGCCACTCACGGTGCTGGCATTAAAGCTGCCGCTTCCTTGTTGGGTTTTAAATTGAATAGACTGTCTTGAGGTGTATTTGGTTTTCATTGGTTTATCATCAGTTAATCGATTTTCAATTCTTCCACCTGGACCACCATCAATCTCGAATGCTAAATTTGGCATATTGGTAAACTTAACTTCAATGTCGCCGCTAACTGTATCGAATAATACTTTAGTGATGGCGTCACTCAGTTTAACTTCAATATCGCCGCTAACAGTGACTACTTTAACTTTTTCTGCGGCAGTAAAGCTGCCTTCTACGTCACCAGAAACTTGGTCAATGCTTAAGTCAGTCACTTGGTTGTTTTCCGATTCAAGTTCACCACTCACTAAGCGATACTTTGCTTTGCCTTTAATATCTTTATCTTTGATATCACCAGACACTGTTTCTAGCTCAATTTTACCATTTAGTGATTCTGCTTTGATGTCACCAGATACGTTAGTAAGGCTGATTTTTCCTTCAATATCTTCGACTTTCATATTGCCGCTGACTAAAGATAGCTCGACTTTACCGGTGAGTTGCTCCATTGCATAATCAGCAGATACCCCTTCAGCAGTGATCTTTAGCTCTGATGGCACGTAAATGACTAAATTAGAACCTTGTTTATTATTGCCTCGGTAGCTACTTGGCATCTTATCTTCGATTTTTATTTCATCGCCTTTTTGCTCCAAAATAAGACCTTCTGAAAGTTCATCTAAATGACCTTTTACACTGATGAGACCTTTATCCCAACCAATAATTTCTACTTTTCCACGCTGAACTTTTAAATCAATCTGCGGGTTAGCGGAAACCGAAATTTCACGGTCAACTTGCTCTACCGCTTGGGCCATGAGTGAGGTGAATAACACACTAGAACCGATAATAATGCGGCCTAGAAGTTGGCTAAATTTAGCGTTCATATTAGATTTCCTTGAGTCGATGGAGTCGTATTAATTGGTGTACGTTGTTGCTGTTGTAACAATTCGATTTCACGTTTCATGATCCAAAGCCATAAGTCCCATACTTGCTTGTTATTTGGATCATTTTTTAAGGCTTGTTGGATCTGTTTTGATGCAAGCTCTAGCTCTGAAAACCCTTTATTGAAAGGATTAGCTTGATTATCAAGCTGCATACCTACGGTATATTTGTTGTCATCAAAGGCGGCTATCTGTTGCTGGTGGGTCTGAGCAATTTGATCCACTAATGCGATTAAATCTTCAGTTGATTGATTCGATAAGGCATTGTTAACCGTCACAGGCTCTTGAGTTGGTGACACGGCTGGAGTTGATAGTTTCCAACCTAAGACCATCACAAAAGCGAGACTTGCAGCCATAGCGAGCATTTTCCAATGCTGTTGATGACTGGCGCTATTTGAATGACTGATATCATGATTCGTTTTAGCACTGATTTGCTCGTCAATGTTTTGCCATAAATCAACAGGAGGTGTTATTTCTTTTGGCAAACTTGCAATGAGATCATCAAGTTGGTTGTTATTATGATCTTGTTGCTGTTCTTGAAACTTTGAGTGTTTATTTTTCATGACAGCATCTCCTGTAACATCTGTTTTGCTCTGTGGTACTGGGCTTTACTGGTACCGACTGCAATATTGAGTATTTCTGCAATTTCCTGATGCTGATAGCCTTCAATGGCACTTAATACAAAAACCACTCGAGTTCTTTCTGGTAACTTCATAATCAACTTATCTAAACGGTGATATTCATGGTGCTCACTTGCATCTAGTTCAGAGTCTTGCGTCACATCACTAGTCGGTAAAAATCGATGCCAAAAGCGTTGCTTTGCTTTCATGCTGTTGATTGCTTGATGAACCGATAACTTATGCAGCCAAGTCGTAAACTGACTCTCTCCGTTAAATTGATCTAACTTTTGCCACAACCTTACAAAGCAGTCTTGGCAGATCTCGTCGGCATGATCGTGGCTACCGCTTAAGCGGAAACTAATCGCGTAGACTCGACCTTGGTGACGCTGATAAAGCTGTTTAAAAGCGGCTTTATCCCCCGTCTTTGCTTGGTTCACTAATATCTCGTCAGATACTTGTCCGTCGAGATGACCGTCATTCAATACAGCTGGCTGTGAGGGCTGCTGCATTTGATGATCATTATCAGTGATGTTATTGGAGTTCAGGTTCACCATTTTTTCCGTTTAGGTGTGAGTTACTAGATTAGACATTAGCAAGTTCATAAAAGGTTTACTCGGTTATAAAAAATATATTTAGATAATGACGCTTTGGTCGATAAATATACAGAGGTAAGGTGAAGCTAATTAAGTAATAGCTTGTATTGTCTGTACAAATTTAGTTTGCTTAAAAATTGTCTAATAATGAATTAAGCATCTATATTTTTAATGTACCTTAAGGTTATTAGGGATTTATATGCTAATTCGTACCAAATTAATGTTAAGTGTTGCTGTGTCTTTGGTGGCTTTCGTCGCGATGTTTTTATTACAGCTATACACGAGTGATGTGAAATCAACCTTGGCTGATGCAGAGAATAATATTACTGAAATTGAGCGTGAGGTTTTGCAGCTTAGGGTCACCGAGAAAGATTTTTTGCTCGATTAGACGCTAAATATATTGAACGTCACGACGCCATTTATAGTGAAATCAACGACACAATGGCAACCCTTAAAGAAGCACTCATAAGTCGAGGCTTATCAACTCAAAGTTTATCGAGTTTTGAGCAAAGCTTAGACATGTACAAAGTGATATTTGTCGAATTAGTCACGCTACAAACTGAAATCGGTTTAACGCCTAAAACTGGCTTATATGGCGATTTACGTCAATCAGTTCACAATGTTGAATCAATATTAAAAGAGCAAGGCCAAGCAGGTTTGTCAGTCACCATGTTACAGTTACGCCGTAATGAAAAAGACTTCATGTTAAGACGGGCGCAGAGTTATTTAGATAAATTCGATAAAAACCTCAGCTTGTTTAAATCTCAATTACAATCCTCATCCCTTAACGCTCAAACCAAAGCGCAACTGGCTTCATTAGCCGATGCTTACCAAACCAGCTTTAAATTACTTACCAATAAAGAAAAGCAATTTGGTTTAACCGCTTACGATGGTGAGATGCTTAAACTGAGGGAATCAATTCAGCGCACCGATAAAGATTTAACTCAGTTGCATAGCCAAACCAATACTGAAATTGAAGATGCAGAAAACAATGCGCTGATTTTAGGCGCGAGCATATTTATCCTCATTACTTTGGTGTTGTCGGTGTGTGCTTATCTGATTTTACGAAGCATTGTGGTGCCGATTAATGACATTAATAAAGTGATATCCGAGGTTGAGAAAAATAAAGATCTTACTTTGCGTTGTGATGAAACCAGAAATGATGAACTTGCCAGAATTGCAAAACACTTTAACGCCATGGTGCTCAGTTTTCAGACCTTAATTGAACAAGTTAATGAGTCTGTCGAAGCAATGAATATTTCCTGTGAAGAACTGACTCAAAATGCCGTGGTGGCTTCTGATGGCGTATCAAGGCAACTCAGCGAAACCGATATGGTTGCTACAGCAATTACTGAGATGGGCGCAACGATTGAAGAAATTGCCAGCAATACTGAACAAGCTGCGCTAAAGGCTAACGAAACCAATGAACATGCACAACAAGGGTTAGTGAGTGTTGAGCAAACTATTGAAAAAATTCAAACCTTGGCAAGTCAACTTAGTGACTCGTCTGAAGTGGTCGGTGACTTAGAGCGAGACAGTGAAACGATTGGTAGTGTGCTTGATGTGATCAGAGGGATTGCAGAACAAACTAACTTACTGGCATTGAACGCAGCCATTGAAGCAGCAAGGGCTGGGGAACAAGGGCGAGGCTTTGCTGTTGTAGCTGATGAAGTCCGAAGTTTAGCCATGCGTACGCAAGAGTCCACCGAGGAAATTTCAAAAATTATTACCACACTACAGTCCCGTACACATTCGATTGTGCAGTTAATGGACGCTAGTCAGCAAAAAGGAACAGACAGTGTTGAGCAAGCGGGTGGTGCTGGGCAGTTATTGCATTCTATTACTCAAGATGTGCAAACTATTTCAGATATGAGTACACAAATTGCTACCGCCATTGAAGAGCAAAGTATGGTGGCTGCAGAGGTGAATAAGAATGTAGTGATTATCCGTGATATTGCCGATGAAACAGCCAACGCCACAGAAGAAAACTCTGCAGCAACTCAAGATGTCAGGCAACGAGCAGAGGCGCTGCATGAGGCGGTTAGTCTATTTAAAGTGGGCTAGGTTTGTTACTTAAAGCATGTACTATAAAACAGCTAACTCAATAACCTAAGAAGTCATACAGAGTCTGCTATTTCAGCTTCTGTATGACTTCTGATTCTTTCATTTAAGCGAGATTAATGTCTTAGCGAGATTAATATTCAAGCCTAGCTTTACTCTAGTGTTGCGAGATCAATATATTGATCAATTCGCTTTGGCGTAAACAGCTTGCTTTCACCATTTGACCAACTGATCGTCACCATATCAACGCTTTTACAATCACCTAGGCCAAATAATAAGTCACTGTTATAGGTCGCAGCATAAGCTGATGCTGTGTCACCGACAGTGCGGGTTTGAATTCGTCCACATGCCGATACTATGGCTTTAGCCCCAAAGATATCAGCCTGCTTTGAAGGTGATGTAGTGACTTTTATGCCTAAAAAGTGATTATTAGTTTGGCTATTGGTATGGTTTTCAAATAGGTGCCATTTGCCACGTTCGTTGGCAATAATTAAATCAGCATCGCCATCTCGGTCATAATCTATGACTTCCGCTCCAGCGCCTGTGGCACCAATATCTGTTGAAATGATGCCGTGGTTACTCGCTAAACTGAACGATTTTCCTTGATTATTTAAGTATAAATACTGGGTGATTTCTTTTGCCATATTACCGTAACGCATGAAAAATAAATCAGTCCAGCCATCATTATTAAAGTCGGCTGCTAAAGCACTGGTGGTTTGCTCATTGATATTAATCCTCATTGATTGAGTGACATCAACAAAGCGTCCATTACGATTTTCCAATAATTTAGCCGGTAAAGGAGGATTTAACGTTGGACTTGGCGTTGAGGTCACATTGTTAATAACCCCAGCGGTTGCTGATTGTGTTTGACTACAAACCCGCCATTTATTATCACCGACATAGCCAATATAAAGCCCTGGTTTTGAACCTTCGGGTAAGGACTTCATTTTAGCCCCTTTGACACAGAGTCCTTCTGGCCAGCCTTGAGATGCTTCTTGGGTTAATTCAATGCGGTTATTACCGCTTCTATTCCAGCTTTGACCAGTTTTTACTGCTTGAGCTTTGACGTCCAGTAATCGCTTGTCTTTGCCTACAAATACATCATAGTGTGGGTAGGCCATTTGTAAATTTTCAAGTTTAAATGGCCCAGCTATCGTGAGGTCTTCTAGCTGAGAAGGTTGAAAGCGTGCAAAAAATGCGAATCTTTTGGTTTCAGGATCATAATAGGTTTCATGTTGAAACTGATGTTCTGATCGACTAATAACCCAGTCATAATCGCCATCACCATCAAAGTCTATTTGTGATATTGAACTGGCATGGCTTATCTTTTGTAATTCACCTAACGCTTCGTCTGTGGCATCTGTAAAGCTATAACCTTCCCCCTTTGGCAAGCACAATATTTTTTCCGCCATATACAACAATATCTGATTCTCCATCTTGGTTGAAATCGGTTATTGACGATCGGTAACTTAAACGGTCACCAAAAGGAAGGTGGGCGTTAAAGGTAAATTGACCTGCACCCTTGTTGCTATAAAAATGGTTAGCGCCCGTTTTAAATTGTTCTGGCGTTGCAAATCCGGTTAAAAATAAATCTAAATTACCGTCGTCATTTGCATCTAATACTTTTACTGAGCGGCCACGGCCTTTTTCAAAGTGACTAAGCTGCTCGCCACCAGTAATTTCACGATCTCGGGTAATTTCATAATGTCTTGGTTTTCTCGGATTGCTGCCATTTCCTCCCCCTTGAGCGATAATCACTTCCACTAAACCGTCTTTATCAAAGTCAGCAATTGCAGTACCGTGCATATCTCCCTGAACTAACTCAGTAGGCGGGGAAAAATATCCACCTTCATTCCAATAGATGAAAACCTTATAGGCATGTTCAGTTAACAGAAGGTCTTGAAAACCGTTGCCATCTAAATCTCCCACAATAGCACCATCCCATTTACGTCTAGCACGTTCCTCTGCGGGTAGAACACCATGAGCTTCGCTAAATAAGGTATCGACTTTATTGTCTTTTGAAGGGGTTGAATTTTCGCTTGCACATGCTGTTAATTGACTTGCAGTGAGCAGTAGGATTAGCTGAGCGAGATTGATTGGCTTAGTGAAAGAGGGCATTATCATTACCATTAATAATCATCATATGTTTATTAATGTAACATGTCTTGTGAAAATTAACATATCAGTAACGTTTAAAGTTAACTTTAAAACCGAATGTAAAAGCGAGTAGAAATAGCAGTCAGTTTTTATTGTTATAGCGGTGTAGGCTTGATTTGAACTTGTTATAGCGGTGTAGGCTTGATTTGAACTTGTTATAGGCTAGGGCGTTATTGCTATGACAGGTAAGTGAGCGGGTTTGTTTTTTCTTTAGGTTATTGAATTATAAGTATTAAAAGCCCAATATAGTATTGGGCTTTAGACTTTTAAAACGCTTGATACGAGATAAGCGTATTTTTAGTTTAGCTACTCAGCGGCTACAGTTTTAACACCATCTGGTGAACCAACAAGCAATACGTCAGCGCCACGGTTTGCGAACAAGCCGTTAGTCACCACACCTACAATAGCGTTTAGTTGAGTTTCAAGTGCTTTAGGGTCAAGAATTTTGTAGTTGTACATATCTAAAATAACGTTGCCGTTATCCGTTACTACACCTTCACGGTACACAGGGTCGCCGCCCAATTTTACTAATTCACGTGCCACATAAGAACGTGCCATAGGGATCACTTCAATTGGAAGTGGAAACTCGCCTAATACGTCAACTTGCTTAGTGTTATCGACAATACAGACAAATTTCTTTGCAACTGCCGCAACAATTTTTTCGCGTGTTAATGCTGCGCCGCCGCCTTTGATCATGTCCATGTGGGCGTTAATTTCATCAGCACCATCAACGTACACTGATAAATCAGACACGCTATTCAAATCAAATACTTCAATGCCTAATTGCTTTAGCTTTTGAGTTGATGCTTCAGAGCTAGAAACCGCACCTTGAATGTCGTGTTTCATTGTCGCTAATGCATCAATAAAGTGATTAACCGTTGAGCCAGTACCTACACCAACAATACTGTTTTCTTCAACGTACTCTAGTGCTGCCCAACCGGCGGCTTTTTTCATTTCATCTTGAGTCATATCAACATCCTAAGCTGGCTATTTTTGCAATGATAAGTAGTAAAATTGGCAAGAGTATAGCAAATGCCAAGCTGTTCAAGATATGGCAGAGATTTAATTAATGACCTCTGCGGTCTCAGAAGTTGACATAGGATAGAATTTTTCCTGTTTAAAGGCGTTGATGACGCGCAAATTAATGTCGCTGGCAAACTTACGTTCTAAGCGAATATCCATGACATAGGCTTTGACGGTTAGCTCAATAAGGTGCTCGCCAAACTCATAGCGAGTGGCAATATTCACCGTAATAGGCTTGTCTAAAAAAGTATAAGGTGAGCATTGTGTCGCTTCTTTTGCTAATCGAGTCGCTTGTTGATGATCAATCTGAATCGGTAAAGTGAATTTAACCACAACCATTTCATCTAATGCGCCGCTATTGGCATTTGATACGGCAGTTTTAAGCGCCTCAGCGTTAGGCACCATCACAGTATTATCATCAAAAGTTCTAAGCCAAGTGACGCTCCAGTCGAGTTGAATCACTTCGCCGTAATGGCCTGATAACGTCACCATATCCCCAACACGATAGGGTGGGGTTATCATGATTATCAGCCCAGCAATCATGTTTTTAGCTGGTTCTTGGGTTGCTAAACCGAGCACAATACCAATGGAGCCAATCACTGCGAGTACCAGGTTTTCGTGCGGGTTAATGATTTCGGCAATAGTGTAGATAATGACTGTAGCCCAAATAAATAGTCTTACAAATGGGTATAAGCGGCTCCACAGTAAGCGGTATTTGGGTAATTTTACGGTTAAATGTGTCAGCAAAGTTTGTACAACCACGAGCAATAACCAAGCAAAGAAACACACCAAGGCAAAGGCGAATAACTTATCGAATGAAATAATATCTAATATGGCTTGCAGGGCTTTACGTGAGTCTTCCATGATACTAACTCCTACAGGTAGAGCTTATTGTGATTGACTAAATGACTGGCAATCAGTCGTGTTAAAGTGGGAGTGATAACATAAGAATGTTGGGCAAAATCTTGTTTTGAATAATGCGCTTTTATCAATCCTTGGCGACATAAATACTCAAGCTTAAGTGCACTTTGCTCGATACTACAGGCAAAAATTTCAGCATGCTGAAATATCCGTAACCCACCGTGAACGTATAATTCTGCAAGGCTAAACAAATCGTCGTCGCTGCATTGTTTTAAGCTGGTTAAATCAGGAAGGCAAAGCGGGGCTATTGTTAGGGGGTGGTTGTCGTCTTGAATCAAGGCATGAAATATCAATACACAAGCCAATTTACTATGGCCACCAGTGGCTTGGTGCAATTGTTTTGTGAGTTGCTCAAATGCTAACTTTTCAGCGTCATCATCTTGATTATCAGTAATGTGCAGTCCGATTTGTGCAATCCTGCTTTGTATCACATCGCGAAATTCTGACAGGCCAAAATAGTCGAGCTTAATGACGAACTTTACAAAATTGGTAATCGCGTACTGTGATGATAGGCGGTGCCAAACATAGGTTTCGCAACCCAGTACCCAGCAATGACGTTGTCGGGTTTCCATTAATATGGTGGCAAACGTGACTAAGGCTTGATAGTTACCCATCATTCTGAGCATTAGCTTATGCAGATCATCAATAATGATCACATGTGCAGGCTGTTTGTTTATTAAGGCTATCGCTGCGGTAATCGATACTGGAGCATCGTTAATATTGAAACAGTAACAAAGGTTAGCAATGGTTTCTTTTGTGGTTAATGCTGCATGGTAAAAACTAAGATAAGTGATATGTACCGCTTCTGTTTGGCGAGTTGCTTGCTGGGTTAAAAACCAATGATGAAACTGATTGAGAAAAGAGCTAACACCTGAACCAGCAGGGCCTGTAACAGCAGTTAACTCGCCTTTATTTTGCTGCCAACGAGTAATTGAGTCGGTTAATTGAATAAATTGATGTTCGCGACCAATAAAGCGAGTGTGCTCGGATAATGACGATATATCGACTTGCTGTTTTATCCTATGTTTAGCATTTTTCGCTTCAGGTAGCGCCGCTACGTCTTTATCGGCTGCATGAGAATCTTTAGCTAGATCAGCTTTTATAGGGTTATACAGTAAGGTTTTTTCCACTGTCGCCTTTGGATGGTGGTGGGGGTAAATTCTAGCGATATCCTTCAGTGACAACTTTCCTTCAGCACTTTCTGCATCAGCAATAATAGCAGGCTGACCCATTAACAGGGCTTTCAGTTTGGTCCAAGCCTGGGTGATTTGTGGTAGTTGCACATCCATTTTACGTTTTACCTCGTCACGCTTAATAAAAGCGAGTTATTCCATTTATTTAGTCTCTAAAGACTTCTTAACTCTAGCATAGTTGTTTCATTAAAGTGGCTAATATGCTGAAAGTAAAATGCACCATGATGTTGTTTTTCGTTGGGCGATGCTGGTGGAATTAACGCTAGAAAATCGCCTTTAATAGACTTGATTGGGGCGGAAATTGGAAAGGCTGGGCGTATTTGCGCTGTAAGTTAGAAGATAATTGTCATAATTGGGGCTAAATAAGTCGCTTTTTGATACAAATTAGTGTGATCTCATTCCATTCTAATCGAGATTTTAATCCTAATTAGCAATGCTAATCAATTTAGTTGTTAACCTACCTTATTTGTTAAAAATAACAGTGATTTAAGTCTCGTTTTTATTATCCAAATCTGCGATAGACTCAATCGGATTTTGTCATTTTATCTCTTAAAAAAGCGAGGATAAGATAGCTGCAATTAAACCACACACTTTAAAAGGTTATTCGTTATGTTCAAGCTAACCTCTGTTGCTTTTATTATTGCTTCAATTTGTTCAATTTCTACAGCTCAAGCAAGTGAGCCAATTGAGGTGATTAAACCTGCTGTTATCACCGAACCTGAAAAAGTAGAATTAGGTAAAATGTTGTTCTTTGAACCACGTTTATCTATGTCTGGTTTTATTTCTTGTAACTCTTGCCATAACTTATCGTTAGGTGGTGTGGATGCATTGCCAACGTCTATCGGTCATGAGTGGCAAGAAGGTCCAATTAACTCGCCTACAGTATTAAATGCTGACTACATGCTAGCGCAGTTTTGGGATGGTCGTGCTGCTAACTTAAAAGAGCAAGCTGCGGGTCCTATCGATAACCCTAAAGAAATGGGTTATACCCATGAACTCGCTGTTGGTACTATTGCTTCAATGCCTGGCTATGTTGAACGTTTTAAAGCAATTTATGGTTCTGAAGAAGTTAACATCGACAGAATTACAGACGCCATTGCGGTATTTGAAAAG
The DNA here is from genome assembly GCF_043568515.1 of Shewanella sp. ENK2. NCBI lineage: Bacteria > Pseudomonadati > Pseudomonadota > Gammaproteobacteria > Alteromonadales > Shewanellaceae > Shewanella > Shewanella sp. ENK2. Next base: position 840,047 of record NZ_CP171406.1, on the reverse strand, counting down.
ACGTTAGTAACACCAAACAGCCCATTTGATAAGTATTTAGAAGGCGATAAGAAAGCCATTACAGCCGACGCTCAAGCGGGTTATCAATTATTTAAAGATAAAGGCTGTGTAGCTTGTCATAACGGTCCCGCTGTTGGCGGTACTATGTACATGAAAATGGGCTTAGTTAAACCATTCCATACCGATAACCCAGCCGTTGGCCGTAAAGGCGTAACAGGTAAAGAAGCGGATAAGTTTGTCTTTAAAGTACCAACACTACGTAATATTGAGCTGACCTATCCATACTTCCACGATGGCAGTGTTTGGACACTTGAAGAAGCGGTTAACACCATGGCTGATATCCAATTAGGTCAGGAAATGAGTGAAAAAGAAACCAAGCAAATGGTTGATTTCTTAAAGAGCTTAACTGGTGAACAGCCACAAATTATGTTACCGATTTTACCGCCTTCAAATGAAAATACGCCACGCCCAGTGCCGTTTAAGTAAGGAATTTTCAATTAGTTTCATCGCCTAATTGAATATTGTTGCACTCCCCAGCAAAGCCTGTTCAACTTATTGAACAGGCTTTTTATTTTTATCTTATGAATCAATAAATAGTACCAAAAAGTATCTAGTGTACGGTTTTGTGCCCACTAGGTTTTATTGGCTAATCCCCCTATGATAACCCTAGAGATACAATACAAGGTTTAATAGGTTATACATGAACACTATCAATATGGATTTTAGTCAACGCGTCGTGGTAAATACTCATGAGCTGAATTGGGATAAAAGCCCAGCTAAAGGCGTTTGGCGTAAACGTTTGGCTCGCGAGGAAGCCGAGCGAGGTCATGCTACCAGTGTGGTTAAGTATGATGCTGGCGCAAGTTTTAAATCTCACCCACACCCATTAGGTGAAGAAATCTTTGTATTGTCAGGGGTATTTTCAGATGAAACAGGTGACTATCCTGCTGGCACGTATATTCGTAATCCTGAAGGTTTTAGTCATGCCCCTTTTAGCGAGCAAGGCTGTGAGTTATTAGTAAAGTTACATCAATTTTTACCAAGTGATAAAGAGCAAGTTAGAGTTGATACTCGTAATACTGATTGGCTACCTGGCCAAGGTGAATTACAGGTCATGCCGTTGCATCAACATTTAACTGAATCTACCGCTTTAGTCTTTTGGCCAGCGGGATGTCAATTTCAGCCCCACCGTCATTTTGGCGGAGAAGAAATATACGTGATTAGCGGTGAATTTATCGATGAGCATGGACGGTATCCTGCTGGAAGTTGGATTAGAAGCCCGCATTTAAGCCAGCATAATCCGTATGTTGAACAAGACACTGTTATTCTAGTGAAAGTTGGTCATTTAAACGCTGATGAATAAGAAAATGTTTCAGTTGACCTTGTTATAGCCTCCTTTTAAGCTGCAGTTAATTCAATGATGAATACAATGAAGTTAACCTACTTTATAAGGAAGCGTTAATGCATCAAGCAGAGTTAGTCCGTTTTATTAGCGGTATAGATCGCCAAGAAGAGCGCCGTTTTGAAGATACAATGGCGATCATCGATATGTATTATGAGTTTACTCCGACTGCATTTAGTAATGGTCAGCAGCAAAACAGTGCAGAACAAAACTTAGGATCTTGCAAAGTGTTTTCATTTGCAATGCGACATCAATTGTCGGAATCGCAAACGCTTAAGCTTTTCGGCCAATACTACCAAGATGTGTTAGCCACGCCTCAAAGTGCGGATCATCAGAATATTCGCCAGTTTATGCAACATGGATGGGCTGGTATTCGTTTTACAGGAACGCCGCTGCTTTTGAAAAGCTAATCATAGAAAAGCTAATTACTGAAAAACTTGTTAGTTTAAAAACTAATTTTGTTGACTCAATTAGGCTTTGACTATTTAAGGCTTTGAAAGTTAAAGCCTTAATAGATTAACGTTAAAGTAACGCAAAATAATGCCAGTTATTTTATATCAGTCATTTTGACTGCTAAGCCTAGTTAAAAGCCTTCCACTCCAGCCATGTCAGGCAGATGATGCGCAATCCCTTTATGACAATCAATACAGGTCTGCTCACCACTTTCTAAGTAGGTTGAATGCATTTTTGCTGCCCGCTCAGATTGTCGGGTGAAATCCATATAATCAAATTCATGACAATTTCTGCATTCTAATGAATTATTTGCTTTTAAACGGCGCCACTCATGTTCGGCAAGTTCACGTCGTTTAGCTTCAAACTTCTCTGGTGTATTAATCGAGCCGACAAGGTGTGCCCAAATCTCTTTAGATGCTTGCATTTTACGGGCAATTTTATCGGTCCATTTATGGGGGACATGGCAATCATGACAAGTGGCTCGCACGCCGCTACGATTGGTGTAATGAATCGTGGGCTTCATTTCTTCATAAACATTTTGATGACAGCTACTACAAAATTCCTCAGTGCTCGACATTTCAAGGGCAGTGTTAAAGGCTCCCCAGAATATGATCCCTGCAATAAATCCACCGATAACTAAAAAACCTAAACTGAAATGCACACTGGGCTTTTTAATTGTCTGCCAGACGGTGTTAAGTAACATCTTGAGTTTTTGCATGCTTTCACCCTGTTGATAATGACGGTGTCACTATATAGCTGAACGTTGAATCACGATTGAGTATAAAAGTGACTGAGATACCAACTGGTTAATACCAGTGCATGTTTACTGCTTGATGTTGTAAAGATAGCAGTAAAGTGAAAATTAACTAGGTGACATGAATGTTTTACCTAATTGATTAATCTTCATACGTTGTGAAGCTCAAAATAGATCGAGCAGTATGTTGCTAAAGTTGACCGTTTTTTGAACTTTTGACTATTATTATCTTTAATTAGTGATTGCTGAATTTGGTTGTTAGACGAGTGCTGCAGAGGCCAAAGTCTACAAATAGATGCAGAACTGACTTCGACATTTTGGTTAATTATTGAAAAGGATATTCTATGAACAACAGGTTAATTGTCACACTCGCAGCGAGTGGTTTATTGCTACATACATGTGGGGTGACAGCGGCAGTATCAGATCAGGTTATTAGCGATCAAAGAGTAAAACTTGCAAGTCAAAATCAAGGGCAGGGATTTGGTCCGCAATCGCCAAGAGATCTCAATCAAGTCACAGGCAATAATCCCATTCACTTTAGTGCAGCCCCAAGTTATAGCCAGATGAATCTGTGTAATATTCATTTTCATAAAAATGCAGAGCATTCAGGTGGCGAGTTTACGACTTATGCGGGTAATGGAGATGGCAAAGGGTATCAGTCAGGTTATAAATATAATGGTGTTTTAACTGATAAAGAAATGATGCAAACACGTATGGCTGTATGTCCAAGTAAAAATGGTGGGTTAAACGCAGGTGATACTATCGAGCTACATTATGTTCATTCAACTGCACTGGTCACTCCAGGATAAAGTTTGGCAGCTTGCATGAATGAAGCCATTGCTAACCCGCAGTTGAGAGTTGAAACCCAAGTCTTTGTGCTTGTTGGCGGCGGTCAAGGTTTAGACTTTAATCAGTTGACGAAAGTTGAGCAAGCACAAGGTAAATACCAAGCGATTAATATACTCAACAATATGGGCGACCCTATTGAATATAGCGGTTCGACAACAGGGCCGGGTTATAACGAAAAAGGATCGCCATTGCAGGTTTCTTGGCGTGTTAGGCCAAAGGTGGCTAAGGTCAATATCGACTCTGTGGGCCAATGGTGTCGTGGGAATGAGTTTAAAGAAGACCATGCTCATGGCGTGAGGAATTTGGTTATTAATCCTGCTTTGTTATCAAATATTAACTAACTTATTGATCAACTAGTAAAATATAGCGGATTCACGCCATATGGTTAATGCGTGTGAACTGATTTTTAGCAACAATTAAGGCGCCATATGGCGCCTTAATTGTTGATTGATAAAATCAATACTTGTGGTGGCTAATCAGCCATTAATGCAGATAAACGAATTTGATATAAATTGCCTTTACCGTTCTCAATACGAGTAAAAAATAAGTAGTTACCATCGGGAGAAATAATCGGCGTAAACTCATGATCTGCTGTGTTAACTTTATCGCCTAAACTTTTAGCGACTGTCCACTCATTGCCCACGAGGTGTGATATATAAAGATCGCCTTTTCCTAAACTGTCTTGGCGATCTTTTATACTGAATACGATGGTTTTTCCATCGCGTGAGACTGCCGAGTCTCCAATATTACCGTTCACGCCATAAATATGGCTTGGTAAAGGTTCTGGTGTCGTAAATCCATTACCCTTAGGCTGAGCAACAAACATATGTCGACCATTGTCCCTAAATGAAGGAAAGTAAAGCTCGCCTTTGTCAGTTAGTGATGGATATAGATCGGCGGCATCTGAATTGATATCGAGATACTCAGGTTGCTGCCATTGATCATTTTTCCACGTTGAGCGCCATATATTGACTTCTTTTGCTTCCTCTTTCTCACCCTTTAATGGCCTTTTAGACACAAAGTATAGCTGTGAGTAATCAGCACTGTAATAAGGATCGGCATCTAAGTATTCGCCTGATATCGCTAGTGGTGTAGGGGGTTGCCAGTTACCTGAATCAAATGAAGACTGCATCATAGTGCAATGGCTAAAATCATCATTGCAACGGGCAAAAATGACATTATCGCCAGATTGATTAAACACGGTATTAATTTCAAAGTGCTCAGTTGTTGAAATCACTCCTGGAGCGAACTCCACGGCTTTATTGGCTGCAGCTTCATTATGATAGGCTGGATTGGCAAATACTGAGGTGGACACTAAGATTAAACAAGTTGTGATTATTATTGGTTTTATCATGACTCGCCTTTGTTATTCATTTTATATAAGCAAATGTGTAGCTGAATTAGCTATTATTTTTGAGTAATCTGCGATTTTTGAGTAAGCGGATTACTTTTGGGCAAAGAGAATACAAGGCTTTGGTTTATTAATCTACACTTTTGTGAACCTAAATTCACTTTTGTTATTACTTTGTCGTTTGTAGATGTCAGAGCATCTATTCATATATGGGGTTGTGCCACAAAACTTGATTAGATTTTTCAGTTCTCAAGAACTGGTTTTTATAGGGGGTACTTCATTGAACCTTGTTGTCGACTTGAGTCTACTTGAAATCAATTTAACCGACATTGCTCTAATTGAATTCGCTAAATCACTCTACTGAGTTGTCGATTGACTGGCATTGATCAAAAAGCGCTAGTCGCCACAACTTCTAGCGCTTTTAATATTCATGAGCTTGGGGGATCACCTAAGCATCTGCTAACTGTGATTAAAAGGGCGCATAACGATCAAAGTTTGCTGTTGGCGTAGTCCAACGCTGTTTTGCATCGTGTTGGGTATTATTGATACCTTGTATGGGAATTTGGCCATTGTCACCGTATAACCACAATACCATATTAGTACGTTCACCACTGATGATAGGCTGCGCTGCATGAGGTACATGACCTCGATGGATCAACGCTATGCCAGGCTCGAATACTTGTTCAACCATTTTACCAGTATTGGCATCGTAAAAATTAACGCCAGATCCAGTAAAATGCTCCTCAGGCAAGTTGAGGTTGATATTCAGTGTGACGGAAGATGCATCCGAATGCATACGCAACGAGGTATCTTTATTGGGCTGATACTGAATTGAAAACCCAAATGTTTGCGTGTCGTAGCCAGTGACTTCTGGAAATAACAAGCGTGCAATAGGGCGCATGTAGTTATCTAACAGACTGCGATAAAAGTGCTGAAATTCTGGCGCTGCGAGATACCCTTCTGAGCGAGGATCTAACATTGCTCCTCCGCGGTTGAGCACTATGCCATATGGAGGTCGTAATGGTATCTCAGCATTGGCCGCTTTAGTTAAAAAGTCGCGCAATTTGGCAAGTTTTTCAGGTGCAAACAGTTGGAAGCTAAACACACCTGGCGCTACTTCGTGCAAAAGTTCACGAACGGTTGTTTCTTTGCTGGGATCTTGCCATGCTTGAGTAACAGCCTCGCGCAGTTTGCTATCAATCAAAGCATCATTGAGCGGTAACAGATTGGCCTGTTCGCTCGCTTCCCATTCATGCCAAGCCTCACTGAACAATTCGGTATTGTCATCCCAAAACTGCTGTACAGAAGGCGAGCGTTGAAGCATGTCTTCTCGAGAAGGTAGGCTTGTGGCGCGAGCGCGCTGTAATTGATTAGGTCGCATAATATTCATTCCTTGGGTGAATCTTTCATGAGTCCAAATCTAGTACAGTTGGTTTTTGAGATAAATATCATCAGCAATGAAACAGAATCAAGGATTTGTATATAGTTGAAAGCTGTCTTATTTAGAACTAAACGAGCCAGAAGGGAATGAATTATTCATAGACTAGGGTTACTCATTGAGATAATTGCTTCAAAAAAACAATAAAACGTGCTCTAGGCGTTATCTACTCCTTAATTATCTGTAAACAAACTGTCATAATAGTTACCTCTGTTTTGTTATGGGGATAATAATATTTGCATCGTTTTTTATCTTATGAAGAAACAGCTATGTTGATAATTAATAACAATGATACCTACAAGGACTGAATATGAAACGCTTGCTTGCCCTGATACTGCTTTGTCAGGCTCCTGTTGTTGCAGCAAATGACACGACTTCAAATGATATAGTGCATTGGCAAGATAATAGCCTGTCTTACCTTTATGGCGATAACTTTAAAGTTAACCCACAAATTCAGCAAACTATTACTTATGAGCACGCAAGTGGTTGGAATGTTGGTGACTTATTTATGTTTGTCGATTTCACTAAATATAACGGTGAAGAAGATTTCCTAAACGGTAAAAACACCTATTATGGCGAGTTTAGTCCTCGTTTTAGCCTCAGTAAAATGCTAGATAAACCCGTAGAAGCTGGCATGATTAAAGATGTCTTACTGGCAACAACTATAGAGTTTGGTGAAGGTGATGTTGAGTCATTTTTAATTGGTGCGGGGATAGATTTAGCCATTCCAGGCTTCGATTTTTTCCAACTCAATATGTACAAACGTTTGCCCGATGGGCGCGATGGTGACACTTGGCAAATTACCCCAGTTTGGAAGATGAGTTGGCCAGTTGGCGAGTCGACGATTGTGTTTGATGGCTTTATTGATTGGGTGGTTGATTCTGATGGCAGTTACGAAAAAAATGTCCATTTTAACCCGCAGCTTAAATATGATTTAGGTAAACAAGTCGGCATGCGAGATAGCGCGTTATTCGTGGGTATTGAGTATGACTATTGGAAGAATAAATACGGCATTAAAAGCAGTTCAGGATTTAATACCGATCAAAGCGTGACTAATTTATTGGTGAAGTATCACTTCTAATGCTTTAATTGAACGTAATATAAGCAACTTTTCTGCTTGTAGATATGAACAATTAACAAGTGAATATATGGCTTTATTCGTCTGATAAGGAGACGTGATGAAATACTCAATGAGCGATCTCATCTACCAAGGTGAGAAAGCAGGCGTACATAACTGGAATACGGTTTCGGGTAATTCTTTTTATTGGCATCCTGATTGGTTGCATATTGCTGAAGATATGACAGGCCATAAGGCGACAGCTAAAATTGAAACCACTGCAAAAGTCGCGACTCAGCAACAAGCACAAGACACCATAGTCAAGCACCTTAATAAGTAAACAAGCCTTCATTTAAACCAAAAGCAGCCAAACTGTAGTCAGGCTGCTTTTTTATAAAACAACAAAAGTGACTTTGTTATTAAGTCGTTTGTCGCTTGCTAACGATTGAAATATTAACCACTTTGCTTCTATTTGTTTGCGGCTTTTATTTTGCTGCAATAAGTGTGGTTTTACGGTAATCAAACTGCTGATTTACTTGTTGAACTTCGCTGACAGTAAGCTGAGCCTGATTGATTTTCTTGTCGTCAGATATAACAAACTTATTCAGTTTATAGTTCACAAAGTCTGCGACGAATACCACACCATTATCGTAGCCTGCTACAGCATTAACTTTTTGCATGGCAGTGCAGTCATTACATTCAATAACGCTACTTTCAGCTAATACGCTTCCACTGAACACACACATCACTGTGACAAGTGCCTTTAAAGGTAACTTATTCATAGACATCTCCTTTTTATTATCATGACTGATATCACTCATATATAAAATGTGATCTAAATCACATTTAGGTTATGGGAGTTACCAGGTGATGTCTAGTCTGTAGAAATAAAAAGTTAACAATAGGTTTGCTAAACTTAGCCGAAAAGATAGTTCGAATATAAGCAGATTGAGTCGTTAACTCGATAATATTGAACAGGGTTAGTCTTTATGAAGAATAGATAAACGTGGCAGAGCAGCCACGTTTATTAGAGTGATTTAAGCCAGCGCCGACAGTCGTGTAATGACTTGGATGTTAAATGTAGCTGTGATTTGGTTTACGACTGTATCGTTGCTGGAAATTAAACGGGCTCATTTTTAAGGTACGTATAGCATCCACCCAGCCAACGAGCATTGGGACCAATGTCCAACAGAATAAAAGATATACACTTCCTTTTAGGTACTGCCCCAAGTAAAACTTATGCAGGCCAAATCCACCTAGTACAAAACCAAAGAGTATTGCGAGTTTTTGATTTTTAATACGAATATCTGGGTCTACTCCACTAAGCGCATCTAATCCTTGAGCAGCTTGGCAATGTGGACAAGTGATAATGTTCAGGTCAATATTGTTACTGCATTGAGGGCAGGTTACGTCTTGCATCACTAACTCCAATAGTCAAAATTGCTGTTGGCTTATTATGGGTACAAGTGTTCGCTGAAAGTAGGTGCATAGTTCACAGAATTAAAATAAAAGCTAAAAATACATAAAATGATACAAATATCGCCAATGGATGCATAAGGATGATGCTTTAACCGAGAGACATCACAACTCTAATGTAAAACTGTGCAAAGTTACCCCGCGGCTATTTGAATTAAATAGTGAACTATTTAAAATCAATTACGTAACAATTCGACAAAATAATAAATGAAAATGGACTTCCCATTAATGAAAAGACGTTTTACCAAGGTCGCTGTGGCAACTTCGATAGTCATTTTATCTGCTTGCAGCTCTTCCTCATATCTGGACGAACCTTTGGTGACGCCGCAACTTCCAGCGTCTTGGCACACTGATGCTGAATCGTTAAAAGATAATCAAAGCTGGGTGACACCGATTGCAACAGATCAATTACTCGAATTTATCAGTATTGGCCTAAATACCAACCAAGAATTGATTCAGTTAGCGCTTGAAGTGGAGGTCAAAAAGCAGCAACTCAATGTCAGTGACTCCAGCTTTTGGCCAGAACTTGATTTGTCCGCTAACAGTGGTCGAAGTGGTGACAGTGATGACTCAACCAGTTTCAATAACCTGAGCTTAGACCTAAGTTATGAGTTGGATATTTGGGGTAAATTATCTGACAATGCTAGAGCCTCTAAACTCAATTTACTTACAGCGGAAGCCAATTACCAACAAGCAAGAGATGCCTTGGTAGCTGACGTCGTTATTGCATACTACAAGGTGGTAACCTCAGCTGAGTTAGTGAAGTTATTTGAACGCCGAACTGAAAATGCCAAGTTAAACTTTGAGATTATTGAGTCAGGATATTTACAGGGATTGAACGAATCTCTTGATGTCTACCTGACGCAAAATGAATATCACAGTGAAAAATCCAATCTGTTATCCCAACGAAGCCAGCATAACCAAGATATCCGAACCCTAGAAAGGTTACTGGGCGGATATCCTGCGGGTAAATTACTCATTGATGAAAAGCTGCCATTACTGCCTCAAGGGATCAAGATTGGTGTGCCAAGTGAGTTAGTTAAACGCAAGCCAGAATTACAAGCAGCGTGGTATCAGCTGTTATCTCAAGACGCCTTAGTGGCATATACCCAAAAACAACGTTACCCAGCCCTTCGCTTAGGTGCTGATATTGGCACGTCCAGCAGCGACATTGCTAACTTACTGAGCGGTGATTACAGCTCGTGGTCAGTCTTTGGTGGCATTACCGCACCGATATTTAATGCGGGCCGATTAGCGTCGCAAACTGAACAACAAAAACTGAAATTGAAGCAACAAGAGCAGCAGTATCTAAGTACCTTATTTAACGCCTTCGAAGTGGTTGAAAATAACTTAGATTTAGATGCAAGTTTACAGCAACAATATCGCTCAACGTTAAAGGCTCAGGAGAATGCGCTACAAGCTGAAACTTTGTCTTTTGAGCAATATCAAAGCGGACTTGTGAGCTACACGACTGTGTTAGACGCTCAGAACCGTGCTTTTGTCGCGCAAAGCTCAGTCATAAGTTTAAAAAATCAAATCATTGCCAACCGTATTGGATTGCACCTTGCTTTAGGTGGCGATCTGGATGCGAGTGTTACAGAAGAAGAATAATATGATGAACAAGAAATACCTTATCCCTGTTGGCATAATTGCTGTAGCTGTGGTTGCTATTGCGACGATTACATTTAACCCGCCTTCAACCAAACGTGGCAAGCCTATGGCAATAGCACCGATGTCGGTTGAAACATTAACGTTAACACCACAAGATTATCAAATTCAGGTGAGCAGTTTTGGTGTGGTTAAACCTAGAACTCAAAGCTCTTTGGTTACTCAAGCATCAGGGCAAATCCTGACCATTAGCCCTAATTTCCGTGAGGGTGGTTTTTTTGAAAAAGATGAAGTGCTGGTGCAACTTGATGATCGAGATTACCAAGCAGAAGTGAAAATAGCCGAAGCAGGGTTACTACTTGCAAGGCAGCAATTGCTGGAAGAGCAAGCCCGAACCAATCAAGCTTTAGTCGATTGGCAACGTCTCAGTAATGGCCGTGAGCCAACTGCATTGGTGTTGCGCGAGCCACAACTTGCCGCAGCAAGAGCGGCAATGTTGTCAAACCAAGCATCACTTGAAAAAGCCAACCTTGCGCTTGAGCGTACCCAAGTTGTCGCACCGTTTTCTGGCCGTATTTTAGAAAAGCATGTCGATGTCGGCCGTGTTGTATCAACCAACGCCCAACTTGCGACAATTTATGCAACCGATTATGTAGAAATTCGCCTACCGATCAATAACAGCGATTTGGCCTTAGTCGAATTGCCTGAGCAAGGTAAGTCTGCGGTGGCTAAAGTTTCTTTTGAGTCTGATTTAATTGGACTACAAAAATGGGAAGGACAGCTGATCCGCACTGAAGGTGCGATTGATAGTAACTCACAGCAGCTTTATGTTGTAGCGCAAATCGATGACCCATTCGATTATCAAAGTAATCAAAAAATGCCATTGAAAATTGGCCAATACCTAACAGCAAACATTGCGGGTAAAAAGCTAAGTCAGGTATTAGTTATTCCTACGAAATCGATTTATCAGGGCTCTTATGTTTATGTAGTCAATGATGGCGTCTTATTACGTAAAGACGTCTCAATCAGATGGCAAAATAGTCAAGACTCAGTTGTGAGAGCGGGGCTTAATAATGGCGACGAACTAGTTACCACCTCACTTGGTCAAGTCAGCTCTGGTACTCCTGTTACGATAATGGGGGCTGAGCCAACAACAAGCCGCCCTCAAGGTGGACCTAAAGCTAACCTTGATGGAAAGCGCCGCCCTAAACCTGACGGCAAACACAACAAACCAGCGGCGAAAGAGGGGGCACAACCATGATTGCTTGGTTTGCTAAAAATCATGTCGCAGCCAACCTATTAATGTTGATGCTGCTGGTATTGGGGTTAGGTTCACTATCGACTCGAATTCCTCTTGAAGTATTCCCAACGGTTGAATCTGAACGCGTTTCGGTCAGCATCTCGCTGCGTGGTGCAACGCCTGAAGATGTTGAGAAAGGCGTTACTATTCGAGTCGAAGAAGCTGTACAAGATCTTGAAGGTATCGAAAAAATTACTTCAAGCTCATCAGAATCATCTTCGCAAGTGACCATTGAAGTGGAAAGTGGTTATGATCCTCGTGAGATGTTGGCAGATATTAAAAGCCGAGTCGATGCGATTAATACTTTTCCTGTCGATGCAGAAAAGCCGGTTATTGCGTTGGCCCAACGTAAGCGTGAAGTGATTGCTGTAACGGTAACGGGTAAATACAGTGAAAAAGAAACCCTTGAATTTGCCGAAGTCGTGCGTGATGAGTTATTACGTCTTGAAGGTGTTACCCAGCTAGATTTAAGCGGGGTACGTAACTATGAAGTGTCATTAGCCTTATCGCAAAACAAATTACGCCAATACAACCTAACATTGAGCGAAGTAGCAAAAGCCATTAATGCCTCCAGTACCGATATCTCTGCTGGTAACCTAAAAACCCAAGGCGGTGACATTTTACTTCGCTCAAAAGGTCAAGCTTATTATAAGGATGAGTTTGCCAATATTGCGATTAAATCAGCTGCCGATGGCACGATTATCCGCTTAGGTGATGTCGCAGATGTGGATGATGGCTTTGAAGAAACCCCTGTAAGAACAAGATTTAATGGCCAGCAAGCAGCATTTATTGATGTTTACCGTATTGGCCAGCAAAGCGCTATTGATGTGGCTGATAAAGTCAAAGGGTACATTGACTCACGCCAAGCGACATTGCCAGAAGGCTATGGCTTAAGTTACTGGGATGATGATTCTGAAATCGTTAAAAACCGTATTGCAACCTTAACTGGTAGTGCGTTGCAAGGCGGTATATTGGTGCTGTTATTACTGACCTTGTTCTTACGTCCATCAATTGCCATTTGGGTGTTTATTGGTATCCCAGTGTCATTTATGGGGGCCTTCATTTTTATGCCATTTTTTGGTGTATCTCTAAATGTCATGAGCTTGTTTGGGTTTATTTTAGTGCTGGGGATTGTGGTGGATGACGCCATTGTGACTGGTGAAAATATATATACCCACTTAAAGACAGCACCAAGTGGCGAGCAGGCCGCAATTTTAGGTACTCAAGAAGTTGCAGCGCCTGTTACCTTCGGGATTTTAACCACTGTCACCGCCTTTTTACCTATGTTGTTTATTGAAGGCACACGTGGGGCGATATTTGGGCAGATTGCCATCGTGGTAATCCCCGTATTGCTGTTCTCATTAATTGAGTCTAAGTTTGTATTACCAGCTCATTTAAAACACATTAAGTTGCGAAGTGAGAAAGAAAAATACAATCGATTTGAGATTTTCCAGCAGAAGTTTGCCGATGGGTTTGAGCGTGCGATTATTCAATTTTATCAACCCTTCTTGCGTGTTGCTCTAAAACATAAGACAGCAACTTTGAGTTTGTTTTTAAGTGTATTGTTAGTCATAGCTGCATTGTTAGCAACGGGCTGGACTAAGTTTACTTTCTTTCCACGTATTCCAAGTGAAACTGTGCGACTGAGTCTGACGATGCCTGCAGGCACGCCATTTGAAGTGACCAATGCGCATATTATTGGCATTGCCGCCAAAGCTGAGGCATTGCAGGAAAAGTATCGTGATGAAGACACCGGCGAAAGCGTCATTATTAATATTTTAGCCACAACAGGTGGCCGAGGTGGTACTTCAAATGCGGGTAGTGTTCGTTTTGAAATGACCCCTGCTGAAAAGCGTGAGTCTGATATTACATCTCGAGAACTGTTAACCGAGTGGCGAAAGAGTGTGGGTGAAATCCCTGGGGCAGAGTCGATGACCTATCGTGCTGAAATTGGCCGTAGTTCAGATCCAATTGATGTACAGCTCAGTGCAAACTCATTAGAGACGTTAAGCGAAATTGCAGATCAGGTTAAAGAACATCTCAAAACCTACCCAACAGTATTTGATATCGCAGATAGTTTATCTAACGGTAAAGAAGAGCTGTTAATTGAGCTAACAGAGCAAGGTAAAGCACTCGGATTGACTCGCCAAGAAGTGTCAAGCCAAGTGAGAAGTTTCTATTTTGGCTCTGAAGTGCAGCGCATCCAGCGTGGTCGTGATGATGTTCGGGTGATGCTACGTTTACCATTAAATGAACGCCAATCACTAGACGATTTGAAAAAAGTATTGATTACCACAAGCCAAGGTACGCAGGTTCCTCTTGGCCACGTGGCTAAAATGACATCAGGTAAAAGTCCTTCTAGCATAAGACGTATCGATCGCTATCGCGTGCTCAATGTGACTGCTGATGTTGATAAAGACAATACCAACATGACAGTACTACAAGCCGACCTCAAAGTGTTTCTTGATGGTTTAGTGCAGCAGTACCCTGGCGTAAGGCATTCACTTGAAGGCGAAGCGCGTGAGCAGCGGGACAGCTTTGGCTCGCTCCAATGGGGCTTAGTATTTGTGCTGTTTATGATTTATAGCTTACTTGCGATACCGTTTAAGTCATACATTCAGCCGCTAATTGTTATGAGCGTCATTCCATTTGGCTTGATTGGCGCGGTGTTAGGCCATTGGTTTATGGGCTCACCACTGACGATTTTCAGTATATTAGGCATGTTGGCGCTGGTTGGGGTCGTGGTGAATGACTCATTGGTACTGGTGGACTTTATTAATAAGAAACGTGCCCAAGGGATGGAAATCGCAGAGGCGGTATTAACCGCTGGAGCTAAACGTTTCAGACCGGTTATGTTGACCAGTTTAACCACGTTTATTGGGTTAATGCCTTTGCTACTAGAGAAATCGACACAGGCTCAGTTCTTAATCCCAATGGCTATTTCATTAGGTTTCGGGATTATATTCGCCACCTTTATCACCTTGATATTAGTGCCAGTAAACTACCTTGTAGTTGAACGTATAAAAGGTAACAAAGTCGATATTAGTCACTTTGATAGGTCCTTAGGTGACACCTTTGGAATGGCGAAAAGTTAGTAAAGCAATGAATACAGGGAAGGGTTAAAGCCAATTGCTTTAACCCTTTTTGTTTATGTGATTATCAATCGCGAAAGGCCATGCCTAGGTGCTAACAAGCATGGGCTTTGCCATTTAGTTTTATTTTATCAATTGTGTAATGTATGTACTGAAAACCGTGTCTTAGGTTAATTCAGTTGTTCTTTATCTAAACCATTAGCATCACGGCTTATTTTATTAAAGGTAATATCAATGGCTTTAACGTTATTTTATGCTCCAGGAGCTTGCTCTGGTGTCACAATTAATGCGATCCAAGAATTGGGGCTAGAGTGTGATTTTAAGCGAATTAATCTTGCTTCAGGCGAACAAAAGTCGCCAGAGTATTTACAAATTAACCCTTTCGGCAAGGTGCCTGCGATTGTAACCGAAGGTAAGTTATTAACTGAAAACCCAGCTATTTTACTGTATTTAAATAGTTTGGTTCCAGGCTCTAAATTACTCCCAGAAACTGAAGATGAATATCAAAAGTGTGTATATGCTTCAGATTTAATGTGGTTTTCCAGTACCGTTCACCCATCTGTGCGTCATGTCTGTATGCCCGCATATTACACCGTTAGTAAAGATGTCTGTGATGTCGTAGCCAGTGGTCGTAACATGTTAACCAGTCATTTTGAGAAGGCTGAAAAAAGGTTGAAAGCGTCAAATTGGTGGTACGGAGAACAATGGTCAATTGTTGATGTATATCTGCATTGGTGCTACACAAGAGCGTTAAGAGGCGGTTTTCCTTTGGATGATTTTCCTGCGCTTTTAGCACATCAAAAAAGAGTAGAGTCAAAGCCAAGCTTTCAGCGCCGCTTAGCTATAGAGCAAAGCCAGTAAGGCTATTTCATTTCAAACGGCATTTGCGAGTGCTATGAGGAATTATGTTCACTCATTTCTTGTCTGACACGCACTTGTTGTAATAGAAGCCGTGATGCTTCTTGTTATAGAAAGCCGTGATGCTTCAATCATTCTGGGGTTAAGGGGAATAGTGCGAATCCCCTTAACAACCCCGCATTACCCTGATGTACTAGTTATCCTCTATGTACTTTGAAATAGCTAACGCACCCGATGGGGCATCCATGCCCCGTGAAAGCTAACCTGGCATCCGAGTCAGGTTTACGCTATTTATCTGCATACACTTCGGCAACTTCCAACGGGGACTTTCCAGCGTCTGGCTTCAATTTGGTGTTATGGAGTTTAGTTTACTCTGCCCCCACTTATTTACTGACCCCACTTATTTCCAAAGTAAGTGGATTTGATTTGCTTATTAATCTAATCATTTGGAGTGTATTCATGTAAGTGTATAATTCTTCTAGGCTATAGAGGCAAAACTAATTTTTGATTATTATTGCCTGTCTACTAAATATGGAAAATATTATGGGGTAAAACCTTAATATTATATACGGACATTATGAGGTTTTCATGTTAAAGGCGTTATTTAAAAGTTACCGTCATATGGTTTGGATCTCTTTTTCTGTTATATCACTTCTTATATTAATCTCATTTTCTTCTTTAGGAGAGCAGTCAGTGTTTGGTTTTTTAAAAAGTATGAAGTTGAGTTATCTGCTCCTGTTAAAGGTCGTATTACTAATCATGGTGAACCAGTTTCAGGTTTAGAGGTTGTCAGAGAGTTATCTTATGGCGGGCATAATAAAGGCAAGCCGATTATTGAGCATGCTTTAACCGATGTTAATGGTGAATTTTCATTTAATGAGAAAAAAATTAGATCAAATGCTCCAGGTAATATCTTCGGACAAGACGCTAGGTTGAGACAAGAGATTTATATTAAGAAGGATTCTGAGGTTATCAAGGGTGAGGATGATAATTATTATTGGCTTTGGTTAATTAGTAAAAACTGGATGTCTGTTCCATATTTGAATAGTTTTTTGTTGCAATTAAATGCAGATTTGACCAATAAGGAAATTCATTATGAAGCTGATTTATCGAAGTTTGATTTAAGATCTAGTCAACCTTTAGCATCGATTTGTTACTGGAAAGATGAGCTTCTAACTAGTTTTTATGGTGAAGAATTAGAGGAAGTTACAAGTTTCGATAATTTAATGGAATAACTACAATCGATTGATTTAAACATCATTATTTTAAGGATGAAAATATGAATGTTATTGCACCAAAAGTTGCGTCATTATTAGCTTTATCGGCTTATGACGTTGAAAGCTCTCCTAGAAAAATTATCTTTGATTCAAACATAAAAAAGCATTTTAAGTTTAAGACTTCTGATGTTCAGGAGGCATCGACAGGTGGTTTTTTTGGAGAGAAACCACAGGTTTCGTCTTAATCGGTCAAGGTCATAGTCAACAGTATAAAGGTGATCATGTTATTGCAATTCGAGGAACTGCTTCGTTAGCTGATGCGGTTACAGATATAACATCCCATACAAAAAGTAGTTACTCTGGTAGCTTGGTTCATACAGGATTTCAAACAACCTTTGAATCTTTTAGGAAGGGGCTCGAGGCTTATTTAGACCGTCCAGAGGTATTAAATGGTAATGGAGTTATCCACTGTGTTGGACATAGTTTGGGAGGCGCTTTAGCAACATTAGTTGCTGATTGGGTAAAAGCAAAATATAACAAGACGGTTTACTTATACACTTTTGGTTGTCCAAGAGTTGGATTTAAAGATTTTGCCATCAAAGCAAGTGCTAGAGTTGATAGAGTATTTAGATGTGTTCATGGTGCTGACCCGGTAGCTAAAGTACCTGTTTGGCCTTTTTGTCATGTTCATATTAATGGGCATGAATATGTATCTTCTAGAGAACAAGGGCTTAATCATAAAGCGCATAGTATGGAATCTTCTCCAGGATATATACATACAACGAATTATGAAAGTTGGACTAATATTTATAGCCAAAAAGCTGGAAGTCTTCAGCAAAGAGTGGTTTTGAATTATGAGAATAGGCTACAAACCACTTACTCATCGCATTGGGCTGATAAAATTGCTGCTGCATTGATGACATTGATAATCGATGGTGGTGGAACAGGCTTAATCGCTAAAATTCAAGCTGGCGGAATGACTATTTCAAGTGCATATGATGCCATGGCTGCTTTTATGTGCAAACTTGCTGATTTTGCTGGTTATGAAGAACAGTTAAAAGGGCTTTTGGGACATATGATCGTGTATTCAGGTGGCCCTGCCTATATCGCGATTAATTACTCATTAAAGTTTATTAAATGGGTACTGAATATGACGATTGGTCGTTTACATGATTCTGCTAGGCAAGCTTTTAAGGGGGAATAATTTAAATGGTCTTGAGTAGATTCTTACGTATCATGAGCTTATAGGCATAACAAACCCCGTTGGAAATCTTTCGCTTTAAGAAAGTTTCGCCGTGTCGTTAGGGGTTATCCAAAAGGGGAATAAGTGCTTTCCCCTTTTAGTTTGGTGTGGGCGAAGCGCCACGACGTTAACCAGCCATTAGGCTGAAATGGCAGCACCATATTCAAACGAAGTTTAGAACCCTAAAAACTAAATGAAAATAAAACGATAATCCTGAACGACCTAACACCGACACAGTCTCCAATATTCCCCATTCCAAGTTGCTGAAATACGTAGATGAAAATACCGTGTAGCCATCATGGTCTTTCTCGTGCATCCATGCACTTCAAGACATTCAGACATCCTGCCTATCAGATGATGGCTAAGGCTCAGGGGGACATGGATGTCCCGTCTGAGCCGTTAGGTATTTTTATTGGAGTATGAGGCTTATTCGCTTTGAAAGAATAACTTGGTAGGGGTGGCAAGGCTCTTATGAAAATCAGCGAAAAGGGAAATGCTGTTGTTTCCCTTTCGTCGGGTCTGGGCGAAGCGCCACGACGTTAATCAG
The DNA here is from genome assembly GCF_043568515.1 of Shewanella sp. ENK2. Lineage (NCBI taxonomy): Bacteria > Pseudomonadati > Pseudomonadota > Gammaproteobacteria > Alteromonadales > Shewanellaceae > Shewanella > Shewanella sp. ENK2. The sequence continues at coordinate 821,402 of NZ_CP171406.1, read as the reverse complement.
CCGTTAGGCTGTAATGGCAGCGCCATCATCCAAACGAAGTTTAGAATCCTAATAAAGAGTAACCAAGTGATTACTCAACATCACTATCTATTCTGGATCACTCTTATTCAGGGTCATAATCCAACACCGGTGCCAACCAGCGTTCTGTTTCTTCAACACTCATGCCTTTACGCTTAGCATAATCTTCAACCTGATCTTTACCTACATTGGTTACGCCAAAATAGCGTGATTTAGGGTGGGCAAAGTACCAGCCTGATACCGCTGCTGTTGGGAACATGGCGTAGCTTTCTGTGATGTTCAAACCAATGGTTTCATCAGGTTTGAGTAAATCCCACAGCAAGCCTTTTTCTGTATGATCTGGGCAAGCTGGGTAACCTGGAGCTGGGCGAATGCCTTTGTATTTTTCACGGATGAGGGCTTCGTTATCTAACACTTCATCTGCGGCATAACCCCAAAACTCTTTGCGTACGCGTTCATGCATTCGCTCTGCAAACGCTTCTGCTAAACGGTCTGCAAGACACTTAAGCATAATGGAGTTGTAGTCATCATGGTTTGCTTCAAAGCGTGCGACATGTTCGTCGATACCGTGACCAGCTGTTACCGCAAAGCCGCCCATGTAATCGGCCACACCTGAGGCTTTTGGCGCAACAAAGTCGGACAAACAGAAGTTGTCATTGCCCACACGTTCAAGCTGCATGCGTAAGTGATGAGTGGTCATTTCAACTTCGGTGCGAGTCTCGTCTGTGTAAAGCTCAATGTCGTCATGGTTGACGGTGTTTGCTGGGAATAAGCCGATGACGGCTTTGGCCGTGAGCCACTTTTCACTGATGATGGTTTCAAGCATGGCTTTGCCATCTTTATAGAGTTTACGGGCTTCTTCACCAACGACTTTATCATCAAGAATGTCTGGGAAGCGGCCGTGTAGCTCCCAGCTTCGGAAAAACGGGGTCCAGTCGATACGATCAACCAAGTCTTCTAATGGGTAGTCATCAAATACTTGTCGACCTAATACATTAGGTGTGAATGGTGTGTACTTGTCCCAATCATGCTGGCAGCGGTTTTCACGGGCAGCGTCAATTGACACAATGGTTTTACGCTTAGTCTGTGATAAACGTTTTTCTCGCATCATCTCGTATTCGTTATACGCTTCATCAATGGTGGCTTGGCGTGTGTCATTACTAATGAGTTTTGACACCATTGGCACGGCGCGAGACGCATCGGCAATGTAAATGGCCCCTGTTGGTGAGTGTGGGGCAATTTTTACGGCGGTATGAATTTTTGAGCAAGTGGCGCCGCCAATGATGGATGGAATGGTTAACCCTGCTTTATGGAAGGCTTTTACGTTATGCACCATTTCATCAAGGCTTGGGGTAATCAGTCCCGACATGCCAATAATATCAACGTTTTCAGCAATGGCGACTTCGATGATTTTCTCAACGGGTACCATTACGCCTAAATCAATCACCTCATAACCATTACAAGCTAATACCACACCAACGATATTTTTACCGATATCGTGCACATCACCTTTAACGGTCACCATGAGGATTTTACCGTTGGATTGACCTTCCACTTTTTCGGCTTCAATAAATGGATTTAAATAGGCCACGGCTTTTTTCATCACTCGGGCGGATTTCACCACTTGCGGCAAGAACATTTTACCTGCGCCGAATAAGTCACCGACGACATTCATGCCATTCATTAATGGCCCTTCGATCACATCCAGTGGACGGACTGCTTGTAGGCGTGCTTCTTCAGTGTCTTGGTCAATAAATTCGGTAATCCCTTTAACTAAGGCGTGGGATAAGCGCTCTTCAACAGGCCAACCTCGCCATGCTAAATCTTCTTTTTCGCGACTTGCTTACCGTCACCACGAAACTTTTCAGCGACATCAAGCAGTTGTTCTGTATTGGTTGAATCAGCAACGGGGCAAGGTAAATTTTGCACCACGTTTTCAACTTTTTCTTTAAGTTCAGGGTCGATATCATCATAAATGGCTAATTGACCCGCGTTAACAATCCCCATGTCCATACCTGCTTGAATCGCATGGTATAAAAACACCGCATGAATGGCTTCACGCACTGGGTTGTTGCCGCGGAACGAGAAAGACACATTCGATACACCGCCAGAGATCATCGCATAGGGTAACGTGGCTTTGATGTCTTTAATCGACTCAATAAAGTCGACAGCGTAATTGTCGTGCTCTTCAATTCCGGTGGCAATCGCAAAAATATTAGGGTCAAAAATAATGTCTTCAGGTGGAAAGCCAACCACATCAACTAATACACGATAAGCACGCGTACAAATTTCAGTTTTACGGGCTCGGGTATCGGCCTGGCCGTCTTCATCAAAGGCCATGACAATGGCAGCTGCGCCATAGCGTTTCACTAAGGTGGCTTGTTTGATAAAGGCTGCTTCGCCTTCTTTCATTGAAATTGAGTTAACAATGGATTTGCCTTGTACGCATTTAAGGCCTGCTTCAATGACATCCCATTTAGATGAGTCAATCATGATAGGCACACGAGAAATGTCTGGCTCTGAGGCGATTAAGTTTAAGAACTTTTTCATCGACTCTGCGCCATCAAGCATGCCTTCATCCATGTTGACGTCGATGATTTGCGCGCCGTTTTCAACTTGCTCGCGTACCACATCTAAGGCTTCTTCAAACTTTTCTTCTTTAATTAAACGTAAGAATTTAGCAGAGCCTGTGACGTTCGCGCGCTCGCCAACGTTAACAAATAATGAGTCACCATCGATGGTTAACGGTTCAAGCCCAGATAAGCGACACGCAACAGGGATGTCAGGGATAGTGCGAGGCGCGTGGGTGATAACGGCATCGCGAATCGCGCTGATATGTGCTGGCGTACTACCACAACAACCACCAACGATATTAAGCATGCCTTCGCGTGCCCACTCGCTAATCACTTCGGCCATTTCTTCTGGGGTTTCATCGTAACCGCCAAACTCGTTTGGCAGGCCTGCATTAGGATGAGCAGAGACAAAACACTCAGAAATACGTGACAACTCTTCAACGTATGGGCGCAGCTCTTTTGGACCTAATGCACAGTTAAGACCGATTGAAAGCGGTTTGATATGACGCAGTGAGTTGTAAAAACCTTCGGTTGTTTGTCCGGTTAGGGTTCGTCCTGATGCATCGGTAATGGTGCCTGAAATCATCACTGGTAGACGATCGCCCAAGTCATCAAAGACTTTTTCGATGGCAAATAAAGCGGCTTTAGCGTTAAGGGTATCAAAGATGGTTTCGACCATGATGATATCTGCGCCGCCTTCGATTAGCGCAGTTGTTGATTCAACATAGGCATCAACTAACTCATCAAAACTGATATTACGAAAACTGGGATCGTTTACATCTGGGCTAATTGAACAAGTACGGTTGGTTGGCCCTAGAACACCTGCAACATAACGTTTAATGCCTGTTTGTGCTTCTACTTCGTCAGCGGCGGTGCGGGCAACTCTAGCGCCTTCGAGGTTGATTTCAGCCGACAAGCTTTGCATGTCGTAATCAGCCATCGCAATGGTCGTGGCGTTAAAGGTATTGGTTTCAATAATGTCAGCGCCCGCTAACATGTATTTAGTGTGAATGTCTTTAATGATTTGGCGCTGGCTTAGTACCAACATGTCATTATTGCCTTTCACATCGCAATGCCAGTCTTTGAAGCGCTCGCCACGGTAATCTTCTTCTTCCAATTTATAGTCTTGGATCATTGTCCCCATGGCACCATCGAGGATCACTATACGCTCTTTTAGCGTATTGGTAAGTTGTTCAAGAACCTGACTGTAGGAAGTCGACTTCGCCATATTTGAGTACCTTTATTGCTATGCTAGCAGTTGCTATTAGCTATTTCTTATTATGTGAATATTCGAAACTTGAGAAATTAGCATACCTTGTTTTGCACTATATAAAAGGCGGCCTAAGTCAAACTCGCTTCGTAAAAGTATTCAGCATTAATATTTGTTTGGACATTTAAACGTATAGACGTCCATAATACGTGAAGTTTGTTTCCAAGAGCAAGTGTCAGAATGCACTAACTCAGTCCAGTATGATGAATAATGCTGAACTTGGTGCAGATAAAAGGTTTTGTGAACGGTGAACGTGCAGGAATGTATAAAAAGGGAGCCTAGAGTGACTAGATTATCACACGCTAAGATAGTATTACTGCGACACGGACAATGTGAAGGCGGCAATATATTGCGTGGAAAAACGGATGTTAATTTGAGCGAACTCGGTGCGGCTACGATGCTAAATCGTATTAAGCAGATTGATTTTGTGCCTCATTTTCCGAAAGTAAGCTTGATAAGCTCACCTTTACAACGCTGCCAGCATTTTACTCATGGGTTATTTACTGAGTTAAATACTGCTAACACTGCCTTAAGTGAAATGAATGATGAGGCTCATCAGTCAGTCAACACGCCATTACCTGCGGTGCAGTTGATGCCTGAGTTGGCCGAAATTGATTTTGGTGACTGGGATGGGGTGTCATTTGATTCTTTATACGAACAGTTTGGCGATAAGATTAATCAATACTGGGACAATCCTTGGCAACATACACCACCGAATGCAGAGTCGATGAGTGAATTTGAAACGCGTGTCGCATCTGGTTTTAACAAGGTGTGTCAGCAATTACGTCAAGTGGCGAACAGCCCTGAGCTTCAAGGTAACAGCCCTGAGCTTAACGTACATCGTTCTGAGTTAGCAAAAAATACCCCTGAACCGTTGGCTATTATTGTCACTCATGGTGGTGTCATACGCACCATTATTGCTTTGGTGCTTGGTCTTGAACAATGCCAAGGCATATATAACACCTTATCCATTGATTACGCCGCGACGGTTTCTATTTCAGTTTTTTGGGCAGATGAAAGCAGCGAGCCTAAGTTTCAACTTCATTGGCCTGCATAGAGTCAATAATAGGGGGCACATCAGCGCGTTTTTGCTGAACAAGCCCTTAATTTAGCGTACAATCTTTACATACTTTTTTACGTGTTATCTTAATCTGTAAGAAAGCATAAAATAGGTCGCGATAGCGGATGGATTATTGTCGCTATCGTTTAAGTATAAATAAAGTTAATCTGTTTTGTCATACTAACGGATGAATAGGGAATCATGGTTCAATTTGACTCAAGGTCAGATTGATTAGCATGAACTGTACCCGCAACTGTAATGTTATTTTTTACGAATAACTAAGTCAGATACCTAGCTTTTTTATGATGGTTCACAGCCTTTTACGCACTGCATTTATTCACTATCCAGTGCCTTTAATCAACCTGAGCGGGTGACTCAGGCGGAGAATTCATGTTTTATACCGCTGTAATACATGGCGCTGCATTAGATTGCATTGCGTTTATGTGTCAGAACCTAGCTAGATTAGGTCATTGCTTGTCAGGTAACGTCGCATTAGATGCTCAACGCGTCAATGTGTGTGCTTTACGTATTAAGTCTGCTTTTCTGGCGACGGCTTCATGACTCAAAATCAGCAGCAACGAGATGGCTCAATGGGTGAGGCGCTTAAGGTGACTCGACTTTATTGGTCAGTGCAACAACAGGCGATTCTTTCCAATGTCAGCTTTTCACTGCAACAAGGTGAAATGCTGGGACTGATTGGTCCAAATGGCGCAGGCAAGTCCAGTTTATTGCGCTGCTTGTATCGTTATATCTCACCAGATAGAGGCCAGATCACCTTGTTTGGTGAAGATATTAGCCGCATCAGCCAAAAGCATTTAGCGACAAAAGTTGCTGTCGTTCAACAAGAGACTCCGCATTATTTTGCAATGAGCTGTGAACAAATCGTGGCAATGGGATTAACGCCTCATAAAGGGCTATTTGAAACAGATACTCAAGCTGATAAACATAATGTGATGCAAGCGTTAGATAAAGTCGGTTTGGCGTTAAAAGCAAGCCAACAATATGAACAGCTTTCTGGAGGCGAAAAGCAGCGTGCACTTATTGCCAGAGCTATGGTACAAAAACCGCAGTTGTTAATCCTTGATGAGCCAACAAATCATTTAGATATTCGTTATCAGATCCAAATTTTAGAATTGGTGCGCCAGTTGGGGATCAGTGTTATAGCGTCAATTCACGATCTGAACTTAGCCAGCGCAGTGTGTGATAGGTTGTTATTGTTAAATCAGGGCGCGTGTATAGCTCAAGGGTTACCAGATCAAGTGTTAACCGAGCAGATTATCGGCGATGTGTTTGGTGTTTGCTGCCAAGTTAATCGCCATCCCCAACATGGTAAGCCATTGATTACCTATTTTTACGGTTATCAAGATGAGCATCCCCATCATCAAACACGGCAACAAGATAACAAGGAGGGGATTTAATGTTTGCGACTTATTCCCTTCGCCATAAATGCTTATTGGCATTGACAGCATTGATGACCTTAATTACCCCAATTGCAGCAGCCAGTTTTGGTGCGGCAAATATTAGTTTCGGACAAGTTTTTTTACTTTTTACAGAACCCATGTTGGGCGTTTCTGCAAGCACTGGTGGCGTAACGGCAATAACTGAGCGTATTGTGTTTGAGTTGCGTATGCCTCGGATTATATTGGCGTTTATTGCTGGTGCCGGCTTAGCTTTGGCTGGCAGCGTGTTGCAAACTGTTACGAGAAACCCATTAGCTGATCCCTATTTATTTGGTATAAGTTCTGGTGCCTCTTTTGGCGCTGTGTTGGTGTTGAGTTTTTTCGGCACTCAAGGCTTGGTGCAGCAATGGCTTTCGCAGTCCGATAGCTTATGGGCTGGCGCGATTTACCGGTCAGGGTTATTTAGTCATGATGCGTGGTGGTCTTGGTCATCATTAAGTCTTCCTGTCGGGGCATTTATCGGTGCGCTTTTTTCAGTGCTATTAGTGCTGTCGTTATCGGGTTTTGGCAGAGCAAGTCAGGTGGAAAGAATGCTGCTCTCAGGGGTCGCTACCTCTTTTATGTTTGGCGCATTAACTAGCTTAGTGCTGTATTTCTCAAGCCCTCAAGCAGCGGCGTCTGTTTTGTTCTGGAGCCTTGGAAGTTTTGCCAAAGCCAGTTGGTCAGGTTTGATTATCCCAGCTGTTGTAGTGTGCTCCAGCGTGATAATTATTCTGGCGTTCAAGCGTCAAGTGATTGCGATACAAGCTGGGGATGAAACTGCCCACTCACTAGGGGTCAATGTCGCCAGATTAAGGCTATATATGTTGATTCTGTGCTCGCTGATTACAGCAACATTAGTCGCCAGTTGTGGAGGTATCGGCTTTGTAGGCTTGATGATCCCTCATACTGTAAGGTTACTCTTTCCTGGCCAGCAACCTATTTTTACAACAGTGTTTGTAGGGGGCTTATTTATGGTGTGGATTGATGTATTAGCTCGTTGTTTGTTGTCCAACCAAGAATTGCCTGTCGGTATAATTACTGCGGCAATTGGTAGTGTGTTTTTCTTATTTGTGTTACGTCACCGCCGCTAGGCGCATTGGGAGTATGAAGTATGTTCGCAGTTGATCCCGTTAATCATCTTAATGATGAACAGATCCAACATAAAATAAACCAAAAAACCAAACCGCTAGGGGCATTAGGCTCACTTGAGTCGTTGGCAAAGCAAATAGCGCAAGTACAGTTAACTGAACCATTTAATACCCGTCAAAAGTTAGCCATTAATCAGCCAGCAATGTTGGTCTTTGCAGGTGATCACGGCATCGCAAATCACGGGGTGTCGATTGCGCCTAGTGCAGTGACTCAGCAAATGGTGAACAATTTTGTGAGTGGCGGTGCGGCGATTAATGTGTTTTGTCGTCAAATGGGATTGAATTTGGAAGTCATTGATTGCGGTATGTTAACTCCAAGCGACCACCCTAAAGTGACTGATCATAGGCTAGGAGCCGGTACTCAGGCTATTCATCAAAAACAAGCAATGGATTTACTCGCAGTAAAAGATGGTTTTAGTTTTGCCAATGACCTAGTGCAGCGACATTTTGATTCTGGCTGCAATCTTATTGCATTAGGGGAAATGGGGATTGGTAATACATCTTCAGCGGCAGCCATAATGGCTGCGATGCTAAAATTAGATGTCAAAGAGTGTGTTGGACGTGGGACTGGCATTGATGATGAGTCCTTTGCACTTAAACGTGAGTTATTAACGGTTGCAATGAATCTTCACCGCGACAAAATTCATGATCCTGTAAATGTACTGGCTTGCTTAGGTGGCTTTGAAATTGTGCAAATGACTGGCGCAATTTTAGCGGCATCAGAAAAGAAAATGCTGGTGGTGATAGACGGCTTTATCGCAACGGCGGCAGCGTTAGTTGCGGTGGCATTACACCCAAGTGCTAGAGACTACCTTATTTTTGCCCATCAATCCGATGAGCAAGGCCACCAAAAAATGCTACAAGCGTTAGATGCTAAACCTTTATTGTCGCTGGGTTTACGTTTGGGTGAAGGCACAGGCGCTGCGTTGTCATTACCTATGATTCAAGCGGCGGTCAATTTTTACAATGATATGGCCAGTTTTGACAAAGCTGGTGTCAGTAATGTGGTTTAAGTTATGGCTTTGCCTGTGCTCAGTTAATGAAGCAACACTAGCTAATTCAAGATTATACTTAACTAACAAAGGATGATGAATGTCGTTGCAATCAGGCCCTGTAAATCGTGCCGGTTGGTTGAAAAAACAACTTAATCTATTGCTCATTGCGGTGAGTTTTTTTACTCGTATTCCTATACCTAATTGGGTTGAATTTGACAGTGAAAAGTTAAATAAAGCCAGTCGTTATTTTGGTGTGGTGGGGTTACTGGTTGGCGCAATGAGTGCGAGCGTGTTTTGGTTAAGCCAATTAGTGCTGCCTAACGGTGTTGCAGTGATCTTAGCGATTATCGCCAGCGTATTAATGACAGGAGGCTTTCATGAAGATGGCCTTGCTGATACGGCTGACGGCTTTGGTGGCGGCTGGAAAGTCGCTGATAAGCTACGCATTATGAAAGACTCTAGAATAGGGACTTATGGCACTTTAGCCGTAGGGTTAACCTTATTGTTAAAATGGCAACTATTGGTTGAAATTGCTCTATACAGCCCACTTAAAGCAGCAATTGCATTGATTGTAGCGCATCCTTTAAGTCGAGTTGTTGCAGCAAGCATGATTTTTTCTGAGCAGTATGTCACCGAAGGTGACGGCAGTAAGTCAAAGCCTTTGGCTCAATATCAGCACATTAATGATTTATTGATTTTATGTTTAAGCGGCTTTGTCGTGCTGGCTTGTTTAAACGGTGTATTGGCGTTTGTTCTATTATTAGCGTTAGTGGCCACAAGACAATTACTGGTATGGGGATTTAATCGTCAAATTGGTGGTTACACTGGCGACACGTTAGGGGCTGCGCAGCAAGTTAGCGAAATTGTCTGCTACTGCATTATTTTAACCATAGGTTTATCAACATGATCCATCTAGTTTTAGGCGGAGCCCGTTCAGGGAAAAGTCGATACGGTGAGTCCGTTGCAAAGCAGTATGCTGAGCAAGGTTTTCGTTGTGTTTACGTTGCCACTGCCACAGCCTTAGATGATGAAATGACGGCCAGAATAGCCAAACATCAGCAAGATAGAGTTGACTCCAATCTGTCATGGCAATTAATTGAAACACCAATGGCATTAGCCTCAACATTGCAAAACTACCACGCTGATGATTGCGTAATATTAGTCGATTGCCTCACCTTATATTTATCTAATCACTTAATTGCTAGTGAAGAAACGCACCGTAATGGTGTGGATGACTTATGGCAACAGCAAAAGCAAGCTTTGCTAGCTTGTTTACCGTCATTAAAAGGGCAAGTGATTTTTATCAGTAATGAAGTGGGTTCAGGGATTGTTCCGTTAGGGGAGTTAACTCGTCGTTTTGCTGATGAGGCAGGTTGGCTTAATCAAGCTATTGCTGCGCAAGCTGATAAGGTTAGCCTAGTGGTCGCAGGCATTCCCATCTCAATAAAATAATGCGTCAATGTTGAAATGACATCATGTCATCACTTACTTACATAACCCAAATTTGAAGGATGATTGGCGTTAATGAGCAATCAAGAAAAGCCCGAAAGCCAGCAGCAACGCCATATGAACACTGCCCCTCAAGATGTGACTCAAGCTGATACTGATGATTCGGAGATACTACATCTGTTGAGTAAGCCCCATTCTTATCAAGCGGGTAAAGCGTTAACCTTAATGGTGCAAGGCACCACATCTGATGCAGGTAAGAGCACCTTAGTGGCAGGCTTATGTCGCTTATTTGCCAGAAAAGGCACGCAGGTTGCGCCATTTAAACCCCAAAATATGGCGTTAAATAGTGCAGTCACAGAAGACGGCGGCGAGATAGGTCGAGCTCAAGCATTGCAAGCGGTTGCATGTCAGCTTGAACCGCATACTGACTTTAATCCTGTACTGTTAAAGCCAAGCTCTGATATGGGAGCGCAAATCATCATTCATGGTAAAGCACTGACTTCATTAGAGGCCAAAACGTTTTTTGGCCCTGAAAGTCGCCATTATAAAGCAACAGCGATGAATGCTGTTTTGCAATCATTTGAGCGATTAACGCATCAATATGACATGGTCATCGTTGAAGGCGCAGGTAGCCCAGCAGAGATTAATTTACGTGAGGGTGATATTGCTAATATGGGCTTTGCTGAAGCCGTTGATTGCCCTGTCATTATTATTGCAGATATCGACAAGGGAGGCGTTTTTGCACACCTTGTAGGCACTTTAGCGCTGTTAAGTTTATCTGAACAATCCAGAGTGAAAGGCTTTGTTATTAACCGATTTAGAGGCGACATTAGTTTGTTGCAGTCGGGAATTGACTGGCTTGAAAGTTATACTAATAAGCCAGTATTAGGGGTATTACCTTACTTACATGATTTACACCTTGATGCAGAAGATGCCTTGATTGATAGCCCTTTAAAAACGAGTGACGTTATCGAGCATCAGCAAAAAATCACTGTGCTTGTATTTGTGTTTCCCAGGATCAGTAATCACACTGATTTTGACCCGCTTCGCTTACATCCACAGATTGATTTTCATTATATAAGTCAACAAACCCAAGCGAAATCGCTGCCGCCTGCCGCCGACTTAATTATCATGCCAGGTAGCAAAAATGTGCGCGCCGATTTAGCTTTCATGCGTGAGCAAGGCTGGGACAAGCTGGTTAATAAGCACTTACGGTATGGCGGTAAAGTCATTGGTATCTGTGGCGGATATCAGATGTTAGGCCATCACATTAATGACCCATTAGGCATTGAAGACGAAGCCGGCTCAAGCAAAGGTTTAGGCTTGTTAGCATTAAACACCACACTCACGAATGAAAAATTACTTACCAAAGTAAGCGGTTACTTACAGCTTGATGACGATAAGGTAGAGGTGTCAGGTTATGAAATTCATTGTGGTGAAAGTCACTTATTGGCTGAGGCTAACCTGAATCAACCTATAGAAATTTTTTATGAACAAGCTGATACCAATGCTAATACCAGCGCTAATAGCGTTGCTAATAAGAATATCGGCAATCACGAAGAAGATGAACAAACAGGGGTACCTTCGCTTCGTTTTGACGGACAAGTAAGTCATGATAATCAGATACTGGGATGCTATATGCACGGGCTATTTGACAGCCCCGATGCTTGCCAACTGATTTTATGCTGGGCAGGACTTTCATCTGCTGAGTCGTTGGATATTAATCAAATTCGAGAGCAACAATTAGAAAGATTAGCGGATGTGTTAGAAATACATCTTGATATGGATAAATTAACAGGAAGTCTTTAATGGAAAAGTCTGAAAATGTCACCAATAACAGCATTGAATCAACAGAGGTTAATCATGCTGATACTAAGGCGCAACGTCATAAAGCTCGCCAGCAAAAACTCAAAGAAGGTGTCGATGCAAAAATTGCTGCAGCTCAAGATGAAAAGGGCATTTTATTAGTGCTTACGGGCAATGGTAAAGGCAAATCAACGTCTGGTTTTGGTGCTGTGACACGTTGTGTTGGTCATGGACAAAAGGCGGCCGTTGTGCAATTCATTAAAGGTGGATGGGAGTGCGGAGAGCGTAATCTACTGGAAAAAGTTGGGGTTGAATTCTATGTCATGGGCACAGGATTTACTTGGGAAACCCAAGATCGTGAAAAAGACGTGGCTGCTGCGGAGTCTGCTTGGCAATCTGCCGAGAAGTTACTTAAAGATGAATCGATAAACCTAGTGTTATTAGATGAGCTAACTTATATGGTGACATATAAGTATATCGATTTAGCCCGTGTGATAGAGGCGCTGAATAATCGTCCACCAATGCAGCATGTGATTATTACTGGACGTGCCTGTCACCGCGATATTATCGAATTGGCAGATACCGTAAGCGAAGTACAACCGATTAAGCATGCTTTTAATGACGGTATCAAAGCGCAAATTGGTTTCGACTATTAATAAAAAAGCTGTTAATACATCATTGTGTTTATGGGCGGCTGTTATACAGATTTGACTGTGCCGCCTAAATTAACGCTCAAACTTATCACGGATAACCTTAGTATGTTGCCAGCTGCTCTTAGCTAATCACTATTACCAGCCTTTCTTAACCTAGCCTCTCTTAACTTAGCCTCTCTTAACTTAGCCAATCAATTAACATCAGTCCCAACTCTGCGCATATCAAGCAGACTCTTCAATGCCTCATTTACGCTTTATAAATATGCTTATTCATTTTTAGCGGTATAACCTTGTGCGATTGATCTTCATCTTCTCGCTCTTTTTTTGGCAAGACGCTAAATTGAATGAATTAAGAGCATGCTTGTTGCTAAAAAGTAAAATCAATCCGCTCGAGAAATTGTTTTACATTTCTAAATCAGCTTTTTTGTGTTCTTTTTGTAACTAAATAACGTTGATTTTAATTTAACGTCGCATGTGATGAATATAAGTGTAACTAAATCGATTAAATAACAGTTTGTGTAAATTTGTATCTTATTTGATTTTTTGATTTTTTATCTCTGTTTTTTATTTCGAACTATATTTGTAATATTACAATTTAAATATCTGTTATTGTTTTTGATTAAGCCTATGTTTATTCGGTTTATTTTGTGGTGACTTGCAATTGTTGTTTTTGTGTGGCGTTATTTTTATTAAAAACCTCCTTCTTATATCCCTCTATTGTTTTGCAATACGGTTAATTATGTTTAGGTTCTTGTATCACTTAGTGGTAAGTTAAGTGCATATAATGTATAGGTTATTTATCTTTTGTTAAGCTTTGGTGGTACTTATGTTTTGTGATGTAGATCTCTATCCGTGCCTTGCTATACATATGTAACTTGCTTAATATTCGAATGTTGATTGTGACGACTTCTTATATAAGTTAATCAAACAAATGTAATGACAATGTAAATATTGGGGTTTTAAAATTCCGCTTTAAAATTGAGTGTTTTTTGTTCAATTTGTTCCTGCTTTTTACAAGTTAATATTAACTAGTTATTAACAAATCGAGTGTTAACAGTGTTAATTCACCTCTGTTTTTGCTTGGTTTACATTTCTTTGAATATCTTTTGTTCGGTTTTTATTAATAAGTTTTTTAAATATGAAAACGCTTCCAATATGTTCATCGTCAATAAGTCAACCTCACACAAATAATAAATAAGTCAGAATTCAGCCTTCAAATGAAGTCACTGAAGTTTACTAATGGAAATAAACGCGATGCTTAAAAAAACAACAGTTGCAATCGCATTAGCCTCTTTGTTTTGTATGACAACTGCCAGTGCAGTGACATTACAACAAGAGGACAATGGGGATTACCTTGACCTTTATGGTGAAGTGGGTGTTGGTGGCCATTTTGGTACTAATTCAGATTACAACCATGACGAGTTTTATGACACCAAAGGGTATGTTGATGACAGTTTTGCAACCTTGGGAGTAAAAGGACAGCGCTCAAACTACATATACAGATTGGAGTTGGATTATCAACGTCGCAATTGGCTAGGTGGTGACGGCGAATTTGAACTTGCTATCGACAAAATGTATGTCGGTTATATGTTTGATGATCATCATTGGGTTGAACTTGGTTTAACGGATACCGCTTTTGATGAATACGATCATTTCGGTGATTTTACATTTAATAAGTCTGTTGAAACTGGTGAAGCGGGCGATCAAGAAAACACGGTTAAGTACGAAGCTAAGTTCGATCATCTGCTTTACGGTGTTTCTTATTCTTATGAAGGAGAGCATAAGAATGGTTCACCTCAAGGTGACATTGTAAATGGCTACGTAGGTTGGATGTCAGACGTTGTTTCTGTTGTTGCTGGTGTTGAAGCGCGTGGCGGTTCAGAAGGTGAATCTAAGTATGGCGAACAGCAGTTATTTGGACTTGGCATGCGTGTTCAAGTGACCTCTGATATTGCATTAGGCTTAAATGGTTTTATTGAAGATGAAGATCTTGCAACACGTAAAAGTGGCGATGTGTATCTCGCTTATGAAACGTTCCGCAATTATGGCCTCACGTTAAGCGGTAAATACCAACTGAATGAATCTTGGGAATTTATAGCTTCAGCTAACCATGAAGAGTATGAGAGTTGGGATGTTGAAAGCCCGAACTATGACTTCACGGAATTACCCGCTGAATATGGCAAAGATCGTCGCTGGGCAAGCGTAGGTTTTAATTACCGTCCAGCAAGAGACATTGTGTTGTCTGTTGAAGGTCGTGTAGGCGAAGCGCCAGAAGCCGGCTATGCATACGTACGCATGTACTTCTAGTTTCATTTTCAGTTAAACAATTATCGAGTTTACTATGAAGAAAAGTTTCCTTTCACTGGCAATCGCCAGTGTCATCAGTGTAGGTGCCAACGCTGGCGTCAACGATCTACTGATCACCGAAATGGTGCAAAAAAATTATGGCGCTGAAGTTGGCTCTGTAGAAATTACGAATACTCACGCAACTGAATCTTTCACTTTTACCGATGAAACTGCCGCATTTATGTGGGGTAATGGTAAATACGAAAATCAAATGTTAACAGCTGAAGGTGAGCCGCTATTAACCGGTATTACAGTTGAAGCGGGTAAATCTGTTGTTGTACTTAATTCGGCTGCGAGTGACGAGTACAAACAAATCATTACTGATAATGGCGGAGCGTTCGTTATTGGTGAAGGTAATGGTAACTACAGTGATTTTTACTTAAGCGGTAATGACGGTTTTTATATTAAAAACGGTGATGTGATCATTGACCGAGTTGGCGCTGCGGATAATACAAGCGTATGGGCTGAAGACACAACTTTACGTCGTCGCCAAGACAGTGAAGGCAATGCGCCAGTACCGTCAAGTGACTTTGATGCATCGCAGTGGGAAGTGATTACGCCACTGGATATGAGCACAGTTGGTGCGCCAAACCTTGCTGAATCATATGTTCCATTTGTATGTGAAAACTTAACCCGCATCAGTGACATTCAAGGTACTGGTGGCGAGTCTCCACTAAAAGGTGAAGCGGTTGCAGTGCAAGGTGTGGTAACTGCTGTTGTTGACCTACCTAAGAAAGGTTTCTATCTACGTGATGAAGTTGCAGATGGTAATCCATTAACGTCTGACGGTATTTTTGTTGAAAGTGGTAGCGCTGATAGCCAGCTTGTCGGCCGCACCGTTTGTTTAGGTAGTGATGTTGCTGAAAGTTATGGTCAAACTCAGTTAAGTGCAGAAAACTGGGAAATCACTAACAGTGACTTTACTGAGACTGTTGCTACAGATATCGAAATACTTGATTCTGATGGTGGTTCTTTTGAAACCACATTAGCACGTTACGAAGGCATGGTGGTTAATTTACCAGAAGACTTGAATCCTCAACAAGAGGGTAATCAAGACATGCGTGTTTCTCGTAGTTTCAGTTTTAACTACGACAGTTTCCGCAACAATATGACGTTGGCTTATATGCGTCCTAACATGCAGCCAAATCAGTTAAATGTTGCTGGTACACCTGAGTCAATTGCAGCTGCTGCGCAAAATAATGACTACCGTCTAGTGATTGAAAGCGCGACACAGGCAAGTAATGACAATATCCCTTATTACCCTAACTTTTCAGTTGCACCTGAAAATAATTACATTCGCATTGATGACAGTGTAGTGGGGATGGAAGGTGTGATTAGTTACAGCTACGGCGACTACACCTTAACAGTTACCAATGAGCTAACGAGCAATAACTTTGTTCACAACCTGCCAAGAACTGATAGCCCTGATATTGATGAAACTGTAGCCGATGATGAATTTGCTATTCGTATCGCAAGTCAAAACCTATTCAATTACTTTAATTCGCCATTTGGCGGTGATCAAAACCAATTCGGCCAAAGCCGTGGTGCTGATACTTACAATGAATTCATCCAACAGAAAACTAAGTTAGTTGAAGCCATTCGTGCACTCGATGCTGACGTTGTTGGTTTGATGGAAATTGAAAACAATGGTTATGGACTAAAAAGTGCGATTGCAGATTTAGTCAATGAAGTTAACGTTTACTATAACGATGAGTATGCCGATAACTTTGATAAGCCTTACTCAACAGAGAACCGTTATGTGTTTGTTGGTTTCGACCACAACGGTAACCAAATGCTTGATGAGTTAGATGCTTTAGGTTCTGATGCAATTGCAACGGGTATTATTTATCGCCCAAGCAAGCTGAGTATTGAACGCACACGAGTTGTGACAATGCCACAACAAAAAGCGCCTACCATTGTTAATGACAACAACGAAGTCATCAAGGACAACAACGATGAGATCCTAGAAAGTGGTCAAAACTATCATCGTGATGCGCTAGTTGTCACCTTCATGGTTAACCAAACAGGTAAGCGTTTAACCTTAGCGGTTAATCACTTTAAATCTAAAGGGTCAACCTGTTGGGAAGACTGGCAAGGTGTTGAGTTTGGTGATGCCACTAAATGGACTGATGATGCGCCAGATCTTGATTACCAAGGTTCGTGTTCTGAGTTCCGTATTTCTGGTGCAGTACATTTAGCTGAAGAGTTAAAGTCTGTTGAAGGTGATAGCATCATCTTAGGTGATTTAAATGCTTATGCTAAAGAGGATCCGTTACTGGTTCTGACCGAAAACCCACGTAATAAAGCCTTGATGACAGCAAGCCATACCTTTGTTGGTACTAAGCCGCAATTTAATAGCGATGGGTCACCTGTGGCAATTACACAAAGCTACGGTTACATCGATATTATTTCTAAAGTCTTTGAAGAAAAAGGCAAAACACCTTGGAGTTATTCTTATAACGACGAAGTGGGTTCATTAGATCACATCTTAATTTCTCCATCGCTTGAAGATCGTGTGATTGATGCATCGGATTGGCACATTAATGCTGCTGAATCTAGTTTGTACGATTACAACAATGAATACAAAGGCGACTACGATAACGAGTACAACAAGTTTTATGCCGAAGATCACTTCCGCTCGTCGGATCATGATCCAGCGCTTGTGACACTAAGTTACTTACCGGGTGAAGCTGACTCAAGCACGCCTATCTATCTAACCAAGCTTAATAAGTTGATTAAAGTGCCATATCAGATCCCTGAAGTAGCAGGGGCTATGGCGGGTGATATCGCTAAGATTAAGCTCACACCAAAAGATGATGAAGCTAAATTAGACATGAGCCAATTGGTTGAACCGAATGTGGTATTAACTCAAGACGGCGAAACCTTGGTGAACTTCGAAGTGTTTGGTGCTCCATCTGCTCGTTTCACTGCCAAGGTGACATTGGAACGTGACGGAACAGTGGTTGATGGTTCTACGGTTTCATTAGATATCGAAGTCGCAAGTCGTGATGCATTAGTGGCTGATATCAAAGAAGAAAAACATGATGGTAGCGGCGGTAGCACCGGATTTATCAGTCTACTGAGTCTGTTGGGATTATCGGCATTACGTCGCCGTAATCGTAAATAAGTTCAACCCCAAAGTGAGGTGTTAGCGCTAGCTTCACCTCACTTTCTAATAAAAAGATACGACTATGAATAATAAAATTAACGCAGTCGCAAAAGCAGTTACCCTACTGTTAGCTGCAGCGTCAACAGCTGCTAATGCTGATCTTGTCATTACCGAGTATGTTGAAGGTGGTGGTAGTAATAAAGCTGTTGAAATTTCAAACTTAGGCACGAGTGCAGTAGATTTAGATGCTGCTCAATACGCGATTACACTTTACTCGAATGGTTCAACTGAAGCGGGTAACTCGTCAATTCTCACCGGTACATTAGCTGCTGGCAGTAGTATTGTTTACCACAATGGCAGTGCCGATGACGCTTTTAAAGTGGGTATTGAATCAACTGTAACCTACTTTAATGGTGACGATGCGTTATTGCTGACAAAAGACGGCGCCATTATTGACCGTTTTGGCAAGCTTGGCGAAGACCCAGGTTCTGAATGGACCGATGCAAACGATGCTAACTTTTCGACTAAAGATAAAACGTTAAGACGCAAAGCCAGTATCACTACAGGTGATACCAATGCCTCGGCTGATTTTCCGGGTACTGATAACCAGTGGCTAGTATTCGATAAAGACACCAGTGATGGCTTAGGTTGCCCTGGTGAAGGTGCTTGTACTGCTGAACCTGGTGTATTAATCATTACCGAATACGTAGAAGGTGGTGGCAATAATAAAGCTGTTGAATTATCTAACGTAGGTGGCAGTGCAATTGATTTAGATGCTGCTGTATACACGTTAAGTTTATATGGCAATGGCAGCACTGATGCGGGTAATACCGAAACACTAACAGGTATGCTGGCTGCTGGTGAAAGCATTGTTTTCCATAACAGCAGTGCCGATGACGCATTCAAAGTGGGCACGGCTTCAACTGTTACTTATTTTAATGGTGATGATGCGCTGGTTCTTTATAAAGATGATGTGGTTATCGACCGTTTAGGTAAGTTAGGTGAAGATCCTGGTTCTGAATGGACGGATCCGAACGATGCAAACTTTTCGACAAAAGACAAAACGCTACGTCGCAAAGACAGTGTCACCGCTGGTGATACTGATGCAACAGCAGCATTCCCTGGTGATAACAATCAGTGGGTGACATTTGATAAGGACACTGCTGATGGCCTAGGTTGTGCTGGGGAAAGTGCATGTGGCGAAACGCCAGTTGAGCCAGACCCAGATACGCCTTGCTCAGGTTGTGAAGAGTTAACTCCTGTTGCAGACCCAACCACCTTTGACGGTAACGTTTATTATACTAACGTTCTGGCGGGGAGTTTTGATGATGCTGAAGCAATGAAAAATGCCATTTCTGTTGCTATTACTGCAGGTCATCAACAGCTAACTTACAAGCAAGTTTGGACAGCACTGTCTTATTCTGATGAAGATCCTGCTAACAGCAGTAATGTTATTGAGCTTTACACAGGCCTATCTGTGTCTAAGCAAAATAATGGCGGCAATACCAGTGACTGGAACCGTGAACACGTTTGGGCTAAAAGCCATGGCTTCCCAAGTGAGTCGCAATTAGGTTACACCGATGCGCACCATTTACGTCCAACGAATGTAAAGGTTAACTCAACTCGCAGTAACTATGACTTTAATGAGTGTAGCGATACTGGAACTGAGGTGGCTGACGCACCAGGCAATTACCTAGATACTGCGGCACGTTGTTTTGAGCCTCGCGATCAAGTTAAAGGTGATGTCGCACGTATGATCCTTTACATGGATACACGTTACCAAGGCAATGACAGTAACATGCCTGACTTAGTTGCAGTGGATCGCATCACTACGGCTGATGAAGTCAGTAATAACGACCCACTGCATGGCAAGCTATGTACACTTTATGCTTGGCATCAACAAGATCCAGTTGATGCTGCTGATACACAGCGTAATGATGCCGTGTATAAGTATCAAGGAAACCGTAACCCATACATTGATTACCCAGAGTGGGTTCAACAAGTTTATGGTGACCAATGTGGTGATCCAGCTAATCCGAGCTTAGATGTTGACGTAATTATCGATGCACCAGAGCAAGTGAACGAAGCTGAAACACTGGTTATTGATGCATCAGCTACGGTTGCTGAAGATGGTTCAGAGCTTAGCTTCAGTTGGGAGCAAACAGCTGGACCAGCGTTAACCTTTGATGGCACTAAGGCTATATTATCTGTAACTGCACCAGAGGTGACAGCAGATACAGCAATAGCGTTTACTTTAACGGTCAGTGACGGTGTACTGGATAAAACTCAAGTGGTTAATGTGTCTGTTATCAATGTGCCATTAGCTTTTGATGTTAGCTTTAGTGGTAACACTGAACTAAATGAAGGTGAAACCACGACGATTACTGCTGCTATAGCTGATGAGCCTGAAGGGTTAACATACACGTGGAACCAAGTGTCAGGTGCCGCTGCTGAGTACAGTGCAGATGGTTTAGTATTAACGGTTAACTCCCCTGAAGTTTCTGTTGATCAATCGCTTGTATTTGAACTTGTGATTAGCGATGGTGAAGAGCAAGTGACATCCTCTGTTAGTGTAAATGTTAGCAACACTTTAGAAGATGGTTGGAGCAAACCAGAAGGCGCCGGTAGTTTGGGTGCTGGTTTACTGATGCTGCTACCGTTACTTTGGCGTCGTCGTCAATCATAAGCGTTTGTCTTGATTCATGGCGTAACCATTAATATGAGTTAGTCGTAGTATTCAGTTTTATAAAATGAGTGACTAACTCACAGAAAACCAGCTGAGCATAGAGTTGCACAGCTGGTTTTTTTTTATTGCTAAATTCGGTGTTGTTGTTGATATGGATTGCAATAGTGCGTTATCTACATAATAGTAATTTGTAGGCTTGTTTTAAGCTGTTTACTGGTGTGATATTAGGGATAAGTGATGAAAACAATGACATGTAAGCAATTAGGCGGCGCCTGTGACCAGCGTTTTCAAGCTGACAATTTTGAACAAATACAAACCTTGAGTCAGGCGCATGGAAAGCTGATGTTTCAGCAGCAAGAGCCTGCACATATTCAGGCAATGACGGCAATGTCTGATTTAATGCAAAACCCATCAGCATTACAGGCTTTTATGGAAGAGAAACGGGCTTTATTCGAATCATTACCTAATGATTAATTAGCTGAATACAGGCAACTGCGAAGGGGATGGGGGAACACGACTAAGTGCTAGTTATTAGCTTTAGTTACTCTTTTTAGTTATCAGCTTTAGTTATTAGCTTTAGTTATTAACTTTAGTCACTCGCTATAAGCCAGTAACTACCTAAGCAAACACCCAATCGTTCAAATCACAAAAATAGAAAGGATTCAGAGTGAATGTAGCGCTATTAAGTCATACCGATACCGCCAATGCGAGCAAGGCATTAAGGTATTTTATCGATGGACTTTCAAACGATTTAAAATCACTACCTGTGGTTTATATCGCTTCAGAACCTGATGCACAAAGGCAATTTTTTAATCCTATTGCCGATTGTTATCGTCAACTTGGGTTTAATACTGTTCAGTATGTGGAACTAGAGCAGGACTTTGATGCCCAAGCAACGTTAAAGGTTTTAAGAGCGGCTGGTTTGGTTCATTTATCGGGTGGCGATACGTTTCGATTTCTATATTGGCTAAAGCAACGAGGGCTTGATAAACAGCTTTATCATTTAGCTGAAAATGGCTTACCGATTGTTGGCGTCAGTGCTGGTGCAATGATATTGACGCCAGATATCAGTAGCGCCATATTATGTGGCGATACAAATTCAATTGGGTTGGCTAACACATCAGCGCTTAATATAATGCCTTTTCAATTTGTACCACACGTTAAAAACCCGCAAGAACCCACTGCTCAAATAATGGATTTTGTTGCCCATACCCAACATGACTTATTATTGTGTTCAGATGATGATGCGGTAGTACTTCACAGTGGCTTGTTAACGACTGAATCTAGCTTAATACCAAAAAACATACATTACTTCGGCCAACCTAACTTAGTACAACAAGCCTAAAAAAGTGGGGCATTAAGCCCCACTAACATGATGTTTATGACTTGCTAATATGGCCTAGAACTTAGGTTTATATTCAAAAGCTGCTTGGGCTTTACTGTCAGTAAATACTTCAATAACCTGCTTTTTGTTAAACAAGCTGTTGACGATATTGTTAGGGAAAGCTTGAATACAGTTATTAAAATTAGCCACATTTTGGTTAAAAATACGCACTGCAGCACCGACATTTTCTTCTTGCTCAGTAATTTCCCCCATAAACTTGGCGAAAGACTCAGAGGCTTTAAGTTCTGGGTATGCTTCCACAGCGACATTGATGCCTTTGATTAATTCTTGTGATGCTTTATCAACCTGGCTTTGCAGTTTCGGGTCAATATTATTATCTTGCAGCGCATTAATACCTTGACGTAATGCGGTGATTTTAGGCAGCAAATCACTTTCGTAATCTTTGTGCTCTTGCAGAACACGATCAAGCTCAGGGATGATTCGGCTACGTTGTCTTTCTTGCGTTAACACATCAGCCCAACCGCGTTGTACTGCGTTATGCTCTTTAACAATGGCATTGTAAATGGTCAGCATAATAATCGAGATAACAACAATGACGGCTAATATCACATACGACATTTCCATAGTGGTTCCTTATTTCCTAGGTTAGGTTGTGTGTTTAATGATTTGGTTAACGAAGCCAAAGATACTATTCACTGTGAACAGAGAAGTGTCATTAAGCAACTCTTGTTTAAATTTTTCTGGTTCAGTGATGTCATAATCCATAGCAGGATTGAGTAAGTTAGTATTGTGTTGATTAATTAATAAGCTTCCATCATGAGCAAATTCAATGGTGAGATTTTTTAGTTTATTATTGAGTTGTTCACATGCCACTACGACAGCAGGCTCCAGAAACTTAGCCGCATCGAACTCAGATTGTGCTTGAACATGGAAGGCTTTTTCAAACTCTCTTGACGCTGGCATAAAGCGTTGTGACCAGCGTTTTGATAATCTCGACTCACTCATCACTAAGTGGGTGGTTTTATTGATAGGTGGAATGATGACACCTTGTCGATAGTAATGATCGTATACGGTTCTAGTACGTGTTCGAGTGCCACCTTTACCGTCAGATTCAGTATAGGTTTCAGTTCTTCTATCCACATAATGATGATAAACCACAGATGCTCGAATTAACCCGCTTTCTGCATGAAAATCAATTTCTTTACCCCATTCTACTTTTTGAGAGTAATTACCTCGATTAAAGTCGACAAACTTGTTTTCTGCGTCCTTTAAAAAACTGCCATCGCAATCTCGCATATTGTATAGGTGTTTTAAGGTTTCGTCCCTTATCAGGGTTGAGACTTTTTTAATTTGGCTGCGGCGGTTAAAAAACTGCCAAATTGGTATAATTAGTGTGATGATACAGACTGCGAAAACGGCATAATCCAGGTCAGTATAGCGGTAGTAATAAGTTAACTGCTCTAGGTAAAACCAATATCCAATCCCGCTAAATAAGGCTATAGCGATAACAATGAATAAGTTAGTATTGTTATAAGACAATTTGTTTGGGTAATGAATTGCTGTATCTAATGCGTCTTTAATGACATCAATAGAGCTTGAGTGGCTAACTTGGCTTTTGAGTTGCTTTAAAAATTGACTTAGAGATTGGTTATTTGCAGGCTTCTCAGTGGTATTTTTAGGCGTATCGACTGGCGACTCTTGAGGCATTTGACATCCTTGTAGAATTTAATATCCATATATTACTCAGCCATTTTAAACTGTAAAGTATTGTTTTATATAAATTTGAGATACATTCGTTTACAAATCGCTACCCTTGCCAATTCATCTATTTATTTTAAAGGACAGTCAATGCCAAAGCTTCAATCATTTGACCATATCCATATTTACCTTAAGAATCGACAACAAGCAGTGAAATGGTATCAAGCGGTTTTAGGTTTCTCTGTTGTTGAGTCATTGGCGTTTTGGGCTGTTGATAAAGGGCCATTAGTGGTTGCTCATGAGGATTTGCATTTAGCTTTATTTGAATCTGAACTTCAAAAAAGAACCACGGTCGCTTTTGGTGTTGATGCGGCAAACTTTTTATTATGGCAACAACATTTAACTACTCATGAAGTGACATTTGTGGTGAGCGACCATGATATTTCATGGTCGCTTTATTTTAGCGATCCTGATGGAAACCCATTTGAGATTACAACTTTTGACTATGAAAACGTCGTCAATAACACCTCTGCTAAAAAAGAGTGATAAATCAGATTAGCCACTAAGTTACGTCAGTCCAATTAGCGAGTAAGGTAAAAGCGTTGAGGAATACATGACCCCTGCAATTAATTTATTGGAAAGAGAAGGGATTAGTCATCAAGTGCTTAGCTATCAACATGAAGCTAGTGCACAGTCATATGGCGACGAAGCGGTAACTAAGTTAAACCTGTGTGCTGAGCAAGTTTTTAAAACCTTGGTGGTGCAGTTAGATAATGGAACATTAGCTGTCGCTATTACGCCCGTTTCTTCAAAGCTTAATTTAAAACAAATGGCTAAGAGTGTTAGGGTTAAAAAAGTTGTGATGGCAGATAAGCAACGGGTTGAGAAAACCACAGGTTATGTCCTAGGTGGGGTAAGCCCGTTAGGGCAAAAGAAGCGATTACCGACTGTGATTGATGTGAGCGCTGAACAATTTGATGTCATTTATGTCAGTGCAGGTAAGCGCGGTCTAGAAATCGGTTTATCGCCAACATCACTTTGTGCGTTAACTCAAGGTTCTTTTGCGAGTATCACGCAATAATCGTTATGTTAGTACAATAGCTTGAAAGATTTTTAATCGCCAAATGGCAGTGCTTTACTTTTAGGAATGGAATATGAATTTAGATAAATCAAGAAAGAGAATCGCTAAAAAAGTAAAAGCAGGTTTTAAAGGTTATCCGCAAGTTAATATCATCTATCAGGGGAAAACCCAAGATATCGCTGACGAAGTGATAATTGAGTTTGTATTAGATGAAGGAGCTGAGCCGCAGCAGCAATCTTTTAAGAGCAAAGTTGATGTAAGAGAAGATGAGGTGATTCAAACCACACTGGTTAAGATTATCGATCGTGCTGATGCCAAAACAGTAACAGAGGCGTCAAGGCTGATTGCTGCTAACATTTGATCGTTAATGCTCAATTGAGTACATAAAGCCAATGGAAATACGTTATCCGTTGATAAAGTAGTTAAATGGCAATATTGAACAATAAAAAAGGCTTATCGTTTAGATAAGCCTTTTTTCAATCAATTCATTTAGCATTTTACAAAGTAAAACTTAGAAACTCGCGCCGCTCTGATATGCAGAGCAATGCCATATTTAGCTAAGTATTAAGAAGCAATGTAATGAGTGCGTCTTCTACGACGTCTCATTCTACCTTCTTTATCACCATCGTCCGATTCGTTATTAGAATCGTTTGCTGAATCATTAACTGCAGTTTCACCAGATTTTTTGGTCTTAGCGGTAGCTTCGTTACTTTGCGCCAGTTGAGCTACATCATCCGGCGTTTCGGACTTTTTTCATTTCTCTTAGTGTCCCCCTTGAAGACGGACTTGATGATGCTTGTTACGCCATTAATGCCGGCTGCATCTTCAGCTTGCTTGTCTTCAGAGATATCTTCAGAGAATTCAATTTTGTCAATTTTTGGTTTTGCTTTCTTCGGAGATACGGCTACCGGGTCAAGGCTTTTTGCTGCACTTACTGTATTAGCGGCTGTAAGCTCTTCTGCTGCAGAGTCTTCTGCGGCTGATTTAAGCATACTTTCTGCCAGTGCTTTTTGAATTTGATTACTGATTTCAGAAACATTGTCAGGAGAAAGGCTAGAGCTTGATGCTTTCTCTGGCGCAGGTGCTGCTGGTGCTACAATTGGCGCACTTACTGGGCTATTCGTATTCTCAGCAGCTTGCTTAGCAACGCGTTGATTGAAGTCAGTAGTGACCTCATTAACTTCAGTCTTGGCAATTGATAATGCAGAAATTAGCTCATCAAATGACCCTTTGAAAGAGTTGTACTTGCTTTCAAAAGGATCAATATTTGATTTAACTTCATCAGTTAAGTTAATTGTCAGTTTTTTGTATGTGTTAATTTCCTGCTCAAACTCAACCAGCACGCCTTGAGTTGCTGCCACGCTTTCTTCCATGCTCGCGACTTTAACTTGAAGTGCTTTTTCCTTGGCAGTAAATTCTTCAATAAGATCTTGAGGAATCAATGCTGGCGGTGTGATGACAGGCACAAGGTGGGCAAATTCTTTAATGCAACTTACCGGCTTCCACTGTGTGAATGAAGGGTGCCAACCGTAACAGTTGCCATCTTTCATTAAAAATTCTTTTGCTTCAACTTCGTTCAACGGCCCTGTTACTTGACCATTCTTGGAAAAATACCATTTTTTCATAGTCGTATTCTTTTTATTTAGTTAACAACAATTGTTATATGCCACTCAGATTTAATCAGTTTTTAAGTCGGGTAAAACTTAATTAACTCACACCTGATAAGGTTTTCTGAAGTGCGGCATATTGTTCATTAACGCTACGAAGCGTCGCTTCTACTTTTTCATTCAACTCTTTTGTTGTGACCTTATAACGGCTTGAGTCACGTCCAATATCTGACATTGAAGAATTAATCGTTTTTAGCGTGGTGTCGATTCGGCCAAGGGCTGAATTCAACTCACGTTCCTTAGCGGTAAACCGCTCGATTAACTGTTGTGGGATCTCCGCAGGAGGCGGTGGCGGAGACACTGTAATATCAAATTCTTCAACGTGGCTAACTGGTACCCATTGGGCATAAGACGGGTGCCACGCATAAACATCAGGGTTCGATGCAATAAATTTATTCGAATCAGCTAAGCCTAACGGTCCGCTGATCTCACCATTATTTGAGAAATACCACTCTTTCATAGTCCACTCTTATCCTTAATCGTGTAGTAAGCTAAAGTTTTATGAATACAATCAACAGCTTTGGTGATTTCAAAATATAACGAAGGAAAACGTCAGCTTGCAGGGTTAAAAAAATTAAACCGCATATCATACGAACTGGTTACATTAACCTATATTCGTTAACATATCTACTTCGAAATAGTTAAATTTTCAAGTTTTTATTGCTGAGTAAATTAGCAGAAGCTAATGGTGTTCAAATGAGTGTTTAAAACGATTGTATTATTCGAAGTCGGCATTGACTTCAAATGTCATTGCTACATTGGTGTGTGGGTGGGTAATGGATAATAGTTGAGCGTGTAAATGTAACCGCTGTTCTGTTTTACCATATAAATCATCACCTAAAATTGGCATGTTTAATCCCAGATGATGTGCACAATGTACTCTTAATTGGTGGGTACGCCCAGTTTTAGGGTATAAATGTAATAAACTCTTGCCACTTTCTGTGGTGACTTTTTGCCAAAATGTCTCTGCGTGCTTCCCATGTTCATCACAGACGAGCTGTTTTGGGCGATCATCAAGATCTACCCTTAGAGGTAAGCTGATAGTGCCACTATCTTCGGTTACTTCACCGTCGATTTTTGCGATATAGCGCTTGGTGACTGTTCGAGCAATAAATTGCTGTACTAAGTGTTTATTAACCTCTTTTGATAACGCGATTACCATTAAGCCCGAAGTTGACATGTCTAACCGATGCACAATCAATGGTCCAGTTGCATTTGGAAAGCGTTGTTTCATTCTGCTGTATACCGAGTCAGTAATATTTTTACCGGGTACCGATAAGAAGTTAGCTGGCTTATTAACAATCACAATATAGGGGTCTTGATATAAAATTGGCAGCTCAACCCCTTCGGCGGGATTGTTAAGTAATGGGTTTTCATCTACGTTCATACCATCAAGCATATGACCTAAAATAGGCCTACATTTGCCATGGCATGCAGGGTAGTAGTTTTTATGTTGTTTGATTTCTGACTTGGGTGATTCGCCCCACCAAAACTCTGCCATCGTGATGGGAGTGAATTGTTGTTGAAAAGCATATTGTAGTAGCTTAGGCGCAGCGCATTCTCCTGCTGCCGCGGGTGGCTGCTGGTTAGGGGCATCTTTAAATATATGGGTTAAATCTCGGCTTTCACCACGTATATTTAAAAAACGATATTGGGCGAATAGTTTGTGTTGCAGTGTATTCGATACTTGCTTTCGCTGCTGTTTGATAGAATCAATTTGATTTGTCAGTGCGTCTAATTGCTGCTGCACCAAGCCACATTTGTGCTCCCAGCTTGCTTTAATGCTGTTGAGTTGATGCTTATCTTGTACGCTTTGTCGACTCAATTCTATCGACAGTGTTTTTTGCTCATCTTCTGTTAGATTGGTCAGACTACTGCGCTTTGCTTTGCGAATTTTACGATTCTCAATCATTTGCTGACGAAACTGTGCAATCTCTTGCTCGGCTTTTAACATCAGCAATTTAAGGTTTTCAGTCAAAGACGCAAGGTTAGGGTCGCTTTGTAAAACAGTCAGCTGATGACTTAATGTGTTGACTGCCTCATATTCGTCTTTAAAAAAGCTATCTTGGCTGAGCATGTCAAATACCGGTGGCACAAAATATGGGAGAATATTTTGGTCGGCGACTTTTCCTGAAAATGCGGCCAGAAACCCGAGTTGATTATGAGCATCTTTAACCACGAGAACCCCAAACATTTTGCCAATAACAGGCAGTGATTGCAGCGCTTCAGGAGCATGACTTTGCGTCACTCCGAAGTTATGTTGCCAATCAGTCTGATGCATCAAGTGTTGTTGAAGCTGCTCAGAAGCCTTAATGGCTAGAGGGTGTGGCTGATAAAAAAATGGGAAGGTGAATTTTTCTGGTAAAGGGATATCAGCAACCGATTCGTCGAATTGGATGAAACGGGGATCGAGTTCAGACATGGATAACCTTTTACAGAATAAACATCAAAAATATTGAGAAATAGTCAGGTACCATCATCGCTCATGCTTTCACTTATGAAGCGTAAACATTTTAATCATTTAATAACAGAAAAATGAGTTTAACTATAACAATGATGGGCATTGTTAATTTTACCTTGAATGCAACACAAGTGCATCAGTTAACCATAGAATCATCAGTAATAGCGCTGATTGTATATCGATTGCCCAATCTGATAAGAATATGGCGCCTCACAGGGCGCCATTGACATGTATACCTCAGCATCATTAAGCTTACTTATGCCGTGAGCAGTTAAGAAGGTTAAGGACGATAAAGCACGCAAACTTTATTACCTGCAGGGTCTTTAAGGTAACCTAAATACAATTTAAAGTTTGGCCCCTGTCTGTAACCTGGAAGATCTTCACAACTTTCGCCCCCATTTGCCAAACCCGCAGCATGCCACTCGTCAGCTTGCTGTTCATTTTTCGCCGCAAAACCGATTGTTGAGCCATTACCATGGCTGGCTGCTTCACCGTTAATTGGCTTGGTTAATGCAAAAACACCTGTATCAGTAAAATAGAAACAGCGGCCTTTTTCGTCAATTTGACCTGGTGCATGACCTAATGCTCCTAAAGCAGCATCATAGAATTTTTTCGACTTCTCGATATCGTTTGCACCAATCATAATGTGACTGAACATGTGTATCTCCCTATAGATATAATAGTAATAATTTACTGAGGTAATTGTTAATACGCCGCATGTTGTTCAAGTAGCTTGATTGTGTGACTCAATAAAACACCTGTACCAATGTCACCATGACCTGGTAATACTTGTTCGCTATCGGCAAATTGAACTTGTAACTGCTTAATTGAGTTTGGCCAAGCAATCAGATCGGCTTCACCGTAGTAACCAAGGGTTTTACTCGAAAGGCTTTTAACTAAACAGCCTCCATAAAGCAGTTTTGATTCAGGGAACCAGACGACAAGATTATCGTGAGTGTGGCCAGCACCGACAAAGTAAACTTCGATTTTCTGGTTTAAAAAGTCGAACTGACCGGGCGTAAACTGTTGCTTTGTCTTTGGGTGGCCTGCTTTTTCTAATAGTTGGTTAGTGTGCGTCGATGCGTAAGTGTCAACGCCAATGCTATTGAGGTAGCCCACACCTGCAGTTCTGTCTTCATGGGAATGAGTCGATACACTTGCTGTTAATGTTAAGCCTTGATGTTCAACCCATTGCACCAATTTAATTGTGTCTGCTTCACTCCAAGGAGTATCAATCAAGTAGGCATCTTTGCCATCGACAAAAATTAGCCCATTTGAGCCAACAAACCCAAACTGCTTGGTTTGCATGAAAGACTCATGCAGGTAAAGATTGTCTGATAATGCCGATATTGACAGTTCACCATGCTGGCTTGGTTTTAATGCTAAAGGCAACGTTGGATCTGAACTGTTAAGGGAGGCTGCATTTGCTTTAGTGGCCATTGTGGGTTGATTGACTTGTTCGGCGAAAGTGGGCTCTGCGAGTATTGAGCTAAGCAGGACAATCAATATTAGAATGCCATGGATAATTGGGGTCATAGTTAAAATGCCATTATTGATAACGCTTTATTAGCATGAAATAAAATGACCTTTAGCTTACCGTTTTTAATCTAAAACAACAGCTCATTATTGATGAACTAAAAACAATTTTTTTACATCGACTTTGGCTTGTATTCTTGAGGCGAGTAAATAAATGCCAGCAAGTTTACGATGAACAAAAATAGCGTCAGTTGGCGGGGTATGCCATTCATCTTGTTTGGTACTTAATGACTTGGCTGCATCAGTAATACGTTTAGCAAGATTGCTACTGGCAAAATCGTATGGACCTTCACTTCGCAATGGCTCGCAAGCTTGATAAAAAATATCAACGATAAAGGCTTGTTGCTCTGGAGTGATACTGTCTTGAAAAAATCCAATTGATTCGGCTGCACTTGTCATGAGTGCTTTATCACTTGTCATTGCACCTTGCATCAGCATTCGGTACCCATTAGACAGCGTCTTAGTAATTTTTCTGGTGGCACCGAAGTCGAGTAATACAATGCTACCTGTCTCTTTTTGGTACATAAAATTGGCAAAATTGGGGTCGGTTTGCACCAAAGAAAAAGTAAACAGTTCATCTAAAAACAATGCTAATAGATCAGTCGCGACTTTATCTCTGTCTAGCTGAGGTAATTCGCTGACAGATTCAATCGGTACACCTTCGACAAACTCCATAACAAGAATACTGTCAGTGCTATGTTGTTCATATAGTTTAGGAACGATAAATCGTGTGTCGTTAGCGACCCATTGTTGATACTCTTTTAGCAATCTTGCTTCGTAGCTGTAATCAGCCTCGTGATGCAATTGTGCTTTGGCTTCAGTCAGTAATTTATCAAACTGCACATTGTCGGGGACCAGCTGCGCTACTTTGAGTAAGGTGGCAACGTTATCAATGTCGCTGTCAATGCTGTCTTTAATACCTGGATATTGGATTTTTACTGCCAGCTTTTCACCTGAATCCAGATAGGCTTGATGCACTTGGCCGATAGACGCAGCTGCAAATGGACGTAACTCAAATTGAGCAAATGGCGCAAGCCAATCATCACCCCATTGCTGCTTTAGCGTAGCAACCAATTGCTTGTGAGGCATTGCTTTAGCATCATCACGAAGTCTAGCCAGAATGTCGCTGAGTTCTTTGGGAAGTAAATCGCCAGTATCCATTGAGATCATTTGGCCAACTTTCATGGCAGCCCCTCGAAGCTGGGCTAGCTTTTCTGCGACTTGAGTCAGGTTATTGGGGGTAAGTACCAGTTGTTGTAATGTTGGCTTTTGCCCTTTACTCAGCTGTTTTGCACCTTCCACGAATACATTGCCTGCAAGGCGAGAGGCTAGCCCGCCTATTTTGGATAGTCTAGATAACCGACTGCTGGGAACACTGGCAACTTCTTTAGACATAGTGACAACTCATGTAATTAATGTATTCAGCATCAACATCAACTTAATGGTGCTGACACTGTATCAAGAATGGGGTACTCAATGTCTATCAACATGCAGTTTAATAGCTCATGAGTCTTTATTTAATTATAAATAACAATACGATTATTAGTGAATTTAGATCAATCAGTTAATCGTAGGGTATTGGGTGAGGTAAATAAGACGGTATGAATAAAGCCAAGCTAACACGTATGAATAAGCTGTAACCCTGAGTAAGAGATAATTGCTGGTCTGCAGTGAAATGAGGAGTATCGAAAGAGGTAGGTAATGATAATTATGAATACGAATGACAATAGCGATTAACATACCCAGCATAAAAGCTGGGGCAACAAAGAAGGTTTTGTTGCCCTAAGCTATTGATTAAAAATCTATTGTGTCTTGCCAACCTAAAAGGACACTTTGTAAGCCATGCTTTTGCTCATAGCGCTCAAGTTTTTCAGGGCTTGCGTCACTTAATGCCAATTCTCGATATTTTTTGGCAAATTTAAGGGTGCGTAGAAGCTCTTGATAAAAGTGTTTTCCTAAATCTCGGCGTATGGCATCGGCTAAGGTTTCAGGTAGTTGAGATAATGCGCGTTCGGTATGGTTTTGAATCGACTCAGTGCTAAACCATTGCTCATTAAGCTCTATTTTACGTAAACGCTTTTTCATGTCTTCACGTACTTTGGCATCATCAAACATGATGCGGTACAAGACGGCTTCAGCCAGCACACTTTCAAGACCTAAACTGAACAGTGGATCGAGCTCAGTTTTAGCATAAAAGGTTTCAAGTAACACTTTGGTGGCTTCTTGGCTGCGATGATCTTGTAGCGCTGCTTGATAATCTTGCCAACCCAGCCATTCTTCTGTGTCGGGTGGTGTAGAGATTTTCTCTAACAACAGTGGATTAATATCACCATAAAGCGATTTATCACTACCGTGCATGTGTTTGCTGACAACGGTCAACATGCTCCAGCCTTTTTGAAAACACTTCAACACACCATCAGGTGTTTGCAGCAAGGCAACTGAGCCCGCAGGCTCTTGGCCCGTCAGTGCAATAAGTCCAAGGCTCACAACTCCAATAACATCATGGCCTGCTTGCTCAAGTAGATGCATTTTATGCTTGTTATAAAACTTATCAGCCAGTTTTAAACTCATTAAAATCGCTTTCGATTTTATTTGAGTGATGTGCTCATCAGTTAATCTTTCTTCTGTGCGCCCATATTCTAGTACTCTACTAAAGTAAGGGCCTTGGTTATTATCACGTAATGCTAATTGCATTAACTCGATTCCTTAATCAAGAAAAGTAAACATATCGTCGACTTCGGCGTATTCATCAGCCACTTCGTTTTTCTCTTTAGCTTGCAGTACAAGCTCATTAACGAACTTACCAATAATTTGTTCCCATCCTGAACTTTCATTACGGAGTAAGTTTTTAATCGAAGAGGCCACATCTGGCGCAATTTGTTTAATTAACGCAAGCAAGCTACGCGGATCATCAATTGCTAAACTATGTGCTTCTTCATCTGCCTGCCAGTTGCTATAACCAACGGTTTCGCCGTCATCTTCATCGTCAAAGCTTTCGTAAATACTGTTGGTATCTTGCTCGGCAGAAGGCGATAAAATTAACTCGATAAACGGAATAGAAAGGTAGAATAACCCTGCAGGATCTTCTGCAATACATTCTAAAATCGCCGCTTGTTTTTCTTCGGTACCCTGAATACGGATAAGGTAAGTTAAAAACTCAAATGTATGATGCATAAGTTCATCAGCATTGGTTTTAATTTGTTCTTCCCAATATAAAGGTTGCTGACAAACGATGTCGCGAATTTGTTCAGGCGTCATTAACTCCGACATAATTGACGGACATGAAATATCATGATGACTGTTAATCTGCGTTAATGTCACAATGTCCATATGTTCAATAACATCAACAAGTTGATCGTCTGACATCGTGTTTGCAATGATTTCGAATCGCTTACTGGCTTGTTGTGGCTCGACGTCAGCTAGATCTTTTATCTCTGCTGCGGTGAGTTCAATAAGATTGTTCATTATCGCTCCTCGTCATCATATTGGTCGTAATAACCTTCTTCATCGCTGTCATCATAGTCCCCATCATCATTGTAGGGATCATAGCCGTCATCATTAGTGTCACTTGCTTCATTGGCACTAAAAGATTTACTTGGCGCAACCACATTATCTTGAGTATTCAGCAGGTAAACCACTGCACAACTTTCTATTAATAGCTCTTCAGAATATTTTCGTACCGCTAACACTAACGGGACATCAGCGTTATTAAATTGAATCGTTACCTTAAACTCATCCCAGCTAGGTAATTCAGCGTTATCAATCCATGACGCCCATTTGGTTTTGGCTTCATCTGAAAAGCGAACACGATTGAATAGTGCAACAGGCAAATATTCTGGCACGGCTGCTAACATCGATGGATCGGCTAATAAAATCTCTTTCATCGAATCGGTGAATTTTGCTAAAGCTTCAGGGCTATCGGGATCGTTATACGATTCGATATTATCGAAGGCATTATTCTTTAACTCATTAATACGAGAGATATTAAGTGGTTTGCTCATGGGTTTCTCAAGAATAAAATTGGTCCCACAGCTCGGTCATAGCAGCTGTTGGGTTGGTCACGATGACATTATTAAAATCTTTAATAAATGCCGTTCTTAATTTTTTATCAGATAACACATCGTAGGCATTTTTAACCCGGTGCAGTTGCTCGGCTGCATGATGTTTTTCTTCTTCTGAAGCATTAATCAGTTTATCGGGATGGTACTTATTTGATAAACGTTTATAGGCTTTTTTTATTTCGTCTTCTTTGGCACTGGCTTTAACACCGAGGACTGTGAAGTGGTTAATCATATTTTTACCTATGGCGATTGAACTTGGATAGACTGATGCTATCCCACTAAATTATGATTATTTGGTTAGAAATAATAACAGAAATACAATCATTTCCATAAAACTATCAGCTAGTTTAGCTTAATTCAAAATACAGCGGGTAATATTGAATAAAAATAATACAAAAAGTGCTGTTATTGCTTTTTGTGAATAGAAACTGAGGTTATTAAAGCGCGTTAATGCAGCTCTTCTTGAATAACGTAAATTGAATTAACGCATGTAAGGTGTGGGGAGTTTATACATCAAAGCGCACTTGGCGCTTGATGATGTATTAAGATTACTGCTGGTGCTTGGTTGAAGAGTCACTTTGCTGGTTTTCAATTAATGCCATTAATACTGGTACTAACTGGTTAACGATTCCTACGCAAAGGCTCAGTGCTGCAACATGTTCCCAACCCATTTTATGCTCCTTATTGACTGCCATTAGTCACTATTTGTGATGGAGATACCAAGCTCGTTTGCTTTGGCTTTCCTTGAATTCACAACCAGAATATAAAACGTTGGACAATGAGATAAGTGAGCTTTGTCATGAGTGCCAGTGACATTTGTCATGAGGTCGTTCGTTGCCTTTGAAACTGAATTTATTCAAGCTTTATCTGAAGCACTACTTATCTAGCCTAAGCAATAATTAATGTTCAAAACTTAACTCAAATTCACATTACTTTATGAGTTTGAGTAACGCCTTGAAACGCTCACCTGTGGCTTGATGTTGCAGTTCAAATAAACATGATTCGGTATTGGTGAGAAAGGCGCCTTTTTGCTGCATCATTTGCAGGCCTAATTGTTTATTGTCTTGGCTGCGAGATGACACCGCATCGGCAACCACATGAACTTGATAACGATTAGCCAATAAGTCCTGGCAAGTTTGATACACACAAACATGGGTTTCGATGCCTGCTAAAATAATATTGTTACGATTGAGCCTTGCTAGCTGTTGCTGAAACTCATGACAATGCCAAGCACTAAAGTGCGATTTAGGGATAGCTTGTGTTGTTTTAGTTAATAGTGAAGCTAATGACTCGGTGGTCGAGCCTAATTTATCTGGTAGTTGTTCGACCCATAAAATGGGAATATCAAATAACTGTGCCCCTTGAATAAGCGTTTCAAGTTGCTGATGTAATTGGGATGACTGCTGCATGATTTGTGCAAGTTTGCCTTGAACATCAATAATGACCAATACTGACTTTTCACTTGTTAACATAAAAATCCCTCAGGTTAATCTGCCAATGTGCACCATTGTTTTGGCTATTCTTACACCAGTAAACGCTAATTTTTGTGTTTCGCCTATTGTCGATAAGTCGAAGGAAGGAATCTGTCTAGGACGACATTGAGCTTGCTGCATTAGTGTTCATTTTGGGTTATTAATATTGATAAATAGCGGAGTCTTCAAGGATTAGGTAATGAAAAAGCGTATTGTAATTTGTGCTGATGGAACTTGGAATCGGCCGGAAAAAACCAAGATGATTACCCGACTAATGTGCTAAAAATGGCGAGAGCAATAAAACCTATTGCTGAAGACGGAACACCTCAACAAGTTTTTTATGATTGGGGTGTTGGCTCGTATTATGACTCGTTTTCTGGAGGGGTTACCGGTAAAGGCGTTCATAAAAACATTATGGATAACTACCGCTATATCGTTCAAAACTATCAAGATGGTGATGAGATATATTTATTTGGCTTTAGCCGTGGCGCTTATACCGTAAGGTGTTTATGCGGTTTGATTAATAATTGCGGTATTTTAAAACGTCCCGATGCTAACTTAATTCAACAAGCATTTAATCATTACAAAACCAAAACTAAGGCCTATAAACCTAGCGGTGAAAAATCAATTCAATTCAGAAACAACCACAGCCACCCATCTAGAGAGGTTAAGTTTGTCGGTGTGTGGGATACCGTGGGGGCGATGGGAATTCCATTTTCATTTCTAGGGTTATTTGATGATAAAGATGAGTTTTACGACACTAAGTTAGGCCGTAACGTTAAAGTCGCAAGGCATGCCATGGCTATTGACGAAATAAGGAGTGACTTTGAACCCACCATTTGGGCAAACAACAGTGATATTGATATTGAACAAGTTTGGTTTGCTGGGGTTCATTGTGATGTGGGAGGGAGTTACTCGCCAGATCAAGATCAGACATTATTGAGTGATATATCCCTGCAATGGATGATTACGCAAGCAAATTTGCAATCCCTTAGTACGGAACCGCACTTAACGGATTCGCTTAATCCTAACCCCCAAGCAAGTAAACACAACTCGAAGAAGCACGTCTATCGGATCCGTGGTGAGTATATACGTGGCATTGATAAGGCTGGTTTGCCAGCCCAAATACATGAGTCGGTTAAGGTACGTTGGGAGCAAGATAGTCAATATCGACCGAAAAATTTAGTTAACTACATCAAGCAACACGGCTGGCCGACTAATTTGGTTGACTAAATAGTGAAATAACCTTGGTCAGCTTGGCGTAATTAACCACCACATTATTTGCTGAAGTGAGTTAGTATAATGGGGCGATGACTTCGCGAATGTTGTTAATAAATATCATAAGGATACCCATGTTGTTTCTTACTAAATTGAGCCGTATTTGGGCAATAACGGCACTCGTATTGATGACGTCAGTAACACTCAATACAGCCAATGCAGCACAAGAAACACATCTGTCAGACAAGGCAACAAGCAAGGTCATAGACACCGCTACCCCCCAGAAAACAGCTAAGCGTGTCATTGCCTTATCTCCTCATGCTGTAGAAATGTTATTTGCCATTGGTGCAGGCGAGACAATAGTTGCAACCACGGACCATGCTGATTTTCCTGAAGCAGCCAAAGCGATTCCGAGTATTGGTGGTTATTATGGTATTCAAATGGAGCGCGTTATTGAGCTCAACCCAGATCTTATTGTTGTTTGGCAAAGCGGTAATAAGCTGGATGATATCAATCAATTAACCCAATTAGGCTTTAACGTGTTTAATAGCGATCCTAAGAGTTTAGATGATGTCGCCAAAGAGTTATTGCAACTTGGTGAGTTAACTGGCCATCAAGAAAAAGCACAACAAGCCGCTGATGAGTATCGATTACAGCTTAGTAAAATCAAAAAAGTAACGCCCAAAAACCAGCAATAAAGGTCTTTTATCAATTATGGTCTACGCCTTTAATGACAGTATCTAAAGGCAGTTGGATTGAGCACATTATTAGTGCATGTCATGGCGAGAATGTGTTTCTTGATGCTGCGAGTGAATACCCACAAATCAGTGTTGAAAATGTATTACTCACCGATGCAGAAGTGATTTTACAAAGCCAAGATGAAGGCAATATTATTGGTGTCGATTGGTCAAAGTGGCCTGAATTACCAGCAGTTAAAAACAATCATATCTACCAGCTTAATGCAGACTTACTGCATCGAGCCTCCCCAGAGCCATCTTAGGTGTGCAAGCATTATGTGCAGCCTTAGACAACGCCAGAGTCAACTGATGTGAAAAAGCGTTCTATTCCATTTAGCTCCAACAGTCATCGCTTCTTTTGAAAAGTGTCCACTCGGACACTTTTTTGTTTTTCGGACACTTTTAAAGGTGTCCGCGGACACTTTTATGAAATCTAGTTATTACTATAATTGCTTAAGTTGTTGAAATAAATTGATATTTAATTATTGGCATAGCTTGTGCTCTATAAGCGTCATACATTCAACGATATCGTAAGTGACCGAAAAGCGGACAACCTTTGTGTCCATTTATTTTGCTAAGGCCACAGCAACGAATTTCAAGGAACTGAAATGATTAAAGATACAAGTGCTCAAGACACAGTGGTGACACCGACAATGGGTCGTAAGGTTCGCCTACCTATGGTGCTAGGGCTTGCTGGATTACTAACGAGTGCATTGGTGTGGGCAAGCTTAGGTCACGATAGCAGTATTCGCTCTGTTGATAGTAAAGACTTACGCATGGCGACAGTCACTCGTGGCACCTTAGTCAGAGACATTGCGACCACAGGTAAAATTGTCGCCGCCAATGCCCCAGTGCTATACAGCACAGAGCAAGGTGTGGTCACTTTATTGAGTCAACCTGGTGATGAAGTAGAGCAAGGCCAAGTGGTTGCTCAAATTGATAGTCCAAAACTTCGCAGTCGGTTTCAGCAAGAACAATCGGTCTTTGCAGCAATGGAAAGTGATTTGGAACGTGCCAAGTTAGATGCACGACGCGAGCAACTTCGAGTTAGCCAAGTGCTTGATATGGCGAAAGTGGACTTAGAAGCGGCAGACAGAGAAAGTCGCCGAGGTGATCAACTGATTGAAAACAGCCTTATTAGCCGAATTGATTTTGAAAAAGGCAAAGATGAGCTGCATAAAGCCAACTTATTGCATCAACATGCATTACAAGAAGTTGATTTAATGCGAGATACGCTGACATTTGAATTGAAAAACCGTGCGCTAGAAGTCGACAGACAAGCCTTAGTGGTAACCGAGCTTGCCCGTCAAATTGCGGCATTGGATATTAAAGCACCAGTAAAAGGCATTATCGGTAATTGGCTGGTGGAACAAAAAGCCCGTATTGGAGCGAGTCAGCCAATGTTAACTGTGGTGGATTTAAGTGCTTTTGAAGCAGAACTTGCAGTACCGGAATCATATGCTGATGACTTAGGTATAGGAATGGATGTTGAACTGAGCTTTGGCAGCGTCACCGTAATGGGGCATTTATCGTCTATTTCACCTGAAGTCAGAAATCGTGAAGTAACAGCAAGAGTGCGCTTTGAAGCGATTGATAGTTTGTCATTACGTCAAAATCAACGTTTATCAGCAAGAGTGTTACTTGAAAATCGTCCTAACGTATTGATGGTTAAACGAGGGGACTTTCTTAATCGAGGCGGTGCTACGGCATTTGTCATGAATGACGACATGGTGCAAAGAACAGCAGTGACTTTAGGTGCACGAAGCATGAGTGAGATTGAAGTTATTGACGGCGCTAAAGAAGGTGATGTATGGGTTATTTCAGGTACCGAAACCTTCAAAAATGATACACAAATTCAAATTAGATAATCACAGATAAGTGACTTGGACTGTACAAGTAAGGATCTCAGGATGAAATTATTACAAAGTAAACCAGTGACAGGCTTTATTGCTCTGATGTTATTGAGCTTAGCGGTGAGTTATCGCATTGATGAAAGCTTCAATTGGTTGTCATTTAGTTTCCACATTATCGACTTAACGGATCAACTATCAGAGCAAGTGAGTTATGGTCTCACGAATGACATGGTAAAGATTTTATTTGAATTAGATTTTCCAACAGCACTGCAAATCATAGTGCATTTTTAAGCGCGAATTCACCGATTAATTGAATAAACAAAAATTGGCAAAACACAGAGCCAATAAGACAAGGACAGACTCATGTTATCAATGAAGAATATTAGCAAAGTGTTTAAAACGGACTTAGTAGAAACCCACGCATTGCGTGACTTTAATCTTGAAGTGAAAGAAGGCGAATTTGTTGCAGTGACTGGCCCATCAGGTTCAGGTAAAACTACCTTTTTAAATATCGCAGGTTTGCTTGAAGGCTTTACATCGGGGGAGTTCAGTTTAGACGGTGAAAACGTGTCTAATTTGAGCGATAACCACAGTGCTAAAGTTAGAAATGAAAAAATAGGGTTTATTTTTCAGGGCTTTAACTTAATTCCTGACTTGAATCTTGCTGAAAATGTTGAAGTGCCATTACGTTACCGTGGTTTTAATGCAGCTGAACGTCAACGCCGTGTGAAATCGGCACTCGAGCAAGTGGGTTTAGGCGCAAGAATGAAGCATTTACCGACGCAATTATCGGGCGGGCAACAGCAACGTGTGGCCATCGCGAGAGCGTTAGCAGGCGAGCCACGTTTTTTGTTAGCAGATGAGCCAACAGGTAACTTAGACAGTTTAATGGCTAGGCAAGTGATGGAATTACTTGAAGATATTAATCAACAAGGTACCACCATCATTATGGTGACCCATGACGCAGAGTTAGCAAGACGAGCACAGCGTAATATTCAAATTGTAGACGGTCAGGTATGTGACTTTTCTATGTATCAAAAGGCTGACCAATCTGTTGTTGCTGATCTGCAGCAAGTTGCCAACGCCAGTCGCTAATTGAAGCAGGAGAGAAGCTTATGTTTTTTTATTATTGCGATCTTGCTTGGCGCAGCATCAAGAAAACCCCAATGTTATCCATGTTAATGGTGCTGGCCATTTCCATCGGTATTGGCATAACGATTACCACCTTGAACGTGTATAAAACGATGTCGCATAACCCTGCAGGTAATAAGAGTAGTCAGATAAATTCGATTCAGTTGTGGAGTCAAGGCCTGGATACCTGGGATGACTTTCATTCAAATCTTACTTACACCGACGTGATTAATCTGCGGAACAACAATCAGCTGGAATTAAAAGCAGCGTCGTATCGTACAGGTCTTGCGGTTCAATCTGAGAACCCTGATATTCAGCCGTCATTAAAAAGTGTGCGAATTACTGATCGTGACTTTTTTAACATTTTTGATGTGCCGTTTTTATATGGGCAACGCTGGGATAAAAGTGTCGATAGTCAGCCAGCTTATCAAGTGGTGATTGGAGAGACCCTTAATCAAACATTCTTTAATGGTAACAACAGCGTCGGTGAAACCTTGTATTTGAATCGTAAACCCTACCAGATCGTAGGGGTGATTAAAGATTGGAATCCTCAGCCTAAGTATTACGACCCGACCAATGGAGCATTTAATGATGCAGAAGAAATTTTCATTCCATTTTCGCTAAATGAGCAAGAAGAGTTTGATGTGTGGGGAAACACCAGTGGCTGGCGTTTCGAGCCGATGCTTACTTACCAAGACCGATTAAACTCAGAAAAAACGTGGATCCAATTTTGGACATTTCTTGCAACAGATGATGACAAATCTGAGCTCGCGACTTGGCTTACTCATTACGTCGAGCAGCAACGCAATTTAGGGCGATTTACTGACACGGCAAAAAGTGCAGCCGAGGCGTTTCAAATTAGTGATGTTGCCTTATGGCTTGAAAATAATGATGTCGTGCCAAGAGATAACAAGATTCTCGTAGGATTAAGTGTTCTATTTTTGAGTGTATGTTTGGTCAATATCCTTGGCTTATTACTGACTAAGTTTTTAAAACGTGCTCCCGAAGTCGGCGTTCGCCGTGCTATTGGAGCAAGTAGAGCGCAAATCTTTAGCCAATATATGGTTGAGGTTGGTTTGATTGGCTTTATT
The DNA here is from genome assembly GCF_043568515.1 of Shewanella sp. ENK2. Classification (NCBI taxonomy): domain Bacteria; kingdom Pseudomonadati; phylum Pseudomonadota; class Gammaproteobacteria; order Alteromonadales; family Shewanellaceae; genus Shewanella; species Shewanella sp. ENK2. The sequence goes on along the minus strand of NZ_CP171406.1, from coordinate 779,496 downwards.
GGTGGAATTATCGGTTTGCTTTGGGCGTGGGGCGCATTGACTGTCCTTCATGCAGAATTCAACATGGAGCAAAGCGTTACAGGGCTTGATAGCAGCATGTGGATTATTACGCCATTAATTGCCATTTCTACCGCTGTATTAGCAGGGGTGTATCCAGCTTGGATTGTGTGCCGTACTAAACCCAGTGTGTATTTAAAAGCTCAGTAGTAGAGAAGGAATTCAACATGTTACATATTAAGCCAATATTATCGAGTTTAATGCGCAGTAAAAGTGGGCCTGTGCTGTTGCTATTACAAATCGTGTTATCGGTCGCCATTGTTGCCAATGCGAGTTTTATTATCCATGAACGCTTAACCATGATGCAGCGTGATTCTGGTTTACTTGAGGAGCAAATTTTAACCTTTAACGTTTATAACTTTGACCCTGCAATTGATAATGTGCTGCAAAACGAAGTTGACCAGCAAATTTTACGTAGCTTGCCCAATGTCATAGAGGCAAGCTCAACTAACATGGTGCCACTGAGTGGCAGTGGTTGGATGGACCGCTATGTTGATAGTGCAGATGAAAATACAGCAGAAAGTATGCCTGGATTTGCTTTGTATTTAGGTAATGAGCACTTACTGAATGTTATGGGATCTAAACTGGTAGATGGGCGTAATTTTCGTCCTGAAGAAATTAATACTCAGTTAGATCAAAGTGGCATGCTCGCAATAGTCTCAAAACCTTTAGCAGAGGCGTTTTGGGGGATGAGTCGCCTGTGGGTAAAACCATGTACCAAGGCAAACAGACGATCGAAATTATCGGCGTGGTGGATAAATTACAAGGCGCCTGGGTGAATCATGAAAACTTTGAATACAGTGTGATTCAAAATATTGATTTTGGTGGCGGGTTTAAAAACAAAACCTATATGGTGCGTGCGCTTCCTGAGCATATACCCGCTCTGGAAGAAGTGATAATAAAGGCGTTTCATGCAGAAAACCCAAACCGTGTAATTGATGGCTTTTCATCACTAAGCGAGACCAAAAAAGGCGCTTATAACAATCATAGATTGATGGCGACATTATTAAGTATGATGGTGATATTGCTACTTTTGATTACCGCGCTCGGATTAACGGGTATGGTCATGTTTAATATTCAGCGCCGCACGAAACAGATTGGAACTCGTCGCGCTTTAGGTGCTAAAAAGCGCGATATTGTTAATTACTTTATGGTTGAAAACTACCTTATTTGTATAGCGGGTGGACTGATTGGTGCCATGCTGGCATTGCAGTTAGGTCAACAATTAATGAGTTTATATAATTTACCTATGCTGCCAGTCACTTATCCTATTGCAGCGGTGATAGGCTTATTGCTGGTGACCACATTGGCGGTAATGCTTCCAGCATTAAAGGCGGCTAAGATTTCTCCAGCGATGGCGACGCGCAGCGTTTAATTTGATGTCGCTAAATTAGCCTGCTCGTATCTTGGTAAGATATAGTTAGCGTATTAACTCGATAATTAAGCTCGATAAATAAGAATGATGGGAAGTATGGACAGTATTTTAGTCGTAGATGATAACAGTTCAATTTGCAGCGCATTAACGTTAATGTTGGACATTCATGGCTATAAAGCACTGAGCTGTGAAACGCCAGAACAAGCACTGGCTATTGTGGAAAAACAAGATATTAGCTTAGTGATTCAAGATATGAATTTCACCCGAGATACGACCTCGGGTGAAGAAGGCAAACAGTTGTTTTATACCTTAAGACAACAGCAGCCTAATCTACCGATTATTTTGATGACAGCATGGACGCAACTTGAAACCGCAGTTGAATTAGTTAAAGCCGGCGCTGCAGATTACATGGGTAAACCATGGGATGATGCCAAACTGCTCACGAGTATCAATAACTTACTGTCCATTTATCATCTTTCTAAACAAAATAATCAGCTTGCTAGAGTCGACTCAGAGCGCATGAGTGTGATTAATAACGCTGATTTATGCGGCATGGTGTTTGGTAGTGGAGCCATGCAGCGCTGCATAGACTTGGCCTTACAAGTTGCCAAATCAGACGTTTCGGTGATGATTACCGGGCCTAATGGCGCAGGTAAAGACAAAATTGCCGATATTGTTCAAGCCAACTCTTTATTAAATAAACAACCTTTTATTAAGGTCAATATTGGTGCATTACCAATGGATCTATTAGAGGCTGAACTATTTGGGGCTGAAGCTGGAGCGTTTACAGGCGCGAATAAAGTCAGAATAGGGCGTTTTGAAGCGGCAGATGGCGGCACTTTATTCTTAGATGAGATTGGTAATTTACCTTTATCTGGGCAAGTTAAGTTGTTACGAGTGCTGCAAACAGGCGAGTTTGAACGACTTGGCAGCCACCAAACTCGCAAAGTGAATGTGCGGGTTATCAGTGCGACGAATGCTGATTTAGCCGACGATATTGCCAAAGGGACTTTTCGTGAAGATTTGTTTTATCGACTCAATGTGATTGAGTTACCTTTGCCGCCTTTGAATCAACGTATTGATGATATTTTACCGTTAGCGCAGCATTTTGTGGGTGATGGATTTACGTTTGAAAAAACCGCTCAACAGGCCTTGTTAGCCCATGCTTGGTCAGGCAATGTAAGAGAGTTAGAAAACGTGTGTAAAAGGGCGGTGCTACTTGCTACCAACGCTGTTTTAACGGTGGATGACTTGGGGCTATTACCTTCAACAAACTCATCGCTTTCCAATGTGAAAACAAGTGAACCTTTAACAACATCGACTTTTACACCTAAGCAAGGGGCACCATATCAGGAAAATGGTGAGCATACTCAGCAAGCGCCTCAACAAGTGAGTGCCGCTCAAGTTGAGCCTGATAAACAACAGATTGAGCAGGCGTTGCAGCATCACAATGGAGTTATCGCCAGAGTGGCAAAATCCTTAGGGTTAAGTCGCCAAGCGCTTTATCGTAGGATGGATAAGTATGGTTTATCCTCAAAATGATAGTCCATAAGCGCTGTGAACATCATAAAAAAAGTAAAACGGATGAATAACAAGAGTGAACCGATAACATGAGATACACGCTACAACTGCGTAGTAAGTTAGTACTTGGTAACGTGTTTTCCGTTGCGTTAAGCGGTTTATGCGGTTGGTGCGTGTGGTTTTTCTTGGCAGTGAACATGTTTGGCTAGCGCTGCTAACGAGCTTGGGCTTATGTTTTGTGTTAAGCATGTGGTTAACAACTGCACTGAATGACAGCCTGAAAGCATTAGAAGTGGGCTTACTTAATTTTAAAGATAATGAGTTTAGTGTGTCGCTGCATGGTTATGGAGAGCCTCAGTTAGATGCCATTGCTGAGCTTTATAATCAAGCATCCCAAAAGCTGCGAAACGAAAGGCAATTTATTTATCAGCGTGAATTAATGTTGGACAAAGTGATTCAAAACTCGCCCAATATTATGTTGTTAGTTGATGACAATCAAAGGATTATCTACGCAAATGACGCTGCTAGGCATTTATTTAATCAAGGCGTACGTATAGAAGGAATGCTGTTAAATGCACTTATCGCCGAGCTGCCGAGTGCATTAAAGCACGCATTGAATAGTCAGCATGAAGGATTGTTTTCAATTGATGTGAACAATGAGCAATTAACATCGGACGGCAGCGGTAATGAAGAGCTGGAAACCTGGCATATTTCTCGTGGCAGCTTTACTCAAAATAACCAACAGCATCATTTGATTCTACTAAAACAGTTAACTAAAGAGCTTAACCGTCAAGAAGTGGCTGTGTGGAAAAAAGTGATTCGAATTATCAGCCACGAGTTAAATAATTCTGTCGCGCCAATTGCGTCGATGGTTAACTCTGGGCGAGTGTTAACTAAAGATCTTGATAATGAAAAGCTGACACTTATTTTTGATACCATCGAAAACAGAACCGCTCACCTAAGTCAGTTTATTTCTCATTACGCACAATTTGCAAAGTTACCTTTGCCACGTAAAACCACAGTAGATTGGTCGCAATTAGTCGATCAGTTAGCTGAGCAATACCCGTTTAAACTCACCTCTACTTTGCCAACGTTGAACATTGCGCTCGACAGTGTTCAACTTGAGCAAGTCCTGATTAATCTGCTTAAAAATGCCCATGAGTCAGGCTCAGATACACAGCATGTCACTTTGGATATCGATGAGGTCACTCATCCAGTATCTGGTATTTTGATTGTAGTGGCAGATCAAGGTAGCGGTATGTCCAGCGAAGTGTTGTCTCAAGCCTTATTACCTTTTTATTCAACCAAACAATCAGGTACGGGGATCGGTTTGCCTCTGTGTCGCGAGATTATCGAAGCGCATGGTGGTCACATTACCATGCAAAACAAAGTTGAAGGCGGACTGAGCGTTAAATTATGGTTACCTAAAGAGTCATAGTAAGATTCATTTATGGTAGCTGTTAGTTAGACAGGCTTCTGATCATGCCTTTTTTAAACCAATCTTGTAAGGTCTGCAATACCACTGCGGGTGCGCTGTGTTCATCATACCAATTAAGCATCAACTCGCACTGTTGAGCGAAGTTTTGACCAGCAATAAATCCGGTAAGCAGCGCGTGCTGGCTAACCGTTAAGGACTCAAATTGAGTTAGCCTTTCGCTATTTCGCCACAGTAACCAATGACGTTCTCGCTTGTAGTATGGTGCATCTGGATGGGTGTCGGCTTTTAATGCTTGCCAGCTTTCAACTGCGTTACTTTGGCAACTGAAAACTTGAACACTCGGATGAAAACGTAATTGGCAGTTTGGCCAATATTCAGGTGGTAAATGTTGTAACGCTTCAAAACCTATTCTGTCTGCATCTGCAGCATCAAAAGCAACCAGTAAGCGACGTTCAAATTCTGCTATGTCAGCTAAAATAGGATACTGGCTAAAAAATGCATCTTGGCGTAAATATTCAGTTAAGTTATTGCAAAAATGCCTTAATGAGCTGGTGGCTGATGGGTGTGTTTGAATGTACTCTTTCGATAACTTATCGAACAATTCATCACCTAAATATAACGCTAATATTTGATGGTCAGTTTCAAGGGTTTCAGTAAGGCGAGTACGATAAGCATTAGCGTAAATTTCCAAACGATGTTGCGCTGAAATCCCCGTTTGTTGTGCCACTCTGTGGGTTATACTTTGCGGATGTTCAGGAGAGGCCTCAAAGAGCAGATACTGCATAAATTCTTGTTGAATTTTAGCTAGTTTACTCATACTGCAACCTTTCTTTTTGGCAATAACGATTGGGTCTGAAAGGCTGCTGTAGTATGAGAATCTAGCCCCATGGAGGTTAATGATGAACAAGCCAGTGCAGGATGACCAGGTAAAGTTAATTTAGCAATTTTTTGAGCTTCTAATAATTCTTGGTATAACACTGGAAAATCAGGAATATTGGCATCTCGCTCAATCATGGTACTTATTGGACCAAAGCGTTCAAGTGCGGCTTGATATAGTGTCCACACACTCGGTGGGACTTCGTTGTCATGAGTATCAATCACATATTCGCCATGATCCGAATGGCCAGCTAAGTGAAATTGCTGCACTCGTCTAGGATCTATTTTATTTAAATAATCAAGCGGGTTAAAACAATGATTACGCGCACTGACATAGATATTGTTGATATCCAGCAATATTAAGCAGTCTGCTTCTTCAGCAACTTGAGATAAAAACTCCCATTCGTCCATTGTCGAGTCTTTATAGGATAAGTAACTCGAAACGTTTTCGAGTAATAAACGGCGACCTAAAAAGTCTTGCACGACGTTTATACGTTCAACCACGTGCTTTACGGTTTCTTCTGTATATGGCAAAGGTAATAAGTCATGGCTGTTAACACCATGAATTGAGGTCCAACAAATATGATCAGAAATCCACTTCGGATTAATGTCATTACTGAGTTTTTTGAGAGACTTAAGGTAATCCATGTCTAATGGATCTGTGCTGCCAATCGACATAGAAACACCATGCATCACGACAGGGTATTGCTCAGCGATCGCTTCAAGGTAGTAACGAGGTTTACCCCTGCAACCATGTAGTTTTCTGATAGTACTTCAAACCAATCTATGGCTGGTTGATGCTGCAAGATGTACTCAAAATGATCTGTACGAAGCCCTAAGCCAAAACCAATAAAGTCTTGCGTAATTTTCGAATCTGACATGGGCTTTCCTTAGGTTAATCATAACCTTCATGTTGGTGGAAGACGGATGTTGACTTGCTTGTTATCGAATGAATTTAAGCAAAATAAACGGCTTGGCAATAAGGAGATGAATCTTACCAAGCCATTATTACAACTCGTGTTGTCGATTAAGCTTAAAAGTTGTTCAGGCTTGAACGTTAGCCAGTTTTACCGCCGATATCGGCGCATGATTTTGCTGTTGTATTCACAAAGCCTGTGCCTTTACAGCTTGCTTTACCGCCACAGGCATTGTCAGCACCTTTACAATCATTGTGTCCTTTACATACGTTAACACCGTAACAATGGACCAAATCAGCTTTGGTTATTTTACCAACCCAATCATCTTTTATTTTCCCGCCAACATCGCTACACGCTTTAGACGGCATGGCAACAAAACCTGTGCCTTCACAACTCGCTTGACCCTTACAAGCATTGTCAGCTGTACCGCAGTCATTGTGTCCTTTACAGATGTTGACGTCATAACAATGGACTAAGTCAGTTTCACCCGCTGTAACCGGAGAGGTATCTGATTCGCCTGCCACGACTTGACCAGATAACCCGGCCATTGCCATGGCTAGCGCTGCACCTGATAGTGCGGTTTGTGCTTTAGTATTCATGATATTTCCTTGCATTAACTCATCAGTACAAATTGAGACTTTGATGAGCTAGTGTTTTGCTAATGAGTAAGATCGTAGACACTTCCATGCCTTCCTTTGACTATCTTCCTACTTGTTAAACGATACTATCCGCGGTTATCTGTCTTAATAGCAGGTAGTTATATTGACCGTGGTGGCGTTACAGATATTTCATAAAAATTAATTTGTTATCGAAGAAATAAGGTAAATGACAAGAAAGAATTTTCGTTACAGTTTGATTTTAAATGACTTTTTATTAACATTTGTTAGTTAAACTTTTTCAACTAATGAAGCCCAATTGCTAGGATTTTAGCTAATGAATATCCAATTAAGCCGTCATTGTGGTTAGGAGAGCTCCAATATTGGCCTTAGACCTATTTGTTGTTGGATTAACTGGTGAGATTAATTGAAGCCGCTGCGATGAGCTGAAATGGGTTTTTATACGTATAAAAAAATGTTTTACTATCCGCTCATTGATTACTGCAAGCTAGGAAGCACCATGCAAACATTACTTATTTGTCTTTTTATCGCCTTATTATTGCCTTATTTTGCTAAAGGCCCCGTTGCTGTTGCGATGGCAAAACTAGGTGGGTATGACAATGCACATCCTCGCGCGCAGCAATCCCAGCTAACAGGACTCGGTGCTAGGGCGCTTGCAGGGCACCAAAATGCATTTGAATCACTCATTGTGTTTGGGATTTGTTGTCTAACGGCAATTGCTACAGACAATGTTAATTCGACAGTGAGCACGTTAGCCATAGTACATGTGGTCGCAAGAGCGGCCTATCACATCTTATATATCAAAGGTTTATCAACCCTTAGATCGCTTTCTTGGTTTGTGGCTATTTTCAGTTCGTTCGGGATTTTTTGGCAGGCGTTTTAGTCGGCACTAAATTCAATTTAGATTAGGTTAGCGGATTAATATCACCAATACGTTAAGTTAAAACAACTTACTTAATTGAACTGATTCAGGTGGCAATGTACTGGTTTTGTTCTCGCTTAAATGATCTCCGTTATCAATGGCTAAGAAAGCTCATTATTAAATGTTCACAGAAATATAGCTAAGCCTAGTTGTTTGCACTTTATCAATATCTGCAGCCCAGATAATGGTTAGTAAAAACGAAAAAGCCGTCAACATTATTGACGGCAAATACTGCAATGGGGCGGTGGCTTTATTCGTATTCAGAAGAGTAGGTTTCAGAATAAGAATGAGAATATAACTCGAATAAAGTACCGAATGGATCTTCTAAATAAACCATTTTATAAGGTTTGCTGTCATCTTCTGGGTGATATCGCATGGTTTCCATTCGAGTCTTGCCACCATATTGTCTTACGCGTTCAATGACACCTTCAAAATCATCTGTTTCCAGAGAATAATGAAATAAACCAATTTTTGAGAAGTCGACATGATGACGCTCTTCTCTGTCTTTCATTTCAAATAGTTCGAAACCGACTCCGTCAGTGGTTACTAGGTGGGCAATATTAAAGCCTTTAAACCCTTCGCCAAATACAGCGATACACATGGCTCCAATGGCGGTTTCTTTTTCTTCGATGACAGCAGATTTTCCCATTACGACTTTTAGTCCCAATGCTTTGGTATAAAACTCAATCGCTTTATCCATGTTGCTGACCATAATACCTACATGACTCATCTTCATTTGCTTCACCTTAATAATGTTTGGTTCGTTTTGATGAGTGAAGTATATGGCGATATCGCACTGATTAAAAATTATCAAATTTTATATTTTTAATAATTTTTTGTTATTAATTTATGGGGAGAGTGGATGATTCACGCCAAAAAACTCACTCACCTTTAAAGATGAGTGAGTGTGCTGTTAAGACGCTGTTGGGTAATCAGTATAACCAACTTCATTTCCACCATATAAGGTTAATCTTGCATCGGCATCAAATTCAGCGAGTGGTTTGTTGTGTTTAAAGCGTTCCACTAGGTCAGGGTTTGTGACATAAGGCGTGCCAAAAGCAACCAAATCGGCATAGCCTTTGGTTAATAATGTTTGTGCGCTTTCTTGTGTTAGCTTACCAGCGACCATAATGGTGTGAGGATATATAGCTCGTATCTCTTGTCTAAAGTGATCTGTTGCTTCTGTGTATTCACCAATATTTTCAGAAAAATGCACATAAGCTAAATTAAGTGGGGCAATTTCTTTAAGCAGCAACTTTGTGACGTCAATAATATCACTGTCAACTTCACTAAAGCCTTCACCTACCAAAGGCGATAAGCGTATTGCGACTTTATTGGCACCAATGGCATCAGCAACAGCGTTGATAATATCCACTGTCAATCTAATACGGTTTCGTTGACTGCCGCCATATTGGTCCTGTCGCTGATTACTGACTTTACGCATGAATTGGTCGAGTAAATAGCCATGTGCACCATGGAGCTCAATACCGTCAAACCCCGCTTCTATTGCGTTTTTTGCTGCTTGGACAAAATCCGCAACGGTTTGGTCGATATCAGTTTGCGTCATAGCACGAGGTACTGAGGTTTCAACCATGCCATATCCCCCGTCAGCGAGAGGACCATAGACTTTATCTGCTTGTTTTATCGCTGAAGGAGCAACAGGTTGCTCACCAGCAATATCAGTATGAGAGCGTCTGCCAACATGCCAAAGTTGAGTAAAAATTTTACCGCCTTTTTGGTGTACGGCATCGGTGACTAACTTCCAACCTTCTATTTGCGCTTGTGTATAAATGCCAGGTGTCAGTGAGTATCCTCTGGCCACTGCTGAAACTGGCGTTCCCTCAGAAATAATTAACCCCGCACTGGCTCGTTGCTGATAGTAAGTTGCCATCAATGCGTTAGGCACATCGCCAGGCTGACTGGTGCGTGAACGTGTCATTGGTGCCATAGTAATGCGGTTAGCAAGCCTTGAACCTGCTAAATCAAATTCGGTAAATAACATAACAATTCCTGATGATTGTTGATAAAAATGCAAATTAAAATGAAACACCTAAGGTGATTAGGCGCTTTCTGATTCTGAAAACGTGGGATAATCAGTTAAACCTTTTTCATTACCGCCAAACAAGGTTTGTGGATCATGATTTGCCCAAGGTTGACCGTGTTTTATCCGAGATGGCAGGTCTGGGTTCGCGACAAATGGTCTACCAAAAGCAATCATGTCAGCCACACCTGATTCGATAGCTGAGATTGCTCGTTCAACGGTGTATTTACCCGCATAAATCAACACTCCGGCAAAGGCATTGCGTATGGCATTTTTAAAGCTATTACTCATAACGGGGGCATCATCCCAGTCGGCCTCTGCAATATGTAAGTACGCAATATTATGCTTATTTAACAGCGCAGTTGCAGCAACATAGGTTTGTTCTGGATTGGCATCGACAGTGCCATTAAGTGTCGTGAGTGGTGCTAACCTGACACCAATTTTGTCGGCACCAATAGCTGCAGCCATTGCGCTAATTACCTCATCAAGAAATCGCAGTCTATTCGTTAAGTTACCACCATATTTATCAGTACGGTGATTAGATTCAGAATCAATAAACTGGTTAATCAAATAGCCATTAGCGGCATGAAGTTCAATACCATCAAAACCTGCATTAATTGCATTGCTAGCCGCTTGTGTAAACTCGGCGATCACTGTATCAATATCTGCTTGTGTCATTTCGCGTGGGGTTACCACATCAACAAAACCGGGAGCATGGGTACCATCGTCGATGAAAACCTTGACGTTATTCGCTTTAATTGCAGAGGATGAAATAGGTTGCAAACCACCAATATTTTGCGGGTGAGTAACACGACCAACATGCCACAATTGAGCAAACATGACCCCATTGTTGGCGTGTACAGCCTTGGTGACTTTTTGCCATCCATCTAATTGGGCTGATGAATATATTCCTGGAGTCCAAGCATAGCCTTGTGCTAAAGGGGATATTTGTGTGCCCTCACCAATGATAAGTCCTGCTGAACTTCGCTGAGCGTAATAGGCTGCCATCATTTCATTTGCGCTGTTATCAGGCAAACTCGCTCTTGAGCGGGTCATGGGGGGCATGACAATGCGATTTGCCAACGTAAGTTGGCCTAATTTGATTGGATTAAATAGTGCTGCTGTCATGATTTTTCCTCGACATTGGGCTAATGAAGGAAATCATAACGGCAAGAACTCATTGCAAAAACAGCAAATGATACAAATAACTTTTGTTAAATATGCAAAAGTAAATACTGTAATTTCAGCGCTACAACTTCATTGAGCGCCAAAACAGTTCAAAACTTGCTTCACGATGGACTTTATCATGGCCCCACTGAGGGTTATCGGTGAAGTAGCGAATCGCAGCTAAATATTGACCATGGCAATTCTCAAGCATTAATGTGATTGGAAAATCGGCAATGATATTCAGTTGCTGACCTTTAGCGATAAGCTCAATAATGAAATGTAAAATACTGTTCATCGCTTGAGAGCGGATTTCGGGATCAATATCAGATGATAAAGAAAACTGCAGGAAAAATTTTTGTTTGGTTGGATTTAACAGTGCCCAATCAATCGCATGTTGCCACAGTGTATTGGCGCTGCTTTTTAATGTCGCTGCGTTATTTACATCGGCTGAAATAGAGTTACTGGTATGAAAATCTATATCAGTAATCAATTGCTCTAAAGAAGCCTCTTTATCATTGATTGGCGATAAGGATTGCGTCATCGAATGGGTAAGCGAATCAGCAAACTCTTGCTTTACCACAACAAAGAGATGATTCAATAGGGCTTCTTTAGAAGGAAAGTGATGAAATAAGGTACCTGTTGCTACCCCTGCTGTTTTTGCTATTGAAGCCGTGGAAGTGCCATGAAAGCCTTGGTCGACAAACAGTTGTAGCGCGCCATCTAAAATAGCTTGTTTTTTATCTGTTGCGGCAGGTTTTATGGTGGCTGACATACGCGTTCGATTTCCTATGTTGATTTATATTCTTTGTTTTACTTAGGCTTAGAATAAAGTGGGTGAGGATATATTGCACCCACATTGAATTAACGTAAAAACATCTTCATCAATAGCGCTTGGATTTTTGTTCCATAAGGAGGATGAACGAATAAACCAGAATTAAACTTGCCACTTTTAAGGACTGTTTTGGCATGGCTAAATGTCAAAAAACCTTCTTTACCATGATAATGTCCCATGCCTGATGGGCCAATACCGCCAAAAGGTGCATCATCTGCAGCAACATGAAACACTGTATCGTTTATACAAACGCCACCCGAATGGGTGTGCTGAACGATGTGTTGCTGGGTTGATCTATCAAAACTCATGATATATAAGGCTAATGGACGTTCTCGTTGGTTAATATATCCGATCGCATTATCAATATTTTTATAGCTCACAATAGGAAGCAAGGGGCCAAAAATCTCTTCTTGCATCACGGTCATATCATCGCTGGTAGCAGTGATTAATTGAGTCGGTAATTTTCGAACATTAGTATCAATGTTGTATTCGGTTGCAGAGTGGATCAGCGCACCTTTTTGTTTAGCGTCTTCCAATACAGTTAATAAACGCGAATATTGACGTTCATTAATGACATTGCCGTAATCAGGGTTAGAGTCAAAGTCAGGGTACATCTTATTGAAGCGTTTTTGATATTCACTGATGAGTTCATCAACCTTATCTTCTGGGCATAAAATGTAATCAGGTGCGACACAGATTTGGCCAGCATTTAAACACTTACCGTAAATGAGTCGCTCGACTGCCGTGGCAATATCAATATCAGGTGCAATAACAACAGGTGATTTTCCGCCGAGTTCAAGTGTGACTGGCGTGAGGTTATCGGCCGCAGCACGCATAACGTGACGACCTACTGTGGTAGAACCGGTGAAAAGCATATGATCAAAAGGCAGGGCAGAGAATGCCGCTGCTACATCAGCTTCACCCTCAATGACTGCAACTTCATCTTCATTAAAGATTTTTGCCAACATTGCTTTAATCACTTGGTTGGTCGCTGGGGTAAATTCAGACATTTTCAACATAGCTCTGTTACCAGCAGCAATGGCGGTTATTAGTGGGCCAATGGCTAACATCACAGGGAAATTCCATGGGACGATAATGCCGACAACACCCAATGGCTGATAGTGAACCGTTACAGATGAAGGCGCGAGAAGTAAGCCTGCATGACGACGATTTGGTTTCATCCATTTTTTAAGGTTTTTCAGCGTGTAATTGATGTTATTTACACATGGCATGATGTCAGAAATCATGGTGTCGTTACTTGAGCGATGACCATAATCGGCAGCGAGAGCAGTAACAAATTGCTCACTTTGCTCCAATAATCCAGCTTTGAGCTGTTCAAGTTTGCTGACTCTTGACTGATAACTAGGTGCTGGCATTGAGTTGTAAGCCTGTCGCTGTAGGTCGAGGTGTTGTTTCAATGAGGTTTGATGTGTTTCATTGAGCGCCATATTCATCTGCTTCTCCTAGTGTTTTTCTGCAGCCTAGTTATCGTTTAAAATTAAACCGACTGATTAGTCGGTTTAATATGGGCTATAAATCATCAAAAGGCAAGTTTTAGATAATTTGAGTCACAGAAGTTGATACAGCTCAAGGAGCAAATTAGTGTTTTACACTACACTTTTATTAGGAGATAGTAATTAACGTAAGCCACACGAGATTTAAGTATTAATTAAAAATGTGTTGATATTCTGCCTATGGATATTGTCACATTAAGTCTTGTTTAGGCGGTATCAGTAACACCTAGTTAGCTGAAAAATTTTAACTTTTTTCAATCTACAAGAGGGCGTCACTATGCGTTCACGTAATATATTATGGCCGACTGATTTTTCTGAGACGGCTTCTCATGCTTTGCGATATGCCATCGAAATGGCAAACTTATATCAAGTTGGAATTCGTATTCTTCATGTGGTTGATCAGCCTCTAGGTGATGAGAATTATATGATTCTCGCCATCACACCAGAAGAGTTAGCAAAAAGTATGGAGCAGGCCGCTGCAGATAAAATGCGCGGTTTATTAGCTGAGCTTAAAACTGACTTACCCGTCGAAACCCTAATTCGTCGTGGTGATGCAATTGAAGAAATCGTTGCAGAAGCCAATAGCGGTGATATTGGTATGGTAGTGATCGCTAGTCATGGCCGAACAGGGTTAGCACATTTTCTCCATGACAATGTCGCGGAGGAAGTAGCCAATCAAGCGCTTTGTCCAGTACTGGTTGTGAAATAGTTAGCGTGCACTCCGCTCGATATGTGAGTTGTTTTGTAAAGCGAGAAGTCACGATTAAGCTTATTTAATCGTGACTTTAGCGGATAAAAACGTCTTTATAATGTTATTGGTAGCTAGGCTTAAATCCAATTAGTGGTGTCATACTTTGTCGCCATCATGGCTTTTTCCGATATATATTGCGCATCGCTTTGACTAATATAAGGCAAAGTCATTTCGCCACTGGCTAATCCTAATGTCAGGTACGCATAACCTTTTTGTTTTTGTCCTTGAGTTTGCGTGAGGGTGACATGCTGAACTTTAGTAAAAGGAATGCGCTTCCATTCTCGACTGAACAATCCACTATGTTGCCATACCGCTTCCTCATCAATAACATATCCCCATTGTCGGTAGCGCAAGTAGATAAGCCCACTGACAACAACTGCGGATACACAAATTAGTAGACTTGCTAAGTTGGCGCCCAAAAACAGTGACAAAATCGCAGCGGGAATGAACGGCAAATACCCTCGCCGTAAAAACCAAGCAAATGCGATTGACTGATACTGACGCGGAACATTGCACGAGCCGCCTGCAAGTCCGGTTATTTTGCCAAGGGTAGATTGTAGCTCTGTGGTTTTGACTGAAGGAATGAGCATGTGCTGTTCAGTTTTTTGCTCAACTTCTTGTCCCTTTACTTGTTTTAAATACACAGTCCAAACATTAAATAACCTTGCTAATACAGGTTGGCTGATTTGTACAAGTTGAATACGTCTAATCGCTAATGCATCTTGCTGATGTGAAATGACTCCGCCACTTCTTTGCAGAGTTTGTTGTCGCTTCTCTATGGTGAAGGGAAAATATTTTAGTACGGCAGAAAAAATAGAAATCAAAGCGAACAGGCAATATACCAAGGCTATTAATAGTAAAATGATGCTCACTTGTAGGATAATATTGTCACCGCTTAACGTGATAATACTATGCCAAAGTTGTTGAAAAAACGGGATTTCGGCGAGTGTTTCCCATTGTATTTGTCCTAAGATTGGTCCTGCGATAACGGCGAGCCAGATAAGGTTATTCTGATAAAATCCAAATTTGATGAGCTGTAATAAATTGCGCTTAATAATAATGTTCGGCAGTGACTGGCTAGAATTATTTGCTGGATCTGTATTATCGAATGCATGAGTTCGTGTCGCTAAGTTGGTTACATCATTTTCACTGCAGGCATCATCATGATCCAATAAAGATTCATTATTGCCGTTTTCCTCAAGACTATTTGCTGTTACCTGTAACAGTTGCTGCTTAATTTTATAGGCGGTAGTTGAGTCCACTGCTGCAAGATGTGCTTCATCATTTTTTGAGCCTGCCGTTTCAATGATTAACGTTCCTAGCTTTAAGGGCTTAAAATACAGAGGTTGCTCGTAGCGAATATTTTGGATTTTATTAAATGGGATCTCGTCTTTGCGAGTAAACAGTAGTCCTCGCTTAATATTCAATTGATTATCAACAAGCTTAAAACGGTATTTTTTCCACTGTATAAATGAAAACACGGTTAACGAGATAATCAGAAATAGTGCAGCAATCATTGCAAAGGATAAATCAAAGCCGTTTTTCCAACCTGCGAAGACAATTGGGATCATGGCATAACCATTCGATAAAATGGCTTTTGCAGTCCCGAAACTGAAACTGAGCATGGCCCAAGGTGATAAAGCTTGCCACTGACTAAATTTGTCCATGGATTGCTGATTGTTGCTTTGTTGGGAAGGTTCAGTCATCTTGCTTTTCCGACTTTAGCTTATTTTCAGCGGTTGCTAATTGAGTCGTTTGATGTGAGATAACAGGCTTTCTGCTGATGTTTGTTGGACTGATGTTTGTTGGGCAGAGGGGATAAACTGTTGTTCGACCTGCAGATGCTCTGTGTTGTCTGGCTCAATCTCTGTGTTGTCTGTTTGAAGTTCCGTTTTGTCAGGCTCAATCTCTGTGTTGTCTGTTTGAAGTTCCGTTTTGTCAGGCTCAATCTCTATGCTGTCTGATTGATGTTCCGTTTTGTCTGGCTTAATCATTGTGCTGTCTGATTGAAGCTCTGTTTTGACTTGTTCAGGTATTGATTTGTCTTGTTGGTGCGAAGTCGCTCTATGCAGTAAGTGTTGTCTTAGGTGTTCTGCTGTTTCAAACTTCAAGCCGGGTAAGTTAATTTCTGCAGCGCCACTTCCTGCACTGAAGCATTTTAACGTCGCTAAGTTAAACTGTCGCTGAATCGGGTTTTGCGACAAGCTGACATGTTGCAGTCGGCTAAAAGGTAGGGTGGTGGTTTTTACCCACCACAAGCCTTTTCTCATCACAAGTTCATGCTTGAGTACGCCGTAATAGACCTTTTTTGCAGCTAGATACTTCAGTGAGATCCAAAGAGTGCCAATAGACGTTATGGCAGTAATAGCAATCAGGATATCTGCGAGTGGTTGGGTGTGCTGAATATTCATCAGCACCATGATGGCGGTTAGAATGATTAGCACAATAATACTGATTTGAAGCGCGGCTTGTATGGGGTAGCGCTTATCAACGGGAGTTAACGTTAACGCGTTGTATGGTTGCCATTGTGTTGGCTCAAGCTGGCTTTTATCATCAATTTTTGTCATTTATATGCTCATTGGCTGCAATGTCAGGGTTCAATGTTAGGCTGCAATGTAAAGGGTAATGCTAATCAGACATAGCAGCCTTGTGCAGTAAGTCGAAAAGGTCTTTGAGCACTCATGTAAGCTTAAGTGACTAAAATAGCTTTATATTCATGCAATAATCTTTTACTTTGAAAGTATAAGACAAAGGCTCCTTTGTTGGTATTTAACTATTATTTTCATCAAAAAAGAGGCGAAATTGACTCAAACTGTTTCTAAAGCACATAAAGCATTTTTGCGAAAACTCTATCTTTGCTATTTGATTAGCCAAGATAAACATAATTTATTATCTTTGCATAAAATGACCCAAATGCCCCGCAGAACCATTCAAGATACATTGGCATCAATGTCTGATATTGGTGTGACGGTTCAGTTTATTCAAGAGGGTGAACGTCACAATGCTGGTTATTATAAAATTGATGATTGGGGCCCCATTAACCCGCAATGGTTAGAGCAAAATTATGTGTGTATGACAACACAATTAGCGATTACGATACCTTAATGGTAGTAGGGGATTCCCTCTTTTATCTAGGTCGCTAATTTATCTATTCTTTCCTTGCTGGGGGATGTGCCCGCTGAAATCTGGTTCCTGCCAGCTCGCTTAGCTTGGTATAGGTGTTTATCGGCGATCTCAATAAGCATAGGTAATTGGTTGATGGCACTGCAACTGGTGACAATGCCAATACTGGCTGTGACGTTGACCTTTTGCTGACTTTGAGTAAAGGAGAGTTTAGCAATGTTTTCGCACAGCCTTGTTGCTAGGGTACTGGCTTCTTGCTCTTGGGTGTAAGGTAAAAAGATAATAAATTCCTCGCCGCCCCAGCGCGCTAAAATATCGTTCTTTCGTAATGTATCTCTGATTAATGCTGCGACTTTAACCAGCACTTCATCGCCAAAATTATGCCCATAGGTATCATTAATGCTTTTAAAACGATCGATATCTACCATCAAGATAGACGCTGCTTTTTTGACTTGCCTTTCTGTAAATTGAGGCTCAACTAATTGGTAAAAAGCTCGGCGATTATTCAACCTTGTTAACGGGTCCATGTTAGCCATTTTCTCGGCAATTGTTTTTTCGTTTTCTACCCGTCTAAAGCGTTCTGTTAATGCCAGTGCGAGCAGTAATACATCAATAAACACCCCGAGCTCTGCAGCCCTATAGGTAAATTGATTGAATGGGATATAAGCCCAAACGGCAAGACAGGTAATGGCAATCCCGATCATTGACGAAATTGAGGCGATTAAGAAAAATCTTGCTGAGATGTTACCAAAGTTCAGTGACAGTATTCCCAGCACGATCATCAAACCGCTAAACAGCAGCATTAAATCAAACGCAAAAATGAGTCCTAAAACTCGGTCTTGTAGCACTGCAGCAAGCAGCATTAGTGCCGGAAAGATAATACAGAGGCTCTTGAGAATTTTATTTAAAGTGGGGAGTTGAAATTTAAGTCGTAAAAAGTGGCAAGCAAACAGTATCCCACTGGTGCAAAAGCTGACCATCAGTATCGGGATAGACCATTGTTGCCATATCGGTGAATCTGGCCATAACCATAATGAACCATGGCCGCTATAGGCAAAATTAAGCAGCAAAAAATTCAATAAATATAAGCTGTAAAATAAGTAGCTTTTTAGACGAAGACCAACATATAAAATAAAGTTATAAATTAATAACGCAGTGATTGAGCCATACAAAAAACCATAGCTATAAGCATTGAAGGCATTTTTATTAGCCATTTCCTGCTGGTCGAATAAATACACTGGGATAACCATAGCATCAGGGGTTTGCACCCGAATTAACACCGTGGTTTTACCTGGTGGATAGCGGTAGTTAAAATTAAAACTAGGCTGCTGTGACTCTTGTTGGTAAAACAATGATAAGTCACCTTGGTGCTCAAAATGGATGATGTGATCATCCGCAAACCAAAAACTACTGACTTCATCTAGCCAATAGTTATCGATATGAATGGTTTTTTCTTGTTCTGTTTGGCTGTTATTAATGAGTGTGATACTTAACCAAACTGGTTTGGCATTGATACCATAATTACTGATATGTTGACTGACAGGACTAAACTGGCCTTGCTGTAATAACGAATATGCTTGTGAGGCATTGAGTCGCTCATCTTCAATATATTGCTTAAGTGATAAACCGATAGGCTTGTTGTGTTTATCAGATAAATACAGTTCTTTGGCGTGAACGGCGTTAGGGTTCATGCAGATAAATAAACAAATAATCAGCGTCAATATCCATTTCATAAATGCGGTCACATGCCATTGTTATGATGTCATCGAGAAATCCATTTATTACTTTTTTGCAAAAAGTAATCCAACTTTATGGCGACAGGGTATAAATCCATATCGCTCTGAGTGAACGTTTTAGCTAAATAAGTATAATATACAAGCCTAGCTCAATTTAGACTCTCATAATATAACTAAGCTTAATATCATAAATGCGTATCAATTTTGTTTATATACTAAAGGATTAGTCACAACGGTCAGGTTAGATGCTGTGCATCATCATAAAGTGATACAAAGGCAGGTTATTTAGCATGAAACAATTAGGATTTGAACTTGTTAACTCTCAACCAGTGAGTTGTACTACTCAGGGGGCTGATGATATCGGAGAAAATCAAACTGCTGAGGCAAGTTTATCTGTTGCGCCCATTACATATTTAGCCAACTTCTTACCTTTACCATTGCAAACTTCACTGCTTCAAGAAGCGAACTCATATCAATTTGAAAAACCGATCGTAACGATATTTGGCAAGCAACATCCTATTCCACGCTCCCAGATCTGGTTTGGTGATTCAGGTTGCGAATATCAATATTCATCACTCATGATAAAGCCACAACCTTGGCCACCTGTATTGCTGAAAGTAAGACAAATACTTGAGTCGCAATTTAATATCATGACCAATGGCGTGTTGGTTAATCGCTATGAAAATGGACAAGATTGCATGGGATGGCACAGTGATAACGAGCCTGAGATTGCTGCCAATTCAGATATTGTATCGTTAACATTAGGAGCCAGTCGTACTTTTGTTATGAGACACATGCAAACACGGCATAAACACGCCATTGAACTTAGCTGTGGCGACTTACTGATCATGCATGCAGGTATGCAAGATGAGTGGCAACACGCCATACCTAAACGCCTAAAAGTGAATGAGCCAAGAATTAATTTTACCTTTAGGCAAATGATTGTGGGATTTCATCAGGGTGGGTAAGAGAGTGAGCAGTAGATAAAGTATACAAGACGTAATCGTAAACTTGTTTTGCCAACTGGATCTTGTTGGGTTGTTGCAAGTTTGATTTTTGAAACGTTAATCAGTAGTCTTCACTTTTTACGATGTAGATAAAAAGAGCTTGTTATGTCAGTTGAACACGTTATTACCGAAAAACTGAACCAATCTTTTAGCCCTGTCCATTTAGACGTGCTTAATGAAAGCAATCGTCATCATGTGCCGCCTAATTCTGAAACCCACTTTAAAGTCGTTGTCGTCAGCGACAAGTTTGATGCTCAGCGTCTCATTGCTAGACACCGTGCTGTCAATGCTGTGCTAGCAGAAGAGTTAGCTAATGGAGTGCATGCGCTGTCGATTAATGCTTATACACAAGAAGAGTGGCAAGCGCTAGACAGTGTGCCAAAAACACCAAACTGCAAAGGTTAATACAGCTTAACAATTAGCGATTAACACATGACCTAAACCTCATCTTTCGTATGGGGTTTTTTATTGCCTTACATTTACTAAACCAAATCTTTTATCTTATTTTTTACATGAGTTATTTTCATATTATTATGGATTAACTGAGTGTTTTCTAGGCTTTGATGTGGGATTTATTGGCTATTTGGGGCTTGTTTGTCCATTACTGATAGTTTGTCATAACAGTGTCATCAATCATTGTTAAAGATTAATGTAGGCCTGAAATAGGCCTAGCTGCTTGCTGTTAATTTTGATGCTATGATGCCAAAAGATTTCACCCACTTTAAGGAATAAGCAATGCCTTTACTTGATAGTTTCACCGTTGATCATACTCGAATGGAAGCACCAGCTGTACGTGTAGCGAAGCATATGAGCACACCAAAAGGTGACACCATTACAGTATTTGATTTACGTTTTTGCACCCCTAACAAAGATATTCTAAGTGAGCGTGGTATCCATACTTTGGAGCACTTATTTGCAGGCTTTATGCGTGACCATCTTAATGGAGACAATGTTGAGATTATCGACATTTCCCCTATGGGATGTAGAACGGGCTTTTATATGAGCCTAATTGGTGTGCCATCTGAGCGTATCGTCGCTGATGCATGGTTGGCTGCGATGGAAGATGTACTAAAAGTAGTTGAACAAACTGAAATTCCCGAGTTAAACGAATATCAATGTGGCACCTTCGAAATGCATTCATTAGAGCAAGCACAAGATATTGCACGTGCGATTATTGCAGCGGGTGTAAGTGTGAATCGTAATGATGACTTAAAATTGAGTGATGATATTTTAGGGACTTTATAATTGTTGCTAATGATCCCATTAGGTATTTGATAAAAGCGGCTTAGGCCGCTTTGTTTTTTAGTGGTTAATTTTTTATTAAAATACTGTTTTTATTTGTATGAAAACGTTATTGTTATCAGTCAATGGAAGGATTTTTTCATAACAATAAGGGACCGAACTCTACGGTGCCGATGATGTATTTTGGGAGTTAACCATGTCTAAAAGTCAATTCAGCTTGTCTGTAATTGCTTCTGCTGTGCTATTTGTTTGTCATTCAGGTTCAACTTATGCAGCCGCCTCAGTTACAGCTGCGATGGATGAATCAAATAATAGCGTTATTCTCACTCAACCTCAGACTGCGTCTTTGCATTATCGTGATAGTGATATTCCTTTAGCATTATCAGGCATGACTGTATTGCCGACAAACCAAACAACAACAGTGACCCACCGTGGAGCAATTAATGGCGTTGCGGTGACCCAAGACAGAGTCAGCTTTTCTCCTTCTCCTTATGCAGCGCCTCATTTAGTACTGCAACCTAACTTAGTATTACAAGAGTCTATCGCTGCTTTAAGTCTGACAGATGTGACTAAGGGCGGGATGGGTGCATTTGGTCATGTTAATTACACAACGGCGCAAATTAGCCCTAATGAAATGGGGGGCCGAGCCAATATTGAAATTAACGATAATGGCGATGGGCATGTTGGCGCAATTGCCAGCGGCTTGAATAAAGAATATGGCATGTTGCTTGGGGTTGATTATCAAAATACGGCTGAAGAAGTAGGTTTTGCCAGTCAATTTGATAATGAAAAAACGCAAACCGATATCATGTTCAAGATTAATGCTGATAGCTTAGTTGGTGCGCGTAACCCACAAAAAACCGAGTTCATGTATCAGTATACCGACTCTGAAAGTGGTTATTCTAATGTTGGCCTAATTGCACAAGACTGGAACAGTAAGCCCGCTACCCGCTACTCAGCAACTCAAAACGATCAGCAAGAAGGTAAACGGCATAAGTATCAAGTTAGCCATGTGGTTGACTTAACTGGTGGCACTCAAATGGTGTCAGATTTTTATTATCAGTCCTACGATGAAAAAATCTCGCAACTGAATCGTTTAGAAGGCGTTGCGATTGGTGTAGCAGAGTTGCAAGCCATTGCTGCGATGGATGCCAATCCTTCTGCAACGGCAAACTTAGCCTCAATGCTCGAAGATAATCATTATGCTGGTTATGGTTTACAAACCGAAGGCGTCAGTCAATACGGTGCTCATCAAGTCACCTACGGCGCTTTATATCATTCAGATAAAGCAGAAATGAAATTTGGCCAACAAGACTGGCTATGGAATATTGATAGAAGTTTATCAAGCGTATCGGTGGATAAAGCGCTTATGGCTTATGTAGATGATGTGAATGTTTTCACGACAACTGCAGATGCAAAGCTAAACTACGGCGCGTTGTCATTTAACCTTGGTGTGGCCTTCGAGAGTGTCAGTACAACTCGTGAAGTTGGAGTGGAAGCTTATGGTGTTGAAGAAGCTGACTTCTCTGATGATGGTTGGATCCCGTCTCTTGAAATAGCTTATACAACAGGTAACTGGAAAGCCGCTTTTGCTGCAAAACAGTCTTGGACTGCTGCATCTGCAGGTAATGCTGAGATGAAAGCGCAAGAGTCAATGCATTATCAACTTGGTTTTACTTATCAAACCCAAGTATTGAATCTTGGTGTTAACTTATACATACAAGACTTTGATAATCAGCATGTCACTTGTATGTGGAGCATGGCGTGCGATTTCTCACAACGTTATATGCAGGTCAATATCGAAGACGTAACAGCAAATGGTGTCGATCTATCTGCCGATTACCAATTTAGTTTTGATTCGTTTGCGATACCGTTATCGGTTCAATATCAGTATAGCCAAGCAGAGTTTGGTGAATCTGGTGTCAATGAACTTATTGGCCTTTACGTTGAAGGTGAGCAATTACCTTGGGTTCCTGAACAGCAAATTGCCTTGAGCACGGGTGTTGTAGTAGGGGACTTTAGCTTTATGACACAAGCGCTTTATCAATCAGAGCTGGGTTATGCTACGGCAATTTCTGGTGGTGAAAAAATAGATGGCCAGTGGAAAGTTGATATTGCTGCAAATTATCATTTATCGAATGTGCATGAAATTTATCTACGTGTTGAAAATGTGCTTGATGAAAATTTAGTCAGTCAACAATCAAGTTTAGGGATTACCTCGCAGGGTGAAATGCTGAGTTATGTGGGGTACCAAGCGCGTTTCTAATTAATTTGAGTGTCAACCTTCCTACCTTACTGTTTTAAAAGCGCTTTAGCATGGGCTATTTTAGCCTATGCTAAACGCTACATTTGTTAACAAATAGATAAAACACTTCTTATATTAATTCTTTTAAAATTAATGCTATAGTGCCCTTGTTACTGAAATATTGCATCGGATCGCTATTTATCGGCCTATTCCACACCCTAAATAGGTGTAATTGTTTAAAAATGAACAATCAAAAATTTCAATCACCTATTATTTTCGTGGCGATAGCGCACATTTTGGGGTAAAATGCGCGCGACCAGCGTGATTGCGATCGCATTTCCGTGATAAATCTGCGCTAGCTCAACACTGAAGTGTTTGTTAACACTTTGTTTTTTTGGGTAGGAACGCGGCGCATTGTCTTTCCTTCAAACGTAGTGCTTGTGGATATGATTACAATAAAGAAAGGATTGGAACTACCTCTAGCAGGTGGCCCAGAGCAAGTTATCCATAATGGCCCAGCCATTAAGAATGTCGCCACTTTGGGTGAAGAGTATATTGGCTTACGTCCAACGATGAAAATCAAGGTTGGCGATAAAGTTAAAAAGGTCAGGTAATTTTTGAAGACAAAAAGAACCTTGGCGTTAAATATACTGCTTTAGCTAGTGGGACTGTATTAGAAATTAACCGGGGTGCGAAACGTGTACTTCAGTCAGTAGTTATTGAAGTTGAAGGTGATGAAAAAGTCAGCTTTACTCAATACAGTGCTGATGCGTTAAACACGTTAGATGCAGCTGTTGTCAAAGAGAACTTGATTGAATCAGGTCTATGGACAGCTTTGCGTACTCGCCCTTTCAGTAAAGTACCTGCTGTTGACTCAGTCGCTGCTGGTATTTTCGTCACCGCAATAGATACCCAACCACTAGCTGCAGATCCTGCCGTTGTGATTGCTGAGCACAAAGAAGACTTCGCAAACGGTTTGACCCTACTTGCTAAGTTAACTGAAGGCAAAGTATTCCTGGCTAAAGCACCTGGTGCGGATATTCCTTCTGGGAATGCACAAGTTGAAGAGTTTGCTGGAAAGCATCCTGCTGGCTTAGTGGGTACTCATATTCATAACTTACTTCCTGCATCTGCAACACGCACTGTATGGCATGTTGGCTATCAAGATGTGATTGCAATCGGTCAGCTATTTACTCAAGGCGAACTTAACACTCAACGTGTTATTGCCATTGGTGGCCCACAAGCTAAGAACCCACGTTTAATTCGTACGGTCTTAGGTGCAAGCACAACTGAAATTACCGCTGATGAGGTAGAAGGTAATGCTGTACGTGTTATCTCTGGTTCAGTATTAAGTGGTCGTCAAGCTGCAGGTCCTCATGCTTACCTTGGTCGTTATCATCAACAAATCAGTTTGTTGCTTGAAGGCACTGAAAAAGAATTGTTTGGCTGGGCGATGCCTGGTAGCGACAAATTCTCTATTACACGTGCATTCTTAGGCCACTTAAACCGTTCACGTTTATTTAATATGACGACCAGTACTGGTGGTTCTGACCGTGCAATGGTGCCAATTGGTAATTATGAGCGTGTTGTTCCGCTAGACATTTTACCAACAATGCTACTACGTGACTTAGTTTCTGGTGATTACGATGGTGCTGCGGCGCTAGGTGCACTTGAACTAGACGAAGAAGATTTAGCATTGTGTACCTTCGTATGTCCGGGCAAGTATGACTATGGTACATACCTGCGTGATTGTTTAGATACGATCGAGAGGGAAGGCTAATATGAGCTTGAAAGATTTTATCGAGCGTATTGAACCGCAATTTGAAAAAGGCGGCAAGTACGAAAAGTGGTATGCCCTGTATGAAGCGGCTGCGACTGTGTTTTACACTCCGGGTAAAGTAAACAAAGGTAGCACGCACGTGCGTGATAACCTTGACCTTAAGCGTATGATGATTACGGTTTGGGCTTGTACTTTTCCTGCGATGTTCTTTGGTATGTACAACGTTGGCTTACAAGCGCAAGATGCGTTAATTGCTGGCTTTGCTACTCCAGATGTATGGCAAGTTAGCTTATTTAGCTTGTTTGGAACTGAGCTTACCGCAGATTCTGGCGTTGCAGCCTTGATGTGGTATGGCGCCTGTTGGTTCTTACCTATTTACGCGGTGACCTTCGCGGTCGGTGGCTTCTGGGAAGTGCTTTTCGCTTCTGTTCGTGGCCATGAAGTTAACGAAGGTTTCTTTGTTACCTCGATTCTTTTTGCATTAACACTGCCAGCAACAATTCCATTATGGATGGTTGCACTAGGTATTACCTTCGGTGTGGTTGTTGCGAAAGAAGTCTTCGGTGGTACAGGTCGTAACTTCCTTAACCCTGCATTAGCTGGTCGTGCTTTCCTATTCTTTGCTTACCCACTTAACATGTCAGGTGACACGTCATGGGTTGTTGCTGATGGTTTCTCTGGTGCTACTGCACTGAGCCAAGCGGCACAAGGCACATTAGAATATGGCTTAACGCAGGATTGGTGGGACGCATTCTTCGGTTTCATTCCTGGTTCTGTAGGTGAAGTGTCTACCTTTGCTATTTTACTTGGTGGCGCAGTTATCGTTTATACCCGTATTGCTTCATGGCGCATCATTGGTGGTGTGTTACTTGGCATGATTGCGGTTTCAACATTGCTTAACGTTATTGGTAGTGATACCAACGCTATGTTTGCAACACCATGGTATTGGCACCTTGTTTTAGGTGGATTCGCTTTCGGTATGATGTTTATGGCGACTGACCCTGTTTCAGCCTCATTTACTAATAATGCGAAATGGGCTTACGGTCTGTTAATTGGTGCGATGGCGGTATTTATCCGTGTTATTAACCCAGCATTCCCTGAAGGCATGATGTTAGCAATTCTATTCGCTAACTTATTCGCACCTTTATTTGACCACTTTGTGGTTCAAGCAAATGTTAAGCGGAGGATTTCACGTGGCCAGTAATAAAGAATCAATCGGCAAAACATTATTTGTTGTTATTGGTTTGTGCTTTGTCTGCTCAATGTTTGTTTCGACTGCAGCAGTATTATTAAAGCCGACTCAACAACAAAATAAATTATTAGATAAGCAAAAGTATATTCTTGAAGCTGCGGGCTTAGTGGATACTAAAGCTGGCAAAGTAGAGAAAGACGTTATCATCGAAAAGTACAATAAGTACGTTGAAGCTCGTCTAGTTGATTTAAAAACGGGTGACTTTGTAGATGGTGATGCTGATACGTTTGATGTTGAAAAAGCAGCGCGAACTCCAGCGACTTCTTTCAAGCCTGAGAACGATATTGCTTCTGTTAAACGTGTAGCGAATCAAGGTGTTATATATCTTGTAAAAGATGATAACAATGCTCTACAAACCGTTATTATTCCTGTTAAAGGTTACGGTTTATGGTCAACCATGTTTGCTTTCTTAGCAGTTGAAGCTGATATGAACACGATTCGTAGTTTAGTGTATTACGACTTCACTGGTTCTGGTGAAACCCCAGGTCTAGGTGGCGAAGTTCAAAATCCACAATGGATTGCGAAGTGGGAAGGGAAGAAACTTTATGATGACAATGGCAACTTAGCTATTCAAGTGACTAAAGTTCCAACTATCGCTTCTTCAGTTCACGGTGTAGATGCATTATCTGGTGCGACACTGACAAGTAATGGTGTTCAGCATTCATTAACTTTCTGGTTAGGTGAAGAAGGTTTTGCACGCTTTATCGAAAAAGCACGCAATGGAGGACTTAGCTAATGGCTGATGCTAAAGAACTTAAACAGGTTCTGACTGGACCTATCATTAATAACAACCCAATTGCTCTGCAAATTCTGGGTGTATGTAGTGCGCTAGCTGTTACCGCGAAAATGGAAACCGCTATTGTAATGACATTAGCGTTAACTGCAGTGACCGCATTTTCGAATTTATTTATTTCGATTTTACGTAATCACATTCCAAGCAGTGTTCGTATTATTGTGCAAATGACGATTATTGCTTCGTTAGTAATCGTGGTTGACCAAGTATTGCAAGCTTACGCCTATGACGTAGCTAAGCAGTTATCAGTATTCGTTGGTTTGATTATTACTAACTGTATTGTAATGGGTCGTGCAGAAGCTTATGCGATGAAAACGCCACCTTTAATGAGCTTTATGGACGGTATCGGTAACGGCTTAGGCTACGGTGCAATCCTATTATCAGTTGGCTTCTTCCGTGAGCTATTTGGTAACGGTTCTTTATTTGGTGTTGAAATCCTAAGCAAGGTCTCTGACGGTGGCTGGTACCAACCAAATGGTTTGTTACTTCTTCCTCCTAGTGCGTTCTTCTTGATCGGTATGTTGATCTGGATTATCCGTACTTACAAGCCAGAGCAAGTAGAAGCGAAAGGGTAAGCGCAATGGAACATTATATTAGTCTGTTAATTCGTTCAATATTCATTGAGAACATGGCATTAGCCTTCTTCTTGGGTATGTGTACCTTCTTGGCTGTGTCTAAGAAAGTCACAACTGCGATGGGACTTGGTGTAGCAGTAATTGTGGTTCTTGCCATTGCTGTACCAGTTAACCAAATCATCTATCAAGGTTTATTAGCACCCGGCGCACTCGCTTGGGCAGGTGTACCTGATGCAGATTTGAGCTTCTTGAAGTTCATTACTTTCATCGGTGTTATCGCTGCACTCGTACAAATTCTGGAAATGGCGTTAGATAAGTACTTTCCTCCTTTGTATAACGCGTTAGGTATTTTCTTACCATTGATTACCGTTAACTGTGCGATTTTTGGTGCAGTATCATTCATGGTTGAGCGTGACTACAACCTAGGTGAGAGCTTGGTATTCGGTATCGGCTCAGGTATTGGTTGGGCATTAGCAATCGTATTGTTAGCCGGTCTTCGTGAGAAAATGAAGTATTCTGATGTGCCAAATGGCCTACGTGGTTTAGGGATTACCTTCATCACTTCTGGTTTAATGGCGCTAGGTTTCATGTCGTTCTCAGGTGTCTCTCTTTAAGAGAGACCTTACGACGTATTACTTTGAACCTTAAAGGATAAGTTAATGGATATTCTTAACGCTACTCCAATAGATGTATATCTAGGTGTGAGTATGTTTACTGCAATCGTTTTGATCTTAGTATTAGTGATCCTATTCGCTAAATCTAAGCTGGTTGCAAGCGGTGATATCACTATCTCAATCAATGATGATAGCGACAAAGCAATTAAAACAGGTGCGGGAAGCAAGTTACTTGGCGCATTAGCTGATAACGGTATTTTCGTATCAAGTGCCTGTGGTGGCGGTGGCTCTTGTGGTCAGTGTCGTGTGAATGTGAAATCAGGTGGTGGTGATATTTTACCGACCGAGCTTGATCACATCAGTAAAGGTGAAGCTCGTCAGGGTTGTCGTTTAGCCTGTCAGGTTAACGTTAAAACTGACATGGATATCGAACTTGATGAAGAAATCTTCGGCATCAAGAAGTGGGAATGTGAAGTTATCTCTAACGATAACAAAGCAACCTTCATTAAAGAGCTTAAGCTACAGATTCCTGATGGCGAATCAGTGCCTTTCCGCGCTGGTGGTTACATCCAAATTGAAGCGCCAGCTCACCATGTTAAATATGCAGATTTTGATGTACCTGCTGAGTATCGTGGCGACTGGGAGCACTTTGGCTTCTTCAACCTTGAATCTAAAGTTGATGAAGAAACTATTCGTGCTTACTCAATGGCTAACTACCCAGAAGAGTTTGGAATCATTATGTTGAACGTGCGTATTGCTACGCCGCCTCCACGTAACCTAACTCTACCTTGTGGTAAAATGTCTTCGTACATTTGGAGCCTGAAAGAAGGTGATAAAGTCACTATTTCTGGTCCATTTGGTGAGTTCTTCGCAAAAGAAACTGATGCTGAAATGGTGTTTGTTGGTGGTGGTGCTGGTATGGCGCCAATGCGTTCACACATCTTCGATCAACTTAAGCGTCTTAACTCTAAGCGTAAGATGAGCTTCTGGTACGGCGCACGTTCTAAGCGTGAAATGTTCTACGTAGAAGACTTTGATGGCTTAGCTGCAGCAAATGAAAACTTCGAATGGCATGTTGCGTTATCTGATCCGCAAGAAGAAGATAACTGGGACGGATACACGGGTTTCATTCACAACGTATTGTATGAAAACTACCTACGTGATCATGATGCACCAGAAGATTGTGAGTTCTACATGTGTGGACCTCCAATGATGAATGCTGCTGTTATCGGTATGCTTAAAGACTTAGGTGTTGAAGATGAAAACATCTTACTCGATGACTTTGGTGGCTAATGTGCTAATCGTAAATGATTAGATATAATCCTAAAAGACATTGAACGTCATAAATTGCAGCTTGCTGACACGGAGGTCATCTTCGTTAAGTAAGCTGCATTTTTTTATGTTAGATAACCCTAATTTGAAGTTTGAGATGATTAATATTTCTTTTAAAGCACTGCTTGTATCTTTGGTTGTATTACTTCTAACTGCTTGTGGAAGTGAAGACGATATTGTGTCGTTATCGGGCAATACTATGGGAACGACTTACCACATCAAAGTGGTGAGAAATGATCGCTTACCGACCACCCAACTATTGCAAGCGGAAATCGACATTGCGCTTGAGTTAGTGAATGACCAAATGTCGACTTATCGACCTAAGTCAGAATTGTCTCGTTTCAATAAGCTGTCAGTAAACCAAAGCATCACTGTTTCGGAAGATACCATAAAGGTATTTAAAGAAGGGTTACGATTATACAATGTGACAGGTGGTGCGTTAGATATCACACTAGGCCCACTGGTTAATCTTTGGGGGTTTGGGCCAGACAAGCGCCCTACTGAAATACCAAGCCAAGAAACCATCGATATCATTAAAGCAAAGGCTGATATTCATGGCTTTACCATTAATGGGCTAAAGATTACTAAAACTAACCCCGACTTGTATGTGGATTTGTCTTCACTTGCTAAGGGTTATGGCGTAGATAAAATAGCTAACTTACTTAACAAGTATAAGGTAGCGGGTTACTTAGTTGAAATTGGTGGTGAGATCAGTGTTAAAGGTGTGAAGGATGATGGCTCACCTTGGCGTATTGCAGTTGAAAAGCCAACGACTGAGGGTGGCGTCATCCAGCAGGTCGTAGAACCTGGCAATATGGCTTTAGCGACATCAGGTGATTACCGTATTTATTATGAAGAAGAGGGTGAGCGATTCTCGCACCTCATCGACCCTAGAACGGGTTACCCAATTAAACACAAGTTAGCTTCAGTCACAGTATTACATCCTAGTAGTATGACTGCTGATGCGTATGCTACGGCAATGATGGTACTGGGTACCGAAGCATCGTTGGCACTTGCTCATGAGCAGAACTTACCAGTTATGTTGATTGAGAAAGATGACGACCATTACGAAGTCTTTTATAGTGAAGCTTACGGGCCTTATATTCAGTAAGTGGCGATTAAGCTTTATTGGCAATACAATGATAAAGAAGTATAAGTGAGAAATTATGATGAGTACCTTTATAGCGGCCTTTGTCGTGTTGTTATTATTTTTCCTATTAATGTCTGTTGGCTACATTATTAAGCGTAAAGCTGTAGAAGGTAGTTGCGGTGGTCTTGGTGTTCTTGGCATCGAAAAAGCTTGTGACTGCGATGATCCGTGCGATAAAAGAAAACGTCGAATGGCGGAATCTGAGCGTGAAGCTAAGCTAAATCAGAACCGTATTATTTAACCTGTATCTCATCGCGATACTCAAAGCGACTTAGCGGATCTAGGTTAATTAAATAGCCCAATGAGGTTTATCTCATTGGGCTTTTTTATGTCTGAAATAGTTTGTCATCTCATTCGATACAAAATTTACAAAAATCTTTTTAGGTAACATTTTACGATTATTCTGTGATCAAGCGCATGTAGCGTTTTAGTATTTTTAACCTATAACCGTGATTCCGTTGAAGTTAACGGTATTTAAACTGAAGTGAAACTAGTTAATAACCTAAGTTGTAATGATAATGATTATCACTAACCAAGTGCATGATTTTAAAGGGTATTTGTAATTAATGAACGTATGTACTATCCTGTTGGAAATTGATCCAGATCAATCTTGAATTAAAGGACAGAATTATGAAAGGCCACCCTAAAGTAATTAGTCAGCTGAATAAAGTGCTGACGTGTGAGTTAACTGCCATTAACCAGTATTTCCTACATGCACGCATGTTCAAACATTGGGGTTTAGAAAACCTGAATGAAAAAGAATACAAGAAATCGATTCAAGATATGAAGCATGCCGACAAGCTAATTGAGCGCGTGTTATTTCTGGAAGGATTACCCAATTTACAGCAACTCGATAAGTTACGTATTGGTGAGCATTGTGAAGAGATGCTTGATTGTGACGAGCAAGCGTTAACCGAGCAGCTTGTCGTACTGAAAGAAACCATCAAGTTGTGTGAAGCAGAGCGTGACTATGTGAGTCGTGATCTACTTGAAGATTTACTCGAAGATGAAGAAGAACATCTTGATTGGATTGAGTCTCAAAAAGAACTCATCAATCAAACAGGTATTCAAAATTACCTTCAATCACAAATTAAAGATTAATAGGAATTTAACATGAAAGGTCATCCAGAAGTTATTGCAGCGCTAAACGCACTATTAACCGGTGAATTGTCGGCGATGGATCAATATTTTGTTCATGCTCATATGTATGAAGATTGGGGATTTGATGAGTTATACACTCGTATTCTTCATGAATCAGACGATGAAAAAGCGCATGCTGCCAAGTTAGTACAACGTATTTTATTCTTAGAAGGTACTCCAGACGTTGCGAGTCGTGAAGCACTCAACATCGGTAAAGATGTTGAAGAGATGCTGAAAAATGATTTGAACTACGAGTATGCCGTTGCTGATCATTTACGTGAAGTCATTGCACTTTGTGAAGAAAAAGAAGATTTCCAAACTCGTGAAATCTTAGA
The DNA here is from genome assembly GCF_043568515.1 of Shewanella sp. ENK2. NCBI lineage: Bacteria > Pseudomonadati > Pseudomonadota > Gammaproteobacteria > Alteromonadales > Shewanellaceae > Shewanella > Shewanella sp. ENK2. The sequence goes on along the minus strand of NZ_CP171406.1, from coordinate 747,144 downwards.
AGTATTATTAGATGATACTGAATCAGATCATATGTACTGGTTAGAAAAACAAATTCGACTGATTGATCGTGTTGGATTACAGAACTATTTACAGACGAAAATGTAAAAAGTCACTGGTATTAACAAGCCCAACAATGTTGGGCTTTTTTGTTTTTGTACCAAGTTACTTGGTGAAAAGGTCACTATAAAAGGGCTTAGATAAAAAATGTGTAACAGACTCCTCCGTAACTAAATCACCATGTTAAATCGCAAACGCTTGTTGAAATTAGCTAATTTCGGTTCATTGATAAGCAGATTTGATTCAAATATCAGTGTTACTAGTGTTATTACACGGTACTGTTTATTTATACAGTGATTTTATCCACCTGCTATGATAAATTAATTAATCAGTTAATGAGCTAGAAAGAGCTTGCTTGAAAATGGTCCGTAAAATTATTCATATCGACATGGATTGTTATTTTGCAGCGGTGGAGATGAGAGACTTTCCAGAATTGCGTGGCAAACCCATAGCTGTGGGTGGCAGAAGCGATCGCAGGGGCGTGATCAGCACGTGTAATTATGAAGCTCGCCAGTTTGGTGTGCGCTCTGCTATGTCGAGTTATCAGGCGTTAAAATTATGCCCAGATCTCACTTTAGTGCCAGGTCGAATGGATGTCTATAAATCAATTTCCGTACAAATTAGAGCTATCTTTCATCGCTATACCGATTTAGTTGAACCTTTATCTTTAGATGAAGCCTATCTAGATGTCACGGACTGTCATGCCCACAAGGGCAGTGCCACTTTAATTGCTAAGGCGATTCGTCAAGAAATACTCGATGAAACCGGGTTAACAGCATCAGCAGGTGTTGCGCCCATTAAGTTTCTTGCCAAAATTGCTTCAGATTTAAATAAGCCCAATGGGCAGTATGTTATCCCTCCTGAAGATATTAACGCCTTCGTAAAGCCATTAACGCTGAATAAAATTCCTGGCGTGGGTAAAGTGACCTCGGCAAAGCTAGCCGCCCTTGGTCTAACAACTTGTGAAGACGTGCAACATTACCCAAGTGATAAACTGATTGCAGCATTTGGTAAATTTGGTCGAGTTCTGATTGAACGTGCGCAAGGTATCGACAATCGGACAATCAGCCCCAATCGAGTCAGGAAATCGGTCGGAGTTGAAACCACACTGGCACAAGATATTTTTACGCTTGATCAGTGCAATAATGTTATGCCGCAGTTAATTCAAGAACTCATTGCTCGAGTTCACCGCAGTGCAAAGGATAGGCAAATTCATAAGCAAGTGGTTAAGCTCAAGTTTAATGATTTTAAACAGACCACGATTGAACACCGTAGTGATGAAATATCATTGAACCTCTTTCATGATTTATTAAGCCAAGCTCTAGCGCGAGCAAATGGCAGGGGGATTCGTCTAGTCGGCGTGTCGGTCGGATTAGCTGATATTGAAATTGATACCAAAGATAAACAGTCGAACACTGAACAACTTGATTTAAACTTTTAAGCTGATGCGTATTTTACTGACTACTCGCTTCGCTTAAATGAAAAAGGCTGCCCTTCTCAATGAGAATGGCAGCCTTTTTGACGTTTTTACGAGTTAGTCTTTTGCTGGAATACGTTCAAGTACTGCAAGCAGTAACTCCCAGTATTGTCCAACGGTTGTGATATTAACCATTTCATCAGGACTATGCGGGAAGCGAATTGTAGGACCAATAGATACCATATCCATAGTCGGGTAAGGTTCTTTAAACAGACCACATTCAAGACCTGCGTGGATCACCATGATCGTAGGGTCTTTTTTATAAATGTCGTTATAAGTGTCACGAACTATCGCCATTACAGGTGAGTTATTATCAGGTTTCCAGCCAGGGTATGCGCCTGAAAGTTCGATACTTGCGCCTGATAAGTTAGCTAATGCTGTTAACTGAGTTTCGATTTCTTCACGACCGGAGTTTATTAACGAGCGGATAAGGCATAGGACTTCTACAGACTCATTTTCAGTGTTGATAACACCGACATTCAGTGATGTTTCTGTTACGCCTTCAACTTCATCACTCATACGCATAACGCCATTCGGGCAAGCATGAAGTAAGTCAATTAAGGTATTCTGCGCTTCTTCGCCGATGACCTTTTCTGGTGTCTCGATTGATTCAAGTGTCAGTAACATGTCAGGATCGGCAATCGATAGCTCTGCACGTACTAAGGCTTGGAACTCAGTAATCGCTTGTTCAAGTTTTATTTGGTTTTCGCTAGGTAACATAAAGCTGATATTCGCTTCACGAGGAATCGCATTACGTAATGAACCACCAGTAAAGTTGACTAATTCAAGTGCTAAATCGTCCGCATAAACGAATAGGAATCGTGCTAATAATTTATTCGCATTACCACGACCTAAATGAATGTTCACACCAGAGTGACCACCTTTAAGTCCCGACAAGGTTAATTTGAAGCTGGCATTGGTTTGCTCAGGGGCTTGCCACGACATCGGCACGCTTATTTGCGCATCGACACCGCCAGCGCAACCCATATAAATTTCGCCTTCCTGTTCAGAATCGGTATTAATTAAAATATCAGCATCAAGCATGCCTGCTTCGAGTCCAAAAGCGCCGGTCATGCCAGCTTCTTCATCAATAGTTAACAAGACTTCTAATGGGCCGTGTTTAATGTCATCAGCACCTAACACTGCAAGAGCTGATGCCATACCGATACCATTATCTGAGCCCAATGTGGTGCCGTTAGCTTTTACCCATTCACCATCGACATAGGCTTCAATAGGGTCTTTTTCAAAATCATGAACTTTGTCTGCATTCTTTTGCGGCACCATATCAATATGGGCTTGAAGTACTACGACTTTTCTATTTTCCATGCCTGGGTAGGCTGGTTTTTTGATGATAAGGTTACCGACCTTATCTTCAATAACGCTAAGATTTTTTGATTTTGCCCACTGTTGAATGTGTGCACTTAAAGCATGTTCAAACTTTGATGGATGCGGGATAGAACAAATTTGTTCGAACCATTGCCATAGTGGCTGAGGGTATAATTGATTAATCGCTGTCACGGAGACTCCCTTATAGTTATGAGGTGGGAATAGATGAACCACAGTTTACCATAATGAATTGTACAGACAGTGATCTGGGTGATTTGATTGTTCGAAACCTGACTAAAATCTGTAAATAAATATTAACCATTTTACAGAGTAAAAATATGTACTTTGCTCACTTATAGCCGCTATTATCAATGGATATAAAGCGCACTTAATTTCTCATACCTTACATAATAAAAATCAAAAGGAAGGCTCATGTTGCAAGCAAATGTTGTCGATGTAAAAAATGAAGATGCGATATTTGAAGGACAAGGCTGGGATGCCGTCATTGTTATCACCACTGACTTAAATGACATCAAACAAGATGAAATTAAATTGTTAGCCAGTCACGGCAAACAAATTGATAACCGTATTGGCCAAAGTGCCACCTTATTATTTGCTCCGGGGTTAGCGGGTGGAAGGTTAATCATTTCCCCTGTAAGTGCAGCGTCTAATGAATACAGTGATGTTAGCGTGTTTGCTAAAGCGGCGAGAGAAGGACTTGCTATTGCAAAAAGTGCAGGCGCAGTTAAACCGTTATTAGTTGTTAATCAACAAAACCAAAGCCGCTACCAATATGCTCAACAAGTGTCAGCTTTAGCTTGTGGTCAAGAGTTATGGCAATCACTAGAGTTAAGAGAGGCGACTCAAGCTGAAGGGCAATCTGTACAAGCATCAGTCACTGAAATTGGCTTGTTAATCAGTCAGTCTGAAGGTCATTCATTTAGTGATCTAATCAATGCTGTTGAAGCCGGTAAAATTTTAACTCGAGATCTGTGTGGTACAGAGCCTGAAAGAATGGCTGCCCCAGCTTTTGCTGATTATTGTGTTGATGCATTCACAGGATCTGGTTTATCTGTATCTGTAATAGAAGAGCAAGAAGAGCTTGAACGTGATTACCCATTACTTTGTGCGGTTGGACGGGCTTCTTTCTCGGTGCAAAGGCATCAACCACGCGTTGTCAAAGTTGAGTATGTGGGTGAAGGTACTATCGAAAAAACCTTATTCTTTGCTGGTAAAGGGGTGATCTACGACACCGGTGGTGCTGACATTAAAGTAGCAGGTGGTATGGCTGGCATGAGCCGAGATAAAGGTGGCGCTGCGGTAGTCGCGGGTTTAATGAAAACATTATCTATTCTAAAACCAAAAGGGCTGCGAGTCGTGGCCGAATTAGGGTTAGTCAGAAACAGTATTGGCAGTAATGCATTTGTCCCTGATGAAATTATTAAAAGTCATGCAGGCGTCAGAGTTCGCATTGGTAATACCGATGCAGAAGGGCGCCTAGTGTTGGCTGATTTATTGTCACACTTACGTATAAAAGCGACGACTGCAGTCAACCCGCAATTATTTTCTGTGGCAACATTAACTGGACACGTAGTACGTTGCTACGGCGGTTATACGGCTGTTGTAGAAAATGCTGTTGCAAAAAAAGTGGGTATTAGCCAAGACTTAGAACAAATATCAGCCTTATGGGGTGAATCATTTGAGGTTTCAAGGTTGCGAAGTGATGACTTTAATAAAGTGAATAATATTTCTGGAGAAGGCGAATTATTATCATCCAATAATGGCCCATCAGCCATTACTGCTCGAGGACATCAATACCCTGCTGCCTTCTTAATAAATGCAGCAGGCCTTGATAATCATGGGTTGAATTCGTCACAACCTATGCCGTTCGCTCATATTGATATCGCAGGTAGTGCAACAGAAGGACACCCTTTATATGGCAAACCGACAGGTGAACCTTTGGTAACTTTATTACAGAATGCGATAAAATAAGTATTTAGTTGTATTATTTTTGTTCAAGCACAATATGTAGTGGCTTTGTCACTTAGGTGACAAAGCTTAATATTTATAAAATGACTAGAAACTGTAATAAATTTCCTTTTTTAAGGTTTTTTTAAATAATTAAAATAATACTTGTAATTAAATTACATTTTGGTATTATTGTTCTCGTTGAAGAGCAACGGTGCTTTTCAATTCTAGTTAATCCAGGATGGATAAAGTCTCCAAGGAATCGAGTGATAAGTTGTCTCAACGGATTGAGAAAAGTAAGTTCCAAGGAACCGAGCCCAGCAAGACTAGGTTTTAAACAACTTTATTTGGAGTATTTACTATGTCTTATACAGGCAATCAATATATTTATTGGCAAAACACTTGGTTAAGTTCTAATGCTTTAGCTGGTGGTTTATATGCCATGACCTTCAAGGGCTAACCCATCCTTGATTGTAAGTTTGACCCGTATCAACCCTTTTTTCTGTCGTCTTTTAGACGAATTTAGACAAACGATAAATTAGTTCTCTATTGCTAATTTATATTGAAGTTTTATCACTTAATTGTGATGCAGTTTTCCTCTCCCCATACTGGAAAACTTTTTAACTTGTCAGCCTGCTCTTTGAGCAGGTTTTTTTTGCCTGCCTAACACGTCTTACTTCAAATCAAACGATTAAATTGTCTTTCTTACAAATATGAGTGTTTATAGTGTGAACATGGCTATACGCCATATAAATACCTATAATCGCGTTCATTAAAGTGTAATATTTTGATGTGCTTTCAGTCCGTTATTTGACCTTTAGCCCAATTAAATCACGCTTATTAACTCCCTTTTTTAAGGATTTACGTTTCATGTTAGAGAAACTGTTCAAGCTAAAAGAAAATCAATCTAGTTTAAAACAAGAAGTTATCGCAGGTACAACCACCTTTTTGACAATGGCTTACATTATTTTTGTCAATCCAATGATGTTAGCTGATGCTGGCATGGATCAAGGTGCTGTTTTTGTTGCGACTTGTTTAGCCGCTGCAATTGGTTGTCTTATTATGGGGTTGGTCGCTAATTATCCTATTGCTTTAGCTCCTGGAATGGGATTAAACGCCTTTTTCACTTACACCGTTGTAGGGGAAATGGGTTACAGCTGGGAAACAGCACTCGGTGCTGTGTTCATGTCTGGTATCTGTTTCTTAGTATTGTCGCTGGTAAAAATTCGAGAGTGGATTGTTAATAGTATTCCGATGAGTTTACGACTTGGTATTGCCGCAGGTATTGGTCTTTTTTAGCTTTTATTGGCTTAAAAGCAGCGGGAATAGTCGTGGCGAGCCCAGCGACCTTAGTTACCATGGGAGATATTACGTCGTTTCCGGCTGTGATGGCGGCACTTGGTTTTTTCCTCATTATTGCAATGGTACAGCGTGGACTTAAAGCATCGGTTATTTTGAGTATTTTCATTGTTACCATTCTTGGTTTGATTTTTGGTGATGTCACTTATGGCGGCATTGTGTCTATGCCGCCATCAGTTGCGCCGACATTCATGAAAATGGACCTGTCTAGCGTACTGGAAATCAGTATGATTTCGGTGATTTTTGCGTTCTTATTTGTCGATTTATTTGATACATCAGGTACGCTGGTTGCAGTTGCTCAGCGTGGTGGCTTTTTAGATGAGCAAGGCCGCCTTCCAAGAGTCAAGCGTGCATTAAGTGCTGACAGTTTGGCGACAGTGGCTGGTGCGACTTTAGGTACATCAACAACAACCAGTTATATTGAAAGTACAGCTGGGGTGAGCGCAGGTGGAAGAACCGGCTTAACCGCGGTTGTCGTTGGTCTTTTGTTTATTCTTTCTTTGTTTTTTGCCCCGTTAGCAGGGATGGTTCCAGCTTATGCGACTAGTGGTGCATTATTTTATGTTGCCATTTTAATGATGTCTGGATTAGTCAATGTGGAATGGGAAGATCTTACAGAAGCAGCACCAGTGGTGATAGTGTGCTTACTAATGCCATTGACGTTTTCTATCGCTAATGCGATAGGTTTTGGCTTTATCTCATATGCCGTCATTAAGGTATTAACGGGCCGCTTTAAGGATCTTAACTTAGGGATTTTATTCATCGCATTATTGTTTTTAGCTAAATTCATTTATGGCTAAAATGGTATGTAGCAGTCGTTATCGCGTGTAAAGCAATATTCGATGGCTTTGTTATGTTTATATTAAGGGTTATGCAATGCATAGCCCTTTTTTGTGCGTCATCTAAAATTTAACAGTGAATATATTTATCCCTAGTAATGGATAGCTGTTATTTTCTGTATTTATTAGGTATAAAAATCTTTCATTAAACAATTTTTGTTGGGATAAGGTACAAATGGGTTACCAGCGGATCGTAATCAAGTTAGGCACCAGTGTGCTCACATCAGGCAGCAGAAGCCTTGATAAAGCGCATATGGTTGAATTGGCTAGACAAATGGCTTTGTTAATGCGCTCAGGCGTTGAAGTCGTATTATGTACTTCAGGCGCAATAGCTGCCGGACGTGAACATCTGCAATACCCCGTACTTCCCGATACGATGCCCAATAAGCAATTGTTAGCAGCCGTAGGGCAAAGCCAGCTGATTTTAGCTTGGTCTGAATTGTTCAGCATATACGGTCTGCATGTCGGACAGTTATTACTGACTCGTGCAGACTTGCGAGATAGAGAGCGATACCTTAACGCTAGAGATACGCTCAACGCCTTGCTAGATAATAATATTATTCCAATCATTAATGAAAATGATGCGGTTGCGACTAACGAAATTAAAGTTGGCGATAACGATAATTTATCCGCTCGCGCAGCACTACTTTGTGACGCAGATTTATTAGTGTTATTAACGGATCAAAAGGGGTTATTTGATGCAGACCCTCGAACCAACCCTGATGCCAAGCTTATCTCGTCGGTAAAAAATATTGATGCTGATTTACGCTCGCTCGCTGGCGGGGCAGTTTCAGGGTTGGGCACGGGAGGAATGGCGACAAAGCTCGAAGCGGCTGACATTGCTAGACGTGCAGGCATTGAGGTCGTTATAGCTTCTGGGCATCATCTCAATGTCATCACAAAAGTGGCCAATAAAGAACCCGTAGGAACACATTTTAGTGCTATTGATAATCCGCTGGAAAGTCGCAAACAATGGATTTTAGCAGGTCCAGCATCAGAAGGGCGCTTAGTGTTGGATTCTGGCGCATCAGTTGCCGTCACACAAAACGGTAGAAGTTTATTATCAAAAGGCATTATAAAAGTAGAAGGCAAATTTGAGCGTGGTGCGCCAATAATGTTAGTAGATGAAAAAGGTAAGGTACTCGCAAAAGGGATGAGCCGATATTGTGCAAATGCTTTAGCTTTAATCGCAGGTAAACACTCAAACGAGATAGAAAGTTTACTCGGTTATAACTATGGCGTGGCCGTGGTACATCGTAATGACATGGTATTACTAGATGAATAATTTACAGGACGAAAAAATGTCGAATCAGCAATATTTGCAAACATTAGGTCAGCAAGCTAAAACTGCAAGTTTTCAACTAGCTAATCTATCAAGCCAACAAAAATCAGCCCTACTACATTGCATCAGCGAACAACTGACATTGAATACCGATGCGATATTATCTGCCAATGCTAAAGATGTCGCAGCAGCTAAGCAGAATGGGCTAACTGATGCGATGATTGATCGTTTATTACTTGATAAACCAAGATTGGCAGGCATTATCGCGGATATTGATAATGTCATTAATCTAGCAGATCCTGTTGGTAGTGAGTCGGCAAGTCAATTGTTAGATAATGGCCTACGCCTTACCCAACGCCGAGTCCCTTTAGGTGTCGTTGGGGTTATTTATGAAGCACGTCCCAATGTGACAGTAGATATTGCAGTATTAGCACTTAAAACGGGTAATGCAGTTATCTTGCGTGGCGGTAAAGAAACGCTCACCTCAAACCAAGTGTTAAGTGATGTCATTCGCCAAGCCTTGCGAATTCAAGGTTTGCCAGAAGATGCTGTGCAGCTGATTAATTCAACCGATCGCGAACTCGTTACGGGCTTACTGACATTAGATCAATATGTAGACATGATTATTCCTCGTGGTGGTCAAACTTTGCAGCGCTTATGTGCTGAAAAAGCCAGTATTCCTGTCATTTTAGGTGGGATTGGTATTTGTCATTTATACCTGGATAAAATGGCCGATCTCAGTCGCAGTGCAGAAGTGATCATTAACGCTAAAGTACAACGCCCTACAGTATGTAATGCGCTAGATACTTTGTTGATTCATGAAGCGATTGCTGCAGAATACTTACCTAGATTATTTGAAGAAATGGCCGCATTAGGGGTGAGTTTTTATACCTGTGATAAAACCAAAGCTTTAGTTGATAGCCCTACTTTTGAGCTACATTCAGCAACTGATGAGAGCTATTCTATAGAGTGGTTATCCTTGACCTTAGGTGTCAAAGTCGTCAGTAATATTGATGATGCTATTGAGCATATTAGAAAGCATTCAAGCGGACACTCAGAAGCCATTTTATCTGATGATATTCATGCAACGACCCATTTTTTGAATGAAGTTGATTCTGCTGCTGTGTATGTCAATGCCAGTACTAGGTTCACCGATGGCTCTCAATTTGGCTTAGGAGCTGAAGTTGCCGTAAGTACACAAAAGTTACATGCCCGTGGACCAATGGCGTTGGATGCATTAACGACCTATAAATGGCTTGCAACTGGCGATTACACAGCAAGAAAATGAGTTGGGGTTTCGACTTCGTTTTTATACAAAAAGCACTTCGGTGCTTTTTTTGTTTTAGCAATGTGGAAAAGCTAATGGCTTGAATGCAGAAAGTAACTGCTAGATCTACATATTATAAATAAGGTGGCTGGGCATAGGAGGGATAGAGAGCCTTAAATAAGTCGCATAACCCCAAACGCACAAGCTGGCTAAAGTCATAAAGATGGCAACGATGCGAGTTGCTTGAACATATTCTTTTAGCAATGGGAAGTATTTATCTTGAGTCTTATTTGTAAAATACACCGCAGGGAATACAAAAACACATAGGTACATCGCTGGAAATTGTGTCGAAATATCGCCATTTAACAGTTCGTAGAATATGATTAATGCAGTGACCACTAAACTGCTAAGCCTTATTTTTCGCTCAATCGTATCGCTTAAATTCCAACGTGGCATTCCCATTGCCCAGTTCTCCATGTAGTTGAATATTTGTACAATATATTAGTAGCAAGTAATGATGAAGCAATCAACTATCAATAAGAGGATGTACCAGTTGAACGCTAGCTTAATCGAGCTTATCGCTGTTTTATTACGGGTTATTAGCTTTTAGTAATCGAGGTAATAATTTTTGCAGCATTAAGCCCGTCAAAATAAAACATAAGCCAATGTAAGTGCTAATGGTTATGTGCTCTTTTAATATAAGAGCAATAAGACCAACAGATAATACAGGCGTTAAAAAAACCAAGGTGGTAATGTTGGCAGTTTTCTGTGTTGTTTTAAGTGCCATTAGCCACAACACGAAAGTTAACCCCATCTCGAACAAACCAACATACATGCCAGCCCCTAGAGCTTGCCAACTGATGGATTCAATAGGTTGGTGTAACATCATTGCCACAGTGACAAATGGCAAACCAATTAAGAAACTGAGCAACAGGCTAACGATTGCATCACCATCATCTTTAGTATTAATAACCCAGTAAAGGCACCAAATCACAGTGCTACTTAATACAAAGGCTATTCCTGTAGGGCTTTCGAAATTAAATTCACGGATATTGCCGCCTGTGGCAATAACATACACTCCGGCATAAGCGATGATTGCCGCAACAGAATCTATCTTAGTGAGCTTATGACCTAATAAAGGCACAGCTAATATCGGTAATAAAATTGCCCAAGTATAGTTGAGTGACAACGCTTGTTGCGCTGGTAGAAGATCATAAGCTTCAAATAACACATAGTAATAAAGAAAAGGGTTTAACAGTCCCGTAAACAAATAAAATAACGGACGACGTTTCAATTGCTTTGAGATTAAAGTGAGTTTTCCTTGAAAGGTGACAATAATGCCAAGAGCAAGTATTGATGTCATCACGGCAACAAATACTAGTTGCAATGGGGTGAAGTAGCCTAATGCAATTTTGAATGCTGTGGCGACGGTTGACCAAAGTAACACAGCCAGCAGGCCATATAGGTATGCGAGAGTAGTATTTGACACGGCCTTTCCAGTGAAATGATGAGGTTGCTATCGGTTTATGTGAGAATTGTATGCAATATACAAAAGTGGTGCACGGTTTATTTATCGATCCTTAATATATTTTTAATAAAAATTTCGATCCTCCCCCTTGTAATTCAGATCGCTGTCCCAATATATGCATTAAGGCTGATATGAGAGGCTAAAAAATTAGGACTTGAAATTAATAATCCTGACCCCATATCAACAACCATAAGCAAATTAGTAACACTAAAATTTATATTTCGGAGATCCTCATGGGCAAAATTATTGGTATTGACTTAGGCACAACAAACTCTTGTGTAGCTGTCCTTGATGGCGACAAAGCTCGCGTAATTGAGAATGCTGAAGGCGAACGTACTACTTCTTCTATCATCGCATACACTGAAGATGAAACATTGGTAGGTTCACCAGCTAAACGTCAAGCGGTTACCAACCCAACTAACACTTTCTTCGCGATTAAGCGTTTAATCGGTCGTCGTTTTAAAGATGACGAAGTTCAACGTGACGTAGACATCATGCCTTTCAAAATCATTGGTACTGACAATGGTGATGCATGGGTTGAAGCACACGGTAAGAAAATGGCTCCACCACAAGTTTCTGCTGAAATCTTGAAAAAGATGAAAAAGACTGCAGAAGACTTTTTAGGTGAAGAAGTAACAGAAGCAGTTATTACTGTTCCTGCATACTTTAACGATTCACAACGTCAAGCAACTAAAGATGCTGGTCGTATTGCTGGTCTTGATGTTAAACGTATCATCAACGAACCAACTGCTGCTGCACTTGCTTACGGTATCGATAAGAAACAAGGCGACAACGTTGTTGCTGTATACGATTTAGGTGGTGGTACTTTCGATATCTCTATCATTGAAATCGATAGCAACGACGGTGACCAAACGTTCGAAGTACTTGCTACTAACGGTGACACTCACTTAGGTGGTGAAGATTTCGATAACCGTTTAATTAACTACTTAGCTGATGAGTTCAAAAAAGAACAAGGTCTAGATTTACGTAATGACCCATTAGCAATGCAACGTGTTAAAGAAGCGGCTGAAAAAGCGAAGATTGAACTTTCAAGCACAACTCAAACTGAAGTTAACCTGCCATACATCACTGCTGATGCAACAGGTCCTAAGCATTTAGTTGTTAAAGTGACTCGCGCTAAATTAGAGTCTTTAGTTGAAGATCTAATTCAACGTTCTTTAGAGCCGTTAAAAGTTGCGTTAGCAGATGCAGACTTATCAGTATCTGACATCAATGAAGTTATCTTAGTTGGTGGTCAAACACGTATGCCTAAAGTACAGGCTGCAGTAACTGATTTCTTCGGTAAAGAGCCACGTAAAGATGTTAACCCTGATGAAGCTGTTGCAGTAGGTGCGGCAATTCAAGCAGGTGTTCTTTCTGGTGATGTGAAAGATGTATTGTTACTTGACGTAACACCACTTTCATTCGGTATCGAAACTATGGGTAGTGTAATGACTCGTCTAATCGAGAAAAACACCACTATCCCAACAAAAGCATCGCAAACGTTCTCAACTGCTGATGACAACCAAGCTGCTGTGACTATTCACGTATTGCAAGGTGAGCGTAAGCAAGCGAGCTACAACAAATCTTTAGGTCAATTTAACCTTGAAGGTATTGAGCCAGCTCCACGTGGTCAGCCACAAATTGAAGTTGTATTCGACATTGATGCCGATGGTATCTTAAACGTGTCTGCAACGGATAAGAAAACGGGCAAAGCGCAAAACATCACCATCAAGGCAAACTCAGGTTTATCTGATGAAGAAGTAGAGCAAATGGTTCGTGATGCTGAAGCGCATGCTGATGAAGATGCTAAATTCGAAGAGCTAGTTCAAGCACGTAACCAAGCTGATGGTATGGTTCACGCTACGAAGAAGCAAATCGAAGAAGCGGGTGACGCATTACCAAGCGAAGACAAAGAAAAAATTGAAGCTGCAATGGCTGAAGTTGATACCGCAACTAAAGGTAACGACAAAGAAGCAATTGATAAAGCGACACAAGCATTAATGGAAGCATCTGCTAAGTTAATGGAAATTGCTCAAGCAAATGCACAAGCACAACAAGGTGAAGCGCCTGCACAAGATGCTCAAGAAGCTAAGCCTGAAGATGACGTTGTTGATGCTGAGTTTGAAGAAGTAAAAGACGACAAAAAGTAAGCTAAATTTTTAGTTAACTTTCAGGCGGGCGTTGGGAGAAATCTCTAACGCCCGTTCGTACAATACCTGCTTGAGAAAACTGAGATTATGTCAAAGCGAGATTATTACGAAGTTCTTGGTATCGGTCGTGATGCCAGTGAACGAGAAATCAAAAAAGCCTATAAACGTTTGGCGATGAAGTTTCATCCAGACCGTAACCCTGGCGATCAAGAAGCTGAAGCAAGCTTTAAAGAAGTAAAAGAAGCTTACGAAATTCTCACCGATGCCAATAAAAAAGCGGCTTATGACCAATTTGGTCATGCTGGTGTAGATCCTAACCGTGGCGGCGGCCATGGTGGTGCAGGCGATTTCGGTGATATCTTCGGTGATGTGTTTGGCGATATCTTTGGCGGCGGACGTCGTGGCGGTGGTCAGCGTCAAGCAGCTCGAGGCAGTGACTTACGTTACAACCTTGAACTTTCGCTTGAAGAAGCGGTTCGTGGCCTTACAAAAGAATTACGCATTCCTACGTTAGCATCTTGTGATGCTTGTGACGGTAGCGGCGCTAAAAAAGGCACTTCGGCTACAACATGTGGTACATGTCATGGCCAAGGCCAAGTACAAATGCGTCAAGGTTTCTTTGCTGTTCAGCAAGCCTGTCCAACTTGTCATGGTCGCGGTAAGATCATTAAAGACCCATGTAAGAAATGTCATGGTGAAGGTCGTGTTGAAAAGAGCAAAACCTTATCAGTTAAGATCCCTGCTGGTGTTGATACTGGTGACCGTATTCGTTTATCTGGTGAAGGTGAAGCGGGTGAGTTTGGTGCACCTCCTGGAGATTTATATGTTCAGGTTAGTGTACGTGACCATGCAATCTTCACTCGAGATGGTAATAACCTTTATTGTGAAGTGCCAATCTCATTCAGCAAAGCTGCATTAGGTGGCGAAATCGAAGTTCCGACCTTAGATGGCAAAGTGAACCTTAAGATCCCAACAGAAACTCAAACGGGCCGTATGTTCCGTATGCGTGGTAAAGGGGTTAAGTCTGTACGCAGTCATGCCGTTGGCGATTTGCTGTGTAAGGTGGTAATGGAAACGCCTGTTAACTTAAATGAGAAACAAAAAGAATTACTTCGCGAATTTGAATCGACCTTAACAGGCGAGTCAAAGAAGCATAGCCCAAAGGCTGAAGGATTCTTTGATGGTGTTAAGAAGTTCTTTCACGATTTAAATAGCTAATTGCGATTAACTGAACTCACTCATTGAGTATTAAAAAACTGCTTACTTCGGTAAGCAGTTTTTTTTGATTTTCGAACAGCGCTTCCTATCTTTGTTGACTTAGGTGAAAAGAGGCAGCAATAGAGCCGTGCATTTAAACCGCGCTTTGGTTTAAAATAACGCACATAAATACAGAGTTATCTCACCAATAAGAATTATTTTAAAGGATATAAAATGAACAAGTTAGTGCCGCTGTTATTTATTTCGCTGTTGATGTCAGCGTGTGCCACCCATAAATCTCCCACAGGTCGTAGTCAAATGTTGTTATTTGATAAAAATAAAATGAGCCAGATGGGTGAACAATCTTTTGCTGCCATGAAAAAATCTGAAAAAATTAGTCAAGATAAGCAAAAAACGGCATATGTAAATTGCGTTGCCAATAGAATAACAGCGGTACTACCTGACCAAACCCAGCAATGGGAAGTGGTACTTTTTGACTCAAAGCAGGTAAATGCTTTCGCTTTACCTGGTGGATACATTGGTGTTTATACCGGATTACTTGAGGTCGCTGCGGACCAAGATCAGTTAGCAACTGTCGTTGGCCACGAAGTTGCACATGTTCTTGCTCGACACGGTAATGAGCAAGTGTCTCGCTCACAGATGACGAACACGGGTATTCAACTTGCTGACGTTGCTTTAGGTGCTGGTGGTGTCGCGAATAAAGATTTGTATATGGCAGGACTGGGGTTAGGGGCACAAGTTGGCATTTTATTACCGTTTGGACGAGATCAAGAAAGTGAAGCTGATGAGCTGGGCTTAGAGTTAATGGCTAAAGCGGGTTTTAATCCAGCAATGAGTGTCACTTTATGGCAAAACATGGCCAAAGCGGGTGGTGAACAAGGGCCTGAATTGTTTTCAACTCACCCGTCACACTCTACACGAATAGCTGATTTACAAGCACTTCAAGACAAAGTATTCCCGTTATATCTGGCTGCAAAAAAACAGTCATTGCCCCAATGTAAATAAGGCTTATGAAAAATAGTCAATATCACCGCAGATTAGCCTACATCAGGTGGTAAAGTGTGCTAAACTGCCCCGCAAATTTTAACTGATGAATTGAGAGTAAATAAGTTATGTCAGAGTTCAACACAATGGAACAGCAAGCAAGTTATGGTGTAGGTCGTCAAATGGGTGAGCAACTTGCTGCTAACTCTTTCGAAGGTATCGATATCCCTGCTGTACAAGCTGGTCTAGCGGATGCGTTTGAAGGTAAAGAAAGCGCTGTTGCAATGGAAGACTTACAAGTGGCTTTCACTGAAATCAGCCGTCGTTTACAAGCTGCTCAAGAAGAAGCTGCTGCAGCTGCTTCTGCAGAAGGCGAAAACTTCCTAGCTGAAAATGCTAAACGTGAAGGCATTACAGTAACTGATTCTGGTCTTCAGTATGAAGTTATTACTCAAGGTGAAGGTGAGAAGCCAACACTTGATTCTACTATTCGTGCACATTACCACGGTACTTTCATCAACGGTGACGTTTTCGATAGCTCTGTTACTCGTGGTGAGCCAGCTGAATTCCCAGTGTCTGGTGTTATCGCTGGTTGGACTGAAGCATTACAACTAATGCCAGTTGGTACTAAGCTTAAATTATTCGTTCCACAACACTTAGCTTACGGCGAACGTGGTGCTGGTGCTTCAATCCCGCCATTCTCGGCGTTGGTATTCGAAGTTGAATTATTAGCAATCGTTTAATGATAAACGCCTAAGTTAATCTTAGGCGTTTTTGTATCACTGGGAGAAAGACATGACTGCAAAAGTAAGAGTCGCTGTTGTTGGTGCCAGTGGCCGTATGGGTCGCACATTGATTGAAGCTGCTAAGCAACATGAAATGATTTATTTAGGTGCCGCAGTTGAGCGTAAAGGCTCTACACTTATAGGTGTAGATGCTGGTGAACTCGCTGGCGTTGGTACTATGAATGTCGCGATTACAGATTCATTAGACATAGCATCAGAACACTTTGATGTATTAATTGATTTTACCTCGCCAGAATCGTCTCTTGTTCACCTTGAATGGTGTTCAAAGAATAATAAAGCGATTGTGATTGGCACAACAGGTTTTAATCATGCTCAAAAAGAAATGATTAACGCCTTTGCCGAGCAAACCCCTGTTGTTTTTGCCCCTAATATGTCTGTTGGTGTGAATTTAACCCTAAAATTATTAGAGTTAACCGCTAAAGTGATGGGTGATTACACTGATATCGAGATAACCGAAGGTCATCATCGATTTAAAAAAGATGCTCCTTCAGGTACGGCATTAAAAATGGGTGAGGTAATAGCCGACACTCTAGGTCGTGATCTTGAAGAATGTGCTGTTTATGGTCGTGAAGGTATGACCGGAGAGCGTGATAGGAATACGATTGGCTTTGCTACTATTCGTGCCGGCGATATCGTTGGTGACCACACAGTGATGTTTGCTGATATTGGTGAACGAGTAGAAATAACCCATAAAGCGACCAGTCGAATGACATTTGCTAATGGTGCAATGCGTGCAGCCTATTGGTTATCCGATCAGGATTCAGGCTTGTATGACATGCAGCAAGTATTAGGTCTCAATTAATATTTAAAAAAACCACCGTTGGTGGTTTTTTTGGAAATTATTTTTCCCAAAATAAAATAACTAAGCATAGACGCTTTAACTTAATTCATATAAAATCGCTGGAATTTGCCAAAATTTTGTAAATTGGTGGATTTGTAAAAATTAAATACAAATAATTTCAGTGGCTTGGCTCTTATTTTTTGGAGGTCGCGTTGACACAGTCTGCCTTACTCGTACTCGAAGATGGAACCGTTTTCTCTGGCACAGCAATTGGTGCCGATGGACTCACTGTTGGTGAAGTAGTATTCAATACTTCAATGACAGGCTATCAAGAGATTCTAACGGATCCGTCATATTCTCGCCAGATCGTAACTTTAACTTACCCTCATATTGGTAATACCGGCACAAATGATGAAGATACTGAATCTGATTCAGTTCATGCTTGTGGTCTTATCATCCGAGATTTACCTCTATTAGCCAGCAACTTCCGTAACCAACAATCATTAAGTGATTACTTAAAATCAAATAATGTTGTCGGCATAGCGGATATCGATACCCGTAAATTAACCCGTATTTTACGTGAAAAGGGTGCGCAAGCCGGTTGTATTATGGTTGGCGATATCGATGAAGCTAAAGCAATAGCTGCAGCAAAGGCATTCCCTGGTTTAAAAGGCATGGACTTAGCCAAAGAAGTGACGACTGAGTCTACTTATCAATGGCGTAAAGCTAGCTGGCGTTTAGTTGGCGGTTTACCTGATGAGACACCAGCATCAGAACTTAAATATAAAGTCGTTGCTTTCGATTACGGTATTAAGCGTAACATTTTACGTATGTTAGTTGACCGTGGTTGTGATGTGACAGTGGTACCTGCTCAAACTTCTGCTGCAGAAGTATTAGCAATGAATCCAGATGGTATATTCCTGTCAAACGGTCCTGGTGACCCAGAGCCATGCGATTATGCGATTACAGCCATTCAAGAAATTCTAAAGACTGACATTCCAGTGTTTGGTATTTGTTTAGGTCACCAGTTACTTGCATTAGCATCTGGGGCTAAAACATTAAAAATGAAGTTTGGTCATCATGGTGCCAACCATCCTGTTAGCAATATCGAAAAAGGTAATGTGATGATCACCAGCCAAAACCATGGTTTTGCTGCTGATGAAGCGACGTTACCAGCGAATATTAAAGTGACACATAAGTCATTATTTGATGGGTCATTACAAGGTATTCACCTGACTGATAAACCTGCGTTTAGTTTCCAAGGGCATCCAGAAGCGAGCCCTGGACCGACGGATGCATCACCTTTGTTTGATCATTTCATTGAATTGATTGAGCAATTTCGTCAAAACACTAAATAGTTAGGTCACTCGGAGAAGATAGAAGCAATGCCAAAACGTACTGATATTAAAAGCATTCTAATCCTAGGCGCAGGTCCAATCGTCATTGGCCAAGCGTGTGAATTTGACTATTCGGGTGCGCAAGCGTGTAAAGCGCTGCGTGAAGAAGGCTATCGAGTTATTCTAGTTAACTCAAACCCTGCAACCATCATGACCGATCCTGAGATGGCCGATGCAACATATATCGAGCCTATTCATTGGGAAGTGGTACGTAATATTATCGCTAAAGAAAAGCCTGATGCGATTTTACCTACTATGGGTGGTCAGACTGCGCTTAACTGTGCACTTCAACTTGAAGCTGAGGGTGTGCTAAAAGAGTTTAATGTCGAGATGATTGGTGCGACAGCTGATGCAATTGATAAAGCTGAAGACCGTAGTCGTTTTGACACCGCAATGAAAGCAATTGGACTTGAATGTCCACGTGCCGGTATTGCACATACAATGGAAGAAGCTTACGGCGTTTTAGACCAAGTTGGCTTCCCTTGTATTATCCGTCCGTCATTCACTATGGGTGGCAGTGGCGGTGGTATCGCTTATAACAAAGAAGAGTTTGAAGACATTTGTTCGCAAGGTCTTGAGCTTTCTCCTACCAGTGAATTATTGATCGATGAATCATTAATCGGCTGGAAAGAATACGAAATGGAAGTGGTTCGTGACCGCAACGATAACTGTATTATCGTGTGTTCTATTGAAAACTTCGACGCGATGGGGGTGCATACTGGTGACTCAATTACCGTTGCTCCAGCACAAACACTGACTGATAAAGAATACCAGTTAATGCGTAATGCTTCATTAGCAGTACTGCGTGAAATTGGTGTAGAAACAGGTGGTTCTAACGTTCAGTTTGGTATTTGTCCAAACACTGGTCGTATGGTTATCATCGAAATGAACCCACGCGTTTCTCGCTCTTCTGCATTAGCATCTAAAGCAACGGGTTTCCCAATTGCGAAAGTGGCCGCTAAATTAGCGGTAGGCTTCACTTTAGATGAGTTGATGAATGATATTACAGGTGGTCGAACTCCTGCATCATTTGAACCTGCTATCGATTATGTTGTAACTAAAGTTCCTCGCTTTAACTTTGAAAAATTTGCTGGTGCGAATGACCGTCTTACAACGCAAATGAAGTCTGTTGGTGAAGTGATGGCTATTGGCCGTACATTCCAAGAGTCTTTGCAAAAAGCACTGCGTGGTCTAGAAGTTAGTCGTACAGGCTTTGACCCAATTGTTGATATTGCGTTACCTGAAAGCATGCAGCAAATCCGTCATGAGCTTAAAGAACCAGGTGCTGACCGTATTTGGTATATTGCGGATGCATTCCGTGCAGGTTTAAGCCGTGATGAAGTGTTCAAGCTAACGAATGTTGATCACTGGTTCTTAGTTCAGATTGAAGACTTAATTGCGCAAGAAGCGAAAGTTGCTGAAGTGGGCATGTCAGGTCTTGATCAAGCATTCTTACTGAAACTAAAACGTAAAGGTTTCTCTGATGCTCGCCTAGCGCAAATCTTAGGTGTTAGCGAAACAGAAGTGCGTAAGATTCGTGACCGCTTTGATATGCACCCTGTATATAAGCGTGTTGATACCTGTGCTGCAGAATTTGCAACAGACACTGCTTACATGTACTCAACATACGAAGAAGAATGTGAAGCTGCGCCATCAAATCGCGATAAAATCATGATTCTTGGTGGCGGCCCTAACCGTATTGGTCAAGGCATTGAGTTTGATTACTGTTGTGTTCACGCAGCGTTAGCCTTACGTGACGATGGTTACGAAACCATTATGGTTAACTGTAACCCAGAAACGGTTTCTACGGATTATGACACGTCAGACCGTTTATACTTTGAGCCAGTAACCTTTGAAGATGTGCTTGAAATTGTTCGCATTGAAAAGCCAAAAGGCGTTATCGTTCAATATGGTGGTCAAACACCTCTAAAATTAGCTCGTGCCCTTGAAGCGGCAGGGGTACCGATTATTGGTACAAGTCCTGATGCAATCGACCGTGCTGAAGACAGAGAGCGTTTCCAGCAAGCAATTCAACGCTTAGAAATGAAGCAACCTGAAAATGACACTGTAACAACAGTTGAAGGTGCGGTTATTTCTGCTGAGCGTATCGGTTACCCATTAGTTGTTCGTCCATCTTATGTACTTGGTGGCCGCGCAATGGAAATCGTATATGACGAGCAAGACTTACGTCGCTATTTCAATGAAGCAGTGAGCGTATCTAACTCATCTCCAGTATTGCTAGATAGATTCCTTGATAATGCAATCGAGATTGATATCGATGCGGTATGTGATGGCGAGATTGTTGTCGTGGGCTCTATTATGGAGCACATTGAGCAAGCGGGCGTTCACTCAGGTGACTCAGGTTGTTCTTTACCTCCTTACAGTTTAAGTGAAGATGTTCAGAACCGTATGCGTGAGCAAGTTGCTAAATTAGCAATGGAGCTAGGCGTTATTGGTTTGATGAACGTGCAATTTGCTGTTAAAGACGATGAGATCTACATGATTGAGGTTAACCCTCGTGCTGCTCGTACAGTTCCATTTGTCTCTAAAGCAACGGGTGTACCTTTAGCGAAAATCGCTGCACGTGTGATGGCTGGTCAATCTTTAGCTGAGCAAAACTTTACTAAAGAAGTGATTCCACCGTACTTCTCTGTAAAAGAAGTGGTATTACCGTTTAACAAGTTCCCAGGTGTAGACCCAATGCTTGGCCCTGAGATGCGCTCAACGGGTGAGGTTATGGGTGTAGGTGAAACTTTTGCTGAAGCGTACGCAAAAGCACAACTAGGTGCGACAGCTGAAGTACCAAAATCAGGTCGAGCATTATTATCTGTACGTAACAGTGATAAAGAGCGTGTTGCCGAGCTTGCTGCTAAGTTAATTGAACTTGGTTACCAAATCGATGCTACACACGGTACTGCCGTGATTCTTGGTGAAGCAGGAATTAACCCTCGCTTAGTTAACAAGGTACATGAAGGACGTCCTCATATTCTTGACCGTATTAAGAATGATGAGTACACCTACATTGTTAACACGACTGAAGGTCGTCAAGCAATTGAGGATTCTCGTCAAATTAGACGTGGTGCACTTCGCTACAAAGTGAATTACACGACAACGCTTAATGCTGCTTTTGCTACTTGTTTAGCACATTCAGCAGATGACAGAAATAATGTGAATTCGGTACAAGAATTACATGAGCGAATCGCTAAAAATTAATTTTATTTAATTTATTGATGATTTGATTAAAAAGGCTGCATTCGTGCAGTCTTTTTTATTACTATTTTTTGACAGTCAGTAGTAAGTATTCTCAAGTTTATGTAAGCTTAAGGCATCATCATTAGATGCATCCTCAACGCAAGACACCGCATCATTTAGACTTATTGTTATAAAGATCGTGCGCTATGCGAATTAATCGAGATTTAACTGTGTTGGTTTTGTACCAGCACGGGGTGCTTTTGTTTTTAAAGGAGACATAAGACATTATGAATACCGTCCCTATGACGATTATCGGAGCTGAGCAGCTGCGTAAAGAATTAGACGAATTAAAATTTGAACGCCGCCCACAGATCACTTCTGCTATTGCAGAAGCACGTGAATTGGGTGATTTAAAAGAAAATGCTGAATACCATGCTGCTCGAGAAGAGCAGGGAATTTGTGAAGCTCGTATTCGTGATATTGAAGGCAAGCTATCAAATGCCCAAATCATCGATGTGACCACGATGCAAAATACTGGTCGTGTTATTTTTGGTACAACAGTCACCATTTTAAATATTGATACTGATGCAGAGTCAACCTACCGTATCGTAGGTGATGATGAAGCGAATATTAAAGAGAATTTAATTTCAGTAAATTCGCCAATTGCCCGTGGACTGATTGGTAAGAGTGTCGATGATGAAGTGGCTATTACAACGCCAGGTGGCACAGCAGAATATGAAATTACGGCTGTTGAGTACATCTAAGCCAGAATTAATATCAATATTAATTACGACTTAAGATTGATATTTTATAGTAATAAAAAAACCACTGATTAACAGTGGTTTTTTTAGGTCAAAATGAACATTTGAATCGTATTGAAGCAATATGAACATTTAAACCGAGTTGTTTGACGAAATTACTTTGCTTTTGGAATGGCAACTTTCATTTCAGCAGACTGACGGAAAATAACTAAGGTGTGTCCGATAAGCTGTATTTTGGTTGATTGAGTTTCGCGAATAATCGCGTCAACGACAGCATTTTTAAGCTCTCTATCAGAAGAGCCTACTTTCACTTTTATTAGTTCATGATGAGTGAGTGCACTATCAATTTCAGCCAGCACACCTTCGGTCAAACCATTAGCACCCAGCAGCACCACTGGCTTAAGATTATGCGCTAAGCCTTTTAAATGCTGTTTTTGTTTGGTTGTTAAGTTCATTTGTACCAACTTTTTGAATGTTACTGTTGAAAAACGGCTATTCTACCCTTATATAAGCTTTATGTAACTCCAAATCGTTACGGAATTTAAATGGCAACGAAAAAACGTTCGGCAAGTTCAAGCCGATGGATGCAAGAACATTTTGACGATCATTACGTTAAACTGTCACAGAAGCGAGGCTTACGCTCTCGAGCTGCATTCAAGTTGGAAGAAATCCAACAGAAAGATAAATTGATTAAACCAGGTATGACAGTGGTTGATTTAGGTGCAGCGCCTGGTGGCTGGTCACAGATTGCTGTTAAATTGGTTGGAGAAAAAGGCAAGCTAGTTGCCTGTGATATTTTACCAATGGATCCAATTGTGGGAGTTGACTTTTTACAAGGTGATTTCCGTGAAGAGAAAGTACTTGATGCTTTACTTGACCGTGTTGGTGAGGATAAAGTGGATGTAGTGCTTTCTGATATGGCGCCTAATATGAGTGGTTCAGACGGTGTGGACCAACCTAGGGCGATGTATCTTGTTGAATTAGCATTAGATATGTGTCATCAAGTATTGGCATCTAATGGTAGTTTTGCAGTTAAAGTCTTTCAGGGGAGGGCTTTGATGAATATATGAAAGCAGTTCGACAAGCTTTCACTACAGTTAAAACACGAAAACCAGATTCATCGCGACCACGTTCACGTGAAGTGTATATAGTGGCGACTGGTTACAAGTTATAGTAGTCTAACGATTAATTATCGTGGGTCTTTAAGAGGTCTAGAAATTTGAGTGACATGGCAAAAAATTTAATTCTCTGGGTTGTCATCGCCGTTGTGCTGATGTCAGTTTTTCAGGGTTACTCCCCTCTTCTTCGTCATCGCAGAAGATGGATTATTCCGTATTCTTAGATAGTGTCCGTAATGGCAATATCAATTCGGTTGAAATTAAGAGTGATCAACGAACTATTGAAGGGATCAAGCGTTCTGGAGAGAAGTTCACCACTATTATGCCAATGTATGACCAAGATTTAATTAATGATCTTGATCGTAAAGGGATTTCAATGAAAGGGCAGGAAGCTGAAGAGTCTAGTTTCTTAACCCAAATTTTCATTTCTTGGTTCCCAATGCTGCTATTGATCGGTGTATGGATATTCTTCATGCGTCAAATGCAAGGCGGTGGTGGTAAAGGCGCAATGTCATTTGGTAAAAGTAAAGCCAAATTGATGAGCGAAGACCAAATTAAAACGACTTTTGGTGACGTTGCAGGTTGTGACGAAGCTAAAGAAGACGTGAAAGAATTGGTTGATTACTTAAAAGAACCGACACGTTTCCAAAAGTTAGGTGGTCGTATTCCGACGGGTGTGTTACTTGTGGGCCCTCCGGGTACAGGTAAAACCCTACTTGCTAAAGCCATTGCTGGTGAAGCTAAAGTACCGTTCTTTACTATTTCTGGTTCTGACTTCGTTGAAATGTTTGTCGGTGTTGGTGCATCTCGTGTACGTGACATGTTTGAGCAAGCGAAAAAGTCAGCACCTTGTATTATCTTTATCGATGAAATCGATGCCGTAGGTCGCCAACGTGGCGCTGGTGTGGGTGGTGGTCACGATGAACGTGAGCAAACATTGAACCAAATGTTGGTCGAAATGGATGGTTTTGAGGGTAACGAAGGTATCATTGTTATCGCTGCAACTAACCGTCCAGATGTTCTTGATGCTGCTTTATTGCGTCCGGGCCGTTTTGACCGTCAAGTGGTTGTAGGTTTGCCAGATGTCCGTGGTCGTGAGCAAATTCTTAAAGTTCATATGCGTAAAGTACCTCTAGCTGATGGTGTTAAAGCCAGTGTTATCGCTCGTGGTACACCAGGTTTCTCTGGTGCTGATCTCGCTAACCTTGTTAACGAAGCTGCACTTTTCGCAGCACGTGGTAATCGCCGCGTCGTTGGCATGGAAGAGTTTGAAAGCGCGAAAGACAAAATCATGATGGGTGCAGAGCGCCGCACTATGGTGATGTCGGAAGAAGAGAAAGAAATGACGGCTTATCATGAAGCAGGCCATGCGATTGTTGGGTGTTTAGTACCAGAGCATGATCCGGTTCATAAAGTCACGATTATCCCTCGTGGCCGTGCATTAGGTGTAACATTCTTCTTGCCTGAAGCGGATGCTATCAGCCAAAGTCGTCGTAAACTTGAGAGTCAAATCTCGGTAGCTTATGGTGGCCGTCTAGCTGAAGAGCTCATTTATGGTGGTGAGAAAGTATCGACAGGTGCATCTCAAGATATTAAATATGCTACATCGATTGCCCGTAACATGGTGACACAGTGGGGCTTCTCTGAGAAGTTAGGGCCGGTTCTGTATGCGGAAGATGAAGGCGAAGTGTTCTTAGGTCGCAGTATGGCGAAATCTAAGAATATGTCTGATGAAACTGCTGGCATGATTGATCAGGAAGTGAAGCACCTTATTGATACTAACTATGAGCGTGCACATACATTCCTGACTGAAAATATGGATATCCTTCATTCAATGAAAGATGCATTAATGAAGTATGAAACCATTGATGCTGAACAAATTGATGATCTTATGAATCGACGTGATGTTCGCCAGCCTGCGGATTGGCAAGCGGATGATTCAATGGATGACCAAGATAAAGGCACACCGGTTAATACCGATTCAGTAGCCGAAGAGTCAACAGAAGATAAGCCTGATGTTGAACCTAAAACAGATGAATCTACAGCAAAATAACTAGCTGTATTTTGAAATAAAAAACCCCGAAAGGGGTTTTTTTATATTTATTGTACTAGTGTCATAATTAAGTCATATTGCTGGTGTGGCACTTTTTAATGTAAGTGAGGTTGTGTGTTTGAGCTGAAGTCTGGCGATAAAACATTATCGTTATCTAACCCTGTCGTAATGGCAATTATCAATGTTACCCCTGATTCTTTTTCTGATGGTGGTCAGTTTTCTACGTTCGAAAATGCCTGTAAACAGGTTGATAAAGTCATCGAAGAAGGTGCGACCATCTTGGATATTGGTGGCGAGTCCACTAGGCCCGGTGCAACTGATGTATCAGTTGAAGAAGAATTGGCTCGTGTGATCCCAGTGATTGAGTATGCGGCTAAACATCCTAATATTTGGATTTCAATCGATACGAGTAAACCAGAGGTGATGGAGAAAGCGGTCGCTGCAGGCGCGCATATTATTAACGATGTCCGCGCTTTACAAGCACCTGGCGCAGTCGCGATGGCGACTAGCTTGGATGTGCCTGTATGCTTAATGCATATGCAAGGTAAGCCTGAAACAATGCAAGATAATCCAAGTTATGACAATGTTATTCAACAAGTTATCGATTTTCTATCATTACGCATTGATTATTGTGTTGCAGCAGGTATGCCTCGCGAAAATATTATCATTGACCCGGGTTTCGGTTTTGGGAAAACCTTAGCGCACAATTATGAGCTATTGGCAAAATTACCTGAACTTCATAGCATGCACCTACCTGTACTTATCGGCCTTTCTAGAAAGAGCATGATTGGCGATTTACTCCAGCGAAATGTAGATGAACGACTCGCTGGTAGTCTTGCAGGAGCAATGATTGCGGCGCAACAAGGCGCGCAAATTTTACGAGTACATGATGTAAAAGAAACCGTCGATGCGTTAACGGTTATGTCAGCAACCATGGCGAGTTTACATGAATAAAGTGATATAACCTGTTAGTTTAGCTGATTGAGTTAGTGTGAATTCACTTAATGTGAGGTACTAATGCAACAACGTAATCTATTTGGCACGGATGGAATTAGGGGAAAAGTTGGCGCAGGCTTCATGACCCCTGAATTAGCTTTAAAATTAGGTTGGGCTGCAGGCAGAGTGCTTTCACGCAGTGGGACAAAGAAAATTATTATTGGTAAGGATACCCGCATTTCCGGGTATCTTTTCGAATCAGCATTAGAGGCTGGTTTGTCTGCTGCAGGACTTAATGTTCTGCTCGTTGGTCCAATGCCTACCCCCGCAATTGCTTACCTTACTAGAACGTTTAGAGCTGAAGCGGGAATCGTTATCAGCGCTTCACATAATCCATATTATGATAATGGCATTAAATTCTTCTCTGCTGACGGCAGTAAGTTAGATGACAAAATAGAATTGGAAATTGAGCATGAGCTGACTAAGCCTATGCAATGTGTTGAGTCACACCTACTCGGTAAGGCGGCTCGAATTGATGATGCCGCCGGTCGATATATTGAATACTGCAAAGGCCACTTTCCGGCAAATCTGACTTTAAACGGATTAACTATAGTCGTCGACTGTGCTCATGGTGCTACCTATCATGTTGCACCCAATGTATTTAAAGAGTTAGGTGCCAATGTGATTACCATTGGTGATAAACCTAATGGATTAAATATTAATGATAAAGTTGGAGCAACTTCCATGGCGGCTATTTGTGAAGCCGTTATCAATCACAATGCAGATGTGGGAATAGCACTCGACGGTGATGGTGACCGTATCATGATGGTCGATCATCAAGGCAATATTATTGATGGTGACCAAATATTGTATATTCTTGCTCTAGATGCGATCAAACAAGGTAAATTTCAAGGCGGAGTTGTGGGGACCTTGATGTCAAATCTTGGATTGGAAGTTGCATTGAATGAGTTATATGTACCGTTTGTTCGTTCAAATGTTGGTGACCGATATGTCATGGAGCTTATGCGCCAAAATAACTGGCGTATCGGCGGTGAAAATTCAGGTCATATTCTTAATTTAGATCATGGTACGACTGGTGATGGTATCGTTGCTGGGATATTAGTATTAGCAGCCATGCAATGTGCCAACAGCAAGCTTGCTGCATTAGTTGCCCCTCTAGAAATGTACCCGCAAGTATTAATTAATGTCCGCTATAACGTCGACAAAAAGCCATTAGAATCAAAACTTGTGCGCTCTGTTCAGACAAAAATTGAAAAGCTATTGGGTCAAAATGGGCGAGTACTTATACGAGAATCAGGCACAGAACCCTTGATAAGGGTGATGGTCGAAGGTAAAAATGATGTTCAAGTCACGGCTTTTGCAAACGAAATTGCCGATGTAGTCAAAAGCGTGGGTTTGTGACAAAGTTCGGTATACAATCATTTTGCGTTTTTATTTATTATTAACTTATTTAATATCTTAGCTCAGCGAATAAAAAAACATCATTCCGTCAAGTTATGATAAATATTCCTGAGTTAGCTATTGTAAGTTGTTTGGCGGTTCGTTATCATTCACGCCGCTTTCAAAGGAGACAGTAATGGCACTCAGACGTCCTATGGTAGCTGGCAACTGGAAAATGAATGGCAGTGCAGCGTTAGCTCAAGAGTTATTCAGCAAGTTTGCTACAAAGCTCCAAAATGATTCTGCTGAAGTAGTTTTATGTCCACCTTCAATTTATCTTGAAAGTGTTAGACAACTACTTGAAGCAAATAAGCAAACCTTAGATGGTGCGCTTGTAAGAATGGGCGCACAAAACCTAAGTCAACATGACTTCGGTGCCTATACTGGTGAAATTTCCGGTAAAATGCTAAAAGATTCAGGATGTCGATATGTGATTATCGGCCATTCCGAACGTCGTAGAATGTACGGCGAAACAAGTAATATCGTTGCAGAGAAATTCGCTGCAGCACAAAAACATGGTCTAACGCCGATTCTTTGTGTTGGTGAATCAGGTCCAGCTCGTGAAGCAAGACGAACTTTTGAAGTCATTGCTGAAGAGTTAGACATTGTTATCGAAAAGAATGGCACCATGGCTTTTGATAATGCCATTATCGCTTATGAGCCTTTATGGGCTGTAGGCACTGGTAAAAGTGCAACTCCAGAGCAAGCGCAAGAAGTTCACGCGTTTATTCGTAATCGACTCTCTGAAGTGTCTCCATTTATTGGAGAGAATATTCGCATTTTATATGGCGGTAGTGTTACCCCATCGAATGCTGCTGATATATTTGCCCAACCAGACGTAGATGGTGGATTGATTGGCGGAGCTAGCTTAAACTCTAGCGAGTTTTTAAGTTTATGTTCCATAGCGATGAGCGCATAATATTATGTATGAAGTTTTAATTGTTGTTTACTTGGTTGTTGCGATTGGTCTAGTAGGACTGATTTTAATTCAACAAGGTAAAGGCGCAGATATGGGTTCTTCTTTTGGTGCTGGTGCATCAGGAACTCTATTTGGCTCAAATGGTTCAGGTAACTTCCTGACCCGTAGCACCGCTGTTTTAGCGATTGGTTTTTTCGCATTAAGCCTTATTTTAGGTAACTTAAGTGCAAACCACTCTAAAAAAGATGATGCTTGGAATGATTTAGGTTCTGCAGTAGAGCAAGTTGAACAAGCTCCTACTCAGGCTGAAACCTCAGAATCAGAAATTCCTGACTAAATTATTGCCTCCAATTGGCAAAAAACTAGTAGTGATTGCTTTAGCTAACTAGTGTAAAAAGTTTGAATGCGGATGTGGCGGAATTGGTAGACGCGCCATCTTGAGGGGTGGTGAGCTATGCTCGTGTGGGTTCAAGTCCCACCATCCGCACCAAAATTTAATTAATCAGCCTCAAGTTAACACTGATTAATTATTGCAAGCAAAGACGTAAGTTAATATAATTGCGCAAGTTGACGCGGGGTGGAGCAGTTTGGTAGCTCGTCGGGCTCATAACCCGAAGGTCGTCGGTTCAAATCCGGCCCCCGCAACCAGCTTATTATTTATTTCTTATTTCTAAGGATAAATAATTAAAAGGTTCTATATTTAAGACCTCGTTATTACGGGGTTTTTTGTTATATGGAGCTTAGTAACTCCGTGATTTTACGGACTTTCTTGGGGCTATTTGCCCTTTTTTTCGTTTTTGGGGGTCATTTTTGGCAACATTAGAAACTAAACTGACAGAAATGCTGACAGTACCTGTTGAAGCGTTAGGTTTTCAACTTTGGGGTATTGAGTTTGTCCATGCAGGGCGTCATTCAATATTACGTGTATTTATTGATGGTGAAAACGGTATCAATATTGAAGATTGTGCTGAAGCCAGCCGCCAAGTTAGTGCTGTTCTAGATGTTGAAGACCCAATTTCGACAGAATACACACTAGAAGTTTCATCGCCAGGTGTAGATAGACCACTATTTACGGCTGAGCAATACGCTGCTTATATCGGCGAAGATGCAAAAGTACAGTTAACGATGCCTGTTGCAGGTAGTCGTAATTTAAAAGGTGCTATTACGGCAATTGAAGGGCAAATGCTGACAATTACCGTTGATGGTGAAGATTTGATTGTGGCTTTAGATAATGTGCGTAAAGGCAACATTATTGCGAAGTTTTGATAGTTTCAAGGTGAACGAGGCAAGACATAATGAATAAAGAGATTCTGCTAGTCGCAGAGGCGGTATCCAATGAAAAAGCCGTCCCACGCGAGAAAATATTCGAAGCGCTAGAAATTGCTCTAGCCACAGCAACTAAGAAAAAATACGAAGGCGAAATTGAAGTTCGCGTTGCTATTGACCGTAAAACGGGCCACTACGACACTTTCCGTCGTTGGATGGTTGTTGATGATCAAGGCGAAGCTTTAGAAAACCCTTATAGTGAAATTACACTTGAAGCTGCACGTTTTGAAAATCCTGAAATTCAACCGGGTGAATTCATCGAAGATGAAATCGATTCAGTTGTTTTTGACCGTATTACAACGCAAACAGCGAAGCAAGTTATTGTACAAAAAGTACGTGAAGCTGAACGCGCGCAAATCGTAGAGCAGTTCATCGAAAGAGAAGGTGAAATTGTTACTGGTGTTGTCAAGAAAAGCACCCGCGAAAGTGTCGTCGTTGATTTAGGTAATAACGCAGACGGTGTGATTTATAAAGAAGACATCATCAGTCGTGAATCTTTCCGCCCTGGTGACCGTGTTCGTGCATTACTTTATGCCGTTCGCCCAGAAGCTCGTGGCGCGCAACTATTTTTAACCCGTAGTAAGCCTGAGATGATCATCGAGCTATTCAGAGTAGAAGTACCTGAAATTTTAGACGAAATGATTGAAATCATGGGCGCAGCACGTGATCCAGGCGCTCGCGCTAAGATTGCGGTGAAAACTAACGATAAGCGTATCGACCCAATCGGTGCTTGTGTTGGTATGCGTGGTGCACGTGTTCAAGCTGTATCAAATGAATTAAGCGGTGAGCGTGTTGATATCGTTATGTGGGATGACAATCCAGCACAATACGTGATCAATGCAATGGCACCTGCTGATGTTGCTTCAATCATTGTTGATGAAGACAACCACTCAATGGATATTGCTGTTGAAGCAGATAGTTTGGCACAAGCAATTGGCCGTAACGGTCAAAATGTTCGTTTAGCTACTCAACTAACAGGTTGGGAACTTAACGTGATGACCGTTGAGGAGCTAAACGCCAAGCACCAAGCTGAAAGCGCTAAAGTGATTAGCTTGTTTGTTGAAACATTAGACGTTGACGAAGATTTTGCAACCGTTCTTGCTGAAGAAGGTTTCACTTCTTTAGAAGAAATTGCATACGTACCAGAAGCAGAACTGTTAGAAGTTGACGGTTTTGATGAAGATATTGTTGCTGCCTTGCGCGAACGTGCCAAAGCAGCGATTTCGACTCGAGCATTAGCAACGGAAGAAGCACTTGATGGTGCAGAACCGGCTGCTGATTTATTAGCGTTAGATGGTTTAGAAAAGCATTTAGCATATGTTCTTGCAAGTAAAGGTGTGTCGACCTTAGAAGACTTAGCAGAACAAGGTATTGACGATTTAATCGATATTGAAGAATTGACAGAAGAAAAAGCAGGTGAGCTCATCATGGCTGCCCGTAATATCTGTTGGTTTGGCGAAGAAGCATAAGTCGATCAACAGGGGGATTTAATTGATGGCAGATACAAGTATAGATAAATTGGCCACAGAAGTGGGCAAGAATGTAGACAGACTGATTGAACAGTTTGCCGAAGCGGGAATTAAGAAGACTAAAACTGACAGCGTTTCTGAAACAGAAAAGCAAACGTTGTTAGATCACTTAAAGAAGCAGCATGGTGGTGAAAATGCGCCGCAAAAAATGACTTTGCAACGCAAAACTGTGTCTACTTTAAGCGTGAATGCCGGTGGTGGCCAATCTAAAGACGTTAAAGTTGAAGTACGTAAGAAACGTACTTTCGTTAAACGTGATGAAAGTGAATTAGCCGCAGAAGCAGAAAAACAAGCACAACAGCAAAAAGAAGCAGAAGCGGCGGCAAAAGCTGCAGCAGAAGCTAAAGCTGCTGAAGACAAAGCTAAGGCTGAAGCAAAAGCTAAAGCCGATGCAGAAGCTAAGGCAAAGAAAGAAGCCGAAGCTAAAGCAAAAGCAGAAGCAAAACCTGCTAAAGCTGATGATGCTGAAACTGCTGCAGCTAAAGCTGAAGCTGAGCGTATTAAAGCTGCTCAAGAAGAAGCGTTAACTAAAAAGCAAAAGAAGAAGCTGCACAAGCTGCTGAAACTGCGCGTAAACTTGCTGAAGAAAACTCTAAGCGTTGGGCTGAAGAGGAGCGTCAACGTATAGAAGCTGAGAAAAACAGCGACCATCACATCACAACATCTAAAGCTGCTCGTGCTGCTGAAGATAGCTCAGATGCTGCAGAAGAAAAACGTGGTCGTCGTTCTCGTAACAAGAATGCGAACAAGAAACGTGGTGGCAAAGGCGGTCGTGATAACCGTTCAAGAGGCGCTCGTAACCAAAGTACTGCTCCTGAATCAATGGCACACGGCTTTAACAAGCCTGTCGCAGTGGTTAAAGGCGACATTCGTATTGGTGAAACCGTTTCTGTTGCTGAACTTGCGCAGCGTATGTCTGTTAAAGCAACTGAAATCATCAAGCAAATGATGAAAATGGGTTCAATGGTTACGATTAACCAAATCCTTGACCAAGAAACAGCACAAATGGTTGCTGAAGAAATGGGTCACAAAGTTGTACTACTACGTGAAAACGAATTAGAGCATCAAGTACTTGGTGATCGTGATGAAGAGAACGTTGTTCTAGAAACACGTGCTCCAGTTGTGACCATTATGGGTCACGTTGACCATGGTAAAACATCATTACTTGATTATATTCGTCGTGCAAAAGTTGCCGATGGTGAAGCCGGTGGTATTACGCAGCATATTGGTGCTTACCACGTTGAAACTGACAACGGCATGATCACTTTCTTAGATACTCCTGGTCACGCAGCGTTCACTTCTATGCGTGCTCGTGGTGCTAAAGCAACAGATATCGTTGTATTGGTCGTTGCTGCTGATGATGGTGCTATGCCTCAGACAATTGAAGCAATCCAACATGCTAAAGCCGGTAACGTGCCGTTAATCATTGCTGTGAACAAAATGGATAAGCCAGAAGCTGATCCAGAACGTGTTAAGAGTGAGTTAGCGCAGCATGGTGTAATGTCTGAAGATTGGGGCGGCGAGCATATGTTCGTCAACGTTTCAGCTAAAGCAGGTACAGGTATCGATGAGCTACTTGAAGGCATTCTTTTACAAGCTGAAGTTCTAGAGCTTCAAGCTGTTCGTGAAGGTATGGCTGCAGGTGTGGTTATCGAATCTAAATTGGATAAAGGTCGTGGCCCTGTTGCTACTGTTCTTGTTCAAGAAGGTACGTTACGCCAAGGTGATATCGTTCTTTGTGGTCTTGAGTACGGTAAAATCCGTGCGATGAAAGATGAAAACGGTAAGAGCATTAAAGAAGCTGGTCCTTCAATTCCTGTTGAGATCTTAGGTCTGTCAGGTGTGCCATCTGCAGGTGATGAAGCGACTGTGGTACGTGATGAACGTAAAGCTCGTGAAGTTGCACTTTACCGTCAAGGTAAATTCCGTGATGTTAAACTTGCGCGTCAGCAGAAGTCTAAACTTGAGAACATGTTTGCGAACATGACTGAAGGCGAAGTACAAGAGCTAAACATCGTACTTAAAGCAGACGTTCAAGGTTCACTTGAAGCAATTTGTGATTCATTAACGAAACTGTCTACTGACGAAGTTAAAGTTAGCATTATTGCTCGTGGTGTTGGTGCATTAACAGAAACTGATGCAACACTTGCAGCAGCTTCAAACGCTATCATGGTTGGTTTCAACGTTCGTGCTGATGCACAAGCGCGTAAGACAATTGAAGCTGAAAGCGTTGATTTACGCTACTACAGCGTTATCTATGACCTAATTGATGAAGTTAAAGCGGCAATGACCGGCATGTTAGCGCCTGAGTTCAAGCAGCAAATCATCGGTCTAGCTGAAGTACGTGACGTATTTAAGTCGCCTAAGATTGGTGCAATTGCGGGTTGTATGGTTACTGAAGGTACCATCAAACGTAGCGCTCCTATCCGTGTACTACGTGAAAACGTGGTTATCTACGAAGGTGAACTAGAATCATTACGTCGCTTTAAAGATGATGTAAACGATGTCCGTAATGGCATGGAATGTGGTATCGGTGTGAAGAACTACAATGACGTCAAAGTTGGCGATCAGATTGAGGTCTTCGAGACGGTCGAAGTGGCCAGAACGCTGTAACACAGAAAGGGCGGCGAAAGCCGCCTTTTTTATTTATATAAAGCTATAAGGTATTAATGTTATGGCAAAAGAATTTAGTCGTACACGCCGTATTGCACAGCAACTCCAGCAAGAGTTAGCGATGATTTTACAGCGCGACATGAAAGATCCACGTATCGGCTTCGTGACAGTAAACGATGTTGATGTCTCTCGTGATTTAAGCTTTGCGAAAGTTTTTGTGACTTTCTTCGAAGAAGATCAAGAGTTGGTAGAACAAAAAATTGAAGCTCTGACAGCGGCTGCGCCTTATGTGAGAACATTGGTTGCAAGTCGAATGAAACTGCGTGTTATGCCGGAGCTGCGTTTTGTATACGATAGCTCGTTAGTTGAAGGCATGCGCATGTCTAACTTAGTGAGCCAAGTGATTACACAAGACAAAGCTAAGCAAGACCAAGCAAGACAAGATGAGTTAGGCTCTGACGATGTTGATGCATCAGAAGATAAAACTGAGGATAAAGATTAATGGCTCGTCGTCGCAAAGGTCGTTTTATTAATGGCATCGTACTTTTAGATAAAGGTACTGGCATCAGTTCTAACCATGCTTTGCAACGCGTCAAACGTCTTTATAACGCCAATAAAGCAGGCCATACAGGTGCTTTAGACCCTTTAGCCACAGGTATGCTACCCGTTTGCTTAGGTGAAGCAACCAAGTTCTCTCAACACCTTTTAGATGCGGACAAGCGTTATTTGGTGACAGCTAAATTAGGTGAAAGAACAGACACAAGTGATTCTGATGGTGAAGTTGTTCAGATCCGACCGGTTAAGTTTGAGCAAAAGCTGTTAGAGGATTCTTTAGAGCATTTTCGTGGTGATACCATGCAAGTGCCTTCAATGTTCTCTGCACTAAAGTATCAAGGGCAGCCTTTATACAAGTATGCTCGTGAAGGCATTGAGGTTCCTCGAGAAGCCCGTCCTATTACCGTATTTGAGTTGCTATTTGTTAGCCTAGAAGGCGATGACTTAACACTTGATATTCATTGCTCAAAAGGCACCTACATTCGTACCATCATTGATGATTTAGGTGAAATGCTAGGTTGTGGCGCACATGTCACTATGCTGAG
Organism: Shewanella sp. ENK2; assembly: GCF_043568515.1. Taxonomy (NCBI): domain Bacteria; kingdom Pseudomonadati; phylum Pseudomonadota; class Gammaproteobacteria; order Alteromonadales; family Shewanellaceae; genus Shewanella; species Shewanella sp. ENK2. Next base: position 711,693 of record NZ_CP171406.1, on the reverse strand, counting down.
ACGAACCCAAGTTGCAGGCTATCCATATGAGAAAATGGTGACGCTTGAGCAGTTAACTGAATTAGCTGAACACTTCGATAAAGAAGATGAGTCTTCTTTTAGCGTGTTAGATGATTTGTTGTTGCCGATGGACACTGCTGTAGCAAACTTCACTGAAGTTAATTTACCGGATGCTTGTGAGCAATTTATTTTGCAAGGTCAGCCTGTTCAGGCTGCAGGCTTAAAAGCAGGTGAATTGGTCAGAATGACGTTAGGTGAGCAGCGTCGCTTTATCGGAATTGGCACCATGAATGATGATGGTTTGCTGGCTCCTAAGCGTCTAGTTGTTGATCACAGTGCAGAATAATCATTAATTACTAGCTTTTATCGACTGTTAAGTGTTTTTTATTGCGATAGTGACTGAATATAGTTAGAATGTCGCCCCCTCTGGCTGAGTTAGTGATTGGCTAGAGTTAATTTAATTTTTTCTGGAGATAAATATGTCACTAAGTAATGAACAAAAAGCAGCTATCGTAGCTGAATACAGCCGTGGTGAAAACGACACTGGTTCAACTGAAGTACAAGTTGCTTTATTGACTGCACAGATTAACCATCTGCAAGGTCACTTCAAAGAGCACATCCATGATCACCATTCACGTCGTGGTCTATTACGTATGGTTAGCGCACGTCGTAAACTTACTGCTTACTTAAAGCGTAAAGACGTAGCTCGTTATACTGCTCTTATCCAGAAGTTAGGTTTACGTCGTTAATAACGATGTTTAATTTGATTGTGTTTACATAGTCAAATTCTAACCGTAAAAAAGGAGGCTTAAGCCTCCTTTTTTATTATGTCCAATTTAGTCATACATCATCGCTTTACGTTTTTTTTAAAAGCAAGTCGCTGGCATTTAAACCTGTTCTAACGGCATACTCATTTCAGTAAAATATTGCGCTTCAAACTCGTCTAGCGGTAAGGGCTTACTGAAAAAGAAGCCTTGGCCAATTTGGCAATTATGTTGCTGAAGCCAAGTGAGTTGTTCTTGGTTCTCAATACCTTCTGCAACAATATCTAAATTCAGTTGCTGACCTAACATCAAAATGGTTGAAGCAATTGATGCATCATGGGGTAAATCAGATACAAACCCTCGGTCAATCTTCATCGTTGTAATAGGCAGATGTCTTAAGTATGACAATGATGAATACCCTGTACCAAAATCATCAACCGCTATACCAAACCCTGCACTTTTTAGCTGCTCCAGTTTAGTAATTGCTTGATCGACATCATTCATCAAAGAGGTCTCAGTTATCTCAATTTCTAAGAGTTCAGGACGAATTTGATATCTAAGCGCTAATTGCTTTATGTCAGAAACCAAACTGGCATCAGCAAACTGCTGCGATGCCACATTCACTGCTATTGGAATGGCATAATTGTATTTCTTTTCCCATTCACGAATGACCTTACAGCTTTGCTCGATAACCCAGCGGCCTATAGGAATGATTATCCCCGTTTCTTCTGCGATAGGTATGAAAGACATCGGCGGCACGAGTTCGCCATTCTTTTGCCAACGGATAAGTGCTTCACACCCCATAATTCGATTCGTTTTTAGATCGAGTTTAGGTTGGAAGTATAATAAGAATTCATTGTGCTTCAGGGCGTCATGTAGTGAGGCTTCTGTTTTGAGCCTCACAGCGGCATTCTCGGTCATTTGTTGCTTAAAGAATGCCCATTGATTAGAACCAGCAGCTTTAGCACTGTACATAGCGATATCAGCGTGTCGAATAAGATCCTCTGCGCCAGGGCCATCTTCAGGATAAATAGAGATACCGATTGATGCCGCAGGGTGAATGGCGTGCTCGTTAAGTTGTACGGGCGCATTTAGTTGTTTTTGCAGTTTATCGACGAAGTCAGCTGCTTGATCTGGTGTTTCTATATCATCAGCGACAATGACAAACTCATCGCCACCTAATCTTGCTACGCTGCCTCTGTCACCTACAACGGTTTCTAAAATCCTCGCGACACGTGCGAGGAATTGATCCCCAATAGCATGACCCAATGAATCATTCACGTTTTTAAAGCGGTCTAAATCGATAAAGAGTAGTGCAAAGTGTCTTTTGTGAACCCGTGCTCGTTGAATGGTTACATCCAAAGTTTCGAGCAATAAGGTGCGGTTAGGCAAACTGGTTAATGGGTCCCGAGTTGCCATTTTTCTGAGTTTATTTTGAGTCTGACTAAACTGTAATAAAATCTGGTTGAACTTTGAGGTCACTAGCCCAAGCTCATCATCTTTGTGAGCCTTAGCCATAGGCAGTAAGTTTTCATCGGGTAAATCTGGGTCTATTTTATCAATTGCTTCACTAATTTGGGCAATGGGTTGAGTCAAAAAGCGGTGGAAAACGATAGTTAATACTAAGGTGAGTAATAAAGCTCGTGCTAACGTAGCAATAAAGCCGAGTTGTAACTGATTAAATAGGTTATTGGTCATCTCTTGTGTGTTGTAAAAGATGGTAAGCGTTCCAATCAGTTGCTGTTTTTTATTGCCTTCAAAATAAAAAGGGCGGTATAGCGGTCGTGAAATCTCATTTAAGTCTTTAAATAAAAAGTGGCTTAAATTGTCGTAGTTTTCAGAGAATTGTTTTGGTTGATTACTGGCTGTTACGAAAAGGCTACCATCATCTAAGGTAATGACTGCAGAGCTAATATTATCAATTTTGATAATACCCTCTAAGGTTTGTTCGGTTTGTTTATCATCTAGTGCCCAAACTGCATTAGAGGCAGTTTGTTCTACTGAATTAAGTAACTCTTCTTGAGAGGCGGTAAGCTGCTGTTTGGTTGTGACGACAACTAAAGCTATCTCGACAACAAAAATGGCAATCGCAAAAAACAAAGCAGTAAATACAACTAAGTTAGTTTGCTTCCATGTCAGAGATTTAAACCTTGGTGTCATTCAAACGATTCCATTTGTTTTTATTACAGTTTCATAGAGAAGATATCGATTAGTTAGTAAATCTGCTGTGCCTAATCACTTATTAATTTATGTCGCTTTCGCATCATCTCACTTTAGACAAAATCAGATTAAATGTCATTAATTATAGCGATAACCTTCCTCAACAAGAGAGGTGCTTCAAGCAGTTAAGCAATTTTGAGCGGCTTTGTCATCCTGCTGTCATCAAATGCAAGTATTTACAATGGCTGTTATCGGCTTCATTTTCGGTAAATTTAATTATTTTTTAGCGGTATATTGCGATGCGCTTTAACTATTGTAAAAAATTGCAGTATACTTGTGCGCGTAATTTAAAGGTCAATAATTAAGGAATGGGTCACGTGAATCCAATTGTAAAGAGTTTTGAGTATGGTCAACATACCGTCACCTTAGAAACAGGTGTTATTGCACGTCAAGCAGATGCTGCAGTTTTAGCGAGCATGGGCGATACAACAGTTTTAGTAACTGTTGTTGGTAAAAAAGTAGCGGATCCAAGCCGTGACTTCTTCCCATTAACAGTTAACTACCAAGAAAAAACCTACGCAGCAGGTAAAATCCCTGGTGGTTTCTTCAAGCGTGAAGGTCGTCCTTCTGAAGATGAAACACTGATTGCTCGTTTAATCGACCGTCCAATTCGTCCTTTATTTCCGAACGGTTTTAAAAACGAAGTTCAAGTAATCATTACGGTAGTTTCAGTTGATCCACAAATTGAACCAGATATGGTTGCAATGATTGGTACTTCAGCTGCGCTTTCTATTTCAGGTATCCCATTTAATGGCCCAATCGGCGCAGCACGCGTTGGTTACATTGATGGCGAATATCTATTAAACCCAACAGTTGATCAAGTTGCTGAAAGTGACCTTGACTTAGTTGTTGCTGGTACTGAATCAGCTGTATTGATGGTTGAATCAGAAGCAAAATCATTAGCTGAAGAAATCATGCTAGGAGCTGTGACTTACGGTCACGACCAGCAGCAAGTTGTTGTTCAAGCTATTGCAGAATTCAAAGCTGAAGCGGGTAAACCTACTTGGGATTGGACTGCTCCAGTACAAGATCAAGATTTAGTAGCTCAAATTAAAGAGTTAGCTGAAGAAGGCATGACTGCGGCTTACCAAATCGAAGTTAAGCAAGACCGTTATGCTCAAGTTGGCGTAGTTAAAGCGGCTGCTAAAGAAGCATTGATTGCTCAAAATCCTGATGTTGATACTCGTGAAGTTGACAACTTATTAGGTAGTCTTGAAAAAGACGTAGTTCGTGGTCGTATTATTAGTGGCAAGCCACGTATCGACGGTCGTGAACCAGATATGATTCGCGCATTAAACGTATTAGCGGGTGTACTTCCACGTACACACGGTAGTTCTTTATTTACTCGTGGTGAAACTCAAGCATTAGTAACTTGTACTTTAGGTACTGAACGTGATGCTCAAAAAATTGACAGCATCATGGGCGAGCGTACTAATCGCTTTATGCTTCATTACAACTTCCCTCCTTACTCTGTTGGTGAAACAGGTATGGTTGGTTCGCCTAAGCGTCGTGAAATTGGTCACGGTAAATTAGCTTGGCGTGGTATCAATGCTGTTATGCCTTCTGCTGAAGAATTCCCATACAGTGTTCGTGTTGTATCTGAAATCACTGAATCAAACGGTTCAAGCTCTATGGCTTCTGTTTGTGGTACTTCATTAGCGTTAATGGATGCGGGTGTACCTATCAAGACTTCTGTTGCTGGTATCGCAATGGGTCTAGTAAAAGAAGGCGACGACTTTGTGGTTCTTTCTGATATCTTAGGTGATGAAGATCACTTAGGTGACATGGACTTTAAAGTAGCGGGTACTCGTGACGGTATTACTGCTCTGCAGATGGATATCAAGATTGAAGGTATCACTAAAGAGATCATGGACATCGCACTGCAACAAGCATACGGCGCACGTGTTCATATTCTTAACGTTATGGACCAAGCAATTGGTGGCGCACGAGAAGATATCTCTGATCACGCTCCACGTATCACGACTATCAAGATTAATCCTGAGAAGATCCGTGACGTTATCGGTAAAGGTGGTGCGACTATCCGTGCACTTACTGAAGAAACGGGTACAACAATTGAACTTGATGACAACGGTACTGTGAAGATTGCATCTTCAAACGGTGAAGCAACGAAAGAAGCTATTCGTCGTATCGAAGAAATCACTGCTGAAGTTGAAGTGGGTCGCATCTATAAAGGTAAGGTTATCCGTATCGTTGATTTCGGTGCATTCGTTAATATCCTACCTGGTAAAGATGGCTTAGTTCACATCTCACAAATCAGTGAAGAACGTGTTGCTAACGTTTCTGACCATCTTGAAATGAATCAAGAAGTTGACGTTAAAGTGATGGAAGTTGACCGTCAAGGTCGTGTAAGACTTTCTATCAAAGAAGCGAACGCTAAAGAAGAAGCAGCTGCAGAATAATATCTGACACCAAGCTTTAATTAAAAGGAGATCTTCGGGTCTCCTTTTTTGTGCCTATAATTTGTCGACAAACGCTTAATGTAGACGTTATGGATATTGAATGAATACGTTGAGCAAGTCTTGTAAATTATCAATTTCAACCGTAGCTTATTAACTCTAAAGCTGGCTATATCATCAGTTATGCTGGTAAATGAAATTTTATTGGTATCTGCATAGCCCTTATGGAGATTGGTTGATATGATGCAAAGTAATTATAGAACCTGATAAGGTATTTAAATGGAACAGAAATTACGTACCACAGTTGTCGCATTATGTGTGGGTGCCAGTTTGTTATTGTCAGGTTGTGCCTCTTTATCTGGTAGTGCCGATAGTGCAGCGAATGGCAAAATCATGGTTGCGCCAAATGTCCCAGACTACAAACTTGAAGTAACCTTAGCCAAATTAAATGAAATTCTTGGCACGATGGAACTAACGCCTGAACAACGAGCGCGTTTTCATTATGATCGTGGCGTAATATATGACAGCGTTGGTTTACGTTTACTTGCAAGAATAGATTTTCATCAAGCCATTAAACTACAGCCTAATTTAGCCGATGCTTATAACTTCTTAGGGATTTATTACACCCAAGAGGGGAGTTTGAAAGTGCTTATGAGTCATTTGATGGCGTACTTGAGTTATCACCTGAATATGATTACGCCTATTTGAACCGTGGTATTGCTTTGTATTACGGCGAGCGTTATGAATTAGCCGCTCAAGACATGAAAGACTTTTTACGAAAGGATCCTTCTGATGGCTACCGTGCTTTGTGGTTATATCTAGTCGACTCACCAAGAGATACAGAGTCTGCACAGCTAGCATTAGCGGAAAATCGTCAGTCATTGAATGATCAGGCTTGGTCGTCAGTGTTAGTTGACTACTACTTAGGTAAAATGACTAAAGAGCAGGTTTTTGAGGCTGCTAAGGTCAATTTAAACCAGCCTAAAGAATATTCTGAGCGCTTATGTGAAGCTTATTTTTACATTGCCAAAAAAGCAGTAGAGCAACAAGATTACCAACTTGCTATTGATTACTATCGATTGAGCTTGGCAACTAATATTTATGATTTTGTAGAGCATCGCTATGCAAGAATCGAACTTGCTCAAGCGCAGCAGCAATTAATTGAACAAGAATCGGCTCAAACAAACTAATTGAGTGAATATTTAAAAGGCCGATAATGTTATTATCGGCCTTTTTCTTTTTACCCCTCAGGGCTAAGATTTATTAGCTCAGATTTTCTAGTTCAAATTCTGCATCAAAGCTAGTCTAGTTCAAACTTCACTGACATCGTCAATCAGCTTTTAGTTTTGACTCACCAATACTCAAGACTTTACCTAGCCAACTATCCTCGGAAACGCTATAATTTGCGCCATTTTATTTATGCTAGGGCAAAGTAACTCATGTCAGCTCACACAGTCGAGGTCGATAAACGTCGTACCTTCGCGATTATTTCGCATCCCGATGCCGGTAAAACGACTATCACCGAGAAAGTTCTTTTATTCGGACAAGCTATCCAAACTGCAGGTACTGTAAAAGGTCGTGGATCAAAGCAGCACGCAAAGTCTGATTGGATGGAAATGGAAAAAGATCGTGGTATTTCTATCACGACGTCTGTGATGCAGTTTCCTTATAGTGATTGCTTAGTAAATCTACTTGATACACCTGGTCACGAAGACTTCTCGGAAGATACCTATCGTACCTTAACAGCAGTTGATTCATGTTTAATGGTCATTGACTCAGCTAAAGGTGTTGAAGATAGAACACGTAAACTGATGGAAGTTACTCGACTTCGTGACACACCGATTGTCACTTTCATGAACAAATGTGACCGTGATATTCGCGATCCTATGGAAGTGATGGACGAAGTAGAAAATGAGCTGAAAATTGCCTGTGCTCCAATTACTTGGCCAATTGGTTGTGGTAAATCCTTCAAAGGTGTTTACCATATTCTGCGTGATGAAACTGTGCTTTATCAATCTGGTCAAGGTCATACGATTCAAGAAGTCCGTATCGTTAAAGGGCTTGAAAATCCAGATTTAGATGAAGCCGTTGGTAGTGAGCTGGCTGAGCAATTACGTGAAGAGTTAGAGCTGGTTATTGGTGCTTCACATGAGTTTGAACTTGAGCCTTTTTTGAAAGGTGAACTTTCACCGGTCTTTTTGGTACAGCATTAGGTAACTTTGGTGTTGATCATGTACTTGATGGTCTAACAGAGTGGGCTCCTAAGCCACAACCTCGTGCAACGGAAATGGGTGATATCCATGCTGAAAATGAAAAGTTCAGCGGCTTTGTATTTAAAATTCAAGCTAACATGGACCCTAAACATCGTGACCGTGTTGCGTTTATGCGTATTGTTTCTGGTAAATATCAGAAAGGCATGAAAATGCACCATGTTCGTGCCGGCAAAGATGTGCGCATTTCTGATGCGTTAACCTTTGTTGCGGGTGACCGTGAGCAAGTAGAAGAAGCATACCCTGGTGATATTATCGGGTTACATAACCACGGTACTATTCAAATTGGTGATACCTTCTCACAAGGTGAGAAGCTTAAGTTTACGGGTATTCCTAACTTCGCTCCTGAAATGTTCCGCCGTATTCGCTTAAAAGATCCGTTGAAGCAAAAGCAATTGCTTAAAGGTTTAGTGCAGCTAGCTGAAGAAGGCGCTGTGCAGGTATTTAGACCGCTTGATACCAATGACCTTATTGTTGGCGCTGTTGGTGTGCTGCAGTTTGAAGTGGTTGTAGGCCGTCTTAAGAGCGAGTACAACGTAGAAGCGATTTATGAAGGCATTAGTGTGTCGACAGCCCGTTGGGTTTATTGTAAAGACGAGCGTAAGCTAGAAGAGTTCCGTCGTAAGTGCAGTGCAAACTTGGCACTAGATGGTGGCGATAACTTAACGTATATCGCACCTACCATGGTAAATCTGAATTTATCAATGGAACGCTACGCAGATGTTGAGTTTGCCAAAACACGAGAAAATTAATCCATAAACTCTAAAGAGTCGGTATTGATGAATATTAAAGGCGGATTTTCCGCCTTTTTTTATGCTCAAATAGGCCAAATAAATCGGTTTGTATAAACGGAATAATCAGTATATTTTGGAGCAAGATATACTTATCAGCATCGACTATTTCATTATTTGTGTGCGATAAGCTTTTAGCATTCAGTATCCTTTAAGCCATTTTTGATAGGTTAAACTTAGCATCGACGATTAATATTTACCTGATGTATAAATGATTTTAGTCAAAGGGAGAGATATACATGATTGATTCTCATGCACATTTAGATCTTGCTGACTTTGATCATGACAGGGCTGAATTATTTAATGCTATGGCATTAAAAGGAATTAACTCGGCTTTAATCCCTGCGATTAGTGAACAGCATTGGGAAAATCAATTAGCGATAGCACAGCAATATCATTGCTATTTTGCTTTGGGTATTCACCCTTGGTATGTTCCCGAAGACATTAACGCATCACTCGTATCACTGGAGAATATGCTCGCCAAACATGCGGTAAAGGACAGACTTGTAGCCGTTGGTGAGTGCGGATTAGATAAGCTAAAACCAGACTTTGATAGACAGCAACAGCTGTTATCTGGACAATTAAAAATTGCAATTAACATGGAGTACCCAGTGATTCTTCATGGAGTGAAATGTCACCAAGAGTTATTGTCATTATTAAACCGATTCCCTAATCCCAAAGGGGGCGTTATTCATGGTTTTTACGGTGCGCCAGAGTTGGCAAGTCGATATATTGAACTAGGTTATAAATTGGGTATTGGTGGCTTATTACTCAACCCAAAAGCCAAAAAGTTAAGAAAAACGATCACTGAATTGGATATTAAACATTTCATAATTGAAACAGACTCGCCTAGCATGACCCCCTATAATGCAACCGAAAAACGAAATACTCCGCTTATTTTGCCAAATGTGGCCTCTGAGATCGCAAATTTACAGAAAAAAACAACTGTTTTTATATTAGAACGATTGAATAAAAACTTCTCCCAACTGTTTGAGCTGTCGTAATTTTTTTTAAACATGGTTATTAATAAATATTAATGTTTCATAAGATCCTGAAATTAAACTCTAAAAGTATGATCTAATCCACGATTTTCATCTGCTCCTCAGTTATAATCATTAACGGAAAATAGGTGAGTTAACAACAATTATACAAATCGTTAACATGAATAAGGGTGATGATTAATGGATATACTAATGAGTCTAGTTGGGGTGGTTACCATACTAGCAATCGGTTATGCACTATCAAACAACAGAAAAGCTATTAATGTTCGTACTGTTGGTGGCGCTTTAGCAATTCAAGCATTCTTTGCTGGTTTTGTTTTATACGTTCCAGTTGGTAAAGACATTTTAAAAGGTGTTTCTGACGCAGTATCTAGCGTAATTGGTTACGCTCAAAATGGTATTAACTTCTTATTTGGCGACTTAGCCCAATTTAAAGTTGGTTTCATCTTCGCGGTAAACGTACTTCCGGTTATCGTATTCTTCTCTTCTTTAATTGCAGTTCTTTACTACTTGGGCATCATGCAGTGGATCATCCGTATTATCGGTGGTGGTTTACAAAAAGCATTAGGCACTAGCCGTACAGAGTCTATGTCTGCAACGGCTAACATCTTCGTTGGTCAAACTGAAGCTCCTTTAGTTGTACGTCCTTTCATCGCGACAATGACTAACTCTGAATTATTCGCAATCATGGTTGGTGGTTTAGCATCAATCGCGGGTTCAGTATTAGCTGGTTACGCGCAAATGGGTGTACCGATTGAGTACTTAGTTGCTGCATCATTCATGGCTGCTCCAGGTGGTCTTATGATGGCTAAGTTAATGCATCCTGAAACTGAAGAAGCTAAAAACGAAATGTCAGATCTTCCAGAAGATCCTGACAAGCCAGCAAACGTATTAGACGCGGCTGCTGCAGGTGCTTCATCTGGTATGCATTTAGCACTTAACGTTGGTGCAATGTTGATTGCTTTCGTTGGTTTGATTGCAATGATCAACGGTATCATCGGTGGTGTAACAGGTTGGTTCGGTCTTGAAGGTATTACTTTAGAGCTAATCTTAGGTTACATCTTCATGCCATTAGCATTCTTAATCGGTGTACCTTGGAACGAAGCATTAGTTGCTGGTTCTTTCATCGGTCAAAAGATTGTTGTTAACGAATTCGTAGCATACCTTAACTTTGCTCCTTACTTACTTGATGCATCAGCTGAAGGTTACCAAGTCGTAGCAGAAACAGGCATGATGATGACTGACAGAACCAAAGCGATTATCTCATTCGCATTATGTGGTTTTGCTAACTTATCTTCTATTGCAATTCTATTAGGTGGTTTAGGTGCAATGGCTCCTAGCCGTCGCCATGACTTAGCTAGACTAGGTATCCGTGCTGTTATTGCCGGTTCTTTAGCTAACTTAATGAGTGCGACTCTAGCTGGTTTATTCTTAGCGATTTAATTGTCTAAGACAACCTTGAGTTGAGTAAATGAAGGCTGTTGTTACCTCGGTAATAGCAGCTTTTTTTAGGTTTTTTTACCTAAGTTAATCGAAGTTTAATCTCGCTAGCTCGTTGGCTGGCATATGACTTGCTTTGTTAAATCACCAGTTTTTTATATTACTTTACTCAAAAAATGCAGTTTATTAGTCATAAATGTTCTGAGTTGTTAGTGGAAAGTAGAGATATTGTTCACATTTTGGGATTAAGTATTCGTATTTTTACCAAATATTATTGAGCTTTTATCCAATCTATGTACAATGCAAACGTTTATAAAAATCGCCACCCACGAAGGTGGTAAAATAAATATATCAATGGGGTTGATAATGAAAAACGTTAAAACTTTAGCTTTAGCAGCTACACTAGCTACTATGTCTGCTTCAGCTGTTGCAGCTGATCGTACAAATTTGCGTGAAGGCGATTATAGCTGGATGCAGTTTAATGCTATGTATGCAGTAAATGAGCTTCCACGTGACGGTTCTACTGACAATGGCCATGACTACTTAGAAATGGAATTTGGTGGCCGTGCTGGTATCGTTGACTTATATGGTTATGTTGATGTATTCAACATTACTAACCGTGACTACGGTGATAAAAACAACGGTGCAAGCAAAATGTTCATGAAGTTTGCTCCTCGTTTCTCTTTAGATGCTATTACCGGTAAAGATTTATCATTCGGTCCTGTGCAAGAAGTTTACATCTCAACGTTATTTAACTGGGGTGGCGGAGCTATCCGTGGTACTGACGAATTCGGTAATGAGACAAATGATGTAAATAATGTATCAGTAGGTCTTGGTGCTGACGTTATGGTTCCATGGTTAGGTAAAACTGGCATGAACTTATACGGATACTATGACTTGAACATTAAAGAGTGGAATGGTTACCAATTCTCTGCTAACTGGTTCAAGCCTGTTTTAAACTTTGACAACGGTACTTTCGTATCTTTCCAAGGTTATGTTGATTACCAATTTGGTGCTGATGAAAAATACGGTAATGATTTCGTACCACAAACTACTAGTGGTGGTGCTGCTTACTTCGGTCTACACTGGCATTCAGATAACTACGCATTAGGTTATGGCCTTAAAGCATACCAAGATGTTTACTTATTGGAAGATGGCGGTGGAAGTGTTGGTCTAGAAACTACAGGTTTCGCGCACTACTTTACAGCTACTTACAAGTTCTAATCTAATTTGTAAGCTTTGGAGCCACATTATGTGGCTCCATATTTATTGCAAAATATGTTAGTATTTACTTAAGTACATACAAAAATTTGTTAGAATGTATTTAGATAAATATTAAAGTCCAAACAATTTAAAATAGTGAACTAATATACTAGTGGTTCGGTATCAAATGTTTGGATTGATTTGCGCGCTAAAAGGGAATTTTCGCGGAATGGATGAAACAATTATTCTTTGTTTCACCTCTTCCGGTCTTCAAGGATTCAAGTCGTGGTACTCGTTATCAGATTGAATACTTAGTTCAGTATCTTATCAATTAATTTACTGGCAATGCTCGAAGGCCCGGCCTCTACATCAATCAACTGCCAGCTTTATGCATTGCCAAAACAAGATTTTTATTAGGTTTTTGTTTCGGAGAGCAAACATGAGTGATTTAAAAAAAGCAGCACAACTTGGTATCTCATTAATGGATTTAACCACATTAAATGACGATGATACTGATCAAAAAGTCATTGATTTATGCCACAAAGCGAATACTGCTGCTGGCCATACTGCTGCCATTTGTATTTATCCGCGTTTTATTCCAATTGCTCGTAAAACATTGAATGAGTTAGATTGCGAAGATATCAAAATCGCTACCGTAACTAACTTCCCGCACGGTAATGATGATATTGCTATTGCAGTATTAGAAACTCGTGCTGCTGTTGCTTATGGCGCAGACGAAGTTGATGTGGTTTTCCCATACCGTTCATTAATGGCTGGTAACGAGTCTTTAGGTTTTGAGCTCGTTAAAGCATGTAAAGAAGCGTGTGGTGATGAAGCGATCTTAAAAGTGATTATCGAATCAGGCGAGCTTAAAGATCCTGCGTTAATCCGTAAAGCTTCTGAGTTATCGATTGATGCAGGTGCTGACTTTATTAAGACGTCAACGGGTAAAGTTCCTGTTAATGCGACATTGGAAGCCGCAGAAATCATGCTGACAGTTATCAGTGAGAAAAACCGTAATGTTGGCTTTAAGCCTGCCGGTGGTGTGCGCGATGCTGCACAAACAGCTGAGTTCTTAGGCGTGGCAGAGCGTATTTTAGGTGCAGAGTGGATTTCTCCAGCTAGCTTCCGTTTTGGTGCATCGAGCTTATTAACTAGCTTACTTCATACTCTAGACCTTGCTGATGCTCCTCAAGGTAAACAAGGATACTAAGCAGGTCGATTTGCTTAGTTAGACGTCTTAACGGTTTTAATTGATAGCACCAAGTAACATTGCATTATTTATTTGGTGCCATCTTGTTAAGGTGAAACTCTTGATTTTAAGTATGAATAAAAGGGTTTCATTGGAGGAAATGTTATGTTTCTCGCTCAAGAAATTATTCGTAAAAAACGTAATGGTGAAGCACTTAGTTCTGCCGAAATTCAATTCTTTGTAGACGGTATCACCCAAAATACTGTTTCTGAAGGACAAATTGCTGCATTCGGCATGGCAGTTTATTTTCAAGATATGGACATGGATGAACGTATTGCACTGACCACAGGCATGCGTGACTCTGGCACAGTACTTAATTGGGATTCGTTATCGCTAAACGGACCGATTATTGATAAGCACAGTACTGGCGGAGTCGGTGATGTTATCAGTCTGATGCTTGGCCCTATGGCTGCGGCTTGCGGCGGTTATGTGCCAATGATTTCCGGTCGTGGTTTAGGCCATACTGGTGGTACTCTCGATAAGTTTGACGCAATTCCTGGTTATCAAACCGAACCTTCAAGTGAACTCTTCCGTAAAGTAGTTAAAGAGGCTGGTGTCGCCATCATTGGCCAAACTGGTGATTTAGTCCCAGCTGATAAGCGTTTTTATTCTATTCGAGACAATACAGCGACAGTCGAGTCTATTTCTTTGATTACAGCTTCTATTCTTTCAAAGAAACTCGCAGCGGGCCTTGATGCACTAGCGATGGATGTCAAAGTCGGTAGTGGTGCGTTTATGCCAACTTACGAAGCATCTGAAGAGTTAGCTCGAAGTATTACTGCTGTTGCTAATGGCGCGGGGACTAAAACCACTGCATTACTCACTGACATGAACCAAGTACTAGCCTCATGTGCAGGTAATGCTGTCGAAGTTCGTGAAGCGATTAATTTCCTCACTGGTAAATATCGTAACCCGCGTCTATATGAAGTGACTATGGGCTTATGTGCGGAAATGCTAGTGTTAGGTGGCATTGCCCAAAATGATGCTGAAGCTCGTACTAAGCTTAATGCTGTACTTGATAATGGGAAAGCCGCTGAGATTTTTGGCCGTATGGTGTCAGGCCTTGGTGGTCCGGCTGACTTCATTGAGTCATTCGATAAATATTTACCTCATGCATCGATTATCCGTCCTGTTTATGCCAGCCAACAAGGCTTTGCGCACAGCATGGATACTCGAGAGCTCGGCTTAGCTGTTGTTACTTTAGGTGGCGGACGCAGAAAGCCTGGTGATAAATTAGATTACAGTGTCGGATTAACCGATGTCTGTGCTTTAGGTGATGAGATTACTCAAGATAAACCTATTGCTATTATACATGCTCAATCAGAAGCGGCATTTGAAGAAGCTTCTGCAGCGGTGCAACAAGCGATACATATTAAAGATTCGGCGCCAGAAAAAACGCCTGAAATTTATCGCTATATCCGCGCATCGGATTTATAAGGAGCTCAAATATGAAACGTACATTTATTATGATGCTGGATTCATTTGGTGTTGGTGCTGCAACTGATGCTGATAAATTTGGCGATGTCGGTTCAGACACCTTTGGCCATATTGCAAAAGCATGTGCAGAAGGTAAAGCAGATATTGGCCGTCAAGGTCCACTTAAATTACCTAACTTAGCAAAGTTGGGCTTAGGTCATGCAGGTTTCGAAAGTACAGGTAAATTTGCTGATGGCTTCGGTGATAACGTTGAGCTCATCGGCGCTTATGGCCATGCAGACGAACTTAGTTCAGGTAAAGATACACCGAGCGGTCATTGGGAAATGGCAGGTGTACCGGTTCTTTATGAGTGGGGTTATTTTTCAGATTTAGAAAACTCATTCCCACAAGAATTGACTGATAAAATCCTGGCTCGTGCCGGTTTAACTGAGTTTTTAGGTAATTGTCATGCATCAGGTACTACTATTCTTGAACAGCTTGGTGAAGAGCATATGCGCTCTGGTAAGCCTATTTTCTATACTTCAGCTGACTCGGTATTTCAAATTGCCTGTCATGAAGAAACGTTCGGTTTAGAGAACCTATACCGTTTATGTGAAATTACTCGTGAAGAGCTTGAGCCTTATAATATTGGCCGAGTGATCGCCCGTCCATTTGTTGGTACTGGTCCTGATGATTTTGCACGTACAGGTAATCGTCGCGACTACGCTGTTGAGCCACCTTCAAAAACCGTGCTAGATAAATTAGCTGCTGCAGGTGGTGAAGTGGTTAGCGTTGGTAAGATTGCAGACATTTACGCTCATTGCGGTATTACTCAAAAAGTGAAAGCGACAGGCCTTGAGGCGCTATTTGATGCGACACTTGAGCAAGTTAAACAGGCGGGTGATAACACCATAGTGTTTACCAACTTCGTTGATTTTGATTCTCACTATGGTCATCGCCGTGATATCGCGGGTTATGCCAAAGCGTTAGAGTATTTTGACCAACGTTTACCTGAATTATTAGCACTGTTAAATCCAGAAGATTTAATCGTGTTCACAGCCGATCATGGTTGTGACCCAAGCTGGCAGGGAACAGATCATACTCGTGAACGTGTGCCTGTATTGGCAATGGGGGCAGGTTTAGCTGCAGGCTCACTCGGTCGTCGTAACAGTTTTGCTGATATTGGTCAGTCAATTGCTAGTTACTTTGAACTTGAGCCGATGGAATATGGTAAATCTTTCATTTAACAATAAAAGATTATTATCTTCTAACGCTATTTTGTTAATAAATATAGTAGAATCGCACTGAGTAATTAAGGGGATGACTTAATTACTCATATTAAAGATTTAATATAAAAATATAGGGGTTTTTCATGGCTACACCACATATTAATGCTGTTGAAGGTGCTTTTGGCGAAACAGTTTTATTTCCAGGCGATCCATTACGTGCAAAATACATTGCTGAAACGTTCTTAGAAAATGTTGAGCAAGTGACTGACGTTCGTAACATGTTCGGTTTTACTGGTACTTATAAAGGGACTCGTATCTCTGTTATGGGTTCAGGTATGGGTATTCCTTCATGTTCAATTTATGCTCACGAGCTAATCAAAGAATACGGTGTTAAAAACCTTATTCGTGTTGGTACTTGTGGTGCAATCAGCACAGACGTTAAAGTTCGTGACGTGATTATTGGTATGGGTGCATGTACTGATTCACAAGCTAACCGTCTTCGTTTTAAAGGGCAAGACTTCGCTGCTATCGCGGACTACGGCTTAATGAATGCTGTTATTGAGTCAGCTAAAACACACGGTACTAAAATCCGTGTTGGTAACGTTTTCTCTGCAGATTTATTCTACACTCCAGATCCTTCAATGTTCGATACAATGGAAAAAATGGGTGTATTAGGTGTCGAAATGGAAGCTGCCGGTCTTTACGGTGTTGCACACGAATTAGGCGCTAAAGCTTTATGTGTTGTGACTGTTTCTGACCACATCAGAACCGGTGAAAAAACATCATCAGATGAGCGTCAAACTACGTTCAACGATATGATTGTGATGACATTAGATGCTGCTATCACACTTTAATTTATTTTAAAGTTTGATAAAAAGGGATAACAGTGATGTTATCCCTTTTTTGTTGTTTAAAAGAGCTAAGATAAGGCCAAATAGCTTACTTTGGCTCGGCTTTATCTTTCTGGTCTTCTCTTGATTTAGCGGCGCTAGATGAGTTAGACGCTTTCGGTGATTTAGAGGCTTTCGCTTTGGCACCTTTGTTTTTCGTATCAGTAGTCGTTTGGTTACCTTGATTCAAATCAGTTAGCTCTTGATATTCAATATCAGCCAATTCAGTATCACTGAGCTCTGCATGCTCACCTGAGGGGATGTGGTCTTTCAGATCTTCTCTGCTACCCATAACATCATCCATGTCATCATCTATACCATCGACAGAGTCACTTTGATTAAGCTGTAATAAATGACTGTTCTTTCTTCCTTGTTTAGCTCGGGTTTTACGTCGGTCAAAGTCAGCTCGTTTAAATGACAGGGCGCGAGAGAGAAGCAAGCCTATAATTCCAGCCACAATTAACATGGTTTGTTGTAGCTTCATATTTTCTTGATACAATGTTTTGATTTCGTCGAAGAATATTCGCAAGTTTACCCGTACTTCAATGTAGCCTAGGTTGTTGTCCCCTTGGAGTACATTTTCAATCATTGGCGGATAAGGCGAGAGTAACTCTTTAAGTTCTTCATCATCGGCATCAAGTGCTTCTTCGCTGACCGATTGAGCGAAAGCAAGCCTAACGCCTTGAGCATCATAAATGTGGACGGACATGACTTTAGGGTCATCGATGAGGGCGTTTGCAAGCCACTGTAGCTGTTCATCATTTTGTAAAAACATCGCTGGCGCCGCACCATTTGCCGCTTGTTGGGCTAATAGTCTTGCCATAATCTGCGTTTGCGAATTGAGCAATTGTTGCCCGTTGTTGAGGCTAGATTTCCATAAATGAGTTAGCCCAATTAACAAGATTATCGCAATCACGATTTGAATTAATCTGCTGATTTTTTGACTTTTCTTAAGACCTTTAACAAAAATCACTTTAATCCTTGGTGTTTTTTCTATTTAATTAATACTAATCGAAATATTTAATTGTAGATAGTCGCAATCATTGAGGAAATGCAGTCGATGGAAAGTCAGAAAAACTCTAATGCTCTAACCTGGTTATTTTCAGGGGAAGATGGCTCTTTTTCTCATGGTGATTTTAGCTTAACTCGCTACTTTGAAGACGAATTTCTCAATAATATCCAAGTTAAACAGCCACATCGGTTTCGGGTTATTTTTGATGAGGTAGATTTTGATGCTGTGTCTTCGTGGTTGAATCATCTTAATCAGGATTGTTCGGTGGCTGTGTTAATGCGCCATAATGAGCTGAAAGGGTTTGAGATCGCTTCATCCTCTCGGTTAGCGCAATTAATTGAATGCTTTCCTATTGACAGTAATGCCGAGCTATTTGAAGTCACACAAGCATTGCCGAGTATATTTAAACCGGGCTTATTGGTGATGGATATGGACTCGACTGCGATTCAAATTGAGTGTATTGATGAATTGGCCGCGATGGCTGGAGTTGGTGAAGCTGTTTCTGAAGTAACAGAAAGAGCAATGCAAGGTGAACTTGATTTTGAAGAAAGTCTTCGTCTTCGAGTAAGCAAGCTTGCAGGGGCGAGTGACAGTATTATTAATCAGCTTTGTCAGGATTTACCACTAATGCCTGGACTTGAATCTATTGTGGCTGAATTAAAGCCTAATGACTGGAAGCTAGTGCTAGCATCAGGTGGATTTACGCCGTTTGTTGGCCATTTAAAAGACTTACTGGGGTTAGATGCTGCCTATGCTAATCAGTTAGTCATCGAAGATGGAAAGCTAATAGGTGAGGTGACTGGTGAGGTTGTCGATGCGCAATATAAAGCCGATGTGATAGATAAAAGCGCTGCTAAATGGCAAATAGCTGCAGGTCAACGAGTGGCTATTGGTGATGGAGCCAATGATATTCCAATGGTTAAGGCGGCAGATTATGGTATTGCGTTCCATGCTAAACCTAAATTATTAGCAGCATCAAATGCGAGTATACAGCGATTAGATTTGCGCTGTTTAGTATTCCACCTTCAAGGTTAACTCGCCACTAGGATAGCCTGCTTAGCTGGAGGTTAACCAGGTGAGGTAGTTAATTTTAAAACCGCATTACTGTTAAGCAGTAATGCGGTTTTTGTTGGCTTATAGAAAGCACTGAACCGTCGCTTATTTTATTGATTAGATTTTTTACTCTAATTAACTTGAAGTTAACATTTATGCTGTTTAACCTAGGTATATTCCTTTCTGCTGATAAAACTTACCAATACCAATGAAGCAAGAATCTCACTTTCTGCCATATCGTGATGGCAAGTTACACCTTCGACATATCAAGCCCCCTATGCCAATTGCTTCACGAGAACCTATACTGATGCTTCACGGCGCGATGTCGAACGGACGGGTTTTTTATAGTCCATCAGGGCGAGGTCTTGCCTGTTATTTGGCAGAGCAGGGCTATGATGTTTATGTGCTTGATACTGCAGGAAGAGGCTTGAGTGAGCCTAGAATTAATGCTGCATATTCTCTGGGACAAACAGAGGTGATTTTGGAGCAAATCCCTTTAGCTCACCAATTTATCCTATCCCAAACTGGCGCGGATAAAGTGCATTGGTGCGCTCATTCATGGGGAGGCGTATTAATGGCGAGCTGTTATATACGGTTTGAGTCATTACGCCCTGAGGTTGCCTCATTTGTGACTTTTGGTACCAAGCGAACCATTAAGGTTAAATCATTAAGAAAAACGATGATGGTGGATGTATTTTGGAACAGACTTGCTCCATTAATGACGCAATATCAAGGTTACTTAGCGGCAGATAAATACCGCATAGGGATGGATAATGAAAGCAGGAAATCATTATTACAGACTATTGACTGGGTAGGTGGTGATTGGATTGACGCTGAAGATCACTTCGATTATTCCGAAGCGGTTAAAGGTATCAGCTGGCCGAAAAGCTGGTTTATCGCTGCTCAAAAAGATTACGTACTAGGAAACCCTAGAGACGTAAAAGACATGATGCTTGAGTGTGGTTTAGAAAACGCTGATTATACACTCTTGTCAAAACGAAAAGGTTTTAAGCGTGACTATACTCATGGAGGAATGCTGACTGATAAAGTGGCTGTTTTGGATCACTTTCCATTAGTGAGTGATTGGTATAATCGATTTTAAAAACATAAAAAATACCTATAAAATAATAACGTTATTATGCTTGTGATAGGCGGGTTTTGACGGCTAATCTTCTAGTAAATGCAGCTCAGGAAACCTGACTTCGACTTCTGCTGTAATATCTAACAGTTCACCACTACCAATAATTCGCCACAAACGTTCCTCTAAGGCTTTAGCTCTATGGCTGGCATGGATAGTAATGTATTCCATTTCACGGCGAATATAGCTCATATCGGGTTTTTCTGTTGCGCCCAAATAAATCCTTAATGCCATAAACTTGCCTACAGCTTGTGCATGACTAATAAATTTTATTTGTGCACTGCGATGGCTAAAATCACTGACTAACTGTGATTGAATGTTAATTGCTCCTCGACCTTGCCTTGATATCTGCAGAAAAACCTCAAAGTACTGCATGCCGTCTATGGGCTTCATTGATCTGACAGGATCAATAATGAGCTGTTTAAACTCGGTTTCATTAAACAATGGCGTGAGGTTGAAGCTGAGTGGTGTAGTTGAGCCCGCTGCAAATAAATGACTAATATCGTCGGTTTTGGTGCCAATTCCAATGCAGGCTAATTGAGCTGACTTTTTCGTTTTTTCAACAAAGTAAGGCACACTGACTAATTGTCGAAGCAATAAATTTTTCATCCCATCAGCCAGTTCTTTTAGCTCGCCCTCATCTTCTGAAAGCTGCTCAAATTTATCTCGGTTATGGTTGATTAGTTTATTGAGAAACTCTACTCCTTGGTGCGGTTCATGACCGATTAATGCAGATAAATGTAAAGTTTGCTGTTTCTTATTACCTTGAGTGCGAGCACGAATAAGTCGATATGGCAGTTGGCTTAATTGCATTTTTCCTGCGATTTCCTGCAACTTAGGAAAACTCAATATGACATCCGTAGCACTGCTAAACTGAGTATCATCTTCTAAGGTAAACTGGATACCACGTGATGAGATATCATGGGAAATACCTTGAGACTTCTTACCATTATGCTCAATTTCTATAATGGTTTTAAAGGCAAAGCGTGCTTCTCGTCTACGCTCGCTGAAAGGCATTGATAATCTTTTTATCGTATTTTTAGTCAGTTTCTTTTGATTAAAGATTTTAAGTTGATTGACGTTATCGCCTTCATTAAACCAAGCTCGATAGTTTGGTCTAATATCTTCATTTGTTAAGTCTATAAGCTGTAATGTATAGGCAAAACGAGCCAGTTGTTGCTCTGTTAACGCAGAGTATTGCTGCTCATCACCAGGCAATGTCGAGGTTTTATAATTAAGCTTATGATCTACCTTTTGTTGGCATACTTTAAAAATTCGCCAGCTGGATTTAGAGGCCCCAAAACCGAAAAACAGCTGCATAGCCTGATGCTTTTT
The DNA here is from genome assembly GCF_043568515.1 of Shewanella sp. ENK2. Lineage (NCBI taxonomy): Bacteria > Pseudomonadati > Pseudomonadota > Gammaproteobacteria > Alteromonadales > Shewanellaceae > Shewanella > Shewanella sp. ENK2. The sequence goes on along the minus strand of NZ_CP171406.1, from coordinate 690,262 downwards.
TAGTTCATGTAAGGTGGCTGAAAAATACTGAGTAATGCCTTTATTACTATGGGTAAAACAAAAGAATAGACTGTGATCTGCTTTATCAGGCGACTTGATTAAGTTAACCAATCGATTATTGGTGAGGAAGTTAGGTAATTGGTTAACTTCGTTTTCGTCAATAAAATACTGCAATATAGGCTGGTTGCCACGACTAAGTAACTGATGACTAATAAATGGCTTCCCATTTTCAACAGATAGATACAGTGGCATGTGTGACAGCATAGGTAAATAGTGACGCTCAAACCCTAAACCGGTGGCATTGACGATGACATCATTGACATCAACTTTGTAGCGAAACTTGTAACCGCGAATGAGCTGACTGAGTAGTTTGTCTAATTCTTTGCTATCTCCAAGACGCTTAAGGCGCATGATGGCGCTGTCATCTTTATTTTGTATATCAACAATTTGGTAATCTACACCATTTTGTAAATCTTCAAAAAAGAACTCTTCATTAAGCTCAAGTAGTTTTACTCTGAGTGGTTTATCTTGGTCAAAGCGATGTTTGGCGGGTAAACGAACTCTAGCGCCACCCACGGATAAATCTAAACTGGCACCTAAGACTTCGCCGCCGCCATCTTGTGATGCAGAAATACGAATGGAATAATTCATTCTCTCTTCGCTGCGACTGAAGTAGCTCCCTAATACAACACCAGGGACGACGAGTTCAGATAACTCTTCAGTGGGTTCTTGTTCTGTTTTGCGAAGACTTTCTTTGCGAAGTTTATGTTGGCTCAGGACATGCTCGTATACGCCAACAGTATATTTATTACGGTATAGTCCAAGTGCTTGAACAAGGGAAAGTTTAGCGGGCTCATCAAGAAAATGACGCTGTTTAGCAACGGTCACTACTTCACATTGAAGTTCAGATTTATCTCGTAAATCAATAATTCGGGTGCAACTGGCTGAAAGGCGGTTGAGCTCCATTTTAACTAAAAAGCGAGTAGAGTTAGACTCATCGATGGTGAGTTTTTCAAAGACCTCTTTGAAGTCGGGCTCCATTAATAGCGGCTTGAGTTGTTCTATTAGCTGACTATGGTCTTCTATGCTCATTAGCTCTTTTCAGTTTAGATACGAGATATAGGTGATAAATATAAGCCTGACTGTTAATCTTATCGGCCTAAAGTAAGCTTACTTTATATAAATTTAAATTATGTGCCTGTTAAAGCAAGCAAGATAATCATTAAAATATATTATAAATGAATTGATAATTCATTCATTATCAAATTGGTTTAACTCTAAACGAAATGACATTGAAGCATGGCAAAAAATAAAACAGCGTTTGTATGTAATGAATGTGGGCAAGATTTTCCACGATGGCAAGGGCAATGTAGTGCATGTCAGGAGTGGAATACGATTTCTGAAGTGCGTATTGCTGCAGCTAAATCTTCAGCAAACTCAGTGGCGGGTTACGCAGGCTCTGTTGGTGGAGGTTCAAAAAAGCTCGGTGAAGTTGAAGAGTTTGAAGCCGAGAAAAAATTAACGGGTATTGGTGAATTAGATCGAGTGTTATGTGGGGGGCTCACGACCGGCTCAGTCAATATTATTTCAGGCGATCCAGGCGCGGGTAAGACCACATTATTGTCTGATCTGATTGCAAGAATGTCTCAAAGCATGCCATCACTCTATTGTACTGCTGAAGAGTCGTTATCCCAATTTAAGAACCGAGTTAATCGGTTGAAGCTTAATTATAACGAAGATAACTTGTATTTAATGGCTGAAACTAGTGTCGAAGCGATTATTGCAGAACTTGAAGCAAAAAAAGTTAAATTTGCTGTGATTGATTCGATACAAGCTGTTGTGTCAGAAGCGGCGAATGGCAGTCCTGGTTCGCCTTCACAGGTTAAAAGCAGTGCCCAAGCCCTAACACAGTATTGTAAGCAGAATAATGTGACCATGTTTTTAGTGGCTCACGTCAATAAAAATAATGAAACAGCTGGGCCGCAAACACTGATTCACATTGTAGATTGTTTGACTCATATTGAATGTAATGATGGTCAAATCAGAACCCTACGTGCGAATAAAAACCGATTCGGTGATGTTGATACCGTGGGTATTTTCAAAATGACCGAACGTGGCATGATAAGTGTTGATAATCCGAGTGAAATCTTCTTATCTGGATCAACAACCAATTCCCCCGGGGCTGCCATTACCTGTATTCGAAAGGGGAATCGCAACCTTTTACTTGAAATTCAATGCCTAACAACTGAAACAGAAGGCGAATTTCCACAGCGAGTCTGTGTCGGTTTAAATATGAACCGGATTAAAATGCTCACTGGCGTATTACGTAAACACACCAAAACCAAAATTTATCACGATACTTATTTTAATTTAGTCGGTGGGTTAAAAATTGATGAGTCAGAAACCTGTATTGATTTAGCGCTGGTGACAGCACTCTTAAGTAGCTTGAATGATTTTGTGGTACCAAGAACCACCTGCATTATGGGCGAACTCAGTTTAAATGGTGATGTTAGGCCAATCGACAGCGGTGTACCGCGTGTTAAAGAGGCGGTACAACATGGCTTTACAGAGGTGTTTATTCCGCATCGTAATTATCATAAATCGATGGAAGGTTTAGGCGCTAAAATTCATCCGATTAAAACCATTCATGAATTACTTGAGTTAATTAATTAGTTGGTTTTATCGCTTACGCTATTGTCAGCATGAGTTGACAATAGCGTTGAGCGGTTTAATCGAAAAAAACTAGAAAGTTTAAAATTAACAAAGGTATAATCTTTCATTATTTGTAACGTTAAGCCTCATTCACCCAATCTCATCACATTTAAAATGGAATATAGCAGTGTTTATTCGATTTAAAGTCAGTTTATTATTGTGGTGTGTCTTCTCAACAAGTTTGTTCGCTAAAGAGTTCACTCCTCAAGTTTTGCGCTTATATCAGAATGAGTTTCACTTTCAGTACCATATCGAATTATTAAAAATGGCATTGGATAAAACGGCTGCTGAATACCCTGAAGCTAGAGTACAGTTTACCGAGCAAGTTACCCCTGGTCGCGGTTTAAAAATGTTGGAGCAAGGCGAAGTCAATGTCGCTTTTCTTGCTTCAAGTAAGCAACGTGAAAAGATGTTTATTCCCATAAAAGTCCCATTGTTGCAAGGCTTATTAGGGTATCGGTTACTGTATATTCATCAAGATAATCAAGATAAATTTAAGCAAGTTAACAGTGCAAATCAGCTAAGCCATTCATTTGTTGCTGGCTTTGGCTCACATTGGGCTGATTTAGACGTTTTACGCCATAACGAGTTGCCAACGCAGGAAGTTGGCACCGCGAAAAGTTTGTATCGTATGTTACAAGCGAAGCGTTTCGATTACTTCCCAAGAGGGGTGAGCGAGATTTGGGCTGAAAAGAAAAGGCTAGGCCCTGATTTGCCCGATCTCATTATCGAACCTAACTTAGCACTTGTTTATCATTTGCCTATGTATGTGTTTGTGAATAAACAGAATCCAGAGTTGGCGGAGCGGATTGAGAAGGGCTTACAACGAGCCATTGAAGACTTATCGTTTCAGGAGTTATTTTTAAAATATTATAGTGACGCTATTTTAAAGGCGAAACTACCCCAGCGAACAATTATTCATTTAGAAAACCAAGATTACCTTAGCGAAAAACCTATCGATTCAAGCTGGTGGCTATAACTGACTTTGAGTCACAGCCAGATTTAGCATCGATAAGTTGATATCTTGATAACTTGATGCATTGAGTGTTCGCCTACACATAGGGATGCTTAATCTAGATGCAGCAACTGTGCTAATTCTCTGTGCAATAACTCAGCATCACCAATGTTCAACTCTATGATTCTTTTTAAATGGCTAATGCTATCAAGGTCAATGTGCTGACACTCTAGCCCAAGTTGTTGGCTTTTATGATGCACGAGTACAGTATCCATATTCAGGACGATATCAGATTCAGGCAGTAAAAAGCTTAAGCCAATTTTTTGTCCTAACGTGAGGGATAAGGCTTCTGGCTCTGATACTAATGCGCCATTAATACTGAGATCTAATATATTGGTACGATAGGTTTTATCGTTAAAGCTGAGGGTGGCTGTCGCGGCAAACAATGTGCGAGTGTATTGTCTTCTTTCATCCATAAAATGTTACCTAGATTGTCACTCGATTTAAATTGAATAGGGAAGGAAGGGTTAATTTCACCATTCAAATAACCACTTAAGAATACGCTATCTGTATTTGATTGCCAATATAAGTCAGTTGTTTTAGGAACCAACCTGATTAAAAATAACGCATTAAAAAAGGAGCATTCAGCTCCTTTTTTAATGTTGAGTAAAATAAATTACTCAATGAGTTTACTGATTTACACTAAATGACTAAATGACTAAATGACTAAATGACTAAATGAGTAAATGAGCACAAAGTGCAATGACAGGCAGTGTAACGAGTGTACGTAGAATGAATACTACAAATAACTCAAAGAAGTTAACTGGGATTTTACTACCAATTAATAACGCACCGACTTCACTCATGTAGATTAATTGTGTGACTGACAAAGCCGCAATCACAAAACGCGTTAAATCAGATTCAATAGAGCTTGCTAAAATAGATGGCAAGAACATATCAGCAAAACCGACTACGATTGTGGTTGATGCGACATCAGCTTCCGGAATTTGCAGTAGTTCTAACAGTGGAATAAACGGCATACCTAAGTATTCAAAAATAGGTGTGTTTTCTGCAAGTATAAGGGCAATAGTACCAATGGCCATTACTACTGGGATAATACCGAACACCATATCCACGACATTTTTTACGCCTTCACACAGTACATGTTTAACGCCGCCAGCACGAGATGCTTTATTGATTGCTTGCTCAAATCCCCACGACATAACCCCATGACCTTTAGGGATCATTTCATCGTCAGGATGACGAGGCGTGTTATCTATGTATAAATCTTTTTTCCATGACAGTGGTGGTAACTTAGGAACCACTACAGCTGCGACAAAACCAGCTAAACATACTGTTAAATAAAACGGAACAAAAAGGTGTTCAAGTTTGACTTGAGAGATAACGACTAAGCTAAAGGTAATCGAAACAGCAGAAAAGGTTGTACCGATGACAGCGGCTTCACGCTCAGTATAAAGGCGTGTTTCATATTGTTTGTTGGTCATTAAAATGCCGACACTACCATCACCTAGCCATGATGCCATACAGTCGATTGCACTTCTGCCAGGTAAGTTAAAGATAGGACGCATTAATTTAGTCAGCATGGTTCCGAAAAACTCGAGCAAACCAAAATTTAATAATAGCGGCAGCAACATACCAGCGAAAATGAACACAGAAAATAATACAGGTAGCAAGTCATTAAGGACTAATGCACCAGTATCTGCAGAATAGATAACTTCGGAGCCAATCTCTAAATAAGTTAATACAATGAATATTGCACCTAAAATACGAACAACTAACCAAAAAGGTGACACATTGAGAAGGGTATTAAGAAAAGGCTTTTCTAACACCAACTTAGGCTTAAGTAATTTACTGATTACCGAAATGATAGCCATAAACACGACAATACAAGTTACCAATAAAGGCAATACGTCGGCAAAATGGCTTTGCACTGCTTTGGAAACAATAGCAATTGGAATCGTAATGGCGCCGTTATAACTGATAGGCGTCATGAATAATAACAAGCCTAGCAGTGACGGTATGACAAAGGTCAATATTGTCTTAATGTTGTATTTTTGTTTTTCTTGAGTCACTTTTTATATGCCTTTGCAATTGGCCAAATAAGCTTGGCTGATTGTGTCTAACCGTCCAGTGGGAAAAATGCTGAATGTCCATTCAGAAGTAATAAAGCGAGGCAAGGGTACCTGCTTATCTAGTCTATGTAAAACTATTCACTTTGGCGAATAGTTATTGAGTTATTTTGCTTATCTATATTCTATAGGGTTTGGCAATAAATGCACGTAATAATTTATTTGTAATCATAATGTTAGGTGGTTGTTGTTGTGTATTTTGGTCTTTGTTATTACAATTATTAAGGTGCTTTGTTCGATTGTGCATAGCAGGGTACTGTTGTCGTCATATAAATGAGTTACTAAACATTAGATGTGCATAGCGGTTTTATCAATGTAGATTCAGTATGATAAAGTAAACCATATAAGGAAATTTGACTGCTGTGATATTAAGTAAACGAGAAAAAATCGCCAGATTAGCTTACCTGTTTGGTTTGCTAGGGTTGCTTGGCCTTTTTCTTGGTATTAGTTTATCGGTATTGATGGAATATATTCAATTTGGCGATCAATACAGTTTACTGCAATTTTCTATCAGTGAACTCGGCACCTACAATCGTTCTTCTAGTGCGTTATGGATCAACGGAGGGCTATTTTTTGGTAGTTTAAGCCTGACAATGAGTTGTTTATTTGGCTTACAGTTAAGTCGACGTATTTCCAGCGGACTCTTTTGGTTTTCACTCATCGTGACGTTTATTGCTTTAGCTGCAACGGGCTTATTTCCGCTTAATGTGTTTCATTTACACATCAAAGCTGTGTCTATCTACATTTACTTTGGTTTATTAGCTGCGATTTTTTGCTTTATAGAGTGTGCTATTGAGCGAAGAATTCGCTTGTTCTTACCACTGGTGTTGAGCTTTGTTATTGTGCTCATTCATGGCAGTATTTTAGCTCATGAATGTTGGCGGGAGAGCTTAGGCTTAAACCCGATTTCAGATGGTGAATTATTTCAGGCGATAGTTTCCCAATCGCCGAAACCTGATATTTGGTGGCTATCCATTTTATTCTGGTGCAGCATTGTCACTATGTGGTTATGGATATTGAGTATATGTCGCTGGTACTTCTTGCCCCTGCAACAGGGGCAATTAAGCAAGTAAACTACACTACACTTGTTGTAACCCTGCTTGACCAAACCAATAGCCATTACAGGCATTAACATTCGAAGATGTGGTCTTATTGTCTGCTTCATCGCTGTGGTTTTTAAGGTGGCTAATTAAGCTCACTAATTCATCGGATCGCTTAATATCGTGAATATCATTGGGTGAGACCCTAAAGAAATTAACGCCCATTGCTATCATATCGGCTATTTCAGAGGTTAAGTCCAAATGAGCTGCAGATTGAGTTTGAATTCCGTTTAGACGTAATAGACTTTGCTGCTCTTGAGTTTGCGCCAAAATGCCTTTCGGATGCTGGCGGCATATTGTCTCGCAGTTATCTTTACTTAACCCGAAATGTTTAGCGGTAAAACAACGAGCAGAATGCGCCAATGGAATATACCCATATCCTGTCACTTCAACTTCAAACCCAGGCTTATTAGGATGATTTAATACTGTATCTAACCAAGCCTTAGACAGTTCAAATGGCATAACAAAACGACTCATTCCCATTTTATGCAGTATATCTAAGCTGGCTCGGTTGTAGTTGTTGATTGATGGGCCACAGATAAATGGCAGGTTTGCTTGTTGTGCGATTTGAATCGCAGCCATGTCATTTGCTTCGATGCTGAACTCACCATTATCGACATACTTTTTTAACTCGGTCAGCTCCGACTGAGCTTCAATTAATGCCATGGTAGATAAAATGACATTTTTTCCGTGAGCGTTAAGCATGGTTGCCAGTTCAATGTAATCATTGAATTTGAGTAATCTTCTGCGACTGCAGACGGTTTCACCAAGGTAAATGGTATCTATGCGACTTTGAGCGGCTTGCTGGTAAAAGTCATCTACTGCGGTTTTTTCCCAACAATAATTAATTGGTGCGAGTGAAATTTTCATGAATTCTTACCTACTGCCATTGACGCTCGTAGGCGCCTAATGTGGTGACCTGTCCTTCTGATACCTTTGCTAATGTTTCATTCCATCTTGCTAGTTCAGTAAATGCATTTGGGTTGGCCAAGTAACTGTCTATTGCTTCACGCCAAACACGGGTGACTTGTTCAACATACGCTGGACTGCGTTGCCTGCCTTCAATTTTAAGAGAACAAATACCTGCGTTAGCAAGTTGAGGCAATAAACTGAGGGTATTTAAGCTTGTTGGTGACTCGAGTAAGTAGTCGGCTTGGGATTCATTTTCAGCAATGTAGCGCCCTTTACAAACAACGGGGTAACCTAACTGTTGGTCGATATTAGAAGTGTCAATGAGTACTTCATTTAAACGTGTTAAACATTGATTACCGTCTTCTTGCCATCTAACGTGTTTTGCTGGCGAGCAAGAACCACCGGTATTGGGTGACTGACCTGTAACATAAGATGATAGGTGGCATCGTCCCTCTGCCATAATGCAAAGGCTGCCAAAGGCGAACACTTCCAAGTCAACAGAGCTATTTTTAGCAAGATCTTTGACTTGCTTCATCGACAATACCCGCGGTAATACCGCTCGTTCGATATTAAATGCCTGTTGGTAGAACTCTAGTGCAGCAAGGTTCGTTGCACTAGCTTGAACGGATAAATGAAGCGGTAAATGAGGGTATCGACGGCTTGCATAGTCGAGCAGCGAAATATCAGCAGTGATTAAAGCATCCATTTGAAGTTGGGCTGCCAGATCAATGGCCTGATACCAGCGTGACTCTTCACCTGGTTTTGGGTAAGTATTCAAGGTTAAAAATACTTTTCTGCCTTGACTATGGGCAAGCTTCGTAGCTTGTTTCATTTGCTCGGGTGTAAAGTTTAACCCTGCAAATGAACGTGCATTTGTATCATCTTTTAATCCGAGGTAAACCGCATCAGCACCTGCTCTAAAAGCGGCTTTTAATGAGGCTAAATTTCCTGCTGGGCACAAGAGTTCCATATTCTCTCTCTCAAACTGTCGTAGAAAGGGAGTGTAAAGTTGAATGACGTCACATGATTTGATTTGAAACAGGTTTCAATTGATAAAATGTGAGTAAACTAGCTTAATTATTAGAGTAAGCAGTGTAGGAGTAGGGATGTCTTTTCGTTTCACCAATAGTGTGGCTAAAAATGTACTAGGGTTAGCCCCTAAAGTGGCAACGCAATCTTTGGCGGTAGTACCAGAAAAAGCCAAAATGAATGTGTTGGCTAAAATATTGTCTTTGACATTGTCTGAACAGATAAAATTTGGTGAGTTAGACTTTTTGCAGTCTAAATGGGTTGCAATTTCTGTGATGGATATTGGCTTGCACTTTGAAATCAGTTTCAATGACGAATTGTTGCTTAGACCATTAACACAAGCAGATGTGACTTTTACTGCTAATGTTCCAGAGTTACTGTTAGTTGCGGCAGGAAAAGAAGATCCCGATACCTTATTCTTTCAACGTAAGTTAAAAATTGAAGGGGATACTGAGTTAGGTTTAGAAGTGAAAAATTTACTACTCGGTATTGAGCTAGAATCTCTGCCTAAACCCGCTAGATTAACCATAGAGAAGCTGGCGTTAACACTACAAACTCTTCAAGGCTACTCATCTGAGCAGTCCCAAGTGTCAGCTTAATGTCTGTAGGCAACTTATTGCCATTGTTAAGCACTATCTCAGTAGAGCATTAAAATTCTATTAATAAAAAGGCGCCTTAGGCGCCTTTTTTGTGTATCTAAGTTTTCACCGAGGGATTAAGCTTGTGCTTGTGGGTTATACCTTTCCTGTGATGACTTGGTATTTATATTTTAGCTCTTCAGGTGTTTCAGCATGTTCAGGATCGGGATCAATACAATCGATAGGACATACAGAGACACAAGTCGGCTTATCATAGTGGCCAACACATTCTGTACACAGGGCTGGGTCTATTTCATAAATCTCTTCGCCCATGGTAATCGCTTCATTAGGGCACTCAGGCTCACACATGTCGCAGTTAATGCAGCTATCATCGATTAATAATGCCATAACAGGTTACTCAGCTTTTTCTGCAGCTTGATGAGGATTACGAGTATCTTGGCCTTGCGGTAAGTTACGCATCAAGATTGCTTTATCTAGCTCAACGCTTTCAGGAACGGCTAAAAATACAAAGTGCCCCGAACCTAACCCAGCTTCAACTGATTCACCTTTACGATTGACTAGCTCTGAAATCGTCAGGGTAAAGTTTCCTTGTGGCGTCATGACTTCAACACTATCACCGACAGAGAACTTATTTTTAACATCGACTTCTGCAGCGCCGCTATCATTGCGAACGCCAGTGAACTCACCAACAAACTGTTGAGTGTCACTGATTGAATAACCGTAATCGTAGTTTTGATATTCATCATGAACATGGCGACGTAAGAAACCTTCGGTGTAACCACGATGTGCTAACCCTTCAAGGTTGTGCATTAATGTACGATCAAAGTCTTTACCTGCAACTGCATCTTCAATAGCTTGACGGTACAATTGAGCTGTACGTGCGACATAATAAAATGATTTAGTACGGCCTTCAATTTTAAGAGAGTCTACGCCCATTTTTGTTAAACGTTCGACGTGTTGAATCGCACGTAGATCTTTAGAATTCATGATGTAAGTGCCGTGCTCATCTTCATAAGCGGGCATATATTCACCTGGACGCCCAGGCTCCTGTAATAGGACAACTTCATCTGAAGGTTGACCAGCACCTAATGTCGGTGTCTCAATTTGCACACCGTTTGCATCGACGATACCTTGTGGGTTAACGGCGATGATATCACCAGTGTCAGTTTGCTTAGCTTCATGTACATCATATTTCCAGCGACAAGCATTAGTGCATGTGCCTTGGTTTGGGTCGCGTTTATTGATATAGCCTGATAATAAACAACGTCCAGAGTAAGCCATACATAACGCGCCGTGGACAAACACTTCTAATTCAATATCTGGACACTGTTGACGAATCTCTTCAATTTCATCTAATGATAATTCACGAGATAAGATGACTCGTTTAATCCCCTGTTGTTGCCAAAACTTAACAGAGGCCCAGTTAATTGCATTAGCTTGCACTGATAAATGAACCGTTTGATCTGGGAACGCCTCACGCACCATCATAATAAGACCAGGATCTGACATGATCACAGCATCAGGCTTCATATCAATGACAGGTGCCATATCACGTATGTAAGTTTTTAATTTTGCATTGTGCGGTGCAATGTTACTGACGACATACAACTTTTTATTTAGCGCATGGGCTTCTTTGATGCCCATCGCCAGATTTTCCATTTTGAAGTCATTATTTCTAACCCGTAAGCTATAGCGAGGTTGGCCTGCATAAACAGCATCTGCACCGTATGCAAAGGCATAGCGCATATTCTTTAACGTTCCTGCTGGAGACAATAGCTCTGGTCTAAACATAATCACTCTCAATTTGATGGAAATTCGCACACAGCGCGGGGGCGGCATTTTACTTAAGTATGGTCGCTGAATGCAAATAATTCATCTGTGATTGTGCTGCTTGTCTAATTTAATGTTTGCTAATTAATTGACATGCTTTATAAAGATTAGTGCTTTTTCTTTATTCTATTAAATGACATAGCTGATATAATCGAAACAAAGCAACAACAATAAAATTACAGGCGGGATCTATGACAACTGAACACCAATTATTGGTAGGGCTATTAAAGAAGCTAAAAGACGATGCTTTAGTGCTTCCGACACTGCCTGAAGTAGCCATGCGGGTGCAGGAAGTTGTTGCGCAACCAGACTCAAGTCTTAAACAAGTTGGCGACATTATTGGTCAAGATGCCGCAATTTCTGCGCGTATTATTAAGGTGGCAAACAGTGCTTTATATAGCCGAGGTAACAAAGCTGAAAATATCAGTGCTGCTGTCAATCGTATTGGACTAATACAAATAAAAGCGATTGTTACCTCTGTCGCATTAGAGCAATTATTTATTTCAACCAATGAGATGGTTTGGGAAGTGATGGATGAAGTGTGGCAAACCTCTATTGAGGTCACCGCATCAGCCGGTGCTATGTTGGCTATTTACAATAAACGTCACCCGAGTAAGAAATTAGACCCTGAAACATTAACATTGGCAGGCTTAGTCCATAATATTGGCGCTCTACCTGTGTTATCTGAGGCAGAAACAAAGCCTGATGCCTTTACAAGTATTGAACAGTTACGTGGTTTAGTCCGTAAAATGCAAGGGCCAATTGGTCGTGCTATTTTAAAGACTTGGGACTTTGCGCCTGAAGTGATGGAAGTGGTTGAACGCTGGGCTGATCTTCATTATATGCCTGAATCGGTGACCTATTTAGACTTTATTCGCTCAGCAGCTTATTATACTGGCGAGTTAAGAGCTGGGCCTGAATTGGAACAACGTCTAGATATTTTTGCAACTCGCGGCTTACCTGTAACACCGGAAGATCTAGAGAGTGACGAGTTTTTAGATGTGTATCATTCTATTAAGCAAAGTTACCAATAACAGCTGAAAATATAGCCGCCAAGCAGACATGAAAGAGCTTGGTAATGGAATTAACCCCAATTGAATAAGGAGCGATAAGTTGTGTTAAGTATTGAAATTATAATTGTATTGTTTATCGCCCTTATTTTGTTATTGGGTATTGTATTAGGCGGTTACTTCCAACAAGGCAAATTCATCGCAGAGCTGACTCAAACCTTAGAGTCGAATAATGCAACCCAGTCCCCACTTAACTTTAAACATACTCCAAGAGCATTCAAACCTCTGGTTAGAAACCTCAATTTATTCCAGCAAAACAACCCTATAACGCTTGAGCGAGACAAGCTGACAGGGTTATCTAATCGAGTTGGATTCAAGCGTAAAATGTTTGCCAAGATGCCTGCGACTGAGGGGATGCTCGTGCTGGTGGACATTCAGCAGTTTCGCTTTGTAAATGATCTCTTTGGATTTATTTTTGGTGACCAGTTATTAAAAGCTTTTGCATTACGAATTAAGGGGCTAAACAATCCGCCACAATTTGTTTCAAGAATGAACGGTAATGAGTTTTTACTTTTCTACCCTAAAGCTATTTCAGTTAACGAGCTATCTAACATCAAGCAGCATCTACAAAAGCCATTCGACATCGAGCAAACTCCAATCAGCATTAAAGTACAATTAGGGGTACTTGAGCTGCATGACCATCATGCGGATGTGAGTTTAATGCTACGTCGATTAGATTTAGCACTAAAAAAGCCAAGCTCAGCCGAAACGATATCGCATTTTATAATCAAGATGATGACAAAGCTCAATATCGTGAATTGACAATCATTAATAGCTTGCCTAAAAGTCTGAAGCAAAACCAACTCCATATGGTGTATCAACCTAAGTTGGATATCAGCTCGGGTAAGTGTTCACAAGTTGAAGCGTTAATTCGATGGGAGCATGATGGCTTAGGCATTATACCGCCTACAGAGTTTATTCCTTTAGCTGAACATACTGGCATGATTGACTTAATCAGTAAGTGGGCTCTTGAACAAGTGTTACAGCAACAGGTTAAGTGGTTACAGCAAGGCATCAATATCAAAGTGGCAGTTAACTTATCCACTAAAGATCTTGAAAATCAGCATTTGCCAATTGATATCAGTAATTTGCTTATGCAGTACAAAGTGCCTGCTGAGAACTTAATGATTGAAATCACTGAAAGTGTATTGATGTTAGATTTAGCACGGACCATAGAAACACTAAAAGAAATTCGCGAGTTAGGAGTTAAAATTGCTATTGATGATTTCGGTACAGGGCATTCATCTTTAGCTTACTTACGTCACCTCCCCATTGATGAAGTTAAAATTGATAAAGCCTTTTTGGACGACTTTAACTGCGACTTACAAGCTAATAAGATTGTGAAAACTAGCATCGAACTGGCTAAGAGTCTTGGTTTTGATGTTACGGTCGAAGGGGTTGAAACCAAAGATGTATTTGATACCTTAATTGAGTTCGGAACTGATACCATTCAGGGGGAGTATTTTAGTAAGCCTCTTGTCGCAACAGATTTTGAGCTACGATACACGCAGCTCATTGAACAACCTTTCTTATTCCTACCAAGCTCAGATAACGTTAAACATTAAAGTGATTAACGCGCTTAAGACTGATTAAATTGTTGTTGTAACTGGCTAATCAAGTTGAGTGGCATAGGGGCCATCTGACGTTGCTGATTCATGCAGACCATCTCAATTGTGGCTGTCACAGCAGGCTTTTTAGCATTAGGACGCCAAATCTCTTGTTGCCAAACAGTACGGTACTTACTTTCAAAGTAATAACGCGTTCTAACATCAACGATATCAGCAAATTCAACCCCATCGTGACACAGCATATCTGTACGATACACCGCGAAGCCTAGCTGTTGCTGCTGCCACAATAAGTTCAGCACGTCAGCGCCAATCACATGCTCTCTAGCTCGTTCAAAATACTTTAAAAAGTTGGGGTGATATACCACGCCTGAAAAGTCTGTATCTTCATAGTAAATTTGTACAGGAAAGTGAAAAGTTGGGCTATATTCAATCGTTTTCTGAGTCATCTTGATGCTACTAAGTCATTTTATGAGGGCATTGTTACTTATTCTTAGACGTTACAACAGTGTTTTTCGGTTTGCTATGGCGATTCATTGACTGCTCAGACCAGATTTTGACTCACCCCCTTTAATATCTCGACAGAGGTTACTCAGTTCAAACCGTTGAAAATGCTTATTTAGCCAACTTTGTTTTGCATAAATTTAGGCAGTAATACCGTTTCACCCGTTAGCATCTTATAAGCACTTTGGGTATTTACCGCTGGGCTGAAAATGTAACCTTGACCTGTATGACACTGGTACTGAATGAGTTTAATTAATTGCATTTCAGTTTCAATCCCTTCTGCGACAATTTGCATTTTTAGGTCATTACCTAAATTAATAATGTTTTTTAAGACCGCTTTTGCGGCTTCATTATCTAAAAAGCTATCGATAAAACCTTTGTCGATTTTTAAGGTATTTAATGGGAATCGGGTGAGGTAATTTAAGGATGAATACCCTTTACCAAAGTCATCTAAACTGAGTCTGATTTTTAAATCATGTAATTGGTTTAGCACCTTTTTAGCGGTTTCAACATTCTCAATCAAAAGTGATTCGGTAATTTCCAGTTCCAGCTTCTCTGCAGGGAAACCGGTTTCCACTAATATGGCTTCGATTTTTTCGCTAATATCTGGCTGAGATAACTGCACAGGGGAGATATTGACCGACACAGTCCCTTTGAGCAAGCCTTCTTGGTGCCATTGATTTGCCGTGATACAAGCCTGTTTAATAACCCAATAACCAATTTCAATGATTTGACCATTACTTTCAGCTTCTGGAATAAACTTATCGGGTGGTATCAAACCTTTGTCGGGGTGGAACCAGCGCAGCAATGCTTCAAATGAACGGATATTGCCTGTTTTAAGGCAAATTTTAGGCTGATAATACAACTCAAACTCATCATTGGTTAATGCATGTTGAAGCTGTTGTTTAATCGAAATTTTTTCTTGTAAGGCGACTGACAGTGCTTCATTAAAAAAGTAGGCGCTATTGCGTCCTGCTTGTTTAGCCGCATACATGGCGGTATCGGCATGTTTTAGTAACGTCTTTGCATCCAGACCATCTTCAGGGTAGCAAGCAACCCCAATACTGGCAGAGCTCTTAATCCAATGTTCCTGTATTTGATAGCCTGTGTTAATTGCTAATCTTAGGCGTTCAATGATATTCACTAGCTGTGAAAGCTCGCCCGGATTTCGAAGAATAATTGCAAACTCATCACCGCCTAAGCGGGCTAATAGGTCATCACTTTTGAGGTTTGATGATAGACGTTTGCTCACTTGAATAATCAGCTCATCACCTATGTCGTGTCCCATAGAGTCGTTGACTTCCTTGAAGTAATCAAGGTCGATAAAAGCAACCGCAGCATTCTGATGTTTTTGATTCACAGTGGCTTCAAGTACAGTATTAAAACGGAATCGATTTGATAAGCCTGTTAACGTGTCGAAATTAGCTCGGTTTTTCAACTCTGTGACTTTTTGATAACGGGTTAACAAAAATAAAAAGGTCAATAACGCACACACCAGTACTAAACTAATGATGGCAAAATACCACCAGGGTTTTTTAATGGTGAATGAAAGCTCTGCAATTAACGGACTCCAAATACCATCGCTATTACTGCCTTGCACGACAAAACGATAATCACCTGCATGAAGGTTGGTATAGGTTGCTGTGGAAATGTTTTGCGAGTATATCCAGCGTTCATCAAAGCCATGCAGTTTATATCGATATTGGTTTTTTTGCGGCGCATTAAAATCCAGTGCAGCGAATGAAAATTGCACCATATTTTGTTCATAGTCTAAGGTCAATGCATCAATACTATGGTTACTGTTTAAGTGGATGTATTCTTCATTGGCAATTAATGCCGATGTTATATGAACCTGTGGGGAAAATTGGTTACTTTTAATTGCTCGTGTATCAATTTTAAAGGCACCGTTGTTTGTACCTATATACAACTCATCTTTTTGAAATGCGATGGCAGCATCTGAAAAAGAGCTATCTTTGTGATTGATAGCACTAGGAAATTTAGTGATTTTTTGAGTTTCGATGTGCATCTTGGCGAATTTAGATTGTGTCGTGATCCACAAATGCCCTTGACCATCGCCTGTGACACCTTTAAGAGTATTCGAAGCTAAACCATCTTCTTTAGTAATATACTCAAGTTGTAAATCGTCACTCCAGAAGTCACTCACTTCAATTTTGACCAGGCCTAGACCTTGGCTTGCGACCCAAACAGTATTGTTCTCATCTTGATATATTTTAACGGTACGAATATTTTGCGCTTCACTACCTAAAGGAAGGTGTTTGACTTCGTAGGTTTGTGTATTGACTCGGTATATAGCATTGGTTGTCGCTAGCCATAGCTCGCCATTATGGAGAAGCTGCTTATCAAAGGTGAAGTTTCCACCCGCGGCATAAGAATTATCATTGTGATGCAGTAGCTGCTTTAGTATCCCTTTGTCAGGGTTAAATAAAATGAGCCCTACATCAAGGTAGCCTGTGATCCATGCGTTACCATGATTATCAGGCAGTGCTAAATAAAATTCGCTTTCAGGCAAACCATGAGGGTTATCTTTAGCATTACTGAAGTGGCGTAAACGTTCTGTATCAATATCATATACTGTCAAACCATCTGCTTGGGAAATCCACATGGTATTGGAGTCATCGATTGTTGCACTATAAATCATTGAAGGGGTTAACTCAGAAATAGGCTGCAAAGAGATTAAATCTTTATTTAACCTTAGTTTATCTATACCTTTTGTCGTGCTTATCCAAGTATTGTTATCTTTATCAAAATCGAACCAATAGACCATATTTCCGGATAATTCAGAGCTAATCGGTTTTGGTCTGTATAAACGTGTTCCTTGTTTAAAATTAGAATACAGCGATGCGCCATTACCGGTACCAAACCAAACCCCACCAGACTGATCAACCATTACTATCGGGACATAATCACTTGGCATCGAATTAGGGTTAAATGCCTCATGAGTCAGGTGTGAAAAGCTCATGGTGTCTAATGTAATGCGGCTAGCGCCTTTACCGTGTGTTACCCACAGCGTGTTGTCGTCTTTAAAGGTGAAGCTTTGAATGTGATTGGATGGGAGCTGCTGATTACTCGGGTTATCCTTGTTGAAATGGATATTGTAGATGCTGCGAGTTTCTAAGTTGAGTTTGAATAATCCATTTCGATAGCTACCGAGCCATATTTCACCATTCTTGGCTTTTTTGGCGCCATAGAACATGACCGGGTCTAGTTGCTTTGCAAGTTCGCCTTCAAACTTCACTATTTCGAGTTGATCCGATTGGGTGTTGAGTGTGGCTAAGCCGTAGTCAGTGACGACCCAAATAGTGCCATTGTGATCGCTAAAAACTCCGCTGACTGAGGTTTCGTATACTTGATTTTCATCAAATAATGAGTAGGCAGTGAACTGTTTGTTTTGCGGGTTATATTGGGTTAGTCCTGAACCGGTGCCAAACCATAGTAAGCCATTTTCTTGTTCATAAATTTCTATGATCCAACTCGAACCTAAACTGGACTGGGTGGAAATCATGTTATGAATGATGATTTCATTGTCTTGGGTTAACTGGTTTAAGCCATCTTCGGTAGCTATCCAAATATTGCCACTACGATCTTCATGGATTTTGGTGATGTAGTTGTTGGATATGTGGGTCTTGTCAGATTCAGAGAACTGAAAATTGGTAAAGTTAACCCCATCATAGCGACTGGCTCCAGTATCGGTACCAAACCAAATAAATCCATCACGTTGTTGATACAACGTGGTAATGCTAGAGGACGGCAGGCCATCACTAATCGTAAGGGTTTCCAGCTGAAATTGCTCAGCCTGAGCGTTTTGGGGTGACAGAGAAACAGCAAAAAAAATAGCCACAATAGAGAATAAAAGCAGATGTTTTAACGCTGATAACATTTAAAGCCCTTATTTTATGTGGTTATTATATCGTTACGCATTTTAACCAATTTTGTAAACGTATGTAATGCGGTAAAACAATACTTCTTGTGTGACTTTGTATCGGCAATCGTTACGTTTCTTGAGGAAATAGTTTGTTGAAATGTATTATTGCTCGAATTAGCAGCGGATTGTAAAGACTTTGGCCTGCTTAGACTGTTCTTTGTGCTACATAAGTGCGTTTAAGCAGGTTTGGTTGGAGGAGTGTTAGAGCTAAATTAAAAGCTGCTTATCGATAGGGGTATGATGGGAAATCACATCTAATAAAGATTTAGCGGTTAACTCTGTCACGCTAATGACTTCGGTTTTACAGTTAAATTTTTGCGCTACTTTTGCCATCAGTAAGTCAAAGTCACCGTCACCAGAAAGCAAAATGACTTTATCTACTTGCTCGGCATAGTCTAAAACATCGATGGTAATACCGACATCCCAGTCACCTTTGGCGCTGCCATCACTTCTTTGAATATAAGGTTTGAGTTTAACTTCAAAACCAATATGTTTAAGTGCATCTTGAAACTTAACCTGGCCATCGTCCGCCGGAGCGATGGCATAGGCAATGGCATATTTAATTTGAGTTGTATAATTGAGGTTTTGGAATAAGGCTCGATAGTTAAATGAACGCCCAAAGGCTTGTTTACATGTGTAATAGATGTTCTGCACATCAACAAATACGGCAACTTTTTCCATGTGACACCTATTATCCATTTTAATTAATTTAACTTGTTCAAGCAGGGTTTAGCCAAGGTAGGCTAAACCCTTAGAGCTAACTATGATTTGCTGGCGCTTGCTTTTTGCTGCTCAATAGCCAAATTAAGTTGTTGCTCCACAAAGCCAGGCGACTTTGTTGCCCCTGATATGAGTCGATACATAGCTGGGATGACTAAGAGTGTCACTAGAGTAGCAAATGCCATCCCAAAGAACACTACCGTACCGACAGCGATGCGACTTTCTGAACCTGCACCTGTCGATAATATTAATGGGATTGCTCCAATTAAAGTGGTGAAGGCCGTCATGAGAATCGGTCTTAAACGTCTGGCTGAGGCATCGATAATTGCTTGTTCGAGAGAGAGCCCTTTATCACGCAACTGATTAGCAAACTCAACAATTAAAATGCCGTTTTTGGTAACCATACCAATTAGCATGATCATGCCAATTTGGCTATAAATGTTGAGCCCTTGGCCGGTGAAATACAGCCCAAGGAATCCGCCGAATATACCCATGGGTACAGTAAACATAACGACCAACGGATTGATAAAGCTTTCAAACTGAGCAGCAAGTACTAAGTATGCAACTAATAACGCAAGACCAAACACGATGAAAACGCTACTCTGGTTTTCCTTAAAGTCTTTTGACTCGCCGGTATATGAAATGGTGATATCGCTTGGCAGCATTTCAATGGCTTTCGCATCGAGAAAATCTAATGCTTCACCTAAGGTATATCCTTCGCCTAAATTGGCTTTTAAGCTGATGGACTTTTGTTTATTCAAATGGCTAAGTTTTTGCGCTGAAGCCACTTCATCAATTCGGGTGATGGTATCTAACGTGATAAGGTCGCCCTTTGAAGTGCGCATATATATCTGACTTAAATCGGCGACACTGTTAAAGCTGTTTTCATCGCCTCGTAGGTACACATCATACTCTTCGCCACGCTCAATAAAGGTGGTTTCGCTGCGACCGCCAAGCATGATTTCTAAGGTGTCTGAAACTTCAGTGACACTCACGCCAAGTTCTGCTGCACGCTCACGATCGACACTAACTAATAGTTCTGGGGTTGTTTCGGCATAATCAAGATCAGCCCCTTCTAATATCGGGCTTAAATCCGCTTCTTGTTGTAGTTTTTGCGCCCAATCAAACAGCTCTTCATAATCGGAGCCACCTAATACAAACTGTACTGGCTCACTTGATTTACCTCTAAAGCCTGGCAACATTGGGCGTACCATGACGTCAGGGATGCCTTCTAGTGCTTTTGCGACTATCCCTAACGCTTGCTGTGCATTAATATTCCTGTCTTGCCATTCTTCCAGCTGAATAATAACAAAACCAGTCTGATCGCCAGCTCGGCCGCCAAATGCCGGTGCTTGAATACTAAATGATTTTATAACGCCATCACCTAGCATAGGTAATAGTCGCTGCTCAACGATTTCCATATTGGCAGACATGCGATTGTAGCTAGTGCCTTCGGCGCCTTTAATGAAGGCAAAAATAACGCCTCGATCTTCCTGAGGGGCTAATTGAGCAGGTACTTGATTTAACAACCAGCCACTACCAGCCACGCACGCAACAATAACCAATGGTGCAGCCATACGGAATTGCACAGCTTTACTCACGACACGGCGGTATTGTGTTTCTAGTGCATCAAATAACCCGTCTATCCATAAGTTAAAACGGTTAGGCTTTACATTGGCTTTTAGCAATTTACTACCGAGTACGGGGGTAAGCGTTAATGCAATAAGCGATGAAAATAACACCGACATTGCAAGCATTACCGAGAACTCAGTAAACAGTAATCCAACCATGCCTTCCATAAATGAAATGGGTAAAAACACCATGACTAATACTGCAGTAGTGGCGACAACTGCAAAGCCAACCTCGCGAGCTCCTTTGTAGGCAGCAAGCAAAGGAGGTTCACCTTTTTCAATGTGATGGAAAATATTTTCAACGACCACAATAGCGTCATCAACAACCAGTCCGATGGCTAGGATCAGCGCCATCAATGTGAGAAGGTTAATTGAAAAACCGAATGAGTTAGCTGCAATAAATGCCGCAATTAACGATACAGGCACTGTCACCGCAGGAATTAACGTCGCACGGACTTGGCCGATAAAAATATACAGCACCAATATCACTAATACTGCAGTGATAATTAAGGTGTTATAGACCTCATCGATTGAGCGAGAAATGAAAATGGTAGAGTCATAATCGACCACGAGCGCCGTACCATCAGGTAAGAAGTCTTGGATTCTATCGACTTCTTGATGAACCCATTTTGCGACATCTAATGGGTTCGCATCAGATTGGGCCACAATGCCCAAAGAAAGGTTAGCAACGCCATCACTTTTAAAGGTTGAGTTCTCGTTCTCTGCACCGATGAATACATCCGCGACATCTTTTAGGTAAACAGGTGTGCCATCGTCGGCAGTACGAACGACTAAGTAGTCAAAGTCCTCTGGGTGGTTATAGAGTCTTGCTGTACGAACAGTCATAACCGTAGTGTCGTTACGAACTTCGCCGCCAGGCGTTTCAACGTTTTCAGTTTTTAGTGCTGATACGATGTCGTTGGCCGACACATTACGTCCTGCCATGAGTTCAGGTTTTAATTGAACATACATGACTTTGTAAAGTCCGCCCGTGATGGAAATTGAGCTGACTCCTGTGATCAAGTTAAAACGATCTTCTAATACTCGTTGGGAGTAATCGGTGAGCTGAGTTCGGTCCATCGTTGATGAACTCAGGTTGACATAAATAGACGGCTCGCCTGAGCCATTGTCTTTAGATACTACAGGATCGTCAGCTTCATCTGGAAGGCGGCGCTGAGCTCTCGCTACAGCATCACGCACATCACTCACGCCTTCTGTTAAATCCCAGCCAAGTAAAAATGTGACTGTAATGCGGGACATACCATTACGAGTGACAGATTCAATTTCATCAACACCACTAATACCCGTTAACTCATCTTCAATCGTGGTGGTAATTTGGCTTTCCATAATAGTGGCTGAAGCGCCACTATAAGTGGTCATTACCGTGACTACCGGATTTTCAACATCCGGCATTTCTCGAATCGACAGTTTTGACAGTGAGACTAGGCCAAATACACCCAATAATAAGCTGAGTACAATAGCGACAACAGGACGCTTGACTGAAACATCAGAAAGCCACATTAGCTTTTCTCCTGCTGGTTACTTTCTTCTGCTGTGTTTTCATTGGCTAGGCGCTCAGCTGTATTTTGCTGTTCAAGCACATCCACTAATACCCCATCACGCATGTTAACTAACCCTTGAACTACAACATGGTCACCAATATTTAAGCCGTTAGAAATTAACACTTCGTTGTCAATACGTGCGCCCAGTGTCACTTCAGTGCGTTTTGCTATGTTGTCTTCGTTGATGATATACACAAAACGCTTTGTGCCAGAGTATTCAATTGCTTGAACTGGAATGACAGGTTCAGAAACTGCAGGGAAGTTAAGTACTGCAGCCATCATCATACCTGGCTTTAAACGGTTTTCGGGGTTATCAAACTGTACTCTCACCCGTAAGTTTAAGGTGTCTTGATTGATGCGAGAGTCGATGGCAATGATTTTGCCTGTAAATACTTGATCAGGCCAAGCACGACTTTGCGCATTAACGGCCATGCCATTTGAAAGTAACGATAAGTAATGCTCAGGTACTTGTAGATCAAGTCTCATGCTAGATAGATCGTCAAAAGCAAGCAATTCAGTACCAACCGAAATCATCTTACCAACACTAAAATCAATTAATCCTGCTGAGCCTGAAAATGGAGCTTTAAGTGTGTGGTAGTTTAGATCGGCTTGAGCGGAGGCAAGGCGAGCTTGAGCCATATCGACATTAGCGCGTTGGGCATCAATTTCAGTTTGGGTAATGGCATTACTTTTGATTAGCTTTAAAAACTCTTTCAATTTTCTTTGTTCATCAGCAAGGTAGGCTGCAGCCTCTGCTGTTGCGGCTTTAGCTTTCGCATTATCAAGCTGAACAATAGTTTGACCCGCTTTAATGTCTTGATCTGGTTTAATGAGAATATCACTGATTTGGCCTGCAACCTGTGAGGAAATAAACACGGACTGTTCAGCATCTAATTTGCCAATCAATGATAACGATTGTGATAACTCATGTTGATCAACAATGCCTGTTACCACAGGAACAGTTCTTTGCGGTTTATTGTTGCTATCGGGTTTAGATTTACTGGCTTGGCTAATACAACTAAATGAAAAAGCGGCAGCCATAACGCCACAAACAATAATAAGGAATGCTAATTTTTTCATTGATGAACTCTAAAAATGCCTATGCTGATGTGGCGCTATTTTAATAAAAAAAGCAGCATATAAGGGTAAAGGAATGTAAAGCGTAGCAGATAAGAC
Organism: Shewanella sp. ENK2; assembly: GCF_043568515.1. Taxonomy (NCBI): domain Bacteria; kingdom Pseudomonadati; phylum Pseudomonadota; class Gammaproteobacteria; order Alteromonadales; family Shewanellaceae; genus Shewanella; species Shewanella sp. ENK2. Next base: position 666,804 of record NZ_CP171406.1, on the reverse strand, counting down.
TGTAACAAAACATGCTGATAACATTAGTGTTTAGTTATTGGATCTGAGTTGTGAACTCGTGTCTAAGTCGGTATCAATTTTTTAACAGTTACCAGAGGGAAGATACAGTAAAGCAGGTTGATTCTTTAAATTGGTATGCTAGAAAACAAAAAAACCACTTAGTCATACTAAGTGGTTTTTTATTCTAATATGAGACGCTACAGTTTTGCTGAAGGTGTTCCATTAAAGCTTTCATTTTGCTCTTTAGTCGATGCTTCAATTCCCATGAAATATTCGTAGCTCTTGTTTGATAGGCTCATTTGAGGCTTATCTTTAGCAGCGACATTCGCTTGCTTAGGTTTCATTTTCATGGTTTGCTTTTTGGTTTTTTCGGTCTGTGGCAATGTCACTAAGTCATTATTACGAGATGTTTCGTTAAAGTTATAGTTGAAAACACCATTGCCTTGAATGAACTCAACACTCGACTTATCTTTCGTTTGGTAAGAAGCCAAAATACCGTGTTGACCTAATGGCACTTCATGAAAAATTTCACGACCAGTCCCAACTTTAACACCATCGACAAACCAATCAGCGGCGACATTACTAACTAATGTAATCATGGCTGATTTAAGGCCTAGTTCTTCATTAATCAGTGAGTCAATTTTACTGTTATATGAAGGTTTGAATGCCATCTTAATTTTATAGTTTAAGTTGCCTGACATATTCATACTGGCGTCGATGACGTCATATGAAAGTAAAACACTGCGCTCATTCAAAAAAGGATCAGTTTTGATTGTATTAGTCACAATGTAGCTTTCTGAATCTTTCAAACAATCGTTAATTGACTGAAATTTACTACATAAGGTTGAACCATCTAAATCAACTGATTGAACCGTGTCAGCTTTTGAAACGTCAGCAATAACACGCTTGGTGATTTCACTTTTAAGTGCGGCTAGTTGCTCATCTTTGTTTGTGCGAGTTTCATTAATGACATCATATTCTGCCATTATCGATTTGTATTCTCTCTTAAGGGATTTACCGTCGATATCATACTTGGTTTCAAGTTGATCTATTTTAAGGACAAGATTTTCTAAATCACGGTAAAAAGAACTTAGGTTAGCGCGTGACAAGATTTTAGCTGGTAACTTAGAAACCAAATGTTCATATTCAGTTTGCTTGCTTTTAATCTCAACACTTAAGGCGTGAAAATCTGATTCTTTCTTTTTGTGCGTTGATAATTTATCGTTGGCAGAAATGAGTAAATCATCAATATTATACTTTTGCTCAATTTCTTGTAGTTTTTGGGTTTCGCTACTCGAAATAATCTCTAAACCAAATGAGCTGCTGGCATAAAAACATAATAAAATAAAAGTAATTCGACTATATCTCACTGATTCCTCCATTTTTGTGTAATTGTTCGTGCATAGCCTTGTGCTACAGCAACTGGTCAACAGTAAAATAATCCGTCAATAATTTTATAGTACTTAAGTTAATTTGTCTTTACAAATAGATTGTGGTTTTTTGACGCTTTTTTACAACAAGCCAACAGTAGGGCGGTTTGACTGATATATTGTTACCTTATTATACCTGATGTTGCTTTATCCTCTTGTTCTTAAGTTATTGTTAATGTTCTTTAAAGAACCAAGTTTTTGTTGGCTATGTAAGTTATGTTGTTAACGCGAGTGAATTAGCTCAACAGAGTAAGTTAACCATGAGGAATTTAGAAATTTAACAAATTGCAGGTTTTCAGACAGTCGTCATTTTTATGACTGCCTTTATAGGTAAGTGGTCATTTTAGCGATTAGTGAAAGTAATGGCGGGTAAACATAAAAAAGTCCTATTTAAAGTGAAAACTCGAATTAACGAATTTCACCATCAATAGGACTTTTATAATGGCAATACAATCAACTGACTAAGGCTATTATTAAGTGATTAATTTTATTCTGAATCAGATAATGATAATCCTGTGATTATTTAGCAATACGCTTGTATTTTAAACGATGTGGCTCAATGGCTTCAGTGCCAAGATGTTCTTTCAACCAGGCCGTGTATTCAGTGTAGTTTCCTTCATAGAAGTTCACTTGGCCTTCATCACGATAATCTAAAATGTGAGTGGCGATTCTGTCTAAGAACCAACGGTCATGAGAAATAACCATGGCACAACCAGGGAACTCTAATAACGCCTCTTCTAGCGCACGTAGTGTTTCAACATCTAAGTCATTGGTTGGTTCATCGAGTAGGAGTACGTTACCACCTGCTTGTAGCAGTTTGGCTAAATGAACACGGTTACGTTCGCCACCAGATAAGGTACCAATGATTTTTTGCTGATCGCCACCACGGAAGTTAAAGCGCCCAACGTAAGCACGACTTGGGATCTCTGTGTTGTTGATTCGCATGATATCTTGTCCATCTGAGATTTCCTGCCAGACGGTATTCTTGTCGTTCATTGAATCACGGAATTGCTCAACCGAAGCAATTTGTACCGATTCACCCACTTCGATGCTGCCGCTATCAGGTTGTTCAGCGCCTGAAATCATTTTAAATAATGTTGATTTACCTGCACCGTTTGCACCGATAATACCGACAATCGCACCTTTAGGGATTGAGAAACTTAAGTCATCAATCAACACTCGATCACCATAAGACTTAGTTAAGTTATTAACCTCAATTACTTTGTCACCTAAACGAGGCCCTGGTGGAATGAACAATTCATTAGTTTCGTTACGCTTTTGATAGTCGTTGGTGTTCAATTCTTCAAAGCGAGCCATACGGGCTTTGCCTTTCGATTGACGACCTTTACTGCCTTGGCGTACCCATTCTAATTCTTTTTGAATGGTTTTTTGGCGGGCGCTTTCAGTTGCAGACTCTTGTTGTAGACGTGCATCTTTTTGCTCAAGCCAAGATGAGTAGTTACCTTCCCAAGGAATACCTTCACCACGGTCAAGTTCTAAAATCCAACCCGCAGCATTATCCAAGAAGTATCTATCATGGGTAATCGCAACTACGGTGCCAGTATAATCTTGTAAGAAACGTTCAAGCCACGCGACAGATTCAGCATCCAAGTGGTTAGTTGGTTCGTCAAGTAACAACATGTCTGGTTTTTCAAGTAGTAAGCGACAAATTGCGACACGGCGACGTTCACCACCTGATAGCACTTCGATTTTTTCATCCCAATCAGGTAAGCGTAATGCGTTAGCTGCTCGGTCTAAAATAACATCTAGGTTATGAGCATCTTGAGACTGAATAATTGCTTCAAGTTCACCTTGCTCTTTTGCTAATGCATCAAAGTCGGCGTCAGGTTCAGCATAAAGTGCGTAAACTTCATCTAGACGAGTCAGCGCATTCTTAGCCTCACTGACTGCTTCTTCAATTGCTTCACGAACTGTTTGTGATTCATCAAGCTTAGGTTCTTGTGGCAGGTAACCAATTTTTAGGTCCTGCATCGGACGTGCTTCACCTTCGATTTCGGTATCTAAACCTGCCATGATTTTTAGCAAAGTTGATTTACCAGAACCATTTAAACCAAGTACACCAATTTTGGCGCCAGGGAAAAAACTAAGTGAAATATCTTTGAGGATTTGTTTTTTAGGCGGAACAATCTTTCCTACCCGCAGCATACTATAGACAAATTGAGCCATTTTTAAGGTTCTTTAGTGACCAATGATGATGATAATTCTACTTTATTTTTTGTTTAACTCAAATTTTGGATTAATCAAATTAAAGATAATTTCCAATGAAATTCATGTTCTAAATGCTGGGATTGTGACGCAGAGCAGAGTAGAATACCGCGCAACCCTATATATAAGAACTGCTGTTGGAGACACCAATGCTAAAGAAAGCTATGAATATCGCGGATTACGATCCACAACTGTTTCAAGCCATTGAAGATGAGACTCGTCGCCAAGAAGAGCACATTGAATTAATCGCATCAGAAAATTATACCAGCCCACGTGTTCTTGAAGCACAAGGTTCTCAGTTAACCAATAAGTACGCAGAAGGTTACCCTGGTAAGCGTTACTATGGTGGTTGTGAGCATGTTGATATTGCTGAAGAATTAGCTATTTCACGTGCTAAAGAGTTGTTCGGCGCAACATACGCTAACGTTCAGCCGCATTCTGGTTCTCAGGCAAACTCAGCTGTTTTCATGGCGCTTTTACAAGGTGGTGACACCGTTTTAGGCATGAGCCTGGCACACGGTGGTCACTTGACTCACGGGTCTCATGTGAGCTTTTCAGGCAAATTATACAATGCGGTTCAGTACGGTATTGATGAAACGACTGGCAAAATCGATTATGCAGAAGTTGAGCGTTTAGCTGTTGAACATAAGCCTAAAATGATTATTGCTGGTTTCTCTGCATACTCAGGTATCATCGATTGGGGTAAATTCCGCGAAATCGCTGACAAAGTAGGTGCTTACTTATTTGTTGATATGGCCCACGTTGCAGGTCTTGTTGCTGCTGGTATCTATCCGAACCCGTTACCACATGCACACGTAGTAACAACGACGACACACAAAACACTTGCTGGTCCTCGTGGTGGATTAATTTTATCAGCATCAAACGATGAAGATATCTATAAAAAATTAAATTCAGCAGTATTCCCTGGCGGCCAAGGTGGTCCATTAATGCACGTTATTGCAGCTAAAGCAGTTGCATTTAAAGAAGCATTAGACCCAGAGTTTACGACTTACCAAGAGCAAGTTGTTGCTAACGCTAAAGTGATGGCTAAAACCTTTATCGAGCGTGGCTATGATGTGGTATCTGGCGGTACTGATAACCACTTATTCCTGCTTGATTTAATCAGCAAAGATATGACTGGTAAAGATGCTGATGCTGCCTTAGGTAAAGCTAACATCACAGTGAACAAAAACTCGGTGCCAAATGATCCTCGTTCACCGTTTGTGACTTCAGGTTTACGTATTGGTTCTCCTGCAATTACACGTCGTGGTTTTACTGAAACTGAATCAGTTGAATTAACCAACTGGATGTGTGATGTACTTGACGATATTAATAATGAAGCCACGATTGAGCGTGTGAAGAATCAAGTGCTTGAATTATGTGCTAAGTTCCCTGTTTACGGTTAATACCTTTCAAGTGTTCTGTAACAGGAACGTGATTGAGTAAGACTGGCTTTATTCAATTTATCTTGGCAGGATAATCTTATCGATAAGGTTAACCTTATAAAGTAAATAGGATAAACTTTAATGGCTGTAAGTACCGAGTACTTACAGCCATTTTCTTTTTAATTTCAGGAGCGAATATGCATTGCCCATTTTGTAGCGCGACAGATACTAAAGTGATTGACTCTCGACTTGTGGCTGATGGCCACCAAGTACGTCGTCGCCGGGAATGTACAGAGTGCCATGAACGCTTTACGACCTTTGAAGGTGCTGAGCTGGTGATGCCTAGAGTGATCAAACAAGATGGTACTCGTCAGCCATTTGATGAAGAGAAACTTCGTGGTGGTATGCTCAGAGCAGTTGAAAAACGCCCTGTTTCTATGGATCAAATTGAGCAAGCATTAACAAAAATAAAATCCACGCTTCGTGCGACAGGCGAACGAGAAATTGACTCAGCTATGATCGGTAACTTAATGATGGAGCAGTTAATGGTGCTTGATAAAGTTGCCTATATTCGCTTTGCTTCTGTTTACCGTGCATTTGAAGATGTGTCTCAATTTGGTGAAGCAATCGCTAAGTTACAAAAGTAACCGCTTTATCATTACTTGCCGCTAGCAAAATATTGCTTTTTATCGTTTTGGTGCAATCAAGAAGGTTTTTATGTCTCAGTGGTCTATCCTTGATATTTCAATGATGAGTCTGGCAATTTCATTAGCAGAAAAAGGACGTTATACAACTCGGCCTAATCCAAACGTAGGCTGTGTGATTGCCGTTGGCGAGCAGATTATTGGTCAAGGTTACCATATTAAAGCGGGTGGCCCGCACGCTGAAATTCACGCTTTAAATTCAGTACAAACCAATCAGCAGCAAGATAAATTAAGCCAAGCCACTGCCTATGTCACCCTTGAGCCTTGCAGTCATTACGGCCGAACTCCTCCTTGTGCATTAGCGTTAATAAATGCGGGGATAAAAGGGTTGTTATTGCTGAGGTTGATGCCAACCCGCAAGTGGCAGGTAATGGTATTCGGATGCTACAAGAAGCGGGAATTGAGGTTGAAGTCGGATTATTAACCGAGCAAGCCAAACAACTTAATCTTGGGTTTACTAAGCGAATGCTCACTGGCTTGCCACTTGTTACCATTAAACTAGCTGCCAGTATTGATGGCAAAACGGCATTGTCTAATGGGGTGTCTAAATGGATTACAGGACCTGAAGCTCGAGCGGATGTGCAAAAGTTACGAGCTCGACAATGCGCCATTATTACTGGTGTAGAAACGGTACTTGCTGACAACCCTTCTATGAATGTCCGTTATGAAGAATTAGGCAGTGTAAAAGAGCATTTAGCAGAAAGTGAAATCAAACAACCATTAAGGGTTATTCTAGATAGTAAAGCTAGGCTAACAAATGACTTTACACTGTTTGAAATAGCGTCTCCTATACTGTTGGTTTCATGTGTGGAATACCCCGCAGAAGTGAGAGAAAGATTTAACAATCATGTTAGTTGTATCACTATTGGTGCAAATGATGATGGACGCGTTGATTTACATGCGTTATTTACTTATTTAGGTAAGCAATGCAATACGGTTCTCGTAGAGGCTGGAGCAACATTAGCGGGTAGCGTCATCAAACAAGGCTTAGGTGATGAATTGTATTTATATCAAGCGATGAAGTTACTGGGTAGCCAAGGTCGTAATTTAATCCAGCTTGATGATTACCAAGCCATGTCAGATATCCCTAAAATACAACTTAACGATACGCGTCGAGTCGGTGCAGATCTAAGAATGATATTTGCTCTATAAGCAACAAGATTTTTTGCCATTATTTAAACGGTATTAGGCAACGAACACTGTTAAATAATATTGAATAAGATAACAAGTGAGTATTTATGTTTACCGGCATTATTGAAGCCCTAGGCACATTAAGAAAAATTGATCGCAAAGGCGATGATATTCGTTTAAATGTAGCTAGTGGTAGTTTGGATTTATCTGATGTCAAACTAGGAGATAGTATTGCAACCAATGGTGTGTGTTTAACGGTTGTACAATGTCTACCTGATGGTTATGTCGCAGATATTTCAGCTGAAACTGTCGCACTAACTGGTTTTGCTGATTATAAAGTCGGACAAAAGGTTAACCTTGAAAAAGCGGTGATGCCAACGACGCGTTTAGGCGGCCATATGGTAAGCGGGCATGTTGATGGCATTGCAAGGGTTGAGCAACGAAATGTGCGCGGAAAAGCCATCGAGTTTTGGTTACTCGCACCTGAAGACTTATCTCGATATATCGCTCATAAAGGCTCAATAACCATTGACGGAGTTAGCTTAACAGTTAACGAAATTGATGGGCATCGTTTTAGGTTAACGATTGTGCCACATACAGCCGAAGAAACGACCTTGTTGGCTTTGCAAGCCGGCAGTAAGGTTAATATTGAAGTGGATTTAATTGCACGTTATTTAGAGCGCTTGATGAACGCTGAAAAAGTCACAAAATCCGAAGGCGGCATCACTATGGAAATGCTAGCCAACGCCGGATTTATGCGATAGAAAATAGAATACCCGAATATATTTAGCCTATGTTGCTGATATAGAAAAACTAAACATAAAGGTCTTAACATGGCACTACACAGTATAGAAGAGATCATCGAAGATATTCGTCAGGGTAAAATGGTTATCTTGATGGACGATGAAGATAGAGAGAATGAAGGCGATCTTATCATGGCGGCCGAAAAGGTGACGCCTGAGGCAATTAACTTTATGGCGACCTATGGTCGTGGATTGATTTGCCAAACGATGACCAAAGAGCGCTGTATGCAGTTAAATTTACCTTTAATGGTAACTAATAATAATGCACAGTTCTCGACAAACTTTACTGTATCAATTGAAGCTGCAACAGGTGTAACAACAGGCATTTCAGCTCATGATCGTGCTGTTACAGTTCAGGCGGCTGTTGCTAAAGATGCTAAAGCCGCTGACTTAGTTCAGCCTGGGCATATTTTCCCATTAATGGCACAAGATGGTGGCGTATTAACGCGTGCTGGACACACTGAAGCAGGTTGCGATTTAGCTCGATTAGCAGGTTTGGAGCCTTCAGGTGTGATCGTTGAGATTTTAAATGATGACGGCACGATGGCACGCTGTCCTGATTTAGAAGTGTTTAGTGAAAAACACGGTATTAAAATGGGGACAATTGCTGATTTAATTGAGTACCGTAATACCAAAGAAACCACTGTTGTGCGTGAAGCAGAATGTAAACTACCCACACGCTTTGGTGAGTTTACTATGGTGACATTTAGAGACACCATTGATAATCAATTGCACTATGCATTGGTAAAAGGTGAAGTGAAAGCTGATTGTTTAGTCCGTGTGCACTTGCAAAATACATTTAACGATTTGCTTCACTCTGAGCGAGATCAAAAACGTAGCTGGCCACTAGAAAAAGCGATGGAACGCATCGCTAATGAAGGTGGTGTTTTAGTATTATTAGGCCATGAAGAGCATTCAAGTGAGATGCTAGCCAAAGTAAAAGCGTTTGAAGCAGAAGACAAAGGTCAAGCACCAACAGCGGCGAAATGGGTCGGCACTTCACGTAAAGTGGGCATCGGTTCGCAAATACTCTCAAGTCTTGGTGTCAGCACCATGAGGCTATTGAGTTCGCCGAAACATTATCATTCGTTATCGGGCTTCGGTTTAGAAGTGACTGATTACATTGCAGAATAATTCACTAATTTAGTGAAGTTAACATTTATCATTAATTGCACAGGACTCAGGGCATTTTGCTGTGGTATTATACCGCCACTTTTGCCCAGAGCTGGGTGCTTTAGCTAATTTAGGTAAGATAATGAACGTAGTTCAAGGTAATATCGAAGCAAAAAATGCCAAAGTGGCGATCGTTGTATCGCGTTTCAATAGTTTCTTAGTTGAGAGTCTGCTTGATGGCGCAATAGATACACTAAAACGTTTTGGTCAGGTTGAAGATGACAACATTACTGTTGTTCGTGTTCCTGGCGCTGTTGAATTACCGCTGGCTGCACGACGTGTTGCTGCTTGTGGGAAATTTGACGGTATCATTGCACTTGGTGCTGTGATTCGTGGTGGTACTCCGCATTTTGATTTAGTTGCAGGCGAGTGTAACAAGGGTCTAGCTCAAGTTGCTTTAGAGTTTGATATTCCTGTTTCATTTGGCGTGTTAACCACAGATACTATTGAGCAAGCAATTGAGCGCTCTGGTACTAAAGCAGGTAACAAAGGTACTGAAGCTGCCCTTGGCCTACTTGAAATGGTTAATGTTCTGCAAGAATTAGAACAACAGTTGGTATAGTAGTAGGAAAAGTAATGAAGCCTTCAGAGCGCCGTAAGGCACGCCGTTTAGCTGTTCAAGCTATCTATTCGTGGCAGTTAAGCCAAAATAACGTTGCTGACGTTGAACACGAATTTTTAACTGAGCAAAACATTAACGGTGTTGATGTAGCTTATTTTCGTGAGTTGCTATCAGGTGTAGCAACAAAAGCGACTCAACTTGATGCGCTTTTAAAGCCACATTTAGATCGTGATATTGAAGACGTATCGCCAGTTGAGAAAGCCATTGTGCGCTTAGCTGCGTATGAACTCACTTATCGTAAAGATGTGCCATTTAAAGTGGCTATCAACGAAGGTATCGAATTAGCGAAAGCCTTTGGTGCCGATGACAGTCATAAGTTTGTCAATGGTATGCTAGATAAGCTTGTTACTCGTAAGTAATAAATAAAACGGTATCTTCGGATACCGTTTTTGTATGGCTTACCGATTTCTATAACAGTAGGTGGGCGGGCAACCGTACCAATTTTATCGTGAAAGAATTCCAACTTATTGAACAATTTTTCCGTGATAAAGGTCAGAAACGTCGTGATGTTCATCTCGGCATTGGTGATGACTGTGCATTAGTACAACCAGCTGAAAACAAATCTATTGCAATTTCTTGTGACACCCTCGTAGAAAATATTCACTTCCTACCTTCAATGCCTGCGCATGAGTTAGGCTATAAATCAGTGGCTGTAAACTTATCTGATTTAGCTGCAATGGGAGCTGATCCCGCTTGGATGACCCTGGCGTTAACCTTGCCTGATGTTGATAACGACTGGTTACAGCAGTTTAGTGAAGGGCTGTTTGAAGCTGCGGAATACTACAGTGTGAGCTTGATTGGTGGTGATACTACTCGTGGCCCACGCAGTATCAATATCACGATTCATGGTCAAGTTCCTACCGGTAAAGCCTTAACTCGTGGTGGTGCAAAAATCGGTGACTGGATTTATGTCACTGGTACCTTAGGTGATTCCGCATTAGGCTTGGATATTTTGCTAGGTAAGCAAGATGTTGACCCTCAGTTTAAAGAGTTTTTGATTAATCGCCATTATCATCCAACGCCAAGAATCTTGGCTGGACAAGCCCTGCGTTCATTAGCAACCAGTGCAATTGATTTATCTGATGGCCTTAACTCCGATATTGCTCATATATTAAAAGCTTCAAACGTTGGAGCCGTCATTGATGTCAATGAATTACCGTTATCGACTTCATTGGTTGGCTCAGTGGGCCCAGAGCAAGCAATCAATTATGCTTTGACTGGGGGCGAAGATTACGAGCTTCTTTTCACTGTACCTGAAGCACAGCGGGGCGCTTTAGATACAGCCTTAATTCACGCAGGTGTTAAATTTGTCAAAATTGGACAAATATGCGCGGGTGATAAATTAAGGTTGGTATCCAATGGCGAACCATTTGAGCTAGACCTAAAAAGTTTTGAGCACTTTTAATGAATCTATTATCAAACGATCCAGCGGTAAAAAAATTATCACTTAAAAATCCAGTGCATTTCCTAGCACTTGGGTTTGGCAGTGGGCTAGCAGCTAAAGCCCCCGGCACTTTCGGTACATTAGCAGCAGTGCCATTAGTTTACTTAATGGGGCACCTTAGCTTAACCGCATTTATTATTATCACTGTGTTAAGTACGCTTATTGGCTTTTATATATGTGATAAAGCAGCCAAAGACATGGGAGTCCATGATCATGGCGCCATTGTCTGGGATGAGGTTGCTGGCTTAATGATTACCATGATAGCTGCCCCAGCGGGCTTAATATGGTTAGTCATTGGTTTTGCACTATTCCGTTTTTTTGATATTTTGAAACCTTGGCCTATTCGTTGGCTAGATGCCAAAGTGCATGGCGGCTTTGGTATTATGATTGACGATGTTTTAGCAGGCTTTTTTGCATTAATCTGTCTGCAGCTTATCTATTATTTCGTATAAGTCATGATTGATAATCACTAAAAAGCCCACCAATTGGTGGGCTTTTTAGTAATTAGTGCGCACTTTACTATCTTAGCTATTGAAGTAGCTCTCGAGCGTTAGCAAGTGTGTTTTCTGTAATAACATCACCAGCTAATAACCTAGCTAATTCACTGATCCTTTGCTCTTTATCAAGGGGTTTCATTTGTGTTTCAGTGCCACCACTTTTACTAAACTTGTTCACCAGCATATGTTGGTGACCATTACCTGCTACTTGAGGTAAATGGGTCACACAGATAACTTGAGTAGATTCCCCTAAACTGCGCAGCATTCGTCCTACAACAGCCGCAGTTGGCCCAGAAATACCGACATCGACTTCATCAAATATGAGTGTCGGGGTGGCAACTTTTTTCGCAGTAATAACTTGAATACCTAAACCAATACGTGATAACTCACCACCAGAAGCGACTTTTGCAATCGGTTGAAGGGGTTGTCCTGGGTTAGTGGTCACTTGAAATTCAATTTGATCGCTACCAGTAACAGATTGAATGTCAGGGTAAAATTGACTTCTATAGAAAACTTACCCTTAGGCATATTCAATTCATGAATCGAACGAGTGACAAGTTTATTAAGCTCTTTTGCATAGCGAAGTCGGCTTTGGCTGAGTTTTTGAGCGCTTTTAATATAAGCTTGTTTACTGTCGTCAACTTGCTGTTGAATCTCATCTAGTCGGGTTGCATCGTTATTTAGCTCTTTTAATTCTATGGCTAATGCTTGATGGTGTTCAGCTAAATGCTCTGTTTGAACATGATGCTTTCTTGCCAGTTGCATGGCTTTGGAAATACGTTGTTCCAAAAATGCAAAATGCTCGGGATCTAGCTCTATTTTGCTTAAATAGTCTTGAACTTCACTGGTACTTTCTTGTACCTGAATTAAGGCTTCATTGAGCATGTTTGCAACACTTTGCAATGCTGGATCAAATGATTGTAATTGATCGGCAAAACCTATCACCCGATTTAATGAGGACTCAATATTGTGCTCATCGTCCTCGCTAAGCAATTGAAGCGTTAATTGACAATTTTCAATTAAATCACTGCCGTTAGCCAAGCGTTTGTGTTCTTGCTCTATTTGCTCAAATTCACCTGGCTTTAAAGCAAATTCGTCCAGTTCTTCGACTTGGTATTGTAGAAGTTGTTTGCGGGCAATACGCTCTTGTTGGTTTAACTGTAATTGTTTTAATTCATTTTCAATGAGCTTACAGCGTTGATAGCTTTTACTCACATTGTCGATAAGGATACTGTGGTTGGCATAGCTATCGAGTAAGGTAAGTTGATGCTCACTTTTAAGCATGGCATGGTGAGCGTGCTGCCCATGAATTCCGACAAATAATTGTCCTAGTGCTTTAAGTTGAGTGAGTGGGACAGGGTTACCATTAATGTAGGCTCTAGAGCGACCGTCGGCGCTAATCGTTCGACGTAAAATACATTCTTCATCGACATCAAGATCATTATCTTCAAGCCAGCGTTTAGCATACGGCACATCTTCAAGCGAAAACCGTGCAGATACTTCCGCTTTGTTTGCTCCAGGGCGAACGGTATTGGCATCGGCTCTATTGCCTAAGCATAGGCCTAGCGCATCGATAGCGATAGATTTACCGGCACCAGTTTCCCCTGTGATGCTGGTCATTCCGGCTTTAAAGTCAAGTTCAAGAAAACGTACAATCGCAAAATTATTAATGCTTAATTGGCAAAGCATAATCAATCCCTGTGTAAAGAAACACCAAACCACTGTATTTATAAACAGTCTACACTGTTTTTATATACAGTAAAGTGCTGGTTGCTAATTTTTTTGAGTTGTATTTATGCGGAAGTTTTTAGCAGCAAGAAGTTTAGTATTTAGTTGAGCTGTTCAAGTAATTGTTCAATCAGGGGAAGGCTAATAAAGGTGGCAAGGGTACTAATCAAGATGCATTTAGCGCTCGATAACCCATAGGTTTGATAACGCTGTGCGAGTAAGTAAACACTTGCTGCAGTTGGTAATGCAGCTAAGATGACCCCCATGATAAGTAACTCGTTATCGACATTAAAATAGCGTAGTAAACCATAAGCAATCAATGGCTGAATCACGAGTTTAAGTATATTTAATATGCCCATTTCGATTGCAAGATGGTGAGGTGGTGTTTCAGGCTCTGTACCTCCATGCATTGCTTTAGCGAGAACCATACCAATCGCAAACAGCGCACATGGGCTTGAGGTATTGCCAATTAACCTCATCATCATGCTGATGCTATCAGGAATTGGGATATACAAAGCTGATACCATGACTCCTAAAGTGCAACCAATAACAATGGGATTACTAATTAACGCATTCAACATAATAAGCACAGGGTGTCGTTTTTGCTTTTTATTGATGGCAAGTTCCATATTGACCATTGCAAAGGCAAACATAATGACAGATAACAAACTCGCAATAGCAGCAGCTGTGATTGCGTGATTGTTATCTGGATAAAGCATCATCATTAGTGGAATACCAATAAATGCGGTATTACCAAAGCTGGTATTTAACCCTCTGATAGCGGCTAGTGCCGGTTGTTTTTTATCTGCGATAGATGAAATGAGCACCGTAATGAAATAGGTCACAACCATTGCAATACCAAAGGCCGCAATAAAGCCCCATTGCATGATCTCATGTATATCGGTTTCGGCTAACGCAATGAATAAAATAGCGGGGAACGCCACGTAATAGACGTATTCGTTTAATGTAAAGTCGGTATCATGAGGAAGCACTTTTAGCTTTTGAACAATAAAGCCTAGCAACATGATGCCAAAGACAGCAATAAGGGGAGTTAAAATGTTGGCCATCATCTTCTCCTTATGTGTGTCTATTGGAAGTCAATGACATTGTTGATTTGACAGTCATTGGGGTGGCGAATAAGTTAATGATGCAAGTGCAACTCTGAGCGCACTAACAAGTGTGCTCAAAGTTTATTTATAGGCTGAATGCCCATAAATCTTGCCAATAAATATTCCAAACAAAAAACTCAGTTACTGAACACTGATCCCAATATTAGAAACACCAGCGTCGACTATTTCTTTACGTAACTCTTTAACGAATTCAGCTGATAATTTAGGGTTAGCTTCAATAATATCCAGTAGCATCCCTTGTAGTTCTTTTTCTTCCTGCATCACAGGATGTGCGAAAACAAACTCTTCTACGACTTCTTCGTTTAATTCATCTTGAAGTTCATCAACACTGATAGCTTCAATGTAGTTGGCTACTGTACTTGAAGATAATTTACTGATGTTGGTAATGTCTTCTTCAATTTTACCCTGAATACCGCCAAGTAAGGTGGTTAACGCGACAGCTGCATCCATTGCTGGGTAAACTCCGTATGCTTCAAAGTTACTTGGCTCAGGGGTGTTGTCTTCTAAGCGTTGTAAATGAATGTCATAGTTAAATTTAAGTTTTTTATCGTATTGAGATTGCCACAATAGCTCTAAGACAGTGCTGAGTGTTTTTGGCTCGCCAAATTCGCAAACTTCAGAAAATAACTGATAATTTGGCAACATGCGTTGGCAAAGTGCGGTAGCAAATAATTGCTTTTGAGGTAAAGACAACGCTTTTAAACGTTTAAAAAAACCGGGTTTATGACTCATTGGGTACATCCGCTGATAACTGTGATATCACTTGATTTGCTGCTGATTCTACCTTAGTTAACTCATCAAGTAACTCAAGTATTTCTGGTTCAAGATCTTCAATGCTGGTTTTGTGCTTTAGCGCAGACTCAATTTCTTGGCAAAGCTTCTGAGTGTTAGGTACACCACAGTAACAACTTGCCCCATGAAGTTTGTGCACGGTCTGTAACATGAGTTCGCTATTGACAGTTTTAAGGGCTGTTTCAATGTTAACAACGTTATCAGGCAATGAATCAACTAACATCTGCAGCATTTCGAGGGCTAAATCAGGTTTTTGATTCGTTTGAGCAAGGCATAATTCCCAATTTAAAGTGTGCATATCAAAATGGGTAAACTTAGGTTTATTGATCCAGCGATCAATAACTCCTTTAAGGGCTGCCTCATCAATCGGCTTAGGCAGATAACCGTCCATGCCGCTACCTAAAATTAATTCTCGCTCTTCTGCAATTGCGTGGGCAGTGACGGCAATGATTGGCGTATTGCGGTTTTGTGACTCTTGACGAATCAACTTGGTTGCCGTGATGCCATCAGTGCCAGGCATTTGAATGTCCATAAAGATGACATCGAATACTTGTTGTTTAGCATACTTAATCGCATCATCACCGTTATTCACCGATACCACATTCACCACGAGTTCTTTCAGTAAGGTATCAATTAACTTAAGGTTCGCTAAGTTGTCATCAACGGCCAGAACATTAAGGTTTTTACGTTCATAAACTGTTTCAGGCAATGTTTCAGTTAATAACGCTGTTTGCGTTGGTGGATGTATCAACTGATTCGCTAAATCATAGTCACTGACCGGCATACTCATCAGTATGTCTGTATTAGGTCTTAATCCTTGGTTTAAGATTTCTTGTTGCTCGATACCGTCATGCAATAACACCAAGCAAGCTGTCTTTTCACGAGCAAGTTTTAAGAAGCTGAGTAATTGCTCATTATCTTTAAAGCCATGGCAGCCTAGAAGAATATAATCGTAGTGCACTTTACTCGAAGACAATGTGGTTTCTAAATGTGGTAGTTGTCCCACAGACGTTAAATGCATTCCCCAAGCTTCAAAGCGGCGATTAAAGGTATCACGAGTGAGCTCACGTGATTCAAACAGTAATAATGTTTTATCCCGCAAAGACTCTAAGTGTAATACTTCACCGATATGGAATTGACTTAGCTCAAGCGGCAGCATAAACCAGAATGTCGACCCTTTATTAGGCGTAGAAGTAAAACCGATTTGCCCGCCCATTTGATTGATTAAGCGTTTGGTAATCACTAAGCCTAATCCTGTACCGCCAAAGCGTCGAGATATAGACGAATCAGCTTGCCCGAAGGCTTGGAATAAATATTCTTGTTGGCCTTCATCGATACCGATACCTGTATCAATCACTTCGCAGCGCAAGGTAATGTTTTCATCTCTCTGGCCAACTAAATGCATTTTTAAAATCACACTGCCTTCATCGGTAAATTTAATCGCATTACCAATTAAATTTGTCATGATTTGACCTACGCGCATTGCATCGCCACTGACACTTTCTGGCACGTTGTCATCAATATCGACAACTAATTCAATGCTTTTTTCATGTGCGCTACCCGCCACGATACTGATGGTATCGGCAATGGTTTCTCTCAAAGCAAAAGGCATTTTTTCAAGGACCATTTTACCCGCTTCGAGTTTAGAGAAATCAAGAATGTCATTAATGATGCCCAGTAAGTTACTGGCACTTCTTTCAATGGTTTTGATGTAATCAAGCTGGCTAGAGTGCAGGGGCGTTTTAATCAGTTGTCTAGAAAAACCAATGACACCATTAAGCGGAGTACGTAACTCGTGAGACATGTTTGCTAAAAACTCAGATTTTATTCGGCTAGCTTCAAGCGCCCGTTTTTTAGCTAAGTCCAACTCAACGTTTTGAATCTCAATTTGCTCTAAGGTTTCACGCAGATCAGAAGTCGCTTGGTCAATATTTTGCTGCATTTCATCGTGATATTCAGACAAGGAGCTTGCCATGGCATTAATGCCACGTTTCAGTAAATCTAGCTCACCGATAAGTTGTCCTTCAAGGCGAGTATCGAGCTTTCCTTCACGGATTTTTGCGACGACCCGAACCATTTCTGTAATTGGGTAGTTCACATGCTTTACTAATCGAAAGGTGAAAAATAGATTTAACTGCACCCCGATTAATACAATAACAAAAGCCGCTATCGCTGCCCGATGTTGTTCTAATAATGCATTTTCTTTGTTTAATAATATTGAAATGTAGCCCAGTATTTGCTGACCTTCAGCATTATTGATAACGCTAGTTCCTGTCGGAGCAGGAGAGGCTGTTGCAATATAGTTATTGGTTTTGGGCGCAATACCGGTATGGGATAAAATAGGCACACGAATGACCATAGTATCGTCTATGGTTTCATATTGGCTGGCGATTAAATTTCTCAGCGCTAGTGGATATCGCATACTTTCGAAATCTTTATGGTAGTGCGAGGTGACAAACAGTTGGTTGTCGCTATCAAAAATGGCGATAGAGTGAATCAAAGATGAGTTGTTTAATTGCGATGCGGCTAATAAGCGTTTAGTGGCTTCTCTATCTTCGGTGACAAGACCAAATTCACTTGCAATAGCCAATGGTTCGACAATACTACGGCCTTGGGCGATTAAGGTTTCTTCAAGTTCATAAAAACGGTTTATGGTGAAGTAACTTCCAAGTAGAATACCCACCATCACGGTAGGCGCTAACGCAAGTACAAGCACCCACGAACGGAGGCTGTATTTGGTCATGTTGTTAGCATTATTCATCGTGAAGTAATTATTCCTAAAGACTTTTATCAAATATGTTGTCTAGATTGCCAGAAATAGAGCACTCTTGACCAGTTTTTTATTCCATACCAGAGGCCAAAATGGCGCAATTTTTTAAAGCAAAACCGAACAAAACGAAGCAGTTATCAGCTAAGTTGAGTTTAACGGTAACACAACTCGATCACCTTGGCGCTGGTATAGCACAGCATAATGGTAAGGTCGTGTTTATACCTGGTGCGCTCCCTGGTGAAAAAGTGACGGTTCAGCTAACAGAACAAAAGAAAAAATACGCTAAAGCGAAATTAATCAGTATTGATGAAAAAATACCAAATCGTGCCAAAGCAAAATGTCCACATTATCAACAGTGTGGCGGTTGTGATTTACAACACTTAAGCATAGATGCACAACGTCAACATAAACAAGCTGCCTTAACTAATTTAATGAGCAAACTGGCAGTAGATGTCGAAGACGGTATTCTTACTGAGCCTGTCGTCAGTGAAGATTGGCATTATCGCCGAAGGGCAAGGCTAGCTACGCTGTTTAATAAGAAATCAAAAATGCTTGAATTAGGCTTCCGTGCTGCCAATAGCAGTAATATTGTGCAAATAAAACAATGTGATGTATTAGCGAAGTCATTATCAAATTTAATCACACCGTTTACCGCATTACTTAATCAACTTCATGCTAAGACAACGTTAGGGCATGTGGAGTTAACTGAAGCAGAAAATGGTGTGTTTGCGGTATTGCGTATCACTAAAGCTTTGAAAGAAAGTGATAGTCAGTTACTCATCGAGTTTGCCAAAGCGCAAAAGATTCATTTGCTAACTCAAGACAATGAAGGTCAATTACAGTCTCTGTTTGTGGCAGATGAATCTCAAGCCGATGTCGATACTGAGAATCATATTAGATTACCTTTTTATCGGTTAGCTGAAGGCCAAGTTCAGTGCCAGTTCAGTCCTGGTAATTTTGTGCAAGTGAATGCGGATATTAACCAAAAGATGGTTGCTCAAGCTATTGAGTGGCTAGCACCTAAAGAAAATGAACGAATTTTAGATTTGTTTTGTGGCGTAGGTAATTTTAGTTTGCCATTGGCGTTACAAGCCGCAGATGTGGTTGGGGTTGAAGGCGTGCCTGAAATGGTGGCTCAAGCCAATCAAAATGCGAAAGAAAACCAATTAAACAATATTCATTTTTACCATGCCGATTTAAGTGCTGATTTATCTGAGGCAAGCTGGTTAGGACAAATTGATAAATTACTTCTCGATCCGGCTCGTGCCGGTGCATATGAAAGCTTGCAATGGTTATCTAAAATGAAACCTGCAAAAGTGGTCTATGTATCCTGTAACCCAGCGAGTTTAGCGCGCGATAGTCAGGTGTTAATTGAGCAAGGTTATCAATTGAGTAAATTGACTATGTTAGATATGTTTCCACAAACGCATCATATTGAAGCGATGGCATTATTTGAAACTCGCTAGGTTGAACCTGCCAAAGCAAGTCGGCTCATTTTTTGGTTATTGGCTAAAGGTTTTTGGGGAATGTTGCTCACGTAACACTAAATTCATTCTAGATGATTTATTATTGATATTACGTGTCGCCAATACCCAGAACAACTCACTTTTGGCCAAACAATAAGCTGAAATTTGAATTTTACGTAAGAATTTGTAAATTGAGTAATATTAATTTGACATAAAATACTCAACCCTCAAGATGACTATTTTTATCTGTGCAGGGCGAAATGCACTGCGTTAGTTTTGTTGATATTGCTTGTTTCATTGTAAGGGTAAAATAAGTACCGAAAAGGAAGTTTACTATGGTCTCAGTCCGAGAAGCACATTTCAATTCATCAGATTTTAATATCGATGAATGGGTTAAGCGTTATATAGAAAACGCCGAAGAAGCCCAAATGTTGCTGGAACTTATTCAACAGCTCGATGCTTTGCCAACCGCAACGCCAGATGTTCATCGTGGATTACTTGACCGAGCACGAGAGATGGTCGAGATTCTTGCCCCTTTAAACATGGACATCGAAACCCTGCAGGCCTCACTGCTTTTTATCGTTCATGATGAAGGCATATTATCCATTGAGGATATCGAAGAAAAATTTGGTGCAAGTTTAAGTAAACTTGTGGCGAGTGTTGTCACCATGGAAGCCATTGGTGCACTAAAAGTCAGTCAAGATTCTCGTGCAGCCGAACCGCAAATTGATAATATTCGTAAAATGCTATTGGCTATGGTCGAAGATGTTCGTGCTGTAGTAATAAAACTTGCTGAGCGGTTACGTTTACTTCGTGAAGTCAAAAATGGCGATGAAGAAACTCGGGTTTTGATTGCGCGTGAAGTTGCTGATATATATGCCCCTCTTGCCAACCGGTTAGGTATCGGCCAACTCAAATGGGAACTAGAAGACATCTCTTTTAGATACCTGCACCCAGTTGTTTATAAAGATATTGCTAAGCAATTAGATGGTAAACGTGTCGATCGAGAAGTGTTTGTCGATAAGTTTGTTACTCAGCTGCAAGAGCGTTTAGATAAAGATAATATTCGCGCTAAAGTCTACGGTCGTCCAAAGCATATTTACAGTATTTGGCGGAAAATGAAGGGTAAAGATCTTACCTTTGATGAGCTATTTGATGTACGAGCGGTGCGAATTGTCACTGACCGCTTGCAAGACTGTTATGGTGCTTTAGGGGTTGTGCATACCTTGTGGCACCATATTCCGCGAGAGTTCGATGATTATGTCGCAAACCCTAAACCTAATGGCTACCAATCTATTCACACTGTGGTTGTGGGCCCAGAAGGCAAGACCGTTGAAATACAAATCCGCACAGAAACCATGCATCAAGATGCAGAGCTCGGTGTGGCAGCTCACTGGAAGTACAAAGAAGGTACTGCTGGTGGTAAACAAAGTGGCTATGAAGAAAAAATTAACTGGCTACGTAAGATTTTATTGTGGCAAGAGGATGTGGCTGAAACTGGCAACCTTGTCGAAGAAGTGCGCAGTCAGGTTTTCGAAGACCGAGCATATGTATTTACCCCCAATGGTGAGGTAGTCGATTTACCGCTAGGTTCCACGGTACTGGATTTTGCTTACTACATTCACTCCCATGTCGGTCACAAATGTATTGGCGCTAAAGTGGATGGGCGTATTGTGCCGTTTACTTACCAAGTTGAGACCGGTGAACGAATTGAAATCATCACCTCAAAACACCCTAACCCAAAACGCGATTGGCTTAACCCTAACTTAGGCTACATTAAGTCATCTCGTTCACGCTCTAAAATTCAGCACTGGTTTAAACAACAAGACCGTGACAAAAACATGGTTGCAGGTAAAGAATTACTAGAGGCTGAGCTGGCAAGAGTGTCGCTGAAACTTAAAGATGCTCAAGTTGCGGTTGAGCGTTTTAACATGAATTCTATGGATGACATGTTAGCGGCGATAGGTGGGGGGATTTACGTTTAAACCAAGTGGTCAACTTTGTTGAAACTAGCTTGCGTAAAGAGCCGAGTACAGAACAAGAAATTGTCGAAGAAATCATTAAACGCTCCCATACAAAGCCTGCTCGAAAAGGCAAAGGCCAGGTCGAAGTTAATGGGGTAGGCAATTTATTAAGCCACATTGCAAGTTGCTGTAAACCTGTTCCTGGAGATGAAATATTTGGTTATATCACCATGGGGCGCGGCGTATCGGTACATCGTAGTGATTGCTCACAAGTTAAAGAGTTAATGCGTGCTCACCCTGAGCGCAGCGTGGAGGTCGTTTGGGGCGAGAACTATTCAGGTGGTTATCGCATTAAAGTCCAAGTGAGTGCTCACGATAGAAGCGGCTTGTTAAGAGACGTCACAACGGTGCTTGCGGCTGAAAAGTCCAATGTGATGGCGATGAGCTCAACATCGGATGAAAAAAATCAAACTGCTGCAGTCGACCTTGAATTAGAACTGTATAATTTAGATGGCTTATCAAGAATATTAGTTAAGCTTGGTCAGATAGAGGGTGTGATTGAAGCAAGACGGTTATAATCATTCGACTAGTTGAAAGTGATACGTTTTAATTAAGGTGGTAAATCAACTGGTTTACCACCTTTTTCTTTCATAGCTTTAGTTTACTGTTTGTCCCATTTTTAAAACGCGCAAAAGAGTATTTACCATGTCACAAACTCCAGATTCTGCTGAATTAGATGCCCTGTTAGTAAGCCAGCCAAAAAACATTATTCAACCATTGTTAAACATAATGGAAAAACTGCGAGATCCTGAAACGGGATGCCCATGGGATAAACAACAGACATTTGCGAGCATAGTGCCGTTTACGCTTGAAGAGGCTTATGAAGTCGCTGATGCCATTGAGCAAGCCGACTTAACATCATTACCAGATGAGCTAGGCGACTTGTTATTTCAAGTGGTGTTTTACTGTCAATTAGGAAAAGAGCAGGGCTTATTTGATTTTGCCACCGTAGTAGATAAAATTTGCGATAAATTAACCCGCCGACACCCGCATGTATTTCATCAACAAAGCGCTCTAAAGCTAGGTTCAACTAACAGTGCGCCTACTAACAGTGTGCCAACTAACAATGACACGGCAATAGACAACGCCGAAAAAGTCAAACAGTCTTGGGAGGCGATTAAACAAACAGAACGTGAACAAAAACAGCAGTTTTCTCTACTTGATGATATTCCTGTATCACTTCCTGCGTTAAATCGTGCGATTAAAATTCAAAAACGAGTTGCAAAAGTCGGCTTTGATTGGCCTGATTTAGCCCCTGTTGTCGCTAAAGTCCATGAAGAAATCGACGAAGTCATGGAAGAGGCGAAACATTTACAAGCTGAGCCAGAAATCTACCAAGCTAAAGTGGTTGATGAAATGGGGGATTTACTTTTTGCAGTAGCCAATATGGCGCGGCATCTAGGTGTTAATCCTGAATCTGCTTTACGACAAGCGAATCAAAAATTTGAGCGTCGATTTAGAGGTGTTGAAAGTTTAGCTGAAAAAAGTACAAAACCCATGAGTGAGCACACACTCGAGGAGCTAGACGCATATTGGGATACCGTTAAGCAAACCGAGCGACGCAAATAATTGCAGGCTTGAATAAGAGCAAGTTGTTTATAGAGATTGAACTAAACAACGATGAACTTAACGACGAAGAGTCCATTATCTAGCATTAATTAAGTCAAAAGTTGAAAGGTAGCGCCAGTCATTATTCATTAAGGTATCAGTCGTTAAAATACTGGGCGTTAAGCAATTAGGCGCTAAGAGACTGGCGGCTAAGGTACTTGTGACTAAGGTACTTTTGGAAAAGATATTGGAATAGATATTGGAATAGATTATGACCATAAGTATTTGAAATAAAGTGTGGGATTCACAACAGAGGCAGTGAATCATTCTTATCGCCGTGTTTAATAGCTCCACTAAGAATAGAATCAATTGGTTAAATTACACTTTGTTGCGGGGATAGATGGGTAACTAGCTCGCTAAAACAGTGAGCATAAGTTTTATATTAATTTAATGAGTTTATTGTTTGTTGTTATCAGGCTAATTTGGTAGAATGTCGCCCCGTCCTAGTGCTTTCTTACAAGCACGTATTTTTCAAACTCACATTCTCAGGTTCAGCATGACTACAAGGTATATCTTCGTTACTGGTGGCGTTGTTTCTTCACTAGGTAAAGGCATTGCAGCAGCGTCGCTCGCAGCAATTTTAGAGGCGCGTGGCCTCAATGTAACCATTATGAAACTGGACCCATACATTAACGTTGATCCAGGTACCATGAGCCCGACTCAGCACGGTGAAGTATTCGTGACTGAAGATGGTGCTGAAACTGACTTAGACTTAGGTCATTATGAGCGTTTCATTCGTACCAAAATGAACCGTCGTAACAACTTCACTACTGGTCGTATTTACGAGCAAGTATTACGTAAAGAGCGTCGTGGTGATTATTTAGGCGCAACCATTCAGGTCATACCGCATATTACTAATGCGATTAAAGAGAAAGTACTTGAAGGTGGTGAAGGCCATGATGTTGCTATCGTAGAGATTGGTGGCACTGTGGGTGATATTGAATCATTGCCTTTCTTAGAGTCTATTCGTCAATTAAGTGCAGAGCTAGGACGTGATCGCACTTTATTTATGCATTTAACCTTAGTGCCTTTCTTAGGTGCAGCAGGTGAGATTAAGACTAAACCTACACAGCACTCTGTTAAAGAGTTGCGTTCAATTGGTATTGCGCCAGATGTACTTGTATGTCGTGGTGACCGTGCGATCCCTGTGAATGAAAAAGCAAAGATCTCGCTATTCTGTAATGTAGAAGAAAAAGCCGTTATCTCGCTTAAAGATGTTGACAGTATCTACAAAATCCCCGCGTTACTTCGCTCGCAAGGTCTTGATGAATTAGTTATCAAGCGCTTTGGTATTGATTGTAAAGAAGCTGATTTATCTGAGTGGGAAAATGTAATTTACCAAGAAGCTAACCCAACAGGTGAAATCACTATTGGTATGGTGGGTAAATACATTGAATTACCTGATGCTTACAAGTCAGTCAATGAAGCATTAAAACATGCTGGCCTGAAAAATCGTTTAACCGTTAATATCACATACGTAGATTCACAAACTGTTGAAGCAAAAGGTGCTGAAGTTTTAGAAGGCTTAGACGGTATCTTGGTTCCTGGTGGTTTCGGTGAACGTGGTGTTGAAGGCAAAATTTATGCTGCTAAATACGCCCGTGAAAATAACGTACCTTATTTCGGTATCTGTTTAGGTATGCAAGTGGCATTGATTGAGTTTGCTCGTAACGTTGCGAACCTTGAAAATGCGCATTCAACAGAATTTGATTCTTCAACTGACCATCCAGTTATTGGTTTGATCACTGAGTGGATCAATGAAGAAGGTAATATTGAGAAGCGTCATGAAGAGTCAGATCTAGGTGGCACGATGCGTTTAGGCGCTCAGCTTTGTCATTTACTGGAAGGCTCTAAAGCTGCAGCGGCGTATAATTCGAATACGTGTGTTGAACGTCATCGTCATCGTTTTGAAGTGAACAACAACTACGTTGAGCGCTTAGAGAAAGCAGGATTAGTATTCAGTGGTCTTTCATCTGACCGCAAGTTAGTTGAAATGATCGAGCTGCCAAATCACCCTTGGTTTGTTGCGGGTCAATTCCATCCAGAGTTCACCTCGACGCCACGTGATGGCCACCCACTATTTGAAGGGTTTGTAGCTGCCGCTGCTGCCCATCAAAAAGGTGATGCTAGCTAAATAACGAAAGCCATTGATGCCAACATCAATGGCTTTTTTTATCCATAGACAATCTTGTGCGCTTTGATAGTTGCTGCGCTAACATAATAGGTCTATGCTATGCTGCGAATTGATTTTAAATTACCAAACTGAAAGTGAAATACCAATAGTGATTCATTATTTAGATTAATGTTACTGATTATTGGTATTGATTTTCTATTTTAATTTTATCTTACATATATCGAGGATATTATGGCTAACATTATTAACGTCATTGGTCGCGAAATCATGGATTCGCGTGGTAACCCAACAGTAGAAGCTGAAGTACATCTTGATGATGGCTCTTTTGGTATGGCTGCGGCACCATCAGGTGCATCTACTGGTTCACGTGAAGCATTAGAATTACGTGACGGCGACAAAGCACGTTACTTAGGTAAAGGTGTCTTAAAAGCAGTTGAAGCGGTAAACGGCCCAATTGCAGATGCACTAAAAGGTAAAGATGCATTGGCTCAAGCTGAACTTGACCAAATCATGATTGACTTAGATGGTACTGAAAATAAAGCTAAATTTGGTGCTAACGCTATTTTAGCTGTGTCTTTAGCTGCGGCTAAAGCTGCTGCAGCATCAAAGAAAGTGCCTTTATATGTCCATATCGCTGATTTAAACGGTACGCCTGGTGTTTACTCTATGCCACTACCAATGATGAACATCATTAATGGTGGTGAGCATGCTGATAACTCAGTAGATATTCAAGAGTTTATGATTCAGCCTGTTGGCGCTGCTAACTTCCGTGAAGGTTTACGCATGGGTGCTGAAGTATTCCATAGCCTAGCGAAAGTCTTAAAAGCTGACGGTCATTCAACTGCAGTGGGTGATGAAGGTGGTTTTGCACCTAACCTTCCATCTAATGCATCAGCATTAGCTGCAATTAAAGTCGCTGTAGCGAATGCCGGTTACGAGTTAGGTAAAGACATCACACTAGCGATGGACTGTGCCGCATCTGAGTTTTATGACAAAGAAGCAAATATCTATGACCTTAAAGGTGAAGGTAAAAAATTCACTTCAGAAGAGTTTAACTACTTCTTACAAGATCTAACGAAAGAATACCCAATTGTTTCAATTGAAGATGGTCTTGACGAGTCTGATTGGGACGGTTTTGCACACCAAACTAAATTGTTAGGTGACAAAATCCAATTAGTTGGTGACGATTTATTCGTGACAAACACTAAAATTTTGAAGCGCGGTATCGACAACGGTATTGCTAACTCAATCTTAATCAAATTTAACCAAATTGGTTCGTTAACTGAAACGTTAGCTGCAATCAAAATGGCTAAAGACGCAGGCTTTACTGTCGTCATTTCTCATCGTAGTGGTGAAACAGAAGATGCAACGATTGCAGACTTAGCTGTTGGTACTGCTGCAGGCCAAATTAAAACGGGCTCATTAAGTCGTAGTGATCGTGTTGCAAAGTACAACCAACTACTTCGTATTGAAGAAGCACTAGGTGAGAAAGCACCTTATAACGGTTTAAAAGAAGTGAAAGGCCAAGCTTAATTTCAATTCTTAGCTAAATCTTAAAAAGGTCACCACTAGGTGGCCTTTTTTGTTGTACTATAGCATTACTATTATTTTTAAATTTCGCCGAAAACCAACTATATGAAACGACTTTTACTATTACTTTTTATCTTAGTAGGCTTGTTGCAGTATCGACTATGGTTAGGCGAGAACAACCTTTCTCAGTATATGAATTTGCAAAAGCAAATTGCCAGCCAACAAGAAAGTAATAATAAACTTATTGCAAGAAACCTCGTGCTTAAAGAAGAGATTATTGATCTTAAAAGTGGCACTGAAGCAATTGAAGAACGTGCTCGCAATGAGCTAGGCATGGTAAAGGAAGGAGAAACTTTCTATCGTGTCGTAGGTAATAACCCTCGTAATAATTCTACCTTTGGTCAGTAAAAAAATGATGAAGTCTGTAACATCAGATGTGATTGCCATTGTGCCGGCAGCTGGCATTGGCGCAAGAATGGGCGCCACTATCCCTAAACAGTATTTAGCACTTGGTGAGCAAAGTATTTTAGCCCACACCTTAGATAGCTTAATCACTCATGCTGATATCAGTGAAGTCATTGTTGCTTTGCATCCTGAGGATCGATTCTTTGAGACATTGTCTCAGGCTGAACATCCAAAGATAACGACAGTTATTGGCGGAGATGAACGAGCTGATTCTGTGCTCGCCGCTCTTAGCGCTATCTGTAAAAATGATCACAGTACTCAGCCTAAATGGGCATTGGTTCATGATGCAGCAAGACCATGTTTAACCCAAACTGATATCGATAAATTACTCTCTTCTCGAGAGCAATTTCCACAAGGCGCTATTTTGGCTATGCCAGTAAGAGATACCATGAAAAGGTGTGAGTCATCGAGTCAGTCAATTGCAGAAACCGTGTGCCGAGATAATTTATGGCATGCATTGACGCCACAGCTATTTCCAGCAGGGCAGTTGCAACAACATCTATCATCAGCACTTGAGCAAAATATCACGATTACAGATGAAGCCAGTGCAATGGAGTGGGCTGGCGTGAAGCCAGGCTTGGTCAACGGTAGAGCTGACAATATTAAAGTGACTCACCCTGATGATCTGCAACTTGCAAAGCTGTTTTTAGCGCATATCAACAGCAAATAAGCTTGATAAACCTATACGCATAAACATTAACGAAAAGTGATAATGATGAATATACGAATTGGACATGGTTTTGACGTACACAAGTTTGGTGGCGATAAGCCACTTATTTTAGGCGGTGTCACAGTACCTTATGAGACGGGATTAATTGCTCACTCAGATGGTGATGTTGTGCTGCATGCTGTTTCAGATGCGATTTTAGGCGCTATGGCGCTTGGAGATATCGGTAAGCATTTTCCTGACACCGATGCTGAATTTGCAGGGGCTGATAGCCGTGTTTTATTAAGACATTGCTTTAATCTCGCAAAGCAGAAGCAATTTATTGTAGGCAACCTTGATGTCACTATTATTGCTCAAGCGCCTAAAATGCTACCTCATATTGAAGCCATTCGTCAGTGTATTGCGACTGATTTAGAGACGCATGTTGAGAATATTAATGTTAAAGCGACAACGACCGAAAAGTTAGGTTTTACAGGTCGCAAAGAAGGTATAGCCGTTGAGTCAGTTGTTTTAATGACACAAAAATAGTTAAACCGTTTTCTTGTAAGTGCCGTTCAACTTACAACCCCAATGAGTTAGAGAAAATATCATGAGTTCGTTACATTACCTTTTTGGTAAGCCTGCATGTAAAGCTGATTTACGTACTGTAAACAGTGATTTTATCGTTAAAGAAATGCTCCCTTTCAGTCCAACAGGTGAAGGTGAGCATCATATGATCCATGTGCGTAAAGAGGGCTTGAATACCAATCAGGTGGCTGAAATCTTGGCTAAATTCGCTAAAGTTCATCAAAAAGAAGTGACGTACGCGGGCCAAAAAGATAAAAACGCCGTTACTGAGCAATGGTTCGGAGTCAGAATTCCGGGAAAAGAAACCCCTGACTGGCAGTCTCTTTCAACAAAAGATAATAATGATGCAAAGGCGAATGAAGTTGACTTAGCGAATAAAGAAAATACCCCTCGCTTAACCATATTATCTAGTCAGCGCCATAGTAAAAAATTGCGTATTGGGGCATTACTTGGAAATCGTTTTGAACTCACCCTGCGCAATGTCAGTGACAAGGCTGAGCTTGAGAAACGTATTTTACAGGTAATGCAAACTGGTGTCCCTAATTATTTTGGGGAACAGCGCTTTGGCCATCAAGGTAAGAATTTGATTTTTGGCCAGCAAATGCTAGCTGGAAAAAAGTAAAAGATCGAAAAAAGCGCAGTATGTATCTTTCGGCAGTTCGCTCTAATGTGTTTAATCAAGTGGTGTCTTATCGATTAAACCATCATAGTATTGCTCCTCTGACAGGTGATTGCGTCATGCTTGCGGGGAGTAAAAGTTTTTTTGTGACAGATAAATGGGATCCTGAAACATTAGCAAGGTTATCAAGTAATGATATTCAGTTATCGGCGCCGTTATGGGGAAGAGGTAGCATACTCCCTCAAGCTGATGCAGCTAATGTTGAGCAAGCTGCGTTAATAGCACTAACAAACGATCTACAAGGGTTAGAGCAAGCTGGGTTAGAGCAAGAAAGACGGCCTATGCTGTTAAAACCGCAAGCATTGAAATATCGTTTTGAACAAGACACCTTGCTCATAGAGTTCATATTACCTGCAGGTAGCTATGCAACTTCCGTTTTGCGAGAGTTATTGGATTATCAAGATGTGCAGGAAGTTGCACGTCAGCAAAGGGTTGCAGAACAACAAATGCAAGCTTCAATGCAAGCAGAAAACCTACAAAAAGCACAAGAGTCGACAAAGTGATTAATATACTTGTTAGTAATGATGATGGAGTAACGGCTCCTGGTATAAAAGCCCTTGCTGTTGAACTTGCTAAAATCGCGAAGGTAAAAGTGGTCGCTCCTGATCGTAACTGTTCTGCAGCGAGTAATTCTTTGACCTTGACTAATCCATTAAGAATTAATAACTTAGATAATGGGTATATTGCGGTTAATGGCACACCTTCCGATTGTGTTCACTTAGCAATTCGTGAGCTATGTGATAATGAACCCGATATTGTCGTATCTGGCATTAATGCAGGCGCAAACATGGGTGATGACACATTATATTCAGGCACAGTGGCAGCTGCGATGGAAGGGCGATTTTTAGGACTGCCTGCCATTGCTGTGTCTTTAGTTGGCAAAGAGCTGATACATTATCAAAGTGCTGCAATTTATGCGGCTAGAATTGTACAAGGCTTGCTTGAACACCCCATTAATAATGATCAAATTTTAAATGTTAACGTCCCTGACTTGCCAGTAGAAGAAATCAAAGGCATACGCGTGACTCGCCTAGGCTCGAGACATAAAGCTGAAGGCATGATCAAAGCTCAAGATCCTGCTGGGCGAGATATATACTGGTTAGGCCCGCCAGGTAAAGAACAAGATGCGAGTGATGACACAGACTTTGGCACTGTAGAGCAAGGTTTTGTTTCAATCACTCCGTTAACTGTCGACTTAACTGCATATAATCAGCTTGCTGGTTTAGAGAACTGGATAAATAAACTATGAGCCAGGTAGCCTCAACAGTTGCCATTAATTTAGCGAGAAAGTTACACGAAGCTGGGATTCGTAATAATGCCGTCTTACAAGCCGTGTCTAATACTCCAAGAGAGCTATTTTTAGATGGCGCTTTGGCGCATAAAGCTTATGAGAATACCGCCTTACCTATTGGGCAAGGACAAACGATTTCTCAGCCTTATATTGTCGCAAGAATGACTGAATTGTTGTTACAACATAATCCTAGCAAAGTGTTGGAGATTGGCACAGGTTCAGGATATCAAGCTGCAATATTAGCTCAGTTAGTGCCGCAACTGTGCACTATTGAACGAATTAAAGCGTTGCAAATTCAAGCTCGGCAGCGATTAAAGCGTTTAGATTTGCATAACGTTTCTTTTAAATACGGTGATGGCTGGAAAGGGTGGCAGAACAAAGCCCCTTTTGATGCCATTATGGTGACTGCTGCTGCAGCTTCAGTGCCAGAAGCTTTATTGATGCAGTTATCAGAAGGCGGTGTATTAGTGATCCCTGTTGGAGAAGACTCCCAGCAATTATTAAAAATTACTCGTCACGGGAATGAGTACAGTTCACAGATTATTGAGGCAGTAAAATTCGTCCCATTAATTAATGGTGAACTCGCTTAATTAGGGTGATATTTCCTATCATTTTGGAGAACATGCTTGAAGTATCACAATTGGGTTTTAATCACTTTCATATTGCTTTCAATTACGGGCTGTAGTTTTCAAGCTCATACCCCAGCACCTGTGAGTAGTATTTCGGCTTCTGCTGGGCCGAAATACAATAAAGGCTCGATCACCTCTGGCACTTACAAAGTAAAACGTGGTGATACCTTGTATTCAATTTCTTGGGGGGCAGGCAAGGATTTTAGCGATATTGCTAAATATAATCGCCTCAAAGCACCTTACACAATTTACCCCGGGCAGACGCTGAAACTCTATCAGCCTACACCTAGCAAAACGTCAACTAAACCGGTTGCTGTAGCGAACAGTAAACCTAAGCCTGCAAAGAAACCTGTGGCAAAACAAACTACAGCTACAAAACAGGCTAGCACTAGCGCTGATAAAAATAGTACAAAAAAAGAGCTTGATCACAAAGCAAAGCCTGCGTATTCTGTAAAAACTACCCAAGAAAAAACGGTACAAGTAGCGAAAAATCCTGTTTCACGCTTGCCAGACAAAGTAAGTAAGTGGAATTGGCCGAGTAAAGGTCGAATAATAGGGTATTTCTCTACCACTCAACAGGGGAATCAGGGCATTAAGCTTGCGGGTTCTCGCGGTGATATTATTAAAGCCGCAGCTGATGGAAGAGTGGTTTATGCCGGCAATGCACTTCGTGGATATGGTAATTTAGTCATTATTAAGCATAACGAAGATTTTTTAAGTGCATATGCCCATGCTGATGCAATATTGGTCAAAGAAAAACAATATGTAAATGCAGGACAGACAGTGGCGAAAATGGGTAGCACAGGGGCAAACCAGGTGATGTTACATTTTGAGATCCGTCTCCATGGTAAGTCAGTTAACCCATTAAATTATTTACCTAAACGCTAACTGTTTAGTTCACATTAAAACGGAGGATAGGCAAGTGCAGTAGATACTTAAATTTTATCAGGTTTGGGAGAGCACCATATGAGCCAGAAACAAAACGCTGCAGTAGCAGAAGAGCTTATGGATTTAGCTAAACAACCAGAAGAGGTTGCACTAAAGGCAGGAACTAAAGCCAAAACAGCACAGCAACCCGATATCGACCAACAAGTTCAAGATGATCTGCAAAAGAATCTTGACGCCACTCAACTATATTTAGGTGAGATTGGTTTTTCCCCTTTGCTTAGTGCAGAAGAAGAAGTCTTCTTTTCACGTAAAGCACTCAAAGGCTGCGAGAAATCTCGTAACCGCATGATAGAAAGTAACTTACGTTTAGTTGTTAAAATTGCCAGAAGGTATAACAACCGTGGACTAGCGTTACTTGATCTTATTGAAGAAGGTAACCTAGGACTTATTCGCGCGGTCGAAAAATTTGACCCAGAGCGAGGCTTTCGTTTTTCAACTTATGCGACATGGTGGATAAGACAGACCATTGAGCGCGCTATCATGAATCAAACTCGCACCATTCGTTTACCTATTCATGTCGTTAAAGAGCTTAACGTGTACCTTCGTACCGCAAGACAATTGGCTCAAAAATTAGATCATGAGCCCACGGCTGAAGAAATCGCAGATACGTTAGATGTTTCTACTAGCGATGTAAGCCGCATGTTAAAGCTAAACGAAAAAATCACTTCTGTAGATACGCCATTAGGCGGCGAAAATGATAAAGCCTTATTAGATGTCATTGCTGATGATGATTCGGTTGGACCTGATTACAAAGTGCAGGATGAAGATCTATCAAATTCGATAGTAGGTTGGCTAAATGAGCTAAATACTAAGCAAAGAGAAGTGCTCGCGAGACGTTTTGGTTTATTAGGTTATGAGCCTTCTACATTAGAAAATGTGGGTGCTGAGATTGGCCTAACGCGTGAACGTGTCCGCCAGATCCAAGTTGAAGCTTTAAAACGATTGAAAGATGTTTTAGGTGCACAAGGCTTGTCAGTTGAAGCGTTATTCAGAAGCTAATTTGTTGGAATAAGCTTTAGTATGCTTTCAGTGAATAAGGACATTAATCATGTCCTTTTTTATTGTCTGTTGAAAACGAGGAATAAGAAACAATGAATAAAAATGTCATTAGTTTTATCAGTATTGTATGTGTTGTGATATTGACTGGTTGTCAAAGCACAAGAGACACAATGATAGAACAAGGTTATCCCCTAGCTTATGCCGATGGTTTTCAGGATGGGTGCGATAGCGGTAACAAGGCTGGCGGAAGTTTGTTTGATGAGTTTAAAAAAGATGTCAATCGCTTTAATCAGGAGCAGGATTATGCTCAAGGCTGGACCGATGGATTTAGACAGTGTGAAACTGAGCAAGAATCAATACAGCGCCAAGTAAGAATGAGCATCGAGCAACAGAAATTACAGCAACAGACCAAGAGTAATGAGTTAGCTGAGCAACATGCATTAGAGCGAGAAGTCATGAAAGGAGTTGATACGAGTAGCCTAAAATCATTAGAGAAGTGACCAGGCTATACTCAATGCTGTTAGTGAATAAAAAAACGCTGCGAAATCATCGCAGCGTTTTTTGTATTGAGTCTATAAATAGATGTATTAAAGCTGAGCTAACCTTTTAAGTTCATACAACATATCTAAAGCCTGTTTAGGCGTTAAATTGTCTGGGTTTATCTGAGCTAACTTGTCTGTTGCAGCAGATGACTGGGGTTCAGGTAATGTCAGGTTTAATGCTTCTTGAATCGGTACTTGATTGTTATTAGCAAAGTCACGACTTTCAAGCATATGCAGTTTTTGTTTCGCCGCTTTGATGACGTGGGCTGGTACCCCTGCTAGTGAAGCAACTTGTAAGCCATAACTTTTACTCGCAGCGCCCTCTTGAACTGCATGCATAAAGGCAATTGTGTCCCCGTGCTCGACGGCATCTAAATGCACGTTAGCGGTTCCATTAATCTGTTCTGGCAATTGTGTTAGCTCAAAATAGTGGGTTGCAAACAAGGTTAATGCAACCACTTTTTCAGCTAAATACTCTGCTGCTGACCAAGCTAGAGATAAACCGTCATAGGTCGAAGTACCTCGACCGATTTCATCCATTAAAACTAAACTTTTCTCTGTAGCATTATGAAGAATGTTAGCGGTTTCTGTCATTTCGACCATAAAAGTAGAACGTCCAGAAGCGAGATCGTCAGAGGCGCCGATACGTGTAAATATTCGATCTACAGGGCCGATAATTGCTTTTTGTGCAGGTACAAAGCTACCTATATGAGCCATAAGCGTGATTAACGCAACCTGACGCATATAAGTCGACTTACCCCCCATATTGGGCCCTGTTACGATAAGCATTCTTCGCTTAGGCGCGAGGTTGACTGGGTTGGCAATAAATGGTGTTTGGCTAACTAATTCGACCACAGGATGACGGCCAGACTCGATATGAATACCAATGTCATTACTGATTTCTGGACAATGATAATCCAGTGTTTCAGCTCGCTCTGCAAAGTTGCTTAGCACATCTAATTCGGATGCAGCTTGGGCAAACAGTTGTAGTTCATGCAATTTAGGTAAAAGTAAATCAAATAACTCTTCCCAAAGCTGCTTTTCAATCGCTAATGCCTTTCCTTGACTAGATAGCACTTTCTCTTCGTATTCTTTTAACTCTGGTGTGATGTAGCGTTCGGTATTCTTTAGTGTTTGACGACGCTGATAGCTCAAAGGAACTTGATCTGATTGTAAGCGACTCACTTCGATATAGTAGCCGTGAACCCGGTTGTAGCCGACCTTTAAGGTATTGATGCCTGTTTGTTCTTTTTCACGGTTTTCTAATTGTACTAGATAATCAGATGCCCCTTCACTTAGGCCACGCCATTCATCTAGTTGTGCGTTGTAACCCGCTTTAATTACGCCGCCATCACGGATAAGCATAGGCGGATTATCGACAATCGCATTTTCCAATAGCTGTTGCTGCTCTGGAAACTCGCCTAATAAATTGGCTAGACGTTGGAGTTCACTTTGTTGACAGTGACCTAAAGTTTGCTGAATTTCAGGTAATAAAGCCAACGCCTGGCGAAGACGGGCAAAATCTCGTGGGCGTGCGCTGCGAATAGCTAGCCTCGCCATGATACGTTCGATATCGCCAAGGGCTTTTAATTGCTGGTGTAAATCTGCATATAACCCCGTATCAATTAACTCAGCAACTGCTTGTTGCCTTTGGCTAATATGCTGTTGGTCACGCAGCGGTTGGTGGATCCATCGCTGCAACATACGACTTCCCATCGGCGTCGCTGTCTTATCGAGTACCCAAGCTAAGGTATTATCACGTGAACCAGATAAATTAATAGTAAGCTCTAAGTTTCGGCGGGTGGCAGCATCAAGAATGATAGTATCAGCCTGATTAAACATGGTGATGCTATTAATATGAGGCAAAGCTGTTTTTTGTGTGTCTTTGACATATTGCATTAAGCAGCCAGCTGCTTGAAGCGAAAGCCTAGCATTTGTAATACCAAATCCATGAAGATCTTTGGTACCAAATTGCTCTAGAAGTAATTGAATGCTGGTATCGTAATCAAACTCCCATTCAGGTCTTCGACGTATGCCTTTGCGATTTTCAATTAATTGGCGGTCAAGTAAATCTTCACTGTAGAGCAATTCTGCAGGACTGGTACGTTGCAGTTCAGCTTCCAGTGTTTCTTCATTTTCAAGTTCAACAATAACAAATCGACCAGACGAAACATCTAAAGTCGCGTAGCCAAATCCACTCTTACCCTGATATACCGCAGCAAGTAAGTTATCCTGCTTTTCTTGTAGTAAGGCCTCGTCGGTTAAGGTACCTGGGGTAACAATTCTTACAACTTTACGCTCAACTGGTCCTTTACTTGTAGCAGGGTCACCGACTTGTTCACAAATAGCGACAGATTGACCAATTTGAACCAATTTTGCGAGGTAACCTTCAACGGCGTGGTAGGGAAGCCCTGCCATGGGAATCGCGTTACCACCACTTTTTCCACGTGCAGTTAATGAGATACCTAACAGTTCAGATGCCAGCTTAGCGTCTTCATAAAATAATTCATAAAAGTCTCCCATACGATAAAACAACAGCATTTCAGGATGCTGTGCTTTCAGCGTTAAATACTGGCGCATCATGGGAGTGTGCTTTTCTAAATTTGGGTCTTCATTTACGGTCATTAAGTGATTGCTCTTACTTTATTTTGAATTAGGCTAAGTCTGGGTCAATATAGGCGGTCATCTTAACAACAATTGATTTGATACCCAATAGAATCGCAACGATGCTATGCCGTCTTGCCCTTGTTTACTGATTTTTTGAACAATACTTATTGTTGTAAACTCAAGTATTTACCCAACCTAGAAGTACTGTATACAGTGGTTTTGTTTGTCTGCTATTTATCGTTATTAATATATTATTGTTATTAACTGTATGATTTTTAATGTGTAAATAATAGTAAGGTAAAAAAAGGAAAAAAATTATACAGTAACTATTGATACTGTATGATTATACAGTATACTGAGCTCATATTACGAAACAGACAAATTTATTCGTTACCAAGTTCGTTATTCGAACTGAGTCACCTTAAAGGGATAAAGAGAATGAAAGCAGATCCAAATAAAGAGAAAGCGCTGAATGCTGTATTAGGTCAAATTGAAAAGCAATTTGGTAAAGGTTCAATCATGAAGTTGGGCGCTGATCGCACAATGGATGTTGAAACCATTTCTACAGGTTCGCTTTCGTTGGATGTTGCCTTAGGTGCTGGTGGTTTACCAATGGGACGTATCGTTGAAATTTACGGTCCAGAATCATCGGGTAAAACAACGTTAACACTTGAAGTTATTGCTGCAGCACAACGTGAAGGCAAAACGTGTGCGTTTATTGATGCTGAGCATGCTCTAGACCCTATCTATGCAAAAAATCTAGGTGTCGATATTGATAACCTATTATGTTCACAACCTGATACTGGTGAGCAAGCGCTTGAAATCTGTGATGCGCTAACACGTTCAGGTGCTGTTGATGTAATTATTGTCGATTCTGTTGCAGCATTAACACCAAAAGCTGAAATTGAAGGTGAAATTGGTGATTCTCATATGGGCCTTGCCGCACGTATGATGAGCCAAGCAATGCGTAAGCTTGCAGGTAACTTAAAACAGTCAAATACGCTACTTATTTTCATTAACCAAATTCGTATGAAAATTGGTGTTATGTTTGGTAACCCTGAAACCACAACGGGTGGTAATGCACTTAAATTCTACGCTTCTGTACGTTTAGATATTCGTCGTACAGGTGCTATTAAAGACGGCGATGCTGTCGTAGGTAACGAGACTCGAGTAAAGGTCGTTAAAAATAAAATTGCAGCGCCATTTAGACAAGCTGAATTCCAAATTCTTTACGGTAAAGGTATTAACCGTACTGGTGAGCTCGTTGATTTAGGTGTAGCACACAAGCTGGTTGAGAAAGCTGGTGCTTGGTACAGCTACCAAGGCAACAAGATTGGTCAAGGCCGCGCAAATGCGGGGAAATACCTAGTTGAAAACCCTGCAGTAGCAGAAGAAATTGAAGCAAATTTACGTCAAATGCTATTAAGCACTGAAAAAGAAGCGGCACCAGCTGAGTCGGATGAAAACATCGATTTAGAAACAGGTGAAGTGTTCTAATCACGTTTTAACAGTAATGAAAATAACTATCGCGGTCGACATGAGTCGGCCGCGATTTTTTTGTAAGTGCTCTATTAACTGTCATATGTGATCGAACGCCGCGCGTAAGGAAATGACTTCATTAAAGACGTCATTTAGCTCGTATTACGGCACAGATTATTAAAAACCAATTAACCGATTGCAGTAATCGCCCCTCATAGCAAGAAAATCGCTAATCTAAATACGCTTGGATCTCGCACCTTCAGTTTGTTTAAGTATATAATGTTGCCAATTTAAAGCTGATATTCAGCTTCATGATAAATAGAATTTATCCATTTAGGGCGATTTCATGTTTCAGACCACCACAGAATTAAGAAGCGCATTTTTAGCGTATTTTGGTAACAACGGACACCAAGTTGTCGACAGTAGCTCGTTAGTACCACATAACGATCCAACGTTATTATTTACAAATGCGGGTATGAACCAATTTAAAGAAGCTTTTCTAGGATTGGAAAATCGTGGTTATTCACGTGCAACGACATCGCAACGTTGTGTTCGTGCTGGTGGTAAGCATAATGACTTAGATAATGTAGGTTACACCGCCCGTCACCATACTTTCTTTGAAATGTTAGGTAATTTTAGTTTTGGTGATTACTTTAAAGAAGAAGCCATTTCATATGCGTGGAACTTCTTAACCCAAACACTGAAATTACCAACAGAAAAACTTTGTGTCACTATTTACGATACTGATGACGAAGCCTTTGAAATCTGGAATAAGAAAATCGGTGTTGCTGCTGAAAATATTATTCGTATTGGTGATAACAAAGGCGCTCCTTATGCCTCTGACAACTTCTGGCAAATGGGTGATACAGGTCCTTGTGGTCCATGTTCAGAGATCTTTTATGATCATGGCGAGCACATTTGGGGCGGCCGCCCTGGTACACCAGAAGAAGATGGCGATCGCTTCATTGAAATCTGGAATATCGTTTTCATGCAGTACAACCGTCAAGCTGACGGTGAAATGAAACCGCTACCAAAACCTTCAGTAGATACCGGTATGGGAATTGAGCGTATTGCAGCTATCATGCAAGGCGTTCACTCAAACTACGAAATTGATATTTTCCAAGCGTTAATCAAAGAAGCGGCGGAAATTATTGGGGTTGAAGATCTAGAAAATAAATCACTGCGCGTAATTGCTGACCATATTCGTTCTTGTTCATTCTTAATTGCTGATGGTGTGATGCCGTCGAATGAAGGCCGTGGTTATGTATTGCGTCGTATCATTCGTCGTGCAGTGCGTCACGGTAATAAATTAGGTGCAACCGATACGTTCTTCTTTAAATTACTGCCTACCCTAATTGAAGTCATGGGCGATGCGGGTAAAAGTTTGGTTGAAGCTAAAGCGATTATTGAAAAATCGTTAAAAGCTGAAGAAGAACAATTTGCCAGAACACTAGAGCGTGGCTTAGGTATTTTAGATGCAGCGTTAAACGAGTTAGATACTAACGTTTTAGATGGTGAAACAGCCTTTAAACTTTACGATACCTATGGTTTCCCAGTGGATCTAACAGCTGACGTCTGTCGTGAACGTGATATTACCGTTGATGAAGCCGGTTTCGAAGCTGCGATGGCTGAGCAAAGAAGCCGTGCACAAGCTGCTGGTAATTTTGGTACTGATTATAATACTGGTCTTAAAATCGAAGGTGAAACTGAGTTTTGTGGTTACACCGAATTAAACGGTGAAGGCAGTGTTTCTGCAATTTATGTTGGTGGTGAATCAGTCGAGACGTTAGCAGCAGGTCAAGAAGCGGTAATCGTATTAGATAACACGCCTTTTTATGCTGAGTCAGGTGGTCAGGTAGGTGATAAAGGCTTACTTTCAATTGGCGAAAATGTTTTTGAAGTTGCTGATACGCAAATCTTTGGTCAAGCATTTGGTCACGAAGGTAAGTTAACGGCAGGTACATTGACTGTAGGCCAAAAAGTCACTGCAGAAGTGGATAAGAAATTACGCCACCGTACACAGTTAAATCACTCGGTGACTCATTTATTACATGCCGCCCTTCGTAATGTTTTAGGTACTCACGTAAATCAAAAGGGATCTTTAGTTAACCCTGAGCGTTTACGTTTTGACTTTGCGCACTTTGAAGCCGTAACTGCTGCAGAGCTCAAGCAAGTAGAAGATATGGTTAATACCCAAATCCGTCGTAACCATCAGCTAAAAACTGCTGTGATGGGTATTGATGAGGCAAAAGAGCAGGGCGCTATGGCCTTGTTTGGCGAAAAGTACGACAGTGAAGTACGCGTTGTGACTATGGGTGATTTCTCGATTGAACTCTGTGGTGGTACACATGTTGGCCGTACAGGTGATATTGGTTTATTCAAAATCACTTCTGAAGGCGGTATTGCGGCGGGTATTCGTCGTATTGAAGCGGTGACTGGCGCTGCGGCAATGGAGTATGTTGCTGAACAGCAAGCACAACTTGATAAAGCGGCTTCATTGTTAAAGTCTGACTCAGCTTCAGTTGTTGCTAAGCTTAAAGCGCAACTTGATAAAGTGAAGCAACTAGAAAAAGAAATGTCGCAGCTAAAAGATAAGTTAGCTGCTGCAGCTAGTGCAGATATTGCTGGTGAAGCCATTGAACTAAACGGCGTAAAAGTTCTAGTTAAAAAGCTTGAAGGCGTTGATCCTAAATCATTACGTGGTTTACAAGATGAGCTTAAGCAGAAGCTAAACTCAGCCATTATTGTGCTTGGTATTGCTAATGAAGGTAAAGTAAATCTTATTGCTGGTGTGAGTAAAGATTTAGTCGGTAAAGTGAAGGCTGGTGAGCTTGTTGCTATGGTCGCTCAGCAAGTTGGTGGTAAAGGCGGTGGTCGTCCTGATATGGCTCAAGCTGGCGGTACGCAACCAGAGAAACTTGATGATGCATTAGCATTAGTTCAACCTTGGTTAACAGAGCGTTTAGGCTAACGGTTAATTAAGATTAAAGTCACTCTCATAGAGCAATGAACATAAAGCATCTAATATCGGTAGCGGGTAAAAATGTGATTGATTTACCAGTGATTGTTAGTTGCTTTATGGCTTGAGTGATTGTTCAAGGTTTGGCATAGTAGAAACGTAATAATGACAGCGGTATTACGAAACCACATTTTTGAATAAAAACAGATTTAACGCACTGAAAATCATGTAAGTATAGTTTTTTATGCTTATTTGGTTATGAAAGCGACAAATTGTTTTGAAGGTTCTGTTTTAGCTTTGTCTAAAGAATGAACGTCAAATGTTAACAGCTTGAAACAATCGGACTTTAAAAATACCGAATTTCTTTATTTTTTGATTTTTTACAGTAAAAAGCTTAAAAATTTTATTGATTTAGTGTCGTTACTAATGATTTGTATTAAGCTAACTATATTAAAACGCGCATATTACGGATAGAAGCTGGTGTATGCTGATTGGACTAAAGGAGCAATCGAATGCTGATTTTGACTCGCCGTGTAGGCGAAACATTAATGATAGGTGATGAAGTTACAGTTACTGTGCTTGGCGTAAAAGGTAATCAGGTACGTATCGGTGTAAACGCACCTAAAGAAGTATCAGTTCATCGTGAAGAAATTTACCAACGTATCCAGTCAGAAAAATCTGGCAATACGACCCCAGAAGGGGGCAATTTCTGATAAATCAGAATTGTTAGCTATACGAATAAGGCCAGCGAAAGCTGGCTTTATTGTTTTTGGATGGTAAATAATGCTGGATCAATGGAAGCTATCGCTGTTGCTTTAATCATTTTTAAGCGTTTTTAATCATCATTGCTGTGACGCTTCTTTTTTATCTTTGAGTCGTTGACGGCTTGAGTGTTGTCCTAACCCTTTAATTATTTCGTTCTTCATTTATTTGCTCTAATCATTATGCACACAATTATTCTCAAATAAGCTGATTTTTAGTTTATGGCCAGGTTTATCTACTTCATTTTAATGAATGACGACGATGGCTACAAAAATGATGGTTTATTGTTTTTATCTATAAAAACAAAAATCGGGTAAAAGAATTGATAAATATTGTGGCATATGTCGGCAATGTGATTAAAAACAGTTCAAATGAATATAGTTTCTGAAAAAGGGTTTGACTTATTTTCTTCAAACAGTAATATACCGCCCAAGAAAACGGAGAGGTGGCCGAGTGGCCGAAGGCGCTCCCCTGCTAAGGGAGTATGGGCTTTAACTCCCATCGAGGGTTCGAATCCCTCCCTCTCCGCCATTTCTTAAAAGTAGTAAACGATGCGCGTGTAGCTCAGCTGGATAGAGTACCTGGCTACGAACCAGGCGGTCGGAGGTTCGAATCCTCCCACGCGCACCATTACTATTAAAAAAGCAATATCAATACGATGCGCGTGTAGCTCAGCTGGATAGAGTACCTGGCTACGAACCAGGCGGTCGGAGGTTCGAATCCTCCCACGCGCACCATTGATATTATTTGCTTTTGTACCAAATTTTGCGCGTGTAGCTCAGCTGGATAGAGTACCTGGCTACGAACCAGGCGGTCGGAGGTTCGAATCCTCCCACGCGCACCATTATTGTTCGGAGAGGTGGCCGAGTGGCCGAAGGCGCTCCCCTGCTAAGGGAGTATGGGCTTTAACTCCCATCGAGGGTTCGAATCCCTCCCTCTCCGCCATTATTTGCATAATCTAAACCATGCAACTAAGCTCATTAGCAATGAGCAAGCTCGTGCTAAGCGAGCGATATAAAAGATTTGCGCGTGTAGCTCAGCTGGATAGAGTACCTGGCTACGAACCAGGCGGTCGGAGGTTCGAATCCTCCCACGCGCACCATTATTAGAGAATGCCCTGTAGCTTGCTACAGGGCATTTTTTATTGCTGGTTCGTACTGGTCAATTTAAGTGTCACTTTTCTATTTTCACTTTGCGTAATAGAGCAAAGCCTTCACAGTGTTAAATTCAATTACCTTCCTTTCTAGGCTGCCAGCGTCGTTTTAATGCTGTTTATATTTTCGGCCAACCTATATGTGTTAACAGCTTTTAATTCGCTTGATGTTGGTTTGCATGCGTTTGAGCTCTATATTGTAGTGGTCAAGTTAAATTGGCCACGGTTTTATAGTTTAGCCAGTACCTTTTCTCTGACTCGTTTGGTGTTAAACCGCCATTATGTTGATGCGGCCTAACGTGGCTGTAATAGCCAATAATATATTTCGTTATATCTATCTTAGCTTCATTAAAACTTCGATAGCCTACCGTTGGCACCCATTCGGTCTTCAAACTTCTAAAGAACCGTTCCATTGGTGCATTATCCCAACAGTTACCGCGACGACTCATGCTTTGTGTTATCTGGTAACGCCACAGTCGTTGCCTGAACTTTCTGCTTGTGTAATGACTTCCTTGGTCACTATGAAACATAACGTTATCAGGTCTACCACGAAGCTCATAAGCCATCGTTAATACTTTGGCGGTTAACTCACTATCAGGTGAATGTGACATAGCCCAACCAATAGGTTTACGAGCAAACAAGTCAATTACCACTGCTAAGTACGCCCAACGGTTGCCAGTCCAAATATAAGTCACATCACCACACCAGACTTGATTTGGCTCAGTAACATCAAACTGACGCTCTAGCAAGTTAGGGATTGCCACATGCTTTTTAGAGCCTTTCTTATAAGCATGTTGTGGCAATTGGCAGCTAACCAGTTCTAGGTCTTTCATAAACCTTGTCGCGCGATATCGGCTTAACTGAAAACCACGCTGCGTTACAATTTCAGCAATGGTTCTTGCACCTGCGGAGCCTCCACTTAGTTCATGCGCTGACTTTACTTCAGCTCGCAACTTAATTTCTTCTGGAGGCAATGACGTATCACGCAAGCACCAGTATTTATAACTGCTGCGATGGACATCAAATACATCACACAACGTTTGAATCGAATATCTGGCTTTATGGCTCTGATTGAGTTTTTCGATTAATTCGAATTGTTCAGTGAGTCCGACATCAACAGAGCCGTAGCCTTTTTTAGAATTTCCTTTTCTAATTCAATGCGCTCAATCTTCTTCTCAAGCTCACGTATCTTAAGCTGCTCAGGGGTCATAGGTGTCGCTTTCGGGGCTTTACCTTGGCGCTCTTCTTTTAACTGTTTAACCCACTTACCAATTGTTGAAAAACCAACATTCATGGCCTTGGCTGCTTCTTCATGAGTGTAACCATGGTCGACCACCAATTGTGCCGTTTCCAATCTAAATTCTGGACTGAAATTTTTACGTGACTTCTTAGCCATTATCTTCACCTAATACTGCTATGAATTAATCATAACATCCTCTAATTAGGTGGCCAAAATCACTATGCCACTACAATATAGAGGCTACGGCTAAGAGGGATCTTTTTTGCAACTCAACAAACGCATTATCTATATTGGTACTCTTTTAGGTGAAATCACTCTTAACATGGATCATCAGCGTTGATCTATTGGCAACAGGCACACTAAGGAGCATGATTTACCATGTAACTGCTCGATTGTAATAAATAGTCAATTAATCACGATAAAATTGGCATATTTATGCTTTTTACATCATCTGCACTTCTTTAGGGCGATTGGTTGTTCTTTATCTTGATATCACTTTTTAGTTAGAAGTCGTCATAATCTTGTCATTTTCTTCATAAACCCATCAAAATTAAATTATTCTCATAAAAGTCTCATTTTAATTATCGAATTATCACCTATACCCTTTTAATTTTATAATTTTTGGTCTGACCAATTTACAAAGCGTTGGATTAATTGTTATAGATTAGTTATATTTTTCGTCAATGAAGAATTTGATATAACTAAATTAGCTGGTTGATTAGCTTTTTTATAATCATAAATTAGTTAAGATAGACTGAATATTTATTCTGTATGCCGTTTGTGAATTAATGAATGCCTACTTTTGGTGCGTGAGTTAATTTCATA
The DNA here is from genome assembly GCF_043568515.1 of Shewanella sp. ENK2. Classification (NCBI taxonomy): domain Bacteria; kingdom Pseudomonadati; phylum Pseudomonadota; class Gammaproteobacteria; order Alteromonadales; family Shewanellaceae; genus Shewanella; species Shewanella sp. ENK2. The sequence continues at coordinate 622,395 of NZ_CP171406.1, read as the reverse complement.
TATGACTTCATTATTGGCGTATGTAATCAGAACGGATCCTGTGTGCAATGACTGATTGAACACTAAGACAAGAGAGGATGTATGACTTCAATATCTGAGCAATTATTTAACGCCTTAGGCGTGATGATAATGGGGATGAGCTTAGTCTTTATTTTTTAAGCTTGTTAATCGTCGGTATCACTATCGTCGCCAGATTAACCAAGTCAGAAAATCAAGTTGCAGCAGCGTCGGCGCCAATAGCGCAAGCACCTGCATCAGCAGCAACACTTGACCCTAAGTTAGTAGCAGCAATCACTTCTGCTATTCATCAGTACCGTGCCAAAGATTAATAGTTTAGGAGTAATTATGAGCAAGCCTTTAGCGTTAACAGATGTAGTATTACGAGACGCCCATCAGTCTATTTTGGCAACACGCCTACGTTTAGACGATATGTTACCTATCGCTCCTTTACTGGATAAAATCGGTTATTGGTCACTTGAATCATGGGGAGGCGCGACCTTCGATTCATGCATTCGTTATTTAGGAGAAGATCCGTGGGATCGTATCCGAGAACTTAAAAAGTCATGCCAAATACGCCGCAGCAAATGTTGTTACGTGGTCAAAACCTTTTGGGGTATCGCCATTATGCTGATGATGTAGTAACTCGCTTTGTGGAGCGTGCGCATACTAACGGTGTTGACGTGTTCCGTGTATTTGATGCAATGAATGATGTTCGTAACTTAGAAACGGCTGTTAAAGCGGTGAAACAGGTTGGTGGCCATGCTCAAGGGACTATTTCGTTTACAACTAGCCCAGTTCATACCGTTGATACTTGGGTTGATATGGCTAAAAACCTTGAAGACATGGGTTGTGAGTCATTGTGTATAAAAGACATGGCAGGTCTACTCAAACCAATAGAAGCATTTGACCTAATTAGCAGACTTAAATCTCAAACGGATTTAACAGTGTCTATGCATTGTCATGCTACAACGGGTTTAAGCACTGCAACTTATCAAAAAGCAATTGAAGCGGGTATTGATGTACTTGATACCGCCATTTCGTCAATGAGCCAAACATATGGACATTCAGCGACAGAGACCTTAGTCGCAATGGCTGAAGATAATGGCCGCTCAACTGGCTATGACATGGCGCTGTTAGAAGAAATTGCAGCTTACTTTAGAGAAGTTCGTAAAAAGTATGCTCGTTTTGAAGGTGCACTGAAAGGTATTGATTCACGCATTTTACGTGCACAAGTGCCAGGTGGCATGTTAACCAACATGGAAAACCAGCTCAAAGAGCAGGGCGCTGCGGACAAAATGGATGCTGTATTAGAAGAGATCCCTCGTGTACGTGAAGATCTTGGTTTCTTACCTTTGGTGACGCCAACGTCACAGATTGTAGGTACTCAATCAGTAATTAATGTCTTAATGGGTGAGCGATATAAAACCCTAGCTAAAGAAACTGAAGGCGTATTAAAAGGTGAGTACGGTGCAACACCTGCACCAGTTAACGCTGAACTTCAGGCTAGAGTGCTAGACGGTGGTGAGGCGATTACATGTCGCCCTGCCGATCTTATTGCACCAGAGCTAGATAAGTTACGCCAAGAGTTGGCTGATATCGCGAAGAAAGACAATATTACTTTGGCGGCAGAAACTGATGATGATGTGATGACGTATGCGTTATTTAATCAAATTGGATTACAGTTCTTAACTAACCGTGGTAATCCGGACGCATTTGAGCCTATTCCAAGTGCCGATGACATGGCGGTTGTTGCTGATAAAAAAGACAAAGGGCCTGAAACCTATACCGTTAATGTCCAAGGGCAAAATTTTGTGGTGGAAGTCAGTGAAGGTGGAGATATTAGCCAAATTGTACCCACTTCATCATCAGCTGGTTCTCAAGCGCCAGCTCCGCTTGCACCATTAACGCCGGCGAGTAATGAAATTAAAGTCACGATGAACGCACCGCTGTCAGGCAATATTTTCAAAGTGATGGTGAATGATGGCGACCATGTGAATGAGGGTGATGTGGTATTAATCCTTGAAGCAATGAAGATGGAAACCGAAGTTCGAGCAGAAACGACAGGTGTGATCAGAAATATCGCGGTTAAACAAGGCGATGCAGTTGCAGTTGGCGCACCATTACTGGCACTAGCGTAAGAGGTAGGAGATAGCATGGAAGGATTAATGGCCTTTTGGTCTGAGACAGGTATTGCTAACTTCGCACCTGATCAACTATTTATGATGGCAATTGGCGGGGCATTGTTATATCTCGCCATTGCTAAAGGCTTCGAGCCACTCTTGTTAGTGCCGATTGGTTTCGGTGCTATCCTGGCGAATATTCCTAATGCGGGGTTTACCGACGAAGGCGGTCTACTTTGGTATGCCTACTATGTTGGTATTGAAACAGGCATATTCCCATTACTGATTTTCATGGGCGTGGGGGCGTTAACTGACTTTGGAGCGCTGATTGCTAATCCGAAAACCTTACTATTAGGTGCTGCGGCGCAGTTTGGTATTTTTGCGACCTTGCTTGGTGCAATTGCATTAAATTTAGTGCCTGGGTTTGAGTTTACTATGCAAGATGCTGCGGCAATTGCGATTATTGGTGGCGCCGATGGCCCAACAGCCATTTTCTTAGCCTCTAAACTAGCCCCTGATTTATTGGGTGCAATTGCAGTTGCTGCGTACTCGTACATGGCGTTAGTTCCGTTAATTCAACCACCAATTATGCGTTTATTGACTAACGAATCTGAACGTACCATTAAGATGGAACAGCTGCGTGAAGTCAGCAAAAAAGAGAAAATTATTTTCCCATTGATGGTAGTGGGAATGACCATTTTATTTTTACCAGCAGCAACGCCTTTAGTAGGAATGTTCTGTCTAGGTAACTTAATGCGTGAATGTGGCGTGGTAGATAGATTATCAAGCACTGCTCAAAACGAATTAATTAACATTGTCACTATTTTCCTTGGTTTAGCTGTAGGCTCTAAATTGCAGGCTGAAGAGTTTCTACGTATCGAAACCTTAGGTATTTTAGTCTTAGGAGCTGTCGCATTTAGTATCGGTACAGCTGCTGGTGTGTTGATGGCTAAACTGATGTCTAAAGTCTCAGGTGGTAAGATTAACCCATTGATTGGTGCAGCTGGTGTATCTGCTGTACCTATGGCCGCACGTGTTGTAAATAAGGTAGGTTTAGAGTCAAACCAACAAAACTTCTTATTGATGCATGCTATGGGACCAAACGTTGCTGGTGTACTGGGTAGCGCTGTTGCTGCTGGTGTATTGTTGGCTGTTCTAGGTTAATACCATGCGTTAACTCTGTTTGTTGTAAATTATATTAAAGCCACTGCTAAGCAGTGGTTTTTTTGCTAACACATTGGTCATATTGAGCCTGAGTTCATCTTAATCTTATATGTATAAACAGAAGATAGTGCCATCTATTACGCGTCTGTATCAGGGTTTTAGTTTTCTCACTCTCTCACTATCTTCACTTAGCATTTAACTCATAAGCCTTTCTTTAATTTCTTTTCTTACTCGATTAGCAAGGCTTAAGGGACGTCGATTTATCAGCCTAATCCAATATTAAGGCTTGCATTGCTCCATTGTTGTTCAATCCATATAACGACTCGTATTTTATACCCATTTAGGTGCGATTTTATTTATTTTGCACTAAATTAGCACTACCCTTTATAGGTATGTTGGAGGGGTGTTTTAAAATTTGTATTTAAAACAGTATCTTAGTAAGTTGGCACGTTAGCTGAATAGTAATGGTCACATATTGGCTGATTATAATTGTATTTTATTTATCCGTTTTTGATTGTTTTTGGTCTTAAACGTGAAAATTAATCATTTTTTAGTCGTAAATTAATTTAAGCAAAGGCGCTTAATTATTCCTTAGGGGGTAGTTAGCGCCTTTTTTGTTTTACCTATTTAACACTTAACAAGGATTTAAAGATGAATTGGAAAAAAGCACTTAAACAGACATTACTGGTGATGTCTTTTTCTGCCGTATTGCCAGCCATGGCTGAGGTCGGGTTTCCAGAAAAGGAAGAACTGACTTTTGGTTTTATTAAATTAACTGATATGGCGCCTATCGCTATCGCTTATGAGAATGGTTACTTTGAAGAAGAAGGCCTATACGTCACGATTGAAGCCCAAGCTAACTGGAAGGTGTTATTAGACGGTGTTATTGATGGTCGCTTAGATGGCGCACATATGCTGGCAGGGCAGCCAATAGCTGCCACTATTGGTTATGGTACTAAAGCGCATATTATTACGCCTTTTTCGATGGATTTAAACGGTAATGCCATTACGGTATCCAATGATATTTGGAAAAAAATGAAACCTAACATCGCTAAAAATAGCGATGGCAAACCTGTTCATCCAATTAAAGCTGATGCGCTGAAACCTGTTGTCGAGGAATACACTGAAGCTGGTAAACCGTTCAAAATGGGCATGGTATTTCCTGTATCAACCCATAACTACGAACTACGTTATTGGTTAGCTGCTGGTGGTATTCACCCAGGATACTATGCGCCTCATAAAGGTGACACTTCGGGTCAATTAGATGCGCAAGCATTTCTTTCTGTAACCCCTCCGCCACAAATGCCATCAACGCTTGAAGCTGGCACTATTTATGGATACTGCGTGGGTGAACCATGGAATCAGCAAGCCGTATTTAAAGGCATTGGAGTGCCGGTTGTTACCGACTATGAAATTTGGAAAGACAACCCAGAGAAGGTTTTTGGGATCACGGCTGAATTTGCTGAAAAATATCCTAACACGACGATTCGTTTAACTCGCGCCCTGATTAAGGCGGCTAAGTGGTTAGATGATAATAACAATGCCAATCGTCCAGCAGCTGTAAAAATCTTATCGCAATCTAATTATGTTGGTGCTGATTACGATGTCATTGCTAATAGTATGACCGGCACATTTGAATATGAAAAAGGCGATAAGCGAGCGGTTCCAGACTTCAATGTGTTCTTCCGTTATAACGCAACTTACCCATATTACTCAGATGCGATTTGGTATTTAACGCAAATGCGTCGCTGGGGGCAGATCTCTGAAGATAAACCTGATGATTGGTACAAAGATGTTGCTGCGAAAGTTTATCGCCCAGATATCTATGCTAAAGCTGCTCAATCCTTAATTGATGACAAAACCATTGATGCAAAACATTTCCCAGACTTTGCAACTGAAACTGGCTTTAAAAAACCTCAGCAGCACTTTATTGACGATATCGTGTATGACGGGAGCGCGCCTAATGCTTACATCAATAAGTTCAGCATTGGTCTAAAACAAGGCGATAAGCTGTAATTTACAGCTATCGAAGTGAGGATAGAGCTATGTCAACCATTGCAAAAATTACCCAGAGGCTTCCTATGGATAAGTCATCTGCCAACGTGTTGCTTTCGAAACTAGGTCAAATGAGTAAAACGTTACTGTTACCCATTATTGGCTTAACCGTGTTCTTAGTCTTATGGTCTATCAGCGCAAATAACATCAACACTTCGTTGGGTAAGTTTCCGGGGCCAGTGGCTGTTGTAGCTCAGTTCGACTCGCTTTACCAAGAACATGTGGCTGAACGAGAAAAAGCGGCAGCTTTCTATGAGCGTCAAAAAGTGCGTAATGAAGCTCGCGTGGCAAAAGATCCAACTTATGTGCCAAAGACACGAGCTTATACAGGTAAAGAAACCTTTGTTGATCAGATTGTTACGAGTTTGATTACCGTGATGTCAGGTTTTTTATTAGCCGCGATTATCGCAATTCCATTGGGTATTTGGATGGGGCTGAGCAAAAATTTAAATGCGGCAATAAACCCTATTGTGCAGCTGTTTAAACCCGTCTCGCCATTGGCTTGGTTGCCACTGGTTACTATGGTGGTGAGCGCACTTTATGTCTCTCCAGATCCTATGTTATCGAAATCGTTTATCAATTCGTTACTCACAGTCACTTTATGTAGTTTGTGGCCAATGATCATTAACACCTCAATCGGAGTCGCATCTATTGATACTGATTTATTAAATGTCAGTCGAGTATTGAGGTTATCAGCCTTTACTCATGTGCAGAAAATCGTATTACCAGCATCAATACCGTTAATTTTCACGGGGATGCGTTTATCACTCGGTGTGGCTTGGATGGTGTTAATTGCAGCAGAGATGTTGGCGCAAAACCCAGGCCTTGGCAAATTTGTTTGGGATGAGTTCCAAAACGGAAGTTCAGAGTCGTTATCTCGCATTATGGCAGCCGTTATTGTGATTGGGTTTATTGGTTTCTTACTAGATAGAGCAATGCTTGCACTACAAGCTTGGTTCTCATGGGATAAAGCCCGTTAATTTGGGACGCAAGGAGTAAATATTATGAGTGTATTTTTAGATATCAGTAATATCGATATGGATTTTCCTACCCCTAATGGTCCATTTAAAGCGCTTAAAGAAGTGAACCTGAAGATCAATAAAGGTGAGTTTGTATCGCTCATAGGTCATTCGGGGTGTGGTAAGTCAACTGTACTAAATATCGTAGCGGGTCTTTATCAAGCCACTCAAGGTGGAGTGATTTTAAACAGCGCAGAAGTAACAGAGCCTGGGCCTGAGCGAGCCGTTGTGTTTCAAAACCACTCATTACTGCCATGGCTCACGTCATATCAAAATGTCGAGCTAGCAGTTAAACAAGTATTTAAGAATAAAAAATCCAAAGCTGAAATTAAGGACTGGATTGAATACAACTTAAAGCTGGTACATATGGAACATGCAATGCATAAGCTTCCTAGCGAAATCTCAGGCGGTATGAAGCAACGAGTAGGTATTGCAAGAGCATTGGCAATGGAACCCGAAGTCTTGCTAATGGATGAACCGTTTGGCGCATTAGATGCACTAACGCGTGCGCACATGCAGGACTCGCTAATGGAAATTCAAAACGAGCTGAATAACACCGTTATTATGATTACGCATGATGTGGATGAAGCCGTATTACTATCTGATAAAATTGTCATGATGACCAACGGCCCAGCAGCGACGGTTGGTGAAATTTTAGACGTTAATTTACCAAGACCAAGAGAGCGGTTAGCACTGGCAGAAGACAAAGAATATAACCGTCTACGTGCTGAAGTATTGAAGTTCTTATACGAGAAGCAACGAAAAGTTGAGACCATTAATATTAGCAATTCATCAATTAGTAACGATGAAACTGCTAATGTTGGCTAAGATTACTCTGATGGACAAGATTTAATTACAACAAGGGAAATATGATGAGAAAGAATCAACTTGCGAGTTTTATCAATAAAAGGTTAGCAAAATCAGCGTTAACCATCATTGCTCCAGCATCTTTGGCATTGATGGGCCAAGTACATGCTGCAGAAGCAACGACGATTGCAGAAGCTGTGACTGAAGGGAAAGTGAAAGTCGATTTAAATCTGCGTTATGAAATGGTAGAGCAAGATAACGCATTAAAAGATGCAGATGCCTTTACGTTACGTACCCGATTAACTTACGCCACAGCTGATTACTATGGTTTTAGTTCGTTAGTCGAGTTCGAAGATTCACGTGTCGTAGCGGGTGTTGATGACTATAACGATACTTTAGGAAACAATCCTGATTATTCTGTGATTGCCGATCCTGAAACCACAGAACTTGATCAACTATTTTTAAAATACCAATACGAAGGTTTTAGTGTTAAAGGGGGTCGACAAGTGATCACCTTTGATAATCAGCGTTTTGTGGGACATGTGGGTTGGCGTCAAGATAGACAGACGTTTGATGGCGTCATGCTTGAATATAAGTTCAATGATATGTTCCAAATTGATTATGGTTATATTACTCAGCGAAATCGTATTTTTGCAGAAGCAAAAGATATTGATTCAAAAGATAATTTAATCAATGCTCAATTAAAAACGGGTTTTGGTACGTTAAGCGCCTATGGCTACCTATTAGAAGAAGATACTAATATTGAAAACGGTCTAGACACTTATGGTCTTCGCTTTACCGGTAAAGCTGATATTGGTGATATTAAGTTACTTTATACAGCGGAATATGCCACTCAGGATTCAGATACAGCAGGGCAATCTTATTCTGCAGATTATATGAGCCTTGAGGGGGCGTTGGTTTTTCAGTGGTTACCTTCAAAGTAGGCTACGAGCTGTTAGGTTCAGATGGTGGCGATTATGGTTTCTCGACTCCACTTGCAACACTACATGGCTTTAATGGTTGGACCGACCAATTCTTAACAACACCTAAAGAAGGCTTGGCTGACTTGTATGCATCTATTGGTGGTAGTGTGATTGGTGGTAAATGGGCGGTGGCTTATCACGAGTTTGATGCGGATGAATCAAGTGCAGCGGTGGACGATTTAGGCTCAGAAATCAACGCCGTCTTTAGTATGCCATTATATGACCACTATACCGTTGGCGTTAAATATGCGGCTTATTCAGCTGGTGATGTTGCAGCAGGTAAAGTGGATACTGACAAAGCGTGGGTATGGTTTAACGCAAAGTTTTAGCCTAATGTTAGTCGCGACTTTTAAATAGGTTGGGCTATAAAATGAAAACGGCAGATGAACAATTCATCTGCCGTTTTGTAGGTTTGGTAGCAAATTAACTGAATCTTTAACCAAATCCTTAATTACGTCATTAACTATGCTGTTTGCTCAATGACTTTTTCATTTGAATTAAACTGCGTTTCATCAAATTGACCTTCACTTTTACCAACCACAACCGCTGTCATCATATCGCCAGTGACGTTCGTTGCTGTACGTATCATGTCAATTACACGGTCAATTGCCGCAATAAATGCGATTCCTTCAAGCGGTAAACCAACAACACCTAAGGTAACGGTTAGCATAACCATTGCACTACCAGGTACACCTGCAGTACCAACTGACGCTACTGTTGCTGTCACAGCAATAAGCATGTAATCGCTGATTTCTAATGGGATACCATAAATTTGGGCAATGAAGATTGCCGCAATAGCAGGGTAAATACCGCCACAACCGTCCATATTCATGGTTGCGCCAAGAGGTAAAACAAAAGCACTATAGCGTTTAGATACGCCCATTGATTCAGTACATTTAGTACTTGCTGGTAATGTACCAAAGCTAGATGCAGTACTGAATGCGACTAACTGTGCAGGCATGGCTTTGCGGAAAAATTGTATCGGGCTCAGTTTAGCGACAAACTTAATTAAGCCACCATAGACAAAAATGATGTGGATGAGCGCTGCGACATAAATTGCGATAATGAACTTACCTAATGGCAATAAGGTTGATAAACCGTACTCACCCACAACCCAAGCCATTAAACCAAATACACCTATTGGGGTGAGTTTTAATACCATACGAGTGAGTTCAAACATGACTTCTGCGCCAGCTGAAATGGTATTTTTAAGTGGTGCAGCTTTTTCGCCAACAGCATTAATAGCGATACCCACTAATGCAGCAAATACGATAATTTGCAGTACTTTTCCTTCTGCTAATGAGGCAAAAGGATTAACTGGGATCATATTTAATAAGACTTGAGCAAACCCTGGAATATCACGGTCTCTCACTTCCGTTGTCGCCAGCTCAATACTGCCGCCCATATCAAAAGAACTACCAATGGCAAGACCTATGAATGATGCAGCCGTGCCTGTTAGCATAAACAGGCCTAAGGTCTTAAAGCTAAGACGTTTAAGGTTTGCTTGAGAACCTAAAGAAGTAATACTAACGACAATGGCGCAGAAAACTAAGGGTGCGACCAACATTTTAATGGCACTGATAAACAAGTCACCGAGTGGTTTCAGCATTACGGCGCTTTCGCCTAAAGCAACACCCGCCATGATACCAAAAGCAAAACCTGCGAGGACTTTTTGCCAAAAAGGAATACGTTTCAAGGTTTGAAAAATCATTAAATTTCCAACTATTTATTATACTTGCCGTTGTTTTCAGCAAGGGGATTATTATTTCAATAACCGAACACAATTACACAAAGGCTATTGAATAGTCATTGCTGAAGTTACGCTGCATAAGCAATACGATGGTTCACATCATTAAGGTTCAGCTTATTTTAATATTGCTTATCTACAGTTCTCGGTGGAGCAATTTTCGAATTGTATTGAGTCAATCATAACGGGACAAACCGTTTTTGATATAACTTATACCATTTTTGAGACTTGTTAAATGTACTTTAAATTTCAACAACTTGCTAACCCTTGGTAAGGTGTGACTTCAAAGTGATTAAAACTCTATAAATATCATCAGGTAAAGTAAATGACAGCGTTATGGTTAATGTTTAGCGGGGCCTTTTTAGCAGCAACTTTGTTACCAGGAGGCTCAGAAGTTTTACTTGTCGCTTTATTGAATGAAGCCCCACAAACATGGTTTGCATTGCTTGTTGTGGCCAGTATTGGTAATTCGTTAGGGGCAATCACCAGTTATTACTTAGGCTATTTAGGCCGCTTTGCGAAGACGCCAGAGGACTTTGCCTCTAAAAATACCAACATGGACTAAAATTAATCGAAAAATATGGCTATTGGGCATTATTGCTATCTTGGCTGCCATTAATCGGCGATATTTTATGTTTAATCGCAGGATGGCTAAAGTTACCTATTGTCCCATCGACTATCATGATACTCATCGGTAAAACGATTCGTTACTCTTTAATTGTGGCAGCATTTATGTTGGCATGGTAATAATGACCCTACGAGGTAGGGTATCCATCATATTGAATATTAATATATAACTTTCAAACACTTTAGATTGTATTTTTGCAAGCCATAGCGCAATTATCACTACTATTGGAAACTATCTGAATAAAGCAGGGTCGTAAGCCCATACTATTATGCTATTAATTTTTTAAAGGAAGTTTAAGTGAAGAAATGGATCTTAGCAGCGGCGATCTCTATTGCCATAAGTGGCTGCGCACATGACGTAAAAACGTCCTCCAGTTTGCCTCAAGGCGTGACTTTAATCGAAACCGTTGGTGTATCTGACGCGGTGAGTATCCCTTATAAAAAATATTTGTTAGAGAATGGACTGACAGTTATTTTGCATCAGGACAATTCAGATCCTCTTGTTCATGTTGATGTTACTTACCATGTGGGGTCTGCTCGTGAAGTAGAAGGCCGCAGTGGTTTTGCTCATTTATTCGAACACATGATGTTCCAGGGCTCCCAGCATGTTGGAGATGAGCAACACTTTAAAGTCGTCACAGAAGCTGGTGGTACGCTTAACGGAACGACTAATACCGATAGAACAAATTATTTTGAAACCGTGCCAAGTAACCAGCTCGAAAAAATGTTGTGGCTAGAGTCAGACCGAATGGGCTTTTTGTTGCCAGCATTGACCAGTGAAAAATTTGAAGTTCAGCGTGAAACGGTGAAAAACGAACGTGCTCAACGTATCGACAACCAACCATATGGCCGTTTGAATGAACGCTTTAATCAAGCCATGTTTCCTGAGGGACACCCTTACTCATGGCCTGTGATTGGCTGGCCAGAAGATCTAGAACGCGCAACGGTTGATGATGTTCGTAATTTCTTTAAACGTTGGTATGGGCCTAACAATGCTACGTTAACTATTGGTGGGGATTTTGATGAAATGCAAACGCTTGCCATGGTTAATAAGTACTTTGGTGAGTTAGCCCGTGGCCCTGAAGTTAAAGCCGATCCTAAAACCCCTGTTACTCTCGATGAAACCCGATATATTTCGATGGAAGATAAGGTGCATCTACCTCTGATTTATATGGGTTTTCCAACAGTTTATGCCCGTCATGAAGATGAAGCTGCATTAGATTTATTGGCCAACATTTTAGGCGGCGGTAAAACATCGCTGTTATACAAAAATCTGGTTAAAGATGGCTTTGCTGTGCAGGCATCAGTCGGTCATCCTTGCCAAGAGTTATCGTGTCGTTTGACTTTATATGCGTTGGCAAATCCTGCATCAGGTACCGACCTTGCTAAATTAGAGCAAAAAATTAATGACTCGATTGCCGAGTTTGAGCTGCGTGGTGTGACCGATGACGATCTACAAAAAGTAAAAGTGCAATTTGAAGCCGATACCATTTACGGCATGCAAAGTGTGAAAGGCAAAGTTTCTACACTGGCTTACAATCAAACCTTTTTTGATAACCCTAATATGGTCGCCAGTGATTTAGCTCGTTATGCCAGTGTTACCAAAGAAGATGTGATGCGGGTTTTTAAAACCTATATCAAAGATAAACCAATGGTCGTAATGAGTGTGGTTCCTGAAGGGGCTAAACAGCTTATCGCTAAAGAGGATAACTTTACTCCGGTAACGCAATCAGTGGCCGATGTAGCGGTAACAGGAACAGAGAATGTTCGTCAAATTACCTCAAGCTTTGATCGCACCGTGATGCCGAAGGTAGGCGCTGCGCCCGTGCTTAAAGTACCAAAGCTATGGAATGCATCACTAGCAAATGGCATCGAGGTCATGGGAACAGAAAACCATGAAACCCCAACGGTAGAGTTATTAATTTACCTTGATGGCGGTAATCGGTTACCTGAAATTGAAAAAGCAGGTGTCGCCTCTTTAACGGCTTCAATGTTAAATGAGTCGAGTCAAAAACGAACAACAGAAGAATTAGCAGGCGCACTTGAAATGCTAGGCAGTAGTATTTCATTTGGAGCAACCTCTACTCAGAGCTACATTCAAGTATCGAGTTTGACTGAAAATCTGACACCTACGTTGGCAATTTTACAAGAAAAGTTATTTTCGCCAGGTTTTGTTGAGGCTGATTTTGAGCGTCTAAAACAACAGGAAATACAAGGGTTACAACACCAAGAATCAGATCCTAACTATCTCGCTCGTAGAGCATTTTCAGGATTACTTTTTGGCGAAGATACTCACTTTAGCGTTCAAGCCTCAGGCAGTGTAGCGACAGTTTCTGCTTTGACATTAGATGACGTAAAGCAGTTCTATCAAACCCAATATAAAGCAGGTAATGCACAGATGGTGTTAGTGTCTGATTTACCTCAACAGCAGGTGATGTCTGAACTTTCGGTACTGGAGAAATGGCAAGGCAGTGCAAATAATGCTGAAGCCTTACCAACATTCCCAACGCTTGCTGGTGGCACTATTTACGTTATTGATAAACCCGGTGCGGCTCAATCAGTGATTAAGATAGGTAAGCGAGCATTACCTTATGATGCGACTGGGGAGTATTTTAAATCTTTCTTAATGAATTACCCATTAGGTGGAGCATTTAATAGTCGTATAAACCTGAATCTACGTGAAGATAAAGGCTATACCTACGGGGCAAGAACTGGCTTTAATGGTAATGATGTTATCGGTCGTTTTGAAGCAACTGCCAGTGTTCGCACTGATGTAACGGCTGAGTCAGTGACTGAGTTTGTGAATGAAATAAAACGTTTTCAAGCTGAAGGTATGACGGATAAAGAGTTAGCTTTCATGCGCAGTTCTATTTCTCAAGGCAAAGCGCTTGAGTATGAAACCCCATATCAAAAAGCGGGCTTTATGCGCATGATACAGCGTTACCAATTGGCAGATGATTTTACTGAGCAACAGGCTGATATTGTGGCGACAATCAGTAAAGATGAACTTAACCAGTTAGCTAAAGCGCAGTTAGATTTATCGAGTATGATTATGGTCATTGTTGGCGATAAAACGGTGATTTCACCTAAACTTGAAGCTTTAGGCTATCCTATAAAAGAGATTAAATAGGTTTCGCTATTGTTTTTAAAAATATAGACCCTATATAGGTTTTATAGGGTCTGATATGATGAAAGACCACATAACGGTGACAATAATGATGTTACCGTTTTTTATTTTAAGACGATTGAACGTAAATTTATTCAATGAAGCAGATTTTATTATGCATTGTTGGAAATAATATCGTTTAATAGCAGGTCTAGCAGATTGTAAGTCGCAATATGAACCGATGCGGCTGACTAATTCGAGTGATTAATTCGAGTTATTAATTCGGGTTACAATAAGAGAACAGCAAATTGAACTCATTCAATGAAATAATCGATTACCTTTCCAACGACCAAGGTCGTGAATCACTGCTCGGTATGTTAAGGGGCATTGAACGTGAAGCTTTAAGAATCGATGACTCTGGTCAATTAGCAAAAGACGGTCACCCAGAAAAGTTAGGTTCAGCCTTAACTCACTCTCGTATTACCACAGATTACAGTGAGTCTCTTTTAGAGTTCATCACTCCAGTTAATTCTAATATTGACACTTTATTAGATGGCTTGACTCAAACTCATGCCTACAGTGTTAAAAATATGAATGGCCAAACACTCTGGCCTGTCAGCATGCCTTGTTATGTTGGCGATGAGAAAGATATTCCGATCGCCCGTTACGGCAGTTCAAATAATGGAAAAATGAAAACCCTTTATCGTCAAGGGCTAACTCATAGATATGGACCTTTAATGCAGATTATTGCAGGGGTTCACTTTAATTTTTCAGTGTCAGAAAAACTGTGGGATGCTTTGTACGAGAAAAGTGATAAACAGCTTTCTCGACAAGATTTTATCTCAGAATCTTATTTTGGCATGATCCGTAACTATCGCCGTTTGGTATGGGTATTGCCATACTTTTTTGGCTCTTCACCCGCACTATGTAGTTCGTTTATTAAAGAACAGCCAGTTGATTTTGATTTTAAGAAAACAGGTAAAGGGACACTTTACTTACCTTACGCAACGTCATTGCGTATGAGTGATTTAGGTTACACCAATAAAGAGCAGGAGCAGCTAGATATTAGTTATAACTCGCTACCTGAGTATCTAGCGGGTGTAGGCGAAGCGATTAGAATGCCTTCAGCAAGCTTTGCAAAAATCGGGGTTAAGGTTGGCAATGAATATCGCCAGTTGAATAGCAACGTTTTACAAATCGAAAATGAATTTTATTCGCCAATTCGGGCTAAACGCGTTGCTAAGTCAGGTGAAAAACCATCTGAAGCGCTTGCTAGAGCTGGTGTAGAATATATCGAAGTGCGTGCTCTTGATGTCAACCCTTATAGCCCTATTGGTATTGATGCTAGTCAGGTTAAGTTCCTTGATTTGTTCTTGCTTTATTGTTTATTACTTTCATCCGATAAAACAGATGTTGAAGGAGAGGCTGAAATAGCCGCTAACTTAAAAGCTGTTGTACTTGAAGGTCGTAAACCTGACTTAACCTTAAGTAGAAAGGGCAAACACGTTAAGTTAACTGAATGGTTAAGTGATATTTTTGAGCCAATGTCACGACTTGCTGTTTTACTTGATGGTAAGGGTAATCAGTACCAACAAGCATTATCACAGTGGCAAGAAGCGATTAACGACCCAAGTAAAACACTATCTGGTCGTGTGCTTGAAGATGTAGTTAATCAAGGTATTGATCATGGTGTGTGGGTGAAACAACTTGCAAAACAGTACCATGAGTACCTGTCTAATTATCCGTTATCAGCCAACACTCTGGCTGAATATGAAGCTGAAGCGCAAGAGTCTCTAAGAGTGCAGCAAGATATTGAAGCACAACCCGCAGTGAGCTTTGATGAGTTTTTAGCGGATTATTTTGCTGATTTAGCGCAGCCAGCAGTTGCCGTTAATCAATGAAGATAACGGCCTTATTATTGATGATGCTTGCACTGCTTCAAGGGTGTGCAAGTTCATCAGATGATGAGTTTATGTGTGGTTCGGTTGCGAGTTACATTACGCCGCCGAGTGCAGACAACCTATATCGGGTGGTTGTCACACATCTTGATGGTCAAGCTGTTATTTCGCGTCCTTATTATAAACTGACAGCAGGTAAGCACACGTTTACTTTAGCTGAGCTAATAGAGTCGCCAGAATTGAAAGTTAAACTCGCAGCCAGACAAACCAAAAAGCTGGATATTGTGGTTGAACGTGAGCAGCGCTATCATTTAGCAGCTGAACTTAAAGTTGATAAAACATATACAGGGCTTAATAGCGACTATTGGAAGCCAGTGGTTTGGAAGCAAACGTCTTATGAATGTGTATTTACCGATAAGATGGGATAAATACTCAATGCTCCCCAAGCGATAATTGCATCAAGGAATAATGCTTAGTCATTTTTCGTCCCATACCTATTTTTCATTCTCCTTGTGTTCAATTAATCGCTTTACATTTATCTCTTCAACGCAGTTATTTAAAAAGTGACTGAAAAATCATTTAGCAAAGTGACTTAAAGTTAGCCTCATAAACTAGCCTTCTTAAAATTAGCGACCTCAAAATATCGTTAATAGCCTATATGTGCTGTGATGATATCAATCCGTGATAGTCCATAACCGTCTAAGCGACACTGTCTAATCGTCAGTTAAGTCATGGGATATTCTGTCGCTTTATTATAACGACTTCGTCAGCTTTTTTATGATAAAGCGGTTTGCATCTCTGTCACTTTGATGTGAGAATCTACCCGTCTTTGGATTTTCATATTCAGTTGTTTTCATTTGCTATAAGGGCTTTTATGAAGTGGTTTTTTCGTGCTTTAAGCACCATTTTATTATTACAACTAACTGGTTGTGCCACACCTCCACCAAAAGAGCCTGACAACCTGTGTTCTATTTTCCAAGAAAATCGCTCTTGGTATAAAGCTGCTGTCAATACTCGTGATAAATGGGGCGTACCGGTTCATGTGCCTTTAGCCATGATGTATCAAGAAAGCTCATTTAAACATAATGCTGCACCGCCTATGGAATATTTCCTCGGTTTTATTCCTATTGGGCGTGCCAGTGATGCTTATGGTTATGCGCAAGCGAAAACGATGACTTGGGATGATTACGTACGAGAAACAGGTAATTCATGGTCGAGTCGAAGTAACTTTGATGATGCGATGGATTTTATGGGGTGGTTTATTTATAAAACTAATAAAATCAATGGTATTTCTAAGTGGGACGCAAAAAATCAATATTTGAATTATCACGAAGGATGGGGCGGTTACAAACGGGGAACTTATAAAGCCAAAGCGTGGCTAGGCCCTGTCGCCAATCGCGTCGATGCACGTTCAAAAACCTATGCTCAACAGTATCACACTTGTAAAGAAGACTTAGATTCTTCTTGGTTATGGCGTTTATTCTTTGGGTAATCCATCGCCTTGAACCATAAGCCTCGCCAATGCGAGGCTTTTTTATTTCATTTGTATAAAAACACTGACAATAATAAATCTAAACTTTCAGCGACAATGTCCGATAACAATTGTAGATATTGTGTTAATTCTTTAATGTTGCACAGGATTTAACATCTTACGATTTATCAATAATAAAAATTGTAACCACTTAGGTTTAAAATAATTTATTCGTTTTCGGAACCCTATATGCAAACTCATAATGATAATAATAAATTGCAGACGAGGTTATTATTACCCGTCATGTCGTTTGTCTTGCTCGCCATTGTTGTTTCACTGTTTCTTCCTGATCAAATCTCCACATTCCAATTGGTCATATTGCTTGTTTGCTTAGGGACTGCGCAGTCGTTTGCCTTGCTATATGTTTACCAGCAGCAAGTACAAAAACGCTTAAATGTATTGAGCCATTATTTAGCGTTAGTGGTCAGTACTCATACAGCGCCCGATAAGCCATTAAAGGATAATGGAGATGACCAAATTGCTAATATCAGTAATGGATTAAGCGATTTCATTGAAGATTTGAAAGCTGTTATTGATGAGATTCGAGCCGATGCTAATGATGTTCGCTCAGGATCATATGAACTTGCTTCTCAAATGGGAGCTGCTGAGTCATCAATGAGTCAAAGCACACAAGAGAATGAACAAATAAGTGCTTCTTTAACTGAGATTGTTCACACTGCGGATGAATTATTTACTAATGCTGAAGAGCTTAAGTCGACATCAGTTCAAGTTAAAGAGCTATTAGCATCAGGAACAAGTGATGCACAAAATAACCAAAGCTCAATGACGACCTTTGCTAATGGCATTGAGAGCATGGTGTCTGATTTAGATTTGCTGAACAGTGATAGCCAGAAGATTGGAAACGTTTTAGAAGTCATTAAAAGTATTGCCGAGCAAACTAACTTGTTAGCCCTAAATGCTGCAATTGAGGCTGCTAGAGCGGGTGAGCAAGGGCGTGGCTTTGCTGTTGTAGCAGATGAAGTGCGAGCCTTAGCGCATCGAACACAAGAATCGACAGTTGAAATTCAATCAATTGTGCTAGAGCTTCAAGCTAAAGCTGGAAATGCGGTCAGTGCCATCGGAGAAAGTCAGCGTGTCACCCAAGAAAGCCTACAACAATGTCAGCGTGTGACCCAAGCCTTTAGCGATATAGGACACGTCTTTGAGCAATTAGACAGTGTTGCTGGCAATATGACTTACAGTATTCAAGGTCAGCAAACTTCAACGGGAAGCATTAATAATCGTGCGATTGAAATTTCACGTTTAAGCCATGAGGTGCAATTAAATCTCGAAGCGATTTCATTAAGAGCACAACAACAAAAGGCAAGCTCTGAAAACCTTGAACAAGTACTAACCCGAGTGTGTATTTAACAAGCTTAAAGGTAGCAAATAAAAAAGGAGCCTTAGGCTCCTTTTTTGCTTTATAGCGAACATGACTCACTACAATTTAACGCTCGAATTCAGCCAATATCCAAGCAAGAGGGGCTTGGTACTGCTCAGGCATCCACTGTTGTAATAGTGCAATACTGTCGTCAACCATCGCTTTATTGTGTGCTGATAAATTGAGATGACCCACTTTACGGCCCACTCTGACTTCTTTGTTGTACCAGAATAGCTCTGCATTCGGTAAGCTTAGCCAGCGGTCGTCTTTATCCACACCAATTAAGTTAACCATCACACATTTATAGTTAACTTGTGGGGTGTGGATCGGTAAATCACACAATGCACGCAGGTGTAATTCAAACTGATTGATGTGGCAGCCTGACTGTGTCCAGTGCCCTGAGTTGTGCACTCGTGGTGCTAACTCATTCACCAGTAGCTCATCACCGACACGGAAACATTCCATCGCCATAACTCCCACGTAATCGAGAGCATCCATGACGCTAGTTAACATTGCTTCAGCTTGTGGTTGAAGGTGGTCTAATCGGCTTAATGGCGAAATAGAAGCCATTAAAATACCATCTTGATGTAAGTTAAGGGTTAATGGGTAAAAAACACATTCACCATTTTGGGTTCTGACACCAATAATTGATACTTCTTCATCAAAATTGATTGCTTGCTCTGCAATGGCTTCATTGCGCCAATCAGCGGGGATTTCTGTTCCTTCAGCTTGCTTTAACCAATGCTGACCTTTGCCGTCATAACCGCCAGTGCGGCGTTTAAGTAATACTCTATCACCATATTGCTGATGCAAGTTTGAGGTATCGGTATTGTCATCAACTAATTCCCAAGGCGATGTCGGAACCGACAGTTCATCCAATAAGCTTTTTTGGGTGAAGCGGTCAGCCAAACGCCCAAAAACGGGGCCATTAATAAAATGCTGATGTTCACTTAATTGCAGGCTTAGGGATGACTCTGGCCATTGCTCACGCTCTGCAGTGATAATATCAGTATCTTTCAGCGGTAAACGCTCATTAGATGGCGTCATGATGTCCACAGGTTGGACATTGATTGCTAAAGGTTGACCAGCATGGGAAAGCATGGCGCCGAGTTGGCCATCGCCAAGTACCCAGACATTATGTTGCTTAGGGTTTTGCTGAGCCATTATTAAGCTTCCCTCGGATCTGGATTTTCAAGAATGGTGTTAGTTTGATCATCTCTAAATGCATCAAGACGAGCAGCCAGTTCAGCGTCCGTTACAGCAAGGATTTGACTTGCAAGTAAGCCAGCATTAAATGCACCCGCCGTGCCGATTGCTAAGGTACCCACTGCTATACCTTTAGGCATTTGAACGATTGACAGTAAGCTATCCATTCCTGAAAGCGCCTTACTTTGTACTGGCACCCCAAGAACGGGTAAACGGGTTTTTGAAGCGATCATACCAGGTAAGTGAGCAGCACCACCGGCGCCACCAATAATCACTTTATAACCTTTATCGGCAGCAGTGCTTGCAAAGTCCATTAGTTTGTCAGGAGTACGGTGCGCTGAGACAACTTCAACATGATATGGCACCTGAAGCTTATCCATTATTTCTGCGGCGGCTTCCATGGTGGGCCAATCACTCTTAGATCCCATTACTACGGCAACAAGGGCTTGCATGATAACTCCTTAACACACTTATATTATTAGGTTATTTCTTACTTTTCCCTGCGTAGGGTACAGGGCTTATCACCATGAAAATCATGACGATAAAAAAGGGGCTAGATAATAGCATGCTGGCTCTATTTTCGCTGCATTTCAGTGTTTTCTGCGGCTGAAACTCAGTTTCTGATTGCGAATGCTAACAGGGTACTCTACTGTTAATGACATAGGCTTTGAACTCGAGGGTACTTTATGGCATTCGAAAGGTTAAAGACTAAGGGACTAGTTTTTTGCACTGTATTTTTTTACTACATTTAATCAGCAGCTTATAGCTGCAACTCATGCCGTTATGTTAACGGAAGTTGATGAAACGATAGTGTCTATTTCTGGTAATGAAGAGATGGAAGCAATTGCATTATTAACAGAGTTTAGTGATGAGCAGCTAACATTTGACCAAGAACAAGTTAGCATGACTCGTGGTTGGTTAGAATTATCTAAACAGCAAAATAGTTGCATGTTTAATAAAATAAAAACCGCAGAACGTGAAAGCGTCGCTCATTTTTCCAAATATCCTATCAGTGTTTACCCTCCACTTAGATTAATCGTAATGAGTCATAATCGGGAACTCTTTCCCAAAGAGTTTGATTTAGCGAATTTTCCTGCAGATACACATGGTCAACTTGGGGTCGTCAAAGATAGAGCTTATGGCGACTTTATTGATGAGAGAATAAAAAGAAACCCACATCAATACTATATTCGTGGCGGGATGGGCTCTTCAAACAGTTTAATTAAAATGCTTAAAGCAGAGCGAGTAAAGGGGATTATCGAGTACAGTGAAGTGGTCGATGCCTTTTTACGAGACAATAACCAGAGCTTAGATTATCAATCTATTCCTATTCGCCATGTGACTCAGCCTATTTATGGCTACATCGTTTGTTCACAAGGCGAAAAAGGTAAAAAAGTCATTGCTGAAATTGACCGAATTATGGGTCTACAAAGTTTTCAAGAAGCTTTTATTCAAATGCATGCTGACTTTTTTGGTGAAGCTGAACAAGCCATTTTAATTCCTGAATTAGAACGTGTTTTTAGTCAGTAATAACCGTTATTATTTTTTTGAGTCGTGGCAATACTGATATTATTTAAAAAATTTAACCCTTTTTGATTTGTTATCCGTTATTACTAATAGGTGAAAACGGTTAAGGGGCTAAAAATGGGAACATCATCGAAGTTATCACGTCAAAAATTGGAGGGCTATTACTTCAATAAAGGGCGTTTATGGCGGTCTATTTTAGTTGGTCTGACATTACTATTGGTGTTGTTAGTGAATCTTACTCTACATGTGCGAGCTGAGGTCACGAACAAACCTAATGCCGTTCAAGCAGAGCCAATTGATCCGATTATTCTTCCTAAAAAACCGACGATGCCGCCAGTTAAACCTGGGCTTTATCAAGGGCAGCTGAGCATTGATGGTCATGGTGGTAATATGGTGACAGGGGAAACGCCGCTGTCGCGATACCGACTTTCCTTTAATGATGCTGATTACGATGCGCTACAATCCTTGATAGCTCAAGGCCAGTTACCTTTACGAAACGCAGTTAGTAGCCATCAATTAGTTAACCATTTCGATTATCAATTCGACAACACATTAGCTAACAGCGGCGAGTTGTCAAAAAACTATAAAGTGACCACAGAACTTGCGCCATCGCCATTCAATCAAAGCACGTTTCTACTACTTGTGAATGTTGAATTGACCGCGAATGCCAGCGAAAAAGCCGCATTGGGTTTTAATTGGCTACAGACTTTGGTGAGGTTTAACCCTAGATTAGTGTCTGAGTATCGTTTAATTGGCTATGAAACCAATACCGCAGTTAATAGTAGAAAGGGGTCTGCACAACATGTTCAACCTCATATCAAACAGAGTGATACCAAACAGTTTGTTGCGTTATATGAGCTTAGATATAACGAGCAAACCATGAGTGTAGGTGTTAATAATATTGAGGGTGATACTGCTGGTAATCGTGGTGTGCACCAAGGTTTTAGCGCAACAACGATGGCCGAATTAGTCATTTTGGATTCCAGATCCACAGCTAAACAGCAGTTAATACCTGAATATGCGATTGATATATCGCAGCAACATAAGTTCTTTGAACAAGCTAGCCCTGAGTTTCGATTTGCGACTGCGGTGGCTGGACTGGGTCAGCTTATAAATCACAATCATTATGTGCATCAGTTTAATTATGACGAATTAGTGCATATTGCTAACCAGTCGGTGAATGAACTAAATCAAATTGTGGGCGATAACGCATCAACCGATAAAATTGAGTTTTTAGCGCTTGTTAACTCGGTTTATGAGCTAACCAAGTCGCAACAAGGTAAACAATATCGTCCTCCCAATCAGGTCACGCCTTATCCAATGCCGCAGCCCATTTTGCCACCAAAACAGGGTGAGTTATTAGAGGGTAAGCAAACAAAGAATCAAAACCATTAATTTCAAGTTAACTGAAGATTGAATGAGGTTTTTTATGACTCAATGCAGTGAATAAGTGGACATTACCTACGTCGCTGGGCAAACTGGTTTAATGCGAAAATAGCCTATAACCAAGGTAGTCAGTGGTGACAGATAACGAAATAAATCAGCAAGCTAATAGAGCTGTTGATAGATCCGATGAACAATTAATGTTGGACTATCAGCAAGGTGATGCTCACGCTTTTGAAGCGCTTTACAGTAAACATAAAGGGCCGCTTTATCGCTACTTTGTACGCCAAATAAGCGATAACACCTTAGCAGAAGATTTATATCAAGATACTTGGGGCAAAGTGATTAATGCCGCTGATAATTACCAAGTTACTGCTAAATTTACTACTTGGTTATACCGTATTGCACATAATTTATTAATCGATCATGTCCGAGCTGTAAAACCATTAGATAAGCTTGATGAATTAGGTGAGCAGGGCATGGATGAGTATGATGCCAACATTGGTAATCAACAATTCAATGGGCGACCAGATGAAGTTTTAGAGCAACAGCATCAAGCGCAATTACTTAAAGCCTGCGTAGCTAAATTACCAGCGGTGCAAAAAGAAGCATTTCTGTTGAACATCGAGTTAGGCTTAACAGCCAGCGCCATCAGTGATATTGCTAATGTTACCGTTGAAGCCACTAAAAGCCGAATTCGCTATGCGTATCAAAGTATCAAACAATGTGTCGCCAATAAGTGGGAGGGAATGACTCATGAGTAAGCATGATAATAATGACTCTGAACCTATGACTGACGAAGCTTTTGCGGCGTTGCAGCAAGACATTTCTGCTTTGTATAAGCTACAAAATTTAGAGCGGCCTTCTGCGGCGATTGATGCTGCAATTTTGGCTCAGTCAAAAATACGTTCGACACAGACAACGCAGCAGAATTCCAACTCCAATGTGATTAAGGTGAGTTTTTGGCATAAGCATAAATTGCCATTATCAAGTGCTGCATCAGTGATGATCATAGCATCGGTTATGTTACTCAATCCTGAGTTTAATCAACATGCTGTGACAGATATTGAAGAGGCGATTCCAATGGCGACAGAGGTTAATCAAACGACATCTTCGCCAGCTATGATGCGTGCAGAGCCCAATACTTTTGCTGATGAACCAGCAAGTTCAAGTCAACGTATTGAGCAGGGAAGTGAGCAAAGTATTGAGCAGAATATTGAAACGATGGCTCAAGCACAGCAAGAGACTCAAGCCATACAAGCATTAACTCAACAACAAGCAGCACCGAAAGTGAGTACGGAACACGCTTCAGATATCGCTCGAAGTCAAATGAAACTGTCTGAAGCACAAGGTATTAGCAAGATAGATAAAATGCAGTCACAACCTTTAATGCAACATGACTCAGTCGAACAAGCTTTGGAAACATTAACACAATTAGTTAAAGATAAAGATTGGCAACAAGCTGAACGATATCTACAAACGATTGAACAGCGATTCCCTAGGATTGTGGAATTAGAACATCCACAACATGAAGTGTATCAGCAATTAAAAAGGCAGTTGACTACTCAATAGTGCCGCCGTGAACGCAAAGCCATAATATTAAAAAGGTAATAATATTTAATTGATATTATTACCTTTTTTTATCTTAACTTAATCATGTTAATCCTTATTCTTTGATGAGTATTTTTACTAACGTATTCGGTTACAAATTCATCGAGGATAAATCATTAATTAACGTATTTTGATACTGATAAGTTGCATTTTTTTGCTAATTTGAGTGCTTGAAAATAATAATATTTACAAGGACTTTTCTGACCATGAAACTTCGTCAATCCGTTACCGCTTGCATGCTGGCCCTTGGGCTTTCAGGAATCGCTTTTCAAGCGGTCAGTAGTGAAAATCAAGGATACTATCGTGCGCCAGCATTGCACGACCAAACCATTGTGTTTACCGCTGAAGGCGACTTATGGACCAGTCAGTTAAACCAAACTACGGCGACAAGATTGACGACTCAAGCAGCAGAAGAGTTAGACGCGACTATCTCAAAAGATGGTCAGTGGTTGGCTTTTACTGCCAATTATGACGGTGCAACTGAAGTGTATGTTATGCCAATGGCCGGCGGTGTTGCAAAACGAGTGAGCTTTGAGAATAGCCGGGTTCGCCTGCAAGGTTGGACTGCTTCTGGTGAGATTCTATATGCCACTGACAATGCCAATGGTCCAGCAAATTACTGGGTACTAAAAACAGTTAATCCATCGTCATTAATCGTAACCGATCTTCCCCTAGCTGATGCCATTGAAGGTGCGATTGATGCGCAAGGTAAATATGTTTACTTCACTCAATTTGGTCTACAAGCCAGTGGAGATAACGCCAAGGTTTATCGAGGTGGCGCATTAGGCGAAATCTGGCGCTATGAGCTGGGTAGCAAAAAAGAAGCGCAAAAGCTTACCGCCTCCCATCAGGGTTCTGTAAGACAACCTATGGTGTGGCAAAATCGCGTGTACTTTGTCAGTGATCAATCTGGCAACGATAACATTTGGTCTATGTCAGTTGATGGCAAGGACATGACTCAGCATACTCAATTTTCAGAGTGGCAAGTGCGTGACGCTCAATTAAATCAGGGACGTATTGTGTTTCAACATGGCGCAGACATTAACGTATTTGATATTAGTAATAATAGTTCGTCCATCGTCAATGTTAGTTTGACTTCAGATTTTCCTCATCGTCGTGAGCAATGGATTGCAGATCCAATGCAATATGCCACGTCAGTTGCTTTTGCTGCAAAGGGGAATAAAGCGGTTATTACAGCACGTAGTCATGTCGCCGTTGCCAGTCATGACGGCAGTAGACTGATTCAAATTAAAACCCCTGCTGATGCTAGAGTTCGTAATGGTGCTCTTAGTGTCGACGGAAAATGGGTTTACGGCATCAGTGATGCTTCAGGCCAACAAGAGATTTGGCAATTCCCAGCGGATGGTAGCGAAGGTGCAAAGCAATTAACCAAAGATGGATCATCGCTACGAACCAGCTTACACCTTTCACCAGACGGTCGTTATATTGCTCACGATGATTATGACGGCAACGTGTGGCTATTGGACTTGAAAAAAGGCAAGAATAAAAAAATTATCGTTAATGGAGAAGGGTTAGGCGAATATGCGGACATTGTTTGGTCTGCGAACAGTCAGCTTATCGCCGTGACTAAGTCTGAAATTGGTAAGCAGCGTCCACAGGTGGTGTTGTACTCCTTATCAGATGAAAGAGCACAAGCATTAACTAGCGATAAATATGAGTCATTTTCACCTAGTTTTAGCCCTGATGGGCAGTGGTTATATTTCTTATCTAATCGCCACTTTGATGCAACACCAGGTTCACCTTGGGGTGATAGAAACATGGGGCCGATTTTTGATAAACGCACCCAAGTGTTTGCGATTGCACTCAATGAGAAGGCGTTATTTCCATTCGAACAACCGACTGAACTCAATGCAAGTACCATTGCAAATAAAGAAGAAGCGACCAATACCGTAACTAAAAAAGTCAGAATTGACTGGAAAGGGATTACTCAGCGTCTTTGGCAAGTACCCGTTGCATCAGGGAATTATGCTAATTTAACTGTGCTAAAAGATAAGTTGTATTTATTGGACACTCATGCCAATAAGACCAGTTTAAAGCTCATTAAATTTGATCATCTATCTGCTGAAATTAGCGAGTTTGGGGCTGATATCGGTGGTTATGCTGTGTCTGCTGACGGCGAGAAATTACTCATTACTAAGCAGTCTAACCCTGCTGAAATGCATATTGTTGCCGCAGGCGATAAGCTACCTACTGAACTTAAAAACACTCAAGTTGATACCGCTCAATGGCAGCTGGCTATCTCACCTATGCAAGAGTGGCAGCAAATTTTTGAAGATGCTTGGTTGATGCATCGAGACTCTTTTTACGATAAAGGCATGCGAGGTAAAGATTGGGCTGCCATTAAACAAAAATACCAACCTTTATTAAAAAGATTGACCGATCGTAACGAGCTTAATGACATATTTAAGCAAATGATGGGGGAACTCGATTCATTGCATTCCCAAGTTCGTGGTGGTGATGTCACTAAAAATGAGACTGCAACTGCGGCTAGTTTAGGGGCGCGATTATCACAAACCGATAAAGGAGTGATTATCGGTCATATTTATCAGAATGATCCTGAGTTGCCTTCTCAAGCTTCACCCCTTGGGCGAATTAATGTGGATGCTAAACCAGGGGATATCATTGTCGCCATTAATGGCAAAGCCATTAACTCGGTTGCGGATGTAACGCATAGCTTGCGAAACCAAGCCGAAAAACAGGTACTGCTTGATTTAAAGCGTGGCAAAGATAGCCATAAAACCATTGTTGTGCCTCATAGCAATGGCGCAGATGCTAAATTACGTTACTTAGATTGGGTTAACAATAATGCGCAAAAAGTCGCTAAGGCCAGTGATGGCAAAATGGGGTATTTGCACCTGTATGCTATGGGTTCGGGTGATATCGAAAGTTTCGCACGTGAGTTTTACACCAATTACGATAAGGATGGCTTAATTATCGACGTTCGTCGAAACCGAGGCGGAAACATTGATAGCTGGATAATTGAAAAACTGCTTCGCCGTGCTTGGGCATTTTGGCAGCCGACTCATGGTTCAGCAAATACCAACATGCAACAAACCTTTAGAGGCCATTTAGTGGTGCTTGCAGATCAAATGACGTACTCAGATGGTGAAACTTTTCTGCAGGGATTAAAGCATTAGGTTTAGCCCCTATTATTGGCAAGCAAACTGCTGGTGCTGGAGTGTGGTTATCAGGGCGTAATCGAGTGACTGATAATGGAATGGCACGCGTCGCTGAGTATCCTCAATATGCAATGGATGGTCGTTGGATTGTTGAAGGCTACGGTGTTACACCTGATATTGAAGTTGATAACTTGCCTTATGCAACGTTTACCGGTGCTGATGCGCAGCTTGAAAAGGCCATTAGTTACCTTAAAGAGGAACTAAAACAAACGCCGATCCTACCTTTACGTGCTAAACCTATTCCACAACAAGGCACTGCAGAGGATATTTTACCTAAACCACAGACTGATTTTAAAAGTGACCAAGCTGAACTGAATACGGTTGTTTGGTGATTTAAGTCATTGTTTTTAGTTGCGTAAATTGAAATTTATCTGACGAGGGCTTTTACTAATAAGTCATCTAGACACTAAAAAAGCCAATCACAATGATTGGCTTTTTTATGTCTTACTCGGTTGCTGAGTAGAGGTTAAATCTGTCTTAACTCGGTAATGAATATTAATCGATATTTATTGATACTTCAGAGTTAATACTGTTCGCAATAAAGCAATTAGCATGGGCTTTATCGTGTATTTTTTGCAATACTTCATTACTGACTTCAATGCCTTCAGCAAACGTTACTTGCGGGTTTAAGAGCATTTTAGTGACAGACAATTTTCCTGAATCGTTTTTACCAAGTTCAGCACGGGCATTATCTTGATAAGATACGACAGTTAATCGCTTTAAGTGCGCAATGGCTAGAAATGTCAGCATATGACACGAAGATAGGGCGGCCAAAAGGCTTTCTTCTGGGTTAATTTTTTCGTCATTACCTTTGTACTCAGGTGCTGAAGAAGCTTGTATCACTTGCCCTGAACCAAACTCAATTTGGTGATCTCGGTTAAATTCAGGTGCGGTATGTTCAAAATGATCCGCTTGCCAGTTTACCGTTAGCTTAAAACCCATTAATGCTTCCTTTATTAGCCAATTCAAATGCTTAAAGTCGATTGTTTGCTAAATAAATTAGCGTTCTTACCTTAAATACATTTTTACCGAGCCTGCATTTTACCTGAGTACCTGATGAAATCTACTAAAGCTTAGAAAATTCAATTCTATTGTATTCGTAAAAATACCTTTGCATTTCACTTTGTTTGTTTTTTGCACATTAATTCATTCGCTTATGTAAGCGTTTTTGAATTTGTTTGTTAATGGTTTGTTATGAATACGTATGCAAAAAATTGAGACTAATACTTATCCATGACTACTATAACTCGATAATAATGCCTGATATTCCATTAGTCTGAGTCGTATAACTGAATGTTGGGTGACTATAAAGTCAGTAAGGTGAGGGGAAACTCAATGTTCAATTGTAAACCTAGTGTGTTATCACTAGCGCTAGCAGCGGCAGGAGTCAGTATTATGTTGACTCCTAATGACGCATTTGCGGCCGATGAGATAAAAACTGAAACGGTTCAATCATCGACAGCTGATGTCGAAGTGAGTGCCACAGAGAATACACAACCCACAAATGCGTTAGCTAGCAATGAAGCGGATGATACGGAAGCTGAAACTGACATCGAGCGGATCAGTGTGAAAGGCTATAGTCGTAGTTTGATTGATTCACTTAACTCAAAACGTTATGGGGATACCGTTTCTGAGCAATTATCTGCCGATGACTTAGGTGCACTACCTGACGTTTCAATGGCCGATGCATTGACCCGTTTACCTGGTATTTCTGCTGTTCGTACTGGTGGTCAAGCTGCTGAAATTAACATTCGTGGTATGTCGGGTGGCTTTGTTTTTTCAACCTTAAATGGACGTGAACAAGTATCAACGAGCGGTTCTCGTAGTATTGAGTTTGACCAATACCCTTCTGAATTAATTAGTTCTGCAGCGGTTTACAAGTCGCCTAAAGCCTCGCTTATTGAAGGCGGTGTTGCGGGTACTGTTGAGCTGACAACCGTCAGTCCTCTAAGCAAAGATAAACAACATAACTTTACTGCCAATGTGCGTGGTATGTATAACGATCGTGCCGATGAAGTGTACGGTGCCGAAGATTTTGGTTCTCGTTTAAGTTTTTCATATCAAGGTAAATTCCTAGAGGATACCTTAGGTGTGGCAGTGGGTTACGCTCGTCTTGAACAGCCGAGTGTCGCAACTCAATTTATTGGCCTTGCTTACAATGATTCCAAGGATGTCGACGGCATTGAAGGGGATACCAATGGACCTGAAGATAACCCTGCGAACGAATACATCAGTGAAGGTTTTGAGGTACAACATCTAGGTGGTGTTGAAATTCGAAATGGTTACATGGCCGCCATTGAGTGGGCACCAGTAGACAATTTTGTGTTAAAGGCTGATGCCTTTATGTCCCGCTTTGACAGCGAATCATTTGCTCGTGGTTTTCGTACCAAATTTGGCGGCCGTGATGCCAGTGTTTCAAATCCAACTTATGATGGTAATTCAGTTATCGGCGGCACGTTTAATCGCACTTCTAAAAGCTACACTCGTGTCGAAATCGTCAATGATGATAACCAAGATTTTGATGAGGTCGACAGCTTTGGTATCAATGGTGATTGGCAGGTAACAGACAGATTAAACGTCAATGTCGATGTGTCGTTATCAGCGGCTAAAAGTGATTTCAGAAACGGCTTACTTTGGTCAAATGTCGCTGTTGATGCGAATGCGGATGCGCCTATTTTTGATGAGAATGTCTCAGTAAGTTATTTATTAAATGGTTTAGATTTACCCGATGTTGGCTTTAATCAAGCGGATGCATTTTCTGATATCGACCGAGTGATGGTCAGTAAATACGGTATTTATCCGTTTGAAAACGAAGATGAAGTGAAAGCATACCGAGTAGATTTTACTTATGAGTTAGATAATGACTTTATCGCAAGTGTAGAGTTTGGCGCACGCTATTCAGATCGCACTTACTCAAACGATCGCTCAGTATTTGAATACGGTAATGATGGTGCATTTTCAAAGTCTGAGCCGCCACTCAAACTTACCGATGATATGACAACGGTTGTTGACTGGGATGGTGACTTTTCATATTTCCCTTCTTATTTAGCCATTGATTTAGATAAAGCGCTCAATGCATGGTTCCCAGATGGCACGCCACAGCCTGTGCAAACTTGGGGTAATGCGGGTGGAGTCATCGATCCACAAGGCTACACAACTAACTATTCATGGTCAGTGCTGCAAAGTGGCGAGGTGTATGAAGAAGTCTTGTCTGGCTATGTCATGGCAAACATTGATACTGAAATTGGTGGATTACCAATTACGGGTAACTTTGGCGTTCGTGTGGTTAATACCGACCAGTCAGCGACCATGCTTCAAAATGTAGAAGGCGACCCAACATTAGGTGCGCAAAATATTACTGATGAAATTGGCATTATTAACCAAAACTATGCCCCTACAGTACAAGGTGTGGATTACACCGATTACCTGCCTTCTATCAACTTAAACTTTAAAGTCACTGATGACTCACAGGTCCGTTTTGCCGCTGCAAAAGTGATGTCTCGCCCACCGATTAATCGCTTAGCTGGTGATATTAGTGCATCGGTTTCAGATGATGGTGAAATCAATGGTTCAAGTACCAATAACCCATTCTTAATGCCGTTCTATGCAGATCAATACGATTTATCTTATGAGTATTACTTTGATGAAGGGGCTCTCGTCGCTGCTGTCTTCTATAAGAATATTGACTCATTCATTGACACGATTGCGATTGATAACTTCGACTTTAAAGGCAACGGTTTTAACGTCCCTGATTACATTATTGATGAAGATAGTGGTGAGCAAATTGAAACCACTAACGGTACTTACACCACAGCAGTCAATAACGCTGAAGGCGGCTATATTCGTGGTCTTGAATTAGCTTACACCCAAGTGTTTGCTTCACTACCAGCTGGATGGTCAGGGCTAGGGTTTAACGCCAGTTACTCTTACACCGAGTCTGAAGTGCAATCCATTACTAACTTAGGTGGTGACACGGCAACGCAAGATTTACCTGGGTTATCTAACAATGTGGTCAGCGCCACGCTCTTTTACTCTTACGAAGGCTTCGAAACTCGTTTAAGTGGTCGCTTCCGTGATGATTTCGTATCTGAGCAAGTCGCGATTAACGAACAAGTGGTGAACTTTGACGGTGAAACAGTGCTTGATTATCAAGCGTCTTACCAAGTGACTGATGGCTTAGGAGTGTTATTTCAAGTGAATAACTTAACCGATGAGCCAACTAAAAGTTACTTCGGCACTGAAAACAAAACCGGCACCATTCAGTACTTTGGCCGCGAATTTTACTTGGGGTTCACTTATGCCATGTAACAAAAATAATAAGAACAATATCCAGTTAATTCGTGTGATGGGTCATCAAATTAATAACAACAAACTGATGACGCAATTTAATCAACATTCTATGGGGAGAAGTCACTCATGATGAGTATTTCTAGAGTCGTGAAATTATGTGCAGTTGCTGCCAGTATAGCGACGCTTGCAGGTTGTGGTGGTGGGGATTCATCTGAGCCAGGTGAAGTGCTGTTAACGTGTAATGTACCGAATATCCCTAATGCAGCGGGCACCGAATGTGTACCACCGCCGCCATTAAGCTGTCCTGCACCTAAATTTCCAGATGCAAAAAATGAAAGCTGTATTGTGGGCTATAACCCTGAGCTACCAGAGCCTGTAGCTTACGCTGGTGAAAACCAAGCTGTGTTGTATTACAACCGAATCAAAGATAACGATAATACTGATTCGAACCCTAATTACCCAGGTTATAAGCTGCATACTTGGAATAATGACACCTGTGATAGCTATGCGCCGCCGTTTGATTCAACTGATTGGGCAAATGGTCATTCGTTTGATGGTATTGACCCTAATTATGGTGCCTATTGGATCATTAATCTTAAAGAAGGCTATGGCGAATGTGCCAACTTTATTGTTCATATCGGTACTGAAGGTTCAGGTAAAGCACTGGGGGATGGTGACTTAGTCATGAACCTTAAAGTGTTAGCCGAAGACGGCGAGCCTGAAGCAAACTTTAACCGTACTAATTTTACCATCCATGGTGAAAGTGATGTGTATGATTATCCGATTCTAGATGTTGGTTTTTCCATTGCTGGTGCAAGTGCTCACTGGTTAGATCAAAACACTTTTGTATGGAATGAAGATCCCGACGGCATTGCCAAGTTCGTCATTCATCATTCAGCATCAGCTGGAATTGCTGCTGATAATGATGGCAACATCAGTGGTACTCAGGTTGAAGTGATGACCAGTGAGCTAACTGATGTGCAAAAAGCCTTAGTTCCACATTTAGCTGATTGGCCTGCCTATGAAGCGAATTTTACTGCAGAAGAAGCTAAGTCTATTGCTAAAAATCAATTGGTGATGGCGGCCTATGACAGTGATAATAAACCTGTCGCGGCAAGTCATGTTCAAGTGGCAAAAGTATTGGATGCGTTATATACCTCAGGTGATAACGATGCTGACGAAGCTGATTTAGGCATAAAATATGACGGTAGTAACATCATTGCTAATGTCTGGGCGCCAACAGCGCAGTCGGTAAACTTAAAGGTTTATGACGCGGCGAAAAACTTAACCTCTACAGAAGCGATGAGCCTTGATGCTGACACGGGTATTTGGTCATTCAGTGGTGATATGAGCCTAGACAGAATGTATTACCGCTATGAATTAGTAGTTTATCATCCTGTTACTCAGGCTATTGAAACACTCGAGTCAACGGATCCTTATTCACTTAATGTCTCAACTAATGGCCGTTACAGCCAATTTGTTAACTTGAGTGATGCAGATTTAAAACCTGAAGGTTGGGATGGCCACGAAGTTATGACGGTGGCAAATCCTGAGGATATCGTGATTTACGAAGGTCATGTACGTGACTTTAGTGCACGTGATGCAAGCACGTCTGAAGCTAATCGAGGAAAGTATTTAGCCTTTACTGAAGAGGGAAGTGACCCTGTTGAGCATCTTAGAAAGCTGGCTGTAAGTGGTGTAACACATTTTCATTTGCTGCCAATCAATGACATTGCCACAGTCAATGAAGACCCAGCTGAGCGCGTTGATATTTCAGATACCTTGGGCACCTTATGTGACAAGATTGATGACAATGCAGATGCGTGTTTGACTCAGGATAAGTCGGCAACTATTCAGTCTATTTTAGAAGGAACATTACCAGGCTCTAAAGATGCGCAAGCACTCGTTAATGCTATGCGTGGTTATGACAGCTTTAACTGGGGTTACGATCCGCAACATTTTATTGCCCCAGAAGGAAGTTATGCGACTAATGCTGAAGGTGTTGCTCGTATTAAAGAACTGCGAGAAATGAACTTAGCATTACATGAACTCGGTTTACGCGTGGTACTTGATGTGGTCTATAACCATACGAGTTCGTCGGGACTTTGGGATAACTCGGTACTGGATAAAGTCGTGCCAGGTTACTACCACCGCTATAACGAAATTACCGGTAAAATTGAGTCATCGACTTGTTGTGATAATACTGCAACAGAGCATCGAATGATGGATAAGTTTGTTTCAGACTCCATGGTCATTCTTGCCAAGCAGTATGGATTTGATGGTTTCCGATTCGACGTGATGGGTCATATGCCTAAGAGCAGTATTTTAGATGCTCGCGAGGCTGTTCAAGCGGTTGATCCTGATAACTACTTCTATGGTGAAGGTTGGAACTTTGGTGAAGTCGCAGATAACCGCTTATTTGAACAAGCTGTTCAGGCCAATATGGCTGGCAGTGAAGTCGGTACCTTTAATGATCGTATTCGTGAGTCAGTTCGTGGCGGTGCATTATTTGCTATGGAGCAAAAAGATGACTACTTACGCGACCAAGACACCCTGCGTTTATCAATGGCTGGTAACTTACAAAACTATGTCTTAAAAGACTTTAATGGTAATACAGCAACAGGTAGCAGCTTTAGCTGGAACACCCAGCCTACTGCTTATACTTTAGATCCTGCTGACAGTATTAACTATGTGTCAAAGCATGATAACGAAACCTTGTGGGATATTTTGCAGTACTCAAATGACATTGGTATGTCGCTTGATACTCGAGTTCGTGTGCAAAACATTGCTGCAACGATTCCATTAATGAGCCAAGGTATCCCGTTCTTCCAAATGGGTGGTGATATGTTGCGGTCAAAATCACTGGATCGTAACACCTATGACTCTGGTGATTGGTTTAACTGGGTCGACTTTACTAAGGAAAGCAATAACTGGAATGTTGGATTACCGTTAGAGCAAGATAATGCAGAGAAAATGGAACAAATTATCGCACTAGCAGGTAATCCTAATTCAGCCCCATCAATGTCTGAAATTGAGTTTGCTTCAAGCGTGTTTAATGAGTTCTTATCAATACGTAAAAGCAGCCCTTTACTGCGGTTAACTACCGAACAAGACATTATTGATCGAGTTGGTTTCCATAATATTGGTAAAAACCAAAAGCAAGGCGTTATCGTGATGAGTGTTGACGATGGTGCTGGCCTAGTGGATGTTGACCCTGCGGTTGATGCCATGGTGGTGATGATAAATGGTAGTGATAGTGAGCAATCTCATACTGTTTCAACAGCAACGGGCTTTAGTTTGCATCCAACGTTAGCTATGTCAGTTGACTCAACAGTTCAAGGTGCAAACTTTAGTGAAGGCACTGAGGAAGGAACCTTTACCGTTCCAGCTCATACCACAGCTGTGTTTGTTAAAAACCAAGGAGATACCCAAGGGACAGGATTAAGTGCTGATGCCACTGCAGGAGCACCTGATGTTGTACCTTATGGCAGCACTGAAGTCTTTGTTCGTGGCAGCATGAATGGTTGGGGTGAAGTGGATAGCTTTACCTATGTGGGGAGTGGTGAATATCGTGTTGCGATTACACTTGCTGCGGGTGGCTATGACTTTAAAGTAGCGTCAGCAGATTGGAGTACCGTTGATTTTGGCGGCGTATCAGATGCTGAAGCAGGTGTAGATGAAGACGTAGCAGAGCAACTTGCGCCAAGTGGTGCAAACTTAAGCTTTACAGCTGCAACTGATGCAACTTACGTGTTCTCACTCAATGCGGCAGATAAAGATAACCCAGTGCTTACCGTATACAACGAAGAGCCGTTTGTGGGGACTAGCGTTTATATTCGTGGTGGCATGAACGGTTGGGGTGAAACTGACGAGCTCACATATATGGGCGGTAGTATTTATCAAGCTGAAATTTTGGTATCTGTAGCAAACCATGAGTTTAAAGTGGCATCAGCTGATTGGTCTACTGTTGATTTTGGTAGCTTAGATGCCGATGGTTCAGTCACACTAGGGACTGAAAAAGCATTAGCTGTTTCTGGTAGCAATATGAGCCTGAACTTTGAAACTGAAGAAATGTATACCTTCACTCTAGACATGACTAATCGCAATGAACCTGTGTTAACAGTAAACAAAACTGATATGTTTGCTGGTAATACCGTTTACATTCGTGGTGGCATGAATGGGTGGGGGGAAGTGGATGCACTCAGTTATCAGGGATCATCTGTATATACTGTCGATATTGCACTTGACGCTGGAACTGCTGAGTTCAAAATCGCCACAGGAGACTGGTCAACGGTAGATTTTGGCGCTATAGCTGGTGAAGAGGCAGTGATTGAAGGCGATATGAAAACCTTAGCCTCTAAAGGAGCAAATATGCTGTTTGATGTTGCTGTAGCAGGTACTTATCGCTTTACGGTAACAGGCCCAAGTTCAAGTTCACCTACGTTAACCGTTAATAGTGTTAACTAGATAATTGTGTGGATGGTAAAAGGCTCAGCGAAAGCTGGGCTTTTTTTGTGTTCAAAAACCGCAATACGTGTTGTGAATGACACCTAGCGTGCTGGTCGGTAGTGCTTTATTAATTATGTTTCATCAGGATGACTCAGTGTTAAATAGCAGGGTTCTCGGTAAAAGCAGCCCAATGTTATTTGTGCTAAAACTGTTTTAAAGCGTCTTTTAAGGGGGCGAACAGTAATACATTACTTTGTTAACTGGCTTGCTCTGAATGAAATTTAAACAAAAAAGAGGGCTAATTGTCTGAAAAATGACAATAAATGCATTTTTGATGTAAAGACGACAAAAGTTGCAGATTTTGTTTGGTTTTTGTGTCTATACTAAAGCTGTAAAGGAAGAAAATGACAGTAGTATTAAAAGAAGGCAGGTTGTTAGCTAAGTTAACAAAAATTTATACAACGGCCCTTGTGATCTAGGACACACGCCCCAAAATCTACTTATGTAAGAATAAATATCTGCTAGAAAGTGAAGTATATAGCCTTGCTATATTATTAAAGGATAAGTTATCTATGAAAATAAATCTTTCGGGTCACCATGTTGATGTTACAGATACTGTAAAACAAGACGTTAGCGCAAAATTCACCAAAATTGCCAGCCATTTCCCAACGCTAATATCACTCGATATTATCATCTCAAAAGAACACGGCGAATTTGAAGTTGAAATCACGACAAATTATGAAGGCAGTCGTATCGCAGCAAAAGCCTCAGATCCTGTTATGTATCCAGCACTTTCAAGTGCAGGTAAAAAACTTGATGCAGCTCTTAAACACCGCAAAGGTCAGCTAAAAGCTGATTTACACGCCAAGCCTGAAGTGACAGCGCCTGAAATTGCTTATGAAAGAGTGCAAGAGATGGACCTGAAATAGTCCAAGACTTTCTAACGAAATAAAAAAACGCAGTCAAATGACTGCGTTTTTTGTGGCCGTTAACTAATGATGTTTAATCATTAATTTCAGCATTGTGATAAACATTTTGCACGTCGTCACAATCTTCTAATGCGTTAATAAACTTGTCAAACGTTTCAACATCTTCACCAGTAACTTCGGTCATTGCTTGTGGCACAAAAGTAATGTGTTCAACTTCAAAGTTGATATCGGCAATTTCTTCAGTCAGTGCAACACGTACCTTGTTAAACTCAGTAATTGGCGCAAATACACTAATCATGCCATCTTCAAGTTCAACGTCAGTGACATCAACATCCGCCATCATTAGCAGTTCTAAAATGGCTTCGTCGTCATCACCTGCAAATACGAATACGGCTTGATGATCAAAGCTGTGGGCAACAGTGCCAGGGCCACCTAACTTAGCATCGTTTTTAACAAATGCTTGGCGTACTTCTGTAAAGGTACGTTTTACGTTATCGGTTAGGCAGTCAACGATAACTGAACACCCGCCAGGGCCAAAACCTTCATAACGTGCAGTATCGTAATCTTCACCGCCACCGCCTTTCGCTTTTTCGATTGCGCGTTCAATTACATGTGCTGGTACTTGGTCTTTCTTTGCGCGAGTAATTAAGCTGCGTAACGCTAGGTTACCGTCAGGGTCAACACCACCATTTTTGGCACAAACATAAATTTCTTTACCATAACGCGAGTATAAACGCGTTTTTTGGCCGGCAGTCTTTGCCATAGATTCTTTGCGGTTTTGGTATGCTCTTCCCATCTTGATCTCGTTTTAAATTTCGAAAAATTGCCGCTGATTCTAACAAAAATAATCGCAGCTGTTTAGTCTATATGAGCAGAGCTATTGATACAGATCAGCCGATATAGGGTTAATGCATTCAATTTAACATAGTTACTGTTAAATTTGTGTAAGATATTGATTACTAAAATGCGGAAATAGACTTAATTATCATCTAAACTCAAAGCTGTGTGAGAAACCCTCTATAGTAAAAATGCGCTAAACTTGGAGGGAAGTAACGATATGATTGCATTGATAAGTCAGCATTAATAAGAGAGTTCTATATGACAGATGTTAGCCAGGAAGTTGCCACCACGGATGATAATAACAAAGCCACGGTAACCGTGCTATTTTACGAGGCCCCAGTTGGCTTACTGATGAAGAATACTGTGTTGACTGATCTTGACGTAAGTGAAACAGGTAGGGTAATGCTGCCAAATGAGTTTCGTGCTGGTAAATCAATCATTGCTGTACTTGATGGCGAGTGTAAAATTCTTAACTCATTGGGCGAGCGTGTTTATGCGCAAAAAAACCTTGTTTAAAAGGTACTTTAGCCGTAACTAATTATTGTTATTTGATTAATGCCAATCAATCTGAACTTTCTACCTCCTTTCTTCGTAATCTTGAGGCAAACTAATCGACTGTAAAAAGTGAGTCTCAATATTCATTTCATACTTATGACGAGCATCTATGTTGAATCATTGACCTAGATGTTTGAGATAATCGTTTAGTTGCTTAAACATAAAATATGACAAACTTAATCTGTTGTTAAACTGGCAGACAAAGTATGTATATACTGCCATTAAACGCGGTGACTTATTTACCACACCAATTAACGATCTCATTTTCAAGGAAGCATTATGCCAGCCTCGTTATTTACTCCCTATAAACTCAATGACACGTTGACTCTTAACAACAGAATATTAATGGCCCCGTTAACTCGCTGCATGGCTGATGATGATTTAGTTCCAACGCAAACCATGGCTGATTATTATGCTCGCCGTGCCGATGCTGGACTTATCATTAGTGAGGCGACCATTATTCGTCCCGATGGCCAGGGCTATATCAATACACCTGGACTTTATACCCAGGCACAAATTGATGGCTGGAAA
Source organism: Shewanella sp. ENK2 (assembly GCF_043568515.1). Lineage (NCBI taxonomy): Bacteria > Pseudomonadati > Pseudomonadota > Gammaproteobacteria > Alteromonadales > Shewanellaceae > Shewanella > Shewanella sp. ENK2. The sequence continues at coordinate 583,436 of NZ_CP171406.1, read as the reverse complement.
GTTGTCACCAAGGCCGTGCATGATAAAGGCGGTAAAATTTTTGCTCAGCTTTGGCACACAGGACGTGTTGCTCATCCATTCTTTTTTGGTGAAGGTAATGGTGAAGTGCTATCAGCATCAAACATTGGCATAGAAGGCACAATACCCCGCAATCGAGAGTTAATGTATCAACAGCCTAAAGCAGCGACCAGTGAGGATATTACTCAGCTGGTGGCAGATTATGCAACCGCAGCAGACAATGCGCTCAAGGCCGGTTTTGATGGCGTTGAAATTCATGGTGCTAATGGCTACCTCATTGATCAATTTCTACATTACTCCTGTAATAACCGCATAGATGAATATGGTGAATCACCAGAAAATATGGCACGTTTTGCCATTGAAGTAGTAGATGGGATTGTGGCTAAAATTGGCCACGAGAGAACGGCTATTCGTTTATCACCTGGGGCGTATTTTAATATGGAACCCGATAGCCGCGATCGGGCAGTATTTGATTACCTACTTAAACAATTAGAGTCTCGTCAACTTGCCTTTATTCATTTAGGAATATTTGATGATGCAATGGAGTTTGACTACCTAGATGGTAAAGCGTCCGCGTATTTAAGAAAGCATTACAATCAAACCTTAGTGGGGGTTGGTAGCTATACCGCTGAAACTGGCAATAAAGCCATTGAGGCGAATGAATTTGATTTGTTGGCGATTGGCAGGGCGTTTATTGCGAATCCTGATTATGTGAGCAAGGTACGTCGTGGAGAAGAGCTGACTGCTTACGATGATGCCATGTTAGCTGAGCTAGTTTGATGCCTACAATGCGATGGTAAGTTGCTAAACAGCTAGGTTAGACGTATTAAAAAGGCAGCAAGGCTGCCTTTTTAATGAGTATATCATTAATAAGTTAGCGCGATTCAAGTTTGCTTATGGATAAGGCTTCTGCAATGCTCGCCTCTGGTTTTCCGAGTAAAAAACCTTGGGCATAATCGATATGGTAGTGTTTCACGCGCTCAAGTACTTGGGGAGAATCAACAAATTCTGCAACCGTTTCAATGCCCATTTTTTTCGCGAAACTTGATACGGTTTCTACTAGGTGCTGTGCTTTAGTATCTTGATCTAAATGCTGGATCAATGAACCATCAATTTTGATGATATCAATATCCAAACGCATTAAATGAACGAAGTTTGAATATCCAGCCCCAAAGTCATCAATTGCGATTTTACAGCCATAGGGCTTAACTTTTTCAATAAAGTCATGCACCAAATCATAATTTGTAATCTCTTCGCTTTCTAATAACTCTAAGGTTAAGCGAGTTGATGTTTCTGGATTGGCTTTTAATAATTTTAGCAATTGCTCAACCCTTTCTGTATCAGCAATATCTTCGAGTGAAATGTTAACTGAAAAGGCATAGGGTAAACCTTTAAACAAGGCAAAAGACTTGGTTAACATCGCGGCCATTAAACGTGGATATAATCGGGAGCGCACTGCAGTTTGCATAAACTGAGCAGGCGTTAACACTGTGCCATCGTCTAAGCATATTCGCATCAAGCACTCAAACTTAGGTTGCAAGTTTTCAGTTATTGGCTTAATTAATTGCACATAAGGCGTGACCCAATCATGGGTGACTGCTGCAACAAGCATGCGGCTTTGATGCATGTTTGCTTCAAAAGCTTCAGGGTTAGACATTTCAGCTGTAAATAGTTGGTATCGTTGAAAATGCCGCCTAGCAATACGCCTTGCTAAATCAGCTTGTTGATGTAACTGAGTATATTGGTCATTGACGCAGTGTGCACCGCCTGCGCTTAATGTGACATAAATTTCATTACCATCGATGGCAATGGCTTTATGGCTAACATAATCAATGATTTGAACAGCAAGTTGTTGTAACTGGGCATCATCGAATTGGGAGTGGGTGAGCACGACAAATTCATCAGCACCAGTTTTATAAAGGTGATGAGGGGCTGAAACGAGTTCTAAACTATTGGCCACTTCAATGATAATCAAATCGCCAGCGTTAACACCATAAAAATCATTAATTTGCCCAAAGTCATTAATATTGAAGACGATTAATGAGGAGGCTTGATGTTGGTGTAAATCAGCGTACAGTTTTTTTCTATTAGGTAATCCGGTTAAGTTGTTAAAGTACGCCTCTTTAAAAAGGTTACTGTTTTGCTGTTCAATTTTATGAAAATTATCCGCTAAGGATTGGCGCATGACTTCAAAGTTATCACCTAACTGCTGAATTTCATCTTGGCTATTTAAGGTTAGCTTTTGGGTTAAATCACCCCTGACAATTTTTTGTGTCCAATTGGTTAGTGTCAATATATCCGAGGTGACAATTTTACCCACACTCATTAATAACCAGCTGGCTAAAGACAAGACCCCAGATAGCAGCAGTAGCTGAAAAAATAAGGTATTGAGTAATTCCTCTCCATAGAGTTTGACCTGAATTGAACCGCCATAAAACCCTTGTAACTGCCCACGTGAAATGATGGGCTGCATAACTTGGCTAAAGCCTAAAACCCATTCACTTTGGCGGGTTTTATTCGTTTCAACATGACGAATTGCAGCAGGGCGTTTTGCTGTAATAAGTTGGCCATTCGTCGCTTGACTCAATGCGTTGGGGATCAAGCTTGCCCACATTCCTTTAATAAAATAATCGTGCGTATTATCAAACCCGAGCTTTTGGGCTCGATTAAGCTGGATAGATTGATTTTGAAGGCGATGATGCAACGAAATAAGTTCACCGTTTTTATCTAAAACGGCAAAGTCAGATAAAGTGATTTGAAATAGGCTGGTTTGTTTTTTGTCTATACGCGTGGTTGCCTGAGCGAAGAACTGATCGATAGCTGTGTCGATTTCATCTTTTTGATTGTTAAGCTGGCTAAAATCAATCTGGTTACTGGCTAATACCAAATGCATGTTATGCAAAGTATCACTTATGCTGAGTTTAATGAGTTGTCTGTTTTGGTGGAGTTGATAGCTGAAAAAAATGACTTGAATACAGATTAGAATCAGAATGTTAGATAGCATAAGTTTGCGATAAAGCGGCATTTTTAAGTGCAATAACCAATACAATAATGGTTCTAACACACAATATAATAAAAACGCGCCAATCACCGCTAAGGTTAATAGTTGGCTAATGACCGCAACTTTTGGCCAATCGGCAACTTCTATTAAGGAGTTTTCATCGCCCCATGGGTTAATTGCTGTGTTGGGGTTAGTTGGGTCTACAATCCATGTTGGATTCGCTTGCCCTTCAATTTCTAATACCAGTTTATATTCTATATCTCCAGGATGGAGCGGTAACTGATACTGCCATTGATTTTTACCTGTGAGCTGCATTTGATAAAAGGGATCATCACTATGCCAGTCTGAAAAATTACCGCTGACAAATACCTTATTGATTTTACTTGTAGGTGACAGACCAAATTGCTGATTTAATTTTTCGGAAAGCGGGAGGGATAACGTTATGTCGTAAGGGGTGAGTGCATTAGTTGCAAGGAGCGAGACGACCCAAGTTTGTAGCGGCCACAAGCAAAGTAAGGCTAAGAGTATCCCAAGCCTTTTCTTCCATTTATGTAAATAATGAGTAAGTAAACTCAATCAGGAACCTTACTTTTACAGTATTTAAGCTTGAATTTTATAACGTAAACTCAATCACTGAAAATTGTGAAGTTTATGTAATTATTAACAATTATCTATCAATATGGGCTGATTTTTAAGCTAGGTCAACAGCATGAACAGTATTTTATTAGCGGTTTTTAGTTAATTCGATTACAACGTTAAGGTACTAATGAATAACATTTAGTATTTGGATTTTTTTGCCGCGAGTGAATTATCAGCTTGAAGTGCCAGCGAATAAGATAATTAGGGGAAAACTGTTGCAACTAAAATCACATCAAATTCATGTATTAACTTAGCTGCAAAATGAAAAAATTGCCTTTGAATGCTCAAGGCTGTTAACAAGAGCACAGTTGCTGCCTAGCTGATATTAGATATATTGATTATAATGTCCTGATATCGATTGAGTAGTTAACCCTATACTGAATCACACTTATTTTGATTAAAGAGAATTGACCATGAGCGCTATCCCACCTTGTCCTAAATGTGAATCTGTCTATGTATACGAAGATGGTTCGCAACTTATTTGTCCTGAGTGCGCTCATGAATGGAACCCAAACGAAGAAATCATCGATCCTGATGCCATCATTTTAAAAGATGCAGTGGGTAACTTACTTGCTGAAGACGATAAAGTGACACTGATTAAAGATCTTAAAGTAAAAGGATCTTCATTAGTGCTTAAAGTAGGCACCAAAGCCGTTATTAAGCGTTTTGTTGATGCTGATCATGATATTGATTGCAAAGTAGATGGCCATGGCCAAATGATGCTGAAGTCTAAATTTGTAAGAAAGCAAAACTAAATTTAGCTTTCAAATAATAATAAAAAGAACCTGCTAAGTGCAGGTTTTTTTATGTGCCAAGTCAACAGCACTATGTATATACAACAGCATGATGTATGTGCGGCAGGTACATAATGCGGTATGGGATTTTAAGTATCGCATTGATTGGTATTATCAGGCAAAAATAAATCTGTAGGCAAACAAAAGGGCTTAGCATTGCTGCTAAGCCCTTTTTAGGTATTTGGTGGAGGCGGCGGGACACACCACTAAAATCTAAAGAATTAATTTCTATCAATAGTTTATAGCTACTTGAAATTGTTGTTTTATCTCAATTAGTACAAGATTTTAGGACAACTAATTATTTTTTACAAGTTACTTAAATTTCACATAATTACCAGGTTTCTGGCTAATACTTGGGGTTACTGATTCGATAACGAATAAATACTTAATTGTTTTGGTAAGCTATTGTTTTTATTTATTATTTATTGCTGTCTTTCGGTTGTCAATAATAACAAAAGACAAAGCTACTAGATTTCTCATAAATATTAGACGCGGGTTTGAGTCCCAAAGTGGAATCTGAAACAAAACCTTGAATTAACTTAAATGAAGCACATCTAATGAGGGATAAGTAGATCTAACCTGCGTAAGCCTACAAGGTTAGCTTATACGTAAGTAAATACTATAAACCTATGCCTTTAACTTATTAAGATTCATAGGTTTTCGAATTAGTAACTTTAGAAATGAGTAATACAATAGTAATTTGCGGGATGAATAAATTGAAATTCATTAAATGATAAATCAAGTTTTTGGAGTCATATATATTGACGGCCATTAGGGGATGTTTAAAGTTTCCCCCCCGAAGGGAATGGTGACACTGTTAGGTGTGTGTGCAGTATTTAACACTGCACCGCAGTGTTTGCTTGGATTACCCCAAAGAGAAAACCCTAACAAACAATGGGACAGTCGAACAACACAACAGAATTACTGCTGAGGTTCGACTGTGAAGCAAAAAACTCTTACTTTACACAGATATCACCATTCGATTGAGATAATAATTTAGCTGTACCCAAAAAGCAAGTCTTTGTTTTCTAATAAATTTTCAAGCACTGTATTTGTGTCCCAGCATATAAACCAAGTATTTGAAGCAAGGCATTGGAAAAACTCCTCTGATTTATCGTCTTCTAAATCACTTTGGAAAATTTCTTTCTCTAATTTTTTTGCCCATACTCTTTTCTTTCTTTCTTCGATATAAGGACAAGACATAGAGTCTAGTAATAAATAACACAGTCTTGCATCATATTTTATTCTAGATAGGTTAGTTAACCGCTTACCAATTTCTTTAGATAGTGAATCTATAAATGAGCTATATTCATCGACTCCTCCAGCATAGTATAAAGCTGTCATTATATGGAAATAATCGAAGCAATCTTCATTATTTAAGTAATCGTTCGATGTTGCTTTTAGTCCTTTTATATTGAATACATTAGCGAACGTAGCATTAGGTAAAAGGTAATGGTTACCCATCACTTTTGATATACATAATATATTCGAAAACTCTATAGGAACAAACGAATTAACATTTGATGTCATACTGTTAAAAGAACTGCTTGTAAAAAAACATTCAATTTGATGGCTAACTTCCAATGCTAATAAATCTAAATCTTCGGGATGTTTATCGTTAAAAAATTTATATAATAGGTAGCAAATATTGCTTATTTTTAAACTGTTAGAAGAGTTTGGTGATATGTTGAATAAATGAAATGCTATATCTAATAAGGTAATCAAAGCATTTTTTGAGAGTTAAAGTCAGATGCAATAAATGAAGGGCTTTTTGTACATTTATCTACTTTGTTTTCTAAAGCTGCAATAGAGTAATTACACATTACACTATAAGCTTGATGGTCTTGGTATGATGCAGCCATTATTTTATCTATGAATTTTCTTTTTACAATATTAGGTTTTTTTACTAGTTTTACATCATCATCTTGTGAACCAAAAATTAAATTAAAGAGCCAAGAAATGGACTCTTGAGTATCAATTTTTGCTCTGGTTATATTAGTTATAAATGGGCGATTTCTTTTAATAGATTTAGCATCGTTTAAATGCAATTTATATAAGCGTAATTTTGCAACTAGCCTAGATTGTATTAACTCTAGAGTAGAGTTTGTCTTGCCAAATATGAAAAAATCATCAACATAGCGGCGAATTGAATAGTCTTTTCCATAAACTAGGTTGTAATTACTCTCGAGTTCTTTCTCTAAATCTGAGTCGATGCTTTGCATAATGGTTTCTGCAAATATTCTACTAACTTCGTTGCCTATTACAATACCATTGGTTTCATTATAATTAGACCTTTGCATTAACCTGTCAAAAAAAGAAGAAAAGTCACTTTTATCTCGACTTTCTTTTGCAAAACTTTTGCTTTTTAAAGCCCAAGATATCGAATGAGTGTAGATGCTATCGAAAAACTTAGAAATATCTATAGACCAAAATAAATTAAATTTTCTCTCAAGTAATAAAAACTCTTTTGAATCAAAGAACTTATTTAATTTGTTATAACTACCATAAGTTAAAAAAGTAGATGGTTGCATAATATTGGAACTATTGCTTTTGTTTCTCTTAAGGTAGTAGCATGATGATATCGCAATTGGTTTCCTTATTGAGTAAGAGCTTTTACTGCACGCATGAATCACTCGATCTGAAAACATTCTGTATAATTCAATTGCCTGTGTTTGGCTTGCTGGATGCAAAAGACCAAGGTGTCTAACACCACCATTTGACTTTAGGATGGAGTATTTTATTGGAACAAAGTCTTTTTCTGGATCAGTGCATACAAATAAATGATTAACTATTCTCTTTTTTACTTCTGATGAAGTGTTTGACTCATGTTCCGACATGTGTTGATAGAACCAATTATTAGAGAATATAACAGGTACATCTATCGGAGCTGTTTCAGAGAGAAGCACTCGGTTGTAATCACCTTTTTTTACAAGTTCTTTCATTACATCCACGCCTGTTTTATCTCTTTGAAGTCTTTATAAGAAAACTTACAAAATTTTTTATTTTTAAAACCTTCTAAAAAACATATCTTAGAAAGACAAAGTCTATCCTTATAGCTTAAACTTGATCTTATTCTCTTACTAAGATTACTTTTGTTTCCAAATAGTAAACTTCTATAGAAAATATCTAATTCCGATATTTTATTAGGGTTTGATATATGTTTGTAATTGAAATAAATCCCAGATAAAACCTGAGTGTTGTTTGATGCATTTACTAATGGGTAGTTTTTTGAAAGGAAGTTTAATCTCTTTCTTAGTAATGAAAGTTTAACTGCAGAAGTTTGGCTGCTTGAAATATACTTACAGAAAGACTGGGTTATTCTTTTTTTATCTTATCAATTTTTTCATCTGATATTTCTACTTCTAAAACCCTTCGTTTTACCTTTAAGTTAGTTCCTGATAATTGTTCTTTGAAGGTAACCTTAAAATGATAGCCAAGAAAGTCAAATATTTCTTTACGTTCAGAGTCTTGAGATGTTTTTCTTATGAGTTTATGAGCCACTTTATTACCTGTTCTATGAAACTCGAGCTTCTCAGGCAGTGATGAGTGTTCCAAAATTTCACTGATTTTACTTTTTGTGATTGCTGGTGTTGTTAAGATGATAATATCGTCAACGAATCGACAATAGAATAAAATCCCTTCCATGTTTTTTAAGTAATTATCAAAATTGTTCATCATAACTTCTGATAATGTTGAACTTAAACCTAGACCTCTTGGTAAACCATTTACGTCTAGTCTTTCTAGCTCTGTAAATAAATTCTGTAGAGTAGTTAAAGTTTTTCTTGATAGTCTAGCGTCAGATTTCAATTTGTTAATTATTCCTCTTCTATTAAAAGATTCATAAAATGACTTTACATCAAGTCTATGTACAGTAAATGCATATGAGTCTTTGATATGAGAAATGAGGAGTCGAATCGTTGTGTCTCTGTCAGCACATTTTGTTTGATATCTAGCATCAATATTATTAACTAGAACATTATGGAGTAGTACAGATTCAGGAGAATCAAGTGAGTAAGCAGCTTTACTTTTTACTCTAGTTTTTTTGATAGAGTTTTTCCATTCATTTCCTGTTTGCACCTTTTTATATGCACTCAGACAAGAACTAGAAAGTTTATCTTCGTCTTTGAAGTCATCAATTTTGATGAGGTTTTTGTATTTTACGCAGCGTCTAAAGTGCCTTGGGATGTATGCCAACTCATTCATATTACGATAGTTTTATTCTGTATAATTATTTTAATATACAATAAGCATATCGAGTAATCTATAGTTGTATCGACTGTAGTACGCATATTTAAAAACTGGTGTATGAAAATGTGTTGTATTCGATGGTTAGGCCTTGTTTTGTGTCTTTCTTATGAGAGTGGGAAGCGTCACCTTGTTCTCTTATTCCTACATATAGCTATCATATGGTAGCTATATGTACATGTTTTAAGTATATTTAATTGATAGCTAAACTAGTTAATACCTACTTTAACTTTCAAGTCGCTTACTTTACCTTGTTGCTCTATAGATAATGAACAGCTTGAGAGTTCCTTAAATGTCTTCAGCAATCGATTATGTTGACGTATTTGCTGTCGACTATCATCTTTGTTTAATGCTTCAAACCACTTGTCAGCTTGTGTCTGTAGTTTGTTAATCAGGTTTTGAATCCAAAGACTATCTTGAGCTTGCTGTTGCTGATATTTCCACATCTCTAGTCTTTTTCCTCGATCTAATTCATAAGATTTATATTCTCGGTGGTCAATGCCAACATGTTTCAGCACTGCCCCGTTGAAAGCCAGTTTTATTAGTTTAGTAGCCTGTTTTTGTTGTAACTGCTTAAGTACTTTACTTCCAATGACTTTACCGATAATTAGGTGTACGTGATCGCCTGTTCCTGTTCGGCCTTCTTGTGGTTGTTGATGCAATACTGCTCGAATTTGAGTTTTATATTGTTCACGTTCTTCTTGGGAAAGTTTGAGCATTTTAGCTAATGCTAGGCAGCAATCACTGACGATTGAATGCCACTGTTTTGACGTTGGGCGATGTCCTTTGGGCAGTGTTAGACAAAACTCTATTGCGTAGCTTGAAAGTGGTCGTCCTCCACGGGTGTTATTTAGCTTCTGGTGTAGTTTAAATTGTTCTCCAGCAATAGCTATACGTTGAGATGTTCTGGCATTACCTATAATTGAAATTAGCTTTTCTGTGTGCTTATGATTTGGGTGTTTTTGTGATAGTAGATAACGTTCACGCGTTATTACACCATCGCTGCCATTTTTTACTGCTTGAGTTGTTACCGTCCAGTTTTTAATCATCCTTTTATTTAAGTTTAGAAAATCATTTTCTAAGCTGCAAATAATGCACTTAAAGCTCTGTTATTTAGCAGTATTCAAGATAGGACAACTCACTTCGTTCTTATGTTATCCCCTTGCAAAAGGGAAACCCTTCTTGACTACCCTTAATACAACGAAAATTTTGATTATATTTAATTGAATGAAATCCTTATGGGGTTTTTATTTTATGAAATATATGTATTATTAAATAAAACTATGAATAACCAGAGTTCTGAATCACCGATATTACTAGCTTATAAAGTTGAAGAATGTGAATGCACAACAGTTGAAGATATTGTTCTTGAATTTTGTTTAGAATCAAAATTTATTGAAAGTTTAGATTCGGAAGAACAAAAACCAAAAGTTTTATGGGTTAAAAAAGTAACTGAATTGTGTATTCAAGCTGAAGCTCTAGAAAATACTACAAAAATAAAACGTCCTATAAATTTATCCATTTCGAATGTAAATGAATTCATGATTTATAAGAGAAAAGTAGCGAGTAATATAGTGGAAATTTTAATTGAAAAAATAATGAGAAGCTTACCTGACTATGAGCCTAAATAACTAAAATATTGATTTATATGTTTATGCGCAAACTACTCAAACTGATCAGTTTGAGTAGTTTGAGTAGTTTGAGTAGTATGAACTTATCTATTATTGATTAATGAAATAAGATGTCGATTATGATTTCCTACTTTCACTTTTATTGGTGGTAATGGCAACTCTTGTAAAAACTGTAGTGCATTTGAAAGTTGTGTCGAGTTGCACCTTTTACCCAAAGCTTGCTTTAAAGGTGTACGAGTAATTGCTTCACCGTCATTTTCATTGATTAAATTCTTTATGATGAGTAAGACATCTTGTGCAAGAGTTTCATTTTCGGCAGCTTTTGCTTTCTCTTTCTCTGTGTCAAAAATATAAACTACTGACTCATGCCAATATTCTACCCATGCTAATGCAGATTCAAGGTGTTTTGAGGTCACTTTGTCAGATTTTTCCAGCGTTGCAAAAGCATTGCATACATTGTCGTATAATGAGGTGCTCTTGTTAATAGCGATTGCTCAATTGAGTCTTTAGCTCCAAGTTTTTTTAGGTATTCATATTTATTTATCCAAAGCTCTTTATAGCAATTACTAACAATCAAAGTTCTTTCTTCTTCATTAGCCCAGTCAAGAACATCATTTAATTTTTTTGCTAATTCGGTCATTTTTTCATGACATGGAACTTCCGGAAATGGGTGTAATTCCTGTGCCATACCGCAAAATATCGGAAACCTATTTGCAAATCCGTTTGAGATTGAAACATCGTCTAACCTAAGAACTAATTCACGGGGAGTAATATGCCCCACAATACCAACATGGGGTTCTTTACAGGACGTTCTGTCTGTTTTAGTTAAAGGTTCAAGTTGATCACCGTCAAACAGCTTTCTTATAGTGCCACTAAGGATGCTATTTCTGGCATTGCATTTAACTAAAGTATTAGCAAATTCGGGTTCAACAATAACTAAACGTTTATCCTTTTGTCCTTTATCCTTATTTCCTTTATTATCAATGCTTTCATCTCTTAACTCAAAGGCGATACCTTCACCCGTTGACAAGCCACCTGAATGAACTCGAGCGTGAAGTGGTATTGATTGTTCGATATTTTTTTATTATTTAGTTTTTCAGCTAGACTAATTATCACATTAAGTAATTTTTCAGTATTTCCTTTTCCTAATCCTGTTGGTAACACTAGAAGAGCATTCAGGCGCGGTACAGTTTTGATTGCCGCAAATGGGAGTGTAATATTACCTCGTGGTATAGAAATAGAAATTCTAACTAATAAATAAGCTGCTATAAATTCAGCGATAGCTTCATTTTTTTACTTAGTAAGTTAGTAATATCGCCTAACAATCCAGCCAATCCATTCTTGTTTAATGTTGGGCGAACTTTTGTTACTTCATTTAAATCAGAGGTAGTAAACTTTTTATTTTGTTGATTATCCTTTTTAGGCTTTACTTTATCTTTATTTGTTGTTTTAAATATGTTTCTAAAATTATTTATCATTGAATATCCGTAATTTAATGTGAGGTTATACTTTAAATATTAATTTATATGTTTTGTGATTTATTATATGGTTGTATATGTCTTACATGTTCATCGCTTATTTTACTAATTGCTTTTAATAATATTTGGGGTTCGTACGACTTTCCATAAACATCAAGGGTGATACAGTTACTTGAGTGCCCGACAATGCTTTGTATTAATTCAGTTTTAATTCCTTTTTGTTTTAGCTCATTCACAAAGCTATGACGAAATGAATGAGCGTCGAAACCTTTTGATAACCCGAGCTTCTCTCTTCTTCTAGAAAACCACTTAGAAGCATTATGTGAATAGTAACCATTCACTAATTTAAGCTCTGGAAATAACATTGTTGAATTGCAATTTTTAGTGAATTCAATAAACCCTTTATTAATTAATGTGTTGTGAATCGGTATTTTTCTATATGAACTTCTGCTCTTTAAGGTTTGTCCAACTTGTTCATCTCTAATGTAAATGCAATGTACTCCATTAAGTTCAATAATGTCTTTTATGTGAAGCTGGCAAATTTCGTTTAACCTCGCTCCTGTAAACCTTAGTAATAAAGGGACCCAGTAATAATAAGGGTGTTTAAATCTGTTTTTTATATATTGCTCCATGTTAAAAATTAATGTTAATTGTTGGTCATTGAATTCGTGTCTAATGTCATTTTTCCTTGGAGGTAGAGTTGGTAATTTATAAAAATAATTTTTATTTATATATTCATGACTAAAACACCATTCGCAAAATCCAGAAAAATCATGAATTATTTTCTTTACTCTCCTCGGGCTTAATGTATCCTTTTTTAATTCTTTGTTCTTATCTATAACATCAAAGCCAATTGTTTTATTGAACTCTTTAAGTTTTGATTTGTTCTTTGGGTATTCGGATAAAGCATCCCTAATTAACTCTGCATTTTCTCTATCCATCTCATTAAGATCTTGGTTATCATATAAGTCCAACACTAAGGTTATATTTTTATAGTAATCATCCACTGTTTTTTTAGTTATTTTACCAAGGCGAGTTTTGGAATCTATATATTTGTCTCGCAACTGTAAGCTGTTGTATTTAACTTTGAGTTTCTTACTTTTTGGAATCGGTTTTTTATTTATTTTATCTGCATATACTCTTGGTTTTATTAACGTGAAAATAGATATAAAGTATTTAATCATTTATTTAACTAACTTGTTTTTATTAAGTGTGAGAACTTTACCATCGCTCTATATGCGAGTAAACGAAGTAAAAATTACTTGGCCGAGTAATTTTTACTTGCAAGTTATTGAAAGTAAAGGTGTTTATATTTTTTAAGTTGATGAAATGTATAGGTAAATACATGAATTCCACAAAAAGCATTTTTTAAACGAAAATATAGCGCTTAAAAAATGCTCTAAACTTATGATTCAGCTTGTGATAATTATCACGTAAAAACAGTAATAAATTGGATGTTTCTGTTTTTTATAGTTCTACTTAATAGGTTAATACACATAAATGCTTAATGAAAAAGCACATTAATGAACAGGGCTAACACATGGAGTAGTCAAAGAACAGAATTTTTTTACATTTATCACAGCTTTAGTGGGGATTTTGTTGATAGCATCCCTAAGAACTGACAAGTGAAAACCCTTTCCGTATCGATCGTAAGTAATATTATTTGATAAATGCCCTAACAGTGCGGACGCAACTTCCGAACTAACTAGTTCATTTTTTAATTCTGTGGCTACAGTATGCCTAATTGAGTGGAAGTCATGCCCTTTATCAAATCCTAGTTTAGTTTTAAATCTGCTAAACCATTTAGATGGGGCTGAGCCATAACCATCTCTCGAATTTTTCAATTCGGGGAATAGTTGGTCTGAGTTCAATGAGTTAGTATATTGAATAAAACCTAGGCTTATTAATTCATCATGAATGGGGATAAGCCGCCGACTCTGAGAGTTTTTAAGTTTCTGATCTGGTCTGCTAGCTTCGATTGAAATACACCAAATGTTTTGAATACAGATAATATTATCTCTATATAGCTGACATAGCTCATTAAGCCTAGCCCCTGTGAATTTCGCAAGTAAGGGAAGCCAGTAATAATGGGGGTGAAGGGATTTGCTGTTGGTAAAAATAGGGTGTGAAAAAATTTTAATTAGCTCATTAGGTGTATAAGCATTTTTAGCATCACAATCTCTAGTATTTTTTCTAAATCTAATTGCTTTGAATGGGTTTACGTCAGTAAGTTCATTTAAAACACACCACTCAAAAAATGATGAGGTACTATGAATGTAGTTCTTAACGCTTTCTTCACTGAGAGTATCCTTTTTCAGTTTTGCGTTTAATGTTATAGCTTCACAAATACTTAATGAGTTGAACTCACCATGTTTTCTTATGTTTGTAGGAACAAGTGCTAGTTTCTGTTTTACTGCTTCAGCCTCATTCCGTCTAATTTTTTCAATTGATTTTTTGCCGATAAGTTCAAGAACTGTTCGACATTTTGCATTTAAACTGTCTGCTGTTTTTAGTGATATGTGATCAGATTTATACCTATAGAATTTATCTAGAGCTAGATAGGGACAAGACTGCTTAGGTTTTCTTAAAACATGAATTTTGGGGGAAGGTGTAAGTAAAGCTGCTTGCTTTGGCATCGTTTTGAAGCCTGTTGCTAAAGTTCTTCTGATATCTAGCTCTAATTCCAAAGCAAGGATTTTGGCTTGGCTCTTTGATGATGTTTTAAGTGAACGTTTAATTTCTACACGTCCATTAAAGAGCTGTCTGTATTGGGAAGGTAACTGATATCTAAAGTACCAAGTTCCAGATTTTGAAAGGGTTAAATAGCGCATATTTAGTACCAAGTTTTAGTACAAATAGCTTGTCTATTGATATGAAAAAATAAAAATGGCGGTAACTCAAAGAGTTACCGCCATTTTAAGTATTTGGTGGAGGCGGCGGGACTTGAACCCGCGTCCAGAAAGCCTACATCCAAGGCGCTACATGTTTAGTCTCTCTTTTGGTTAACCTTGCAAGCTCCGAAAGACAGGATATTACAAGGCGAGTCCGGTACTGTTTCGCGGTTCACCCCCAGACAAGGTTCCCTCGCTAGCACGATGTAAGATGACCATCAAAATCCACTGCCCATGTGCAAGACGTGTGGTTGATGGCTAGCTAGCCTAAGCTGCTAGAGAGTAGTTAGAGTCGTTTGCAACTATAACAGTGCGGCTTTTTACGAGGCCAACCGCCCCTCGACATGCTCCCAGGGTTTCGTGAATCCTGTCGAATCCAGAATCGCCCCCAAAGTTTGTTGATTGTATCGGTTAAATGCCAAAATACCTAGTGCATTTCACCAATTAACAATCGTTTGTACATTATCCGTCCAGTCTAGACTTCTTCATTACGCGAGATTGTTCTACTTTCCATTCGCGTTCTTTAGTGTCTTGGCGTTTATCGTGGTCTTTTTTACCTTTACCTAAACCAATTTCAACTTTTACCCAAGCGCCTTTGCGCCAGTATAGTGAAAGGGGGATTAATGTATAACCTTGACGCTCAATTAGGCCTTCAAGCTTATCAATTTCACTGCGCTTTAATAACAGTTTTTTGGTACGAATTGGATCGCAAACCACATGGGTTGATGCGGTATTTAAAGGCTGTACTGTGCAGCCATGCATAAACGCTTCACCATGCTTGATATAAACGTAACAGTCCGCAAGCGTGACTTTGCCCATACGCAAGGATTTTACTTCCCAGCCCTGAAGCTCTAACCCAGCTTCGATTTTATCTTCTATTTTAAACTCAAAGGTCGCGCGCTTATTACGTGTAATCGTAGCGGGTGGATTCTTTGACTTTTTTGAATTCTTTTTTACCATAATCGCGTTTAATGCCCGCTGTTATCCCATTTAAAAACTCTAGTCACTTATGCTTACCGTGGTAGATATGGGGGAGAGAAAAACTAATCAAGGGATTATACCCAAACCACTTAAAGATGCGAGTTTAATCATCAGGGTAATGGATGCGTTTTACTGTAAGCGTGTTAAAATTGCCTCATTGTTATCGATAGTGTTGTTATTCATGCCAAAAATTTCAAAAAATGTGTTGGTTCGTTTTAGTGCGATGCAAATGTATGACTTGGTTAATGACGTTGAGTCATACCATGAATTCTTGCCAGGTTGTGTTGGCGGTAAAGTCATTGAGTTTGATGGCAAAACCATGGTTGCATCTGTTGATGTCTCAAAGGCTGGGATCCGAAAAACTTTCACCACTCGTAATCAAGTGGTGCCAGGTAAAAGTGTGTCGTTAACATTAGAAAATGGCCCATTTAAAAACCTAGATGGCATGTGGCGTTTTACTGAGTTAACTGACGATGCTTGTAAAGTGGAGTTCGATTTAAATTTTGAGTTTTCCAACCCACTAGCGGATATTGCATTTGGTCGTGTTTTTAAAGAGTTGATGAATTCAATGGTAACTGCTTTTACTGACCGAGCTAAGGTGATTTACCATGACAAATGAGACAGACTTATTTCCAGTTGATGTTATTTACGCATTACCTGAGCAGCAAAAGGTGATTACGGTTAATGTTGCGCCTGGTACTCGCTTTATTGACGCGGTAAAGCAAAGCAACATGGCAAGTTTCTTTCCAGATATCGATTTAGCTAAAGTAAAATTAGGTGTTTTTAGTCGACAAGCAAAGCACGATGAGGTGCTTGTACCTGGACAACGAATTGAAATTTACCGCCCTTTGATTGCTGATCCTAAAGATGTTCGCCGTAAGCGTGCAGAAAAAGCGAAAGAAGAGGGACGTAGCAACAAGATTACTGGTGCGAAAATTTAGCGAAATTTTCAACGTTACACAGTGGGCACTGAGCTTGACCAAGCACAATGATGAAGCTGTGTCATAATTTGTTGTGTACTTAGATTATTTTTCACAATAAAAAAGCGGAAAGACGTGTCTTTCCGCTTTTTTGTATAAGTCAGTTTTTCACTTAATGCTTATTCGCCTTTTGGCATATTCTCATTTCCTGTTGGCACGTCATTTTCTTTTTCTAGACGGTTCTCTTCAACCAGAGGTTTAGCATCACGACGAATTGATGCAGGATCTTGTTCTGGAAGTAAAGGTTCAACAGTAGGAGATGAAATCGAAGGCAAGGCACCTGATTCTAGAGGAGTGTCAAAGTCCTCACTGAGTTTGTAGTCGCCTTCAACTTTGACAAGTAAATCATCTTCAAAGAACAATATGAGCTCTTTGTGAGTGATACTTGCGTCACGGCCACTTTTGAAGTGATAAACATAATACCAAACATTATCGGCAAAACTATCACGAAGAACTGGGCGGCCAAGAATGTACTCAGCTTGTTCTTTGGTCATTTCTACACGCAGCTTTTCAACTTGCTGTAATTCCATGTAGTTGCCTTGTGCGATATCCGGCTTATAGATCAGCCAATCAAAAACACTACACGCACTTAAAGAAACTGAAAGCGCAACTGCGCCTAAAAGGGTAAGACTTTGTTTTTTGTTTATCATTGTCTGTGCTACTTCCTAAAAATCTGACGACATCATACCCAAGGGGTCCCTATGCTGACAAGGGGCTATTCGCTGAGAATGCTATAACGATGTGAATAATAGAGTCGATATTATAGATATAGTTCAATGATGCTATCGGTAAATGACTTAGTTATAAATTCTTTTACGCTTGATGATGTTACGAAAATGTAGAAAATCATGGAAAATCTGAATGTAATTCTATAAGTTTGATATAAGCGCTTATGCAAAATTTGAATCATATAGAAATTAATAGGATTTAATTGGCGGTTAGGTTTGTTAAGTAATTAACTTTTGACGAAAGAATAATGATAAATAATGTCACCAATTTACTCTGAACATAACGTAAAACAGCATACTGAAACCAAAGATGGTCGGTTAGTTTTTGTCGGCACGGGTCTGCAACTTGCTGGGCACATTAGTGTGCTGAGTCAAAGTTATATTGAACATGCCGATATTGTGTTTTCTCTAGTGCCAGATGGCTTTACTGAACGTTGGATTCAAAGCCTGAATGATAATCATCGATCATTACAGCCTTTTTATGCTCAAAAAGGTGAAGTTAAAAATCGCCGAGATACCTATGCACAAATGGTTGACGCTATTCTTAACGAACTCAGGTTAGATAAAAATGTGGTGGTGGCGTTATATGGTCACCCTGGCGTGTTTGCTTGCATTTCACATCTTGCTATTGCACAAGCTCGTGAAGAAGGTTATCCAGCTGACATGCTACCGGGGATTTCTGCAGAGGCTTGTCTATGGGCTGATTTAGGTATTGACCCTGGCCATTCAGGGCACCAAAGCTACGAAGCAACTCAGTTTATGCTGTATCAGCATACTCCAAACCCCAAAACCCATTTATTGCTGTGGCAAATCGCATTAGCTGGCGAGCATACGTTAACTGAATTCTCTACCACACGCGAACGCTTAGACATTTTAGTCGCCCATTTATCTCAGTGGTATCCGCTAGATCATGAAGTCGTGATTTATGAAGCTGCTAATTTGCCGACACAAACACCAAGAGTCGAGCGATTACCCTTGAAAAACTTACCCAATGCTCGTTTAGAAATGATCTCGACTTTGATGATCCCACCTTCAGAAACACTAAGCCTTAATCTGAGTATTCTCGAAAAGCTTGGGATCAGTGCGTGTGATATCGGATAACGTAAACCAAACCTGAAATAACTAATAAGGAAATAGAATGGCAAATTTAACGGAGTTTTTTACCGAACTTAATACTAATGCGAAATTATTAGAAACCTATAAAAAAGACCCTGAGGGGACAATGAAAAACTATGGTTTATCTGAAAATGAAATCAAAGCAGTATTATCTGGTGATGCTAAAGCAGTGAGTGCATTAGCGGGTGATATTGAAATGAAAGCATTCTTGCTGATATCAAATCATACAAAATAGCCGTGCTTAATCATTTTTTACGTTTCACAGTCGTTTTAATGGCGTTACTTGTTAGTGATGCCATTAATGCTGCTGTGGATTTTGATCAGCAACTGGACACATTAGAGGTAGCGCTTCAAGTAGATTTAACCGAATCAGAAAGGCAAATTGAAACATTAGAAAAGCAACAAAACCAATTGTCTCAACTGCAGTTAGCGCGTTTTCATACGCTTAGTAGTATTAAACATTTATATTTAGGTGAATTTGAACAAGCCTTGTTTACGCTCGATAAGGCGCTGTTGTTCAAGCCTGATAACGAGTTAATGACGCAAATCTCGATGTATAAAATCACTGCCAACATTGGGCTGAATAATTATCAGCAAGCATTTCAATTACTGGAAGAAAGTCTAGCCCGAATTGATAGTTATGATGACAGCAAGATAAAAGTAAACGCGTATATTCGCTTAATGAACGTGTATATGGAGCTTGATGCATTTGAAGAAATGCTCACCACTGCAACTGAGATTTTAAGTTTAAACAAAGGCGAAAATAAGAAAAACGAATGTTACGCAAAATTATATTTACCTGTTGCAAACCTAAAGTTAGAAAATTTTGAATTATCCGCTTCTCAGTTCAAAGAAGCCGAACTGTATTGTAATAAGCATAACTTTCCTCTTATTGTTGCGATGGCTATTAAAGGCCAGTCACACGTATTATTTGAAACTGGCCAATACCAAGCATCACTTAGCGGGTATTTGGATTCGTTAGAGCGCTATCAAGCGTTTAAATTTCATATAGAAATACATGATAGCCATGCTTATTTAAGCGAAGTGTATTTTCATCTAGGAGATTATGACCAAGCATTAACGTATGCCAAGCTTGTTGAGCAACTCCCTAATGAACCGATGAATTTAAAAGGCAAGAAACGAACTTTTCACGTTCAATCGATGATCGCAAGTAAGCAAGGAAAGTTTAAAGAAGCCTATCAATATCAAGTGCAAGCTCATGCTATTGGCGTGCAACTACTAGACGAGAAAAAGGTTAAAGAAAATGCCTACCAAATGGTTAAGTTTGATAGTGCAGAAAAAACCAGAGAGTTAAACAAGTTAGTACAAGATCACGAGATGATTGCCAAACAGCGTAGCATTTTAAACAATGAGAAAAGCGCTTCGTTTATGTTTTCTACGGTACTTGCAGGTACGGTAGCGTTATTGGCTTTACTCCTTTATACCGCTTGGAATCAACGAAATCAGTTCCGAAAGCAAGCTCAAGTTGATTCATTAACGGGTTTGTTTAATCGTGGAGCAGGGATTGATAAGGCTGAGAATGAATTTATTAAAACGTTAGCCAGTGGTGGAACTTTCAGCGTTGTAGTGATCGATTTAGATTGGTTTAAAAAAATCAATGACAGCTTTGGCCATGCTACTGGTGATTGGGCGTTAAAGAAAGTGGCAGATACCATCAATGAATATAAACGTAGTACCGATATTGCTTGTCGTTTAGGTGGTGAGGAATTCGCTATTTTTATGCCTAACACGGATAAAATGTTAGCTAATGAAGTGGCAGAGAATGTATGTCAGGCTTTTGCTAACATTAACACTCGATACTCTGGTCACCAATTTACCATTACAGCCAGTATAGGAGTCAGTGATAAAGCGGAGGAGGATTTAAGCTTAGATCCTATTATCAACAGGGCTGATACAGCGCTTTATCAGGCCAAATCTAATGGACGAAATAGGGTCGTCTGTTTATAACACTTCTAACTTACAAAACTGCCAAACTAAAAACTATCTCACTTTATTGCTTTCAACCGATGAGCTGTCCCATTTATCTCGTAAAAGAAAACTCGCTCTCTATTGATATATTTAACATCTCAATACTGGTGATGTTTTGAGCTTTGGCTCAACCACTGCGCTTAAGTTATCGCGTGCTTTATCGATAGCGCATTTAACAGTAGATAATTTAACGAAAGCCCGCTGTTTAACGCTACGTATAGGCTGCTTGCAAGCATGGTAACTCGCGCTTTATCTTTCGGCTACTTTGCATCTTTAAAGCACTAAGAGCTTACTCGCTTGAGTGCAATCTTATCGTCATCTTATCGCAATCTTAAGTTTTAACGGTATCGCTTAATCGTGTGAATAGAAAAGCCAAATGAAAGAGGAAGAGGGGGAAGGGGTAACACTCTCGCCTCACCAGAGCTCATATTGATACTCAAAACATTAATATGCCGTATTTTCTTCGTTGCTTACTGCTTACTGCTTACTTTTTATTGTTCTCGATGTTTGCAGCGACGAGTAGAACCTCAAATAGGAGTATGTTTTTTAGCTAACAGCTAAACCTGGGGACACTGCCACTATCTTGAGTTGCATCTTTGAGCTTATACCAATGACCCCTTCATTCTATCGCTAACGCATGGTGTTCTTTTTTGCTGCTCACAATGGCGCTTTTTCAGTGTAAAACTCGAAATCACAGTTTTTTTAACTTTTTTGTAAAAAAACGTCTTTTTTTCAGCTAAACCAATATTTTTTGTGATGTTGATCGGACTACATCGGTTACTGTCTAGAGTAAATATTCTACATCGCTAATTACGTTTACGTTAACGTAAAATTAAAACGGTTGTTTGAATTGGTTTGGGGTGGTGCTTTAGCTAATATATTGTATTTGTTGATTTTAATTGCTTTACCTTAAGGGCAGTTCAAAACAAACATCTAATTCTACTTTGGTATAAAACCCGAAAAAAGCTGTAATTAAAGATTTACATTGCGTATTTTAATTACGGATTAATTTTCTTTGGTTTGTCTTTGGTTAACTTGTAAGACAATTGACCAATAAAAAAATAAAAACAAAATGGATTTGTTTTAAGTTGTTTTTAATCAGGTACTTATCTTTTGGTTTGTTGTGGTCATACCAATTTATATTGCTATTTTTATTCGCTCGGGAGCAATTTCAAGCTGTTGCAAATGCAAAGGTTTGTCGTTAGGTTTTAGTACGAAACAAACATTTGACGGTTAAATATTGGCTAGTTTGTTTTGAAGATAGAGATGGAAAGGAGCAAGGCCTAAAGAGTTCGTGTAAGACTGTCATTGAGACGACTTATTGAGTTTTACGTAACTTCTTTTACTAACTTAGGACTGGATAACAATGAGTACATCAAGTTTCCAAGGTTAGGTAAGGCAACCTTAGACAAGTTAACGATGAATGACATTTAACGACTACCTTCTCTCTTTTGAAACTGACTTATGCTCAAGGGGCTTAATATGACAGCAGAACAATTAGTGGCTAGATATGCGAAATCCCAGCCAAGTGCTGATACTGAATTACCAACAAGTGCAGAACTTGCATTAATCGGTCCAGAGGTCCCAGGACAAGATACGATATTTAATGATGGTGCTTTATCTTTATTAGCTGCGCTTTGTGAAGAGTTCACTCAAGAAGTGCCTGAACTACTAAGTAAGCGTCAGCAAAAACAGCAACGAATTGATAATGGTGAATTACCAGACTTTTTACCTGAAACTCGTGCTATTAGAGACGGTGAGTGGTCAATTCGAGGCATGCCAGACGACTTGAAAGATCGTCGTGTTGAGATAACCGGTCCAGTAGACCGTAAAATGATTATTAATGCTCTGAATGCGAACGTAAAAGTGTTTATGGCAGATTTTGAAGACTCATTAGCGCCGAGTTGGGAGAAAGTGGTTCAAGGCCAAATTAACCTTCGAGATGCCGTCAGAGGTGACATCAGTTTTACAGCCGAAAATACCGGTAAGCATTACAGCTTAGATGAAGATCCTGCTGTACTAATTTGTCGAGTACGTGGTTTGCATCTAAAAGAAAAGCATGTCGAATTTAAAGGTGAGGCTATCCCAGGTGGCTTATTTGATTTCGCCATGTACTTCTACCACAACTATCATCAGCTTTTAGCTAAAGGCAGCGGTCCATACTTTTACATTCCAAAACTGGAAAGCCATGTTGAAGCACGTTGGTGGGCAAAAGTGTTTGCTTTCGTTGAAGAACGTTTTTGTCTAAAACCTGGCACGATTAAATGTACTTGTTTGATTGAAACCTTACCTGCCGTATTTGAAATGGATGAGATTCTTTATGAGTTACGTTCAAACATTGTGGCATTAAATTGTGGTCGTTGGGATTACATCTTTAGCTATATCAAAACACTGAAGAAGCATGCAGACCGTGTATTGCCTGACAGACAAGCCGTTACGATGGACACACCATTTTTAAGTGCATATTCACGCTTGTTAGTTAAAACCTGTCATAAGCGTGGTGCGTTAGCGATGGGCGGTATGGCAGCATTTATTCCAGCTAAAACACCTGAAGCAAATGAGCAAGTACTGCAAAAGGTTAAAGGCGACAAAGAACTTGAAGCACGTAATGGTCACGACGGTACATGGGTCGCTCATCCTGGACTTGCTGATACAGCAATGACCATATTCAACGATTATATCGGTGCAGGCACTAATCAGTTGCACATTACTCGTGATGTTGATGCGCCTATCTTAGCGGACGAGTTACTCACCCCCTGTGATGGGGAACGTACCGAAGATGGCATGCGTTTAAATATCCGCATTGCGCTGCAATACATTGAAGCGTGGATCCAAGGTAACGGTTGTGTCCCAATTTACGGACTCATGGAAGATGCGGCAACTGCAGAGATATCTCGTACTTCAATCTGGCAATGGATCCAGCATGAAAAATCACTGTCTAACGGCAAACTTGTCACTAAAGCGTTATTCAAAGAGATGCTCAGTGAAGAGCTCGCTAATGTTGAGCAGGAACTAGGTTCAGCACGTTTTAACCAAGGTAAATTTAATCAAGCTGCTTGTTTGTTTGATGAAATTACCACCTCAGATGAACTTGTCGATTTCTTAACGTTACCAGGCTATGAGCTGTTAACCGCTTAAAAAATGGTGCTTCACATTGGGGTGTGAGCACCGATATTAATCAGTAAAACATAACGAATTACACAGGAAGGAGTAACACTATGTCTAACACTAATAAGCAACTAACTCGTCAAGAACAAATTGATGCGATTAAGAAGGATTGGGCTGAAAACCCTCGTTGGAAAGGTGTTAAGCGTCCGTTTACAGCGGAAGAAGTAGTGAAACTACGTGGTTCTGTGGTACCTGAAAATACCATTGCTAAACGTGGCGCAGAAAAACTATGGGATCTTGTTAATGGCGGCGCTAAAAAAGGCTATGTTAATTCTTTAGGTGCATTAACGGGTGGTCAAGCGGTTCAACAAGCAAAAGCCGGTATTGAAGCTATTTATCTTTCTGGTTGGCAGGTCGCTGCAGATGCTAACTTAGCAGGCACTATGTACCCTGATCAATCATTATACCCAGCTAACTCAGTACCTGCAGTCGTTGGACGTATTAATAATTCATTCCGTCGTGCTGATCAAATTCAATGGGGCAAAGAAGTTAACCCAGGTGATGAGAATTACACTGATTACTTCCTACCAATCGTAGCAGATGCTGAAGCAGGTTTCGGCGGTGTGTTAAATGCATTCGAATTAATGAAATCTATGATTGATGCAGGTGCTGCTGGGGTTCACTTTGAAGACCAATTAGCATCAGTTAAAAAATGTGGTCACATGGGCGGTAAAGTATTAGTGCCGACTCAAGAGGCTGTACAAAAGTTAGTTGCTGCACGTTTAGCAGCAGATGTTAGCGGTGTTGATACATTAGTCATTGCACGTACTGATGCAAACGCTGCAGATTTAATGACTTCAGATTGCGATCCGTATGACCGTGACTTTGTCACCGGCGATCGCACCGAAGAAGGTTTCTATCGTGTGAATGCTGGTATCGACCAAGCGATTTCACGTGGTTTAGCTTATGCGCCATATGCTGATTTGATTTGGTGTGAAACGGCAAAACCTTGTCTTGAAGAAGCGAAGAAGTTTGCTGACGCTATTCACGCACAATACCCAGATCAGTTACTTGCTTATAACTGTTCACCGTCATTTAACTGGAAGAAAAACTTGGATGACGCAACAATTGCTAAATTCCAACAAGCGCTTTCAGATATGGGCTACAAGTATCAATTCATCACGTTAGCGGGTATCCATAACATGTGGTACAACATGTTTGATTTAGCTTATGACTACGCTCGTGGTGAAGGTATGAAGCACTACGTTGAAAAAGTACAAGAAGTTGAATTTGCCGCTGCTGAAAAAGGTTACACATTCGTATCGCATCAGCAAGAAGTGGGTACAGGTTACTTTGACCAAGTAACGACTTGTATCCAAGGTGGTAAATCATCAGTGACGGCATTGACTGGTTCTACCGAAGAAGAGCAGTTTTAACCTTTATTAACCTTGTAACAGTTTAGCTGCTTTGCAGCTGATTTCCCCGGTGTTACTCACCTACAGGTTTCACCGGGTTTTTATCCAGTATTTGGAATATTAGCGCAAGCTAGTTGTCGTTCTTAATGCGAGGATTTTTAACTTCCTACCCAGTAAGTTTTCAACCAATCGCTTGTGTTGCGGCTCTTCGGAGCCGTTTTTTTTGATTAATTTTTCGAATGATTTTTGCTAAGAATGCTTCATCCGCTCACATAAAGAGTTATAGTAAAACTATTGTAACAATTGGTGACTTAAGCATTGAAAAACTCTTTACCTATCACTAAAGGCGTCGACTACTGGACCAAGCGTATCAGTGAACAAGAAATGCCTGCTTTGTGTTCAACCGTCAGGGATTTAGAAAAGCTGGCAAAAGATGATGTGTCATCATTAGCGACATTAGGTCGTAGTGTGCTGCATGATAATGCGCTTACCACTCGGATATTACGTGTGGCCAACAGTGCTATTTATAATAAAGGCACTAATCACGTTACAACGGTCAGTAGAGCTGCCGTGGTGCTGGGTTTTGATACCATTCGCAATATTTGTATTACCGCCAAACTACTCACCAGCTTGCTAGAAAATAACAATTTATCTGAGTCTGTGTATCAACGATTAATCAAACTCATGGCGCACTCTTTTCAAGCTGCCATGATTTCGCGGGTGATGATTAAAGATTATGATGAAGCACTTCGTGAAGAAGTGTTTATCGCTTCGTTATTATATCGCATTGGTGAAAGTGCATTTTGGAGCATTGGTGGCGAATTTGTTGATAACTTAGATCAAGCGATATTAGTCTCCCCATCAGTAAAAGATGAAAAGGCTATTGTGCGTGAGCATCTTGGGACATCATTTTCGCAATTAACTCAAAGCATTGCTCGAGCTTGGGGCTTAGGTGACGTATTAACCACATCACTGTCTCACCCTGATGAGAGAATGCCTGAAATAAGGACTATTTTTCTAGCCAATGAAATTTCTGAAGCGTTGAGTCAGCCTCATGTTAACCCAGAAAAGCTCAATGATTTACTCTTAGCTGCTGCAGAAATTCAAGGAATTAGTCTTGAGCAATGTAAGTCGAGGATCAGTCGCTGCGCAGAAGCCACAATGAGGTTAGCTGAAGATTATGGGGCTACTGAGTTAATTCAATACCTTCCCGATACTGCAGAAATCATTTTGTGCTTAGATAAGCCAGAACAAAAACCGCAATTTCGTGATGCCGATTTAGTGCTGCAATTGAAAAAACTGCGTGAATTGACTGAGCATGCCATTCAAAATGCGGACTTTAATCAAGTGGTGCAGACTGCATTAGAAGGTATTTTAGATGGGGTTGGTGTTGATAGATGCGCGGTGATGTTGCTATCGCTTAATCGAAAGCAGCTATCTGCTCGGGTTGTGTTTGGCGAGAGTGCAGAGTTTTTTAAGCAAGAGTTACTAATTGATATGCAAGGGGAGTTGAACCCATTTTCACAGGTCGTTGACGCTAAAAAACCAAGCTTGATTCACTCAGCTGAAAATAGCCAACTAATGTTGGTTCAACAAGGAAAAAATGAAGAGCTTAATAGCAAAGTGAATTTTGCTTTAGGCTTTATGGTTGCGCCAATTGTCGTAAACGACAAAGTAATAGGGGTGTTTTATGCCGATAAGCATGCATCCGAAAGACCTTTGTCTCAGCAGGATTTTGATGGTTTTTGCCATTTGAGTCAGCTGGCTAATTTATGTTTTGGTTTAACAATGAAGTAAGCTTGGGATTGTGCAAGGTTTAGGCTAAAAACTTAAGTTAATGACATTAGCCAGTATTGCCATCAGTTAATATTTTAATCATTTTATTAAAGACGAATTAAATGGAATTAGCATTAGTATCACAGGGTAAAAGCTCCTACATTTTCAAATATTGTACGTTAATCTTATTGGCTGTTATTTTGAGTGTTATTGCAGGTAATTCAGTTGCGAATTCACTTGTGAATTCAATGGCTCAAATCGATAAAGCACAAGTTCAGTCGCAATCTCTTATAGTTGTCGATACTCTCAGACAAAGAGAGATTCCAATAGAGTTATATCTCCCCGAAAAAAGCTTTGCCTGCCATGTCGAGCAGCAGTGTCCTGTGATGATAATTGGTTCCGGATATGGGTTATTACACACAGATTATCAATTTATTAGTCAGCTATTTCAGCAAAATGGATACTTAGTGGTGGCGATTCAGCATGAGTTAGCCACAGATCCTGCATTATCAAGAACGCCGCCATTTATCCAAACACGCGCTGAAAATTGGCAACGAGGTGCTAATACTGTTGATTTTATTTTGCAGCAAAGTCGTCAATACTTGCCTGAGTTCGACTTTGAGCATGTGACATTGGTCGGCCATTCAAATGGTGGTGATATTTCAGTTTGGCTAGCAACCCAAGGTATTTCACTATCTAGTGAGAGTGATAGTGAGAGTGAGAGCAATTTAAAACCAGTATCATCAACAGGCTATGCTGATTACATCGCGCGAATCATTACTTTGGATCATCGACGAGTTCCGTTACCGCGTAATGCCAATATCACGCAGCTTTCGATTAGAGCGAGCGATTACCCTGCTGATGAAGGTGTTTTGCCACTACCGAGTGAACAAGTAACAACTATTTCAGTGGTGACCATAAAAGATGCTAAACATAACGATATGAATGACTACGGGCCGCAATGGCTTAAAGATGAAATCGTCAATATCATCAGTGAGCATATGCAGTTTTAAGGTTTACTACCGTTTCTTTACCTTGTAAAAGCTTACTCAAGCTCTATACAAAGAAAATAGCCAGCGCTTAAACATGCTGGCCATTGAGCTTTGTGTAATCGATTATTTAGCCGCACCAATTAACTTAGCAACGGCTTTGGCGTTTTCATTTGGGACTGCAATACTCAAATGATATTGGACGATTTTCCAACCTTGATCTGTTAATTGCAGAGCACCAGTACCTCGACACAAACCATAGCTGGCACTGTTCAATAGCTCATCAAATACAATGGTATTGTCGAACTGTAATAGTTGCCTAGATTGCACCTCATAGTGCCAACCATCAGTTGGTCTGGCATAACCTTCAAACTCTTTCATATCCCATCGCTCTGTCGCATCGGTACCTAAAAAGACTGCATCAGTATCGTATAAAGAAAAATAACTATCCCAATTTGCCGCACTAGCATCTTGATGCAGTTGGTTAAGTACATTGTCAGCGAGTTGTTTCGATTCGGTTGATATCGCCACTGTGGCTGATGATGGGAGGGATGACATAACCCATAAACTGCTGGTGAGTAATAAGGTAAGAATGGCTTTTTGCATGGGAGTTCCTGTTACTTAAGTTAGCGGATATTGGTCTCACGACTAATGCCAATGAATTGGATCTAGTTGATAAAAACGGCTTAGTTCTTTATACAGCAAAGGATGCTGTTGGTAAAAATCATGGGGCATTTCAAAAAAGGTTTCAGTGATAACGGCAAAAAACTCGGCTGGGTTGGTAGCGCCATAATAGTTAAACAGTGATGGGAGTTGTTGACTCGCGCAGCGCTGCAATCTGTCAAACTCTTGCCCGAGAATCGTTGACCACGCTGAATAGGACGTGATATCTCGCAGCGGCGGCGCGCCATTTGCTTGGCCGTTTTCTTGATCGAGTTGATGTGCAAACTCATGTATGACGACATTTTGTCCGTCTGTCGGATCAGCAGCGCCATCTATGGTGCTTTTCCAAGAAAGAATGATTTTACCATTTCCCCATGACTCACCTAAAAGAATATTACGTTGGTTTGACTGAACTCCAGCAAAATCAGTTCCCTGCTTTTCCACTATAAAAGCATAAGGATAGACTAAAATTTGTCTGAGTTTAGGGTAGTAGTCTGTTTTTCGATTTAATAATAGTAGGCAAGCTTGTGCCGCAATGGTGACTCTCACTTCATCTGTGATAATAAAGCCATCACAGCCTATAAATTCTTTTTCTTCGATAAATACTTGTATGTGCTTTTTGAGCTGTAACTGTAGATCCGTTGGCATAGCTTTAAAGTAAGGGAAACGATGTTTGAGAATTTGACGCCACTGTTTAGGGAAAGCCTGCTTAGTGATCTTTGCACGTCTTATTTGATTGCGTTTCGGCTTAGTGATAATCAAACCAATAGCAATCGTTGAGACGATAATCAAAGCGATAAGAGCAAACATTTGCCTTCCTTGTGTTAAGTCATCATAGATAAAATATCCTGAACCTAAAATAGTTATTGGGCGCAAGTTGTCATAATTCAAGGGTTAATCTGTAGATGCTAAGCTTATTTTAGGTATAGCTAATAAAAATAATATCAAGGATGCGATTTGCGAGTAAAAAAACTGGCAAACAACTTACGTTGCTGCCAGTAAAGGAGGGGAGGGAGATTTATTATTTTTTGCGTCACAATGCTAGTGTTGTCAATCCTGGTTAGAGTTCATTACCTTATTTGTATTTGTTGTTCAATTTCTCGTTGCTCCGCCACTGGCAGTGAGAAATGCTGTTGTATCAGCTGACGGATCAATTTCGATTTTGCTGTATGGCTACTTTGGCTGAGTAGCGTTAGCTGATTAATCGCATCCTCACTTAGCGTAAAGGTCGCCCGTTTAAATGGTGCTGGCTTTTTAGCTAATGGCTCGTTAGCTTCTGTTAACGCAAGTAACTTTTCCATTGCTTGTTTATTTGCGTTTTCAATGCTGTTTGAACTTGAATGCTGTTTTCCCATTGCATACAAGTTGGCAGCCTCAATAAAATCATCCACTGACATTTGTGGCTCAAACATCGTATTACATGGCGTAACGTTTTTCTTGAGATCTGCTAGCCCCATAGGTCCCCCTCAGTTGAGTAACATTAGCGGCATCATTACGTTGCTGAATAATCTGTTCGGCGTTTTGTACCTCTAGAAGCTCGCAGGCAATTGCCCTGATTTCGCTTGCAGCTTTGCCTGTTGGGTCAATTTCGATAACTGATAAGCCAGACTCTTCACTGTCATCGTAAATATTGCGGCTATAGGTAATTGCATCTAGTACATTGATATCGAACGTGTTGCAGACTTCTTTAGCTTCGACAATACGCCCTGCTTGGTTCGGTAAGCTTGGGCATTGAGTGATGACAAATGAGGCTCTCATTTTAGGGTTAATCATTTTACAGGTGGCAATGATGTCGTCCATGTGACTGACCGTTTTTAAGTCCCGGCGCTTAGGTCTTAATGGCATCAATACATGAGATGCGACAGATAACGTCGCTCGCAGTGCAAGGTTATCTTGTCCGCCACAATCAACAATAACGTAATCATAATGCTGCTCAAGGCTTAAAAGATCGTTGCGAATTTTTCCGTATAGTTGAACGCAATTAATCCCGGGTAATTCTGGGTTGTTATTTCTTGCTTGGATCCAATCTGAAGTTGTTCTTTGTGGATCGCAATCAACCATGATAATGCTTGATTTAGCATCTTTTGCGAGAAAAACGGCAATATTTTGTGCAAGGCAACTTTTGCCACTACCACCTTTCTCTCCGCCAACTAATATGATCATTTCAACATCTCCTGATAGGTGTAACGAGAACGGCTATATAAACACTCGCTGCAGTGAACCTGGTGAGAAGGGTATGATGCAATAACTGCGATTTGAAAGCCGAATTATTGAGATGATAAACAGCTCAAACTTCGATTAAATCAGTCATTAAATAGCAACATTTAACTTCAATGATATTAACTTTATGTGCAGTTTTGTAACGGGTCAATTGGCAGTATATTGACTAAAAAGTCATTTTGACTTGATGGTGTTTATTTGACAAAAACTGACTAGAGGCAACTTATTGACAGGTTTGTTTCTTGTCATAAAACGGTAACTGAACTTATTATTTTTTAGTAGGTTAGCGTGTAAAAATATTGACGAGGGGATGCTTGTATTCTGTTCTTGTGTATTTGCAAAAAAGTCTGGGTAACTTTAATAGCTAAAAGCTGCCTTTTAGAGTTTTGTTATTCCTAATCGGTATATATCTTGTGGTACAAAATATGCAAAAACTAACCTAGAAGCTTACAGATAGTACATTGTTAAACGCTATAAGTGGTAATGAGTAATGTTACTATGCCATCACTCACGGTATGATTCGTCCCGTTACCTTGATGAGCAAAGCGCACTGCCTTAGCAGAATAAGCGAGATACGAATCTATTATCTAATTAGTTAGGAAGAGTCAAAATGAATGAAGCGTTATTATTAGAAGCAATTAACCAGAAAATGCCTTTTGGAAAATATGCTGGACGTAAATTGTTAGAACTTCCTGAGCCTTATTTAGTCTGGTTTCACAGTAAAGGCTTTCCTGAAGGAAAATTAGGTGAGCAGTTAGCGCTAATGTATGAAGTTAAACTTAATGGTTTAGAAGAAATGCTGCAGCCATTACTTAAAAAGTAGTGTGAGTTATGTGAGGTCTTTTTTCATGTAAAAACCGTTTATGACCTGTCCTTTTGTGATTTGATAGCTTGGCTGCACTTGCTGGAACCCTTGCTTTAAAAAGAAGCCTTTAGATAAGTAGGATGCATCCACGCTGAGCTCATGATAACCCTGAGCAATAGCCCATTGCTCAAGTGTTTGATAAAGCTTGCCAGCTAAGCCTTGTCGCTGCTTACCTGGGCTGATATATAAACTATCAATATACCCACGATGGTTAAAATCCGTTTCAACATTAATGACACCAATCACTTCCGGCTGTGATGGGCCGTTATTTAATAATAGCCAGCTTTGACTGCGCAAAAGGCGTTGGCGCCAATGTCTGGCTGAGCGAGGGGCAGTTGACCACGCATCTAGATGTGCTTGTGTGTAGCGAGGATGGTCAATGTGCTGAATACATTCGTGGACAAGCAGGCTAACGTTACTAGCATATTGTGGGCTAAAAGGTGCTATTGATTGGTTAGCTGTGTTTTCCATAAATTTTGTTAATGCTGCTTTATGTTGATGCGTATTACGGCAGTTTAACCAAAAAAATCGGCTAATGAAATCATTAACCGATTATGTCTTGTTTGAGGTTAAATCGAATTATTTCTTCTCGATTTTTCCAACAAATAATAATTCGTCAAATGTTTTGTTTAGCGTGCTGCTGGTGAAGTCATTCATCCACATTTGCTCATTCATGCTGACAGTATCGCCTTTAGCGATTTCAACCTGTGGACCCGCAGCCCAGAATGTTTTGTCTTCGCCTTTAACTTGAACATAAGTGTATCCACCGCTGTTCATTGTTTCTAATACTTCACCCTGGTGCATGATACCTGCAGCCCAAGCTGAAGATACGCCTAGTGCTAATGTTGCTGCTGCAGCTAATTTGATCAGTTTTGCTTTCATGAAGTTGTTTCCTATTTGATTAGGCTAAAATTTGCAATGATTCAAGTCATGAATCCACATAAAGATACATCATTAAATCATGAAGCGATCATTGGGTCTGTGATCCGCTGCAGATTTGTGAAGTCTACATTATCATAAATTATATTAACTTAGGCTAATGCACGACTGACTTATGTTGATTGGCATCTTAGTTTGCTTACCAACAATTAACGAAATAACTGGCAAGTCATAGTAAAAGTGTAATTGCTGTTAACTTCAGTAATGGTAATCTCAGCGATTACCCAAGTCAGCTACATTAACGGTGACTGATGTAATGAACATTCGGTTGTAACGGATTTTCAATCAAATTACCGTGCTGCGACACAAAATCGACAAACGCTTCAGGTAATGTCATGGACTCCATATCTTGCTGCCAATGCGCCTTTAACAATGCATCGTAACCTTCTTTACCCGCAGCGGTATAAGCACTTGAAACGCCAATATATAGCTTCTGTGAATCAATCGCTCGCCATTCGCCTTGAGTGAACTCTTCAATTAAGGTGATACGATGATTCATAGGCAAAGTGCCATCATAAAAGTATCGAATACCATAAGTGTAGGGAAAGCTTCCTGCGCCAGTACCTGTTACCCCATTATTTGTTGCCGAGTTAATGGCAGATTCCAAAGCTTGATATAAGAACTTTCCCTGAATTTGATATTTCACCAAAGGTAACTCGAACGGCAAAATGCGCCCTAATACGTCAGCTAATGACAGGTTCCCCTTGATTAATGACTGACGAACACCGCCAGCATTATGCAGCGCAAAGTCTAGTTGTGGTTCTGATAGTTTGGTGGCTTTATACATACTTCGACACACCCAAGGCGCAATTTCACTGCCATGTGGAAAGTGTTTACTCGGAAGGCGTGTATGAATTAAATCTCGAGGAATATGTGCCAATACCTGTTCTTCAAGTGCATTTAAGGCAGGGCGGTAATCTCGCATAATGGTTTGGTGAACCTCATCATTTGCGGCATTATTCAATATTCCTGGGTGAGCTAACAACTGGGAGGTGACTGCATCAATTTCAGCTTGACTGATGTCTTGTAAATCAGCTTTTTTCGCCTGTTTGGCATCGAGTGACACTTTAATTTGTTCATCAATCATAAAGTAATTATTGCCATTTAATGAAAGGCATTGACCACTTTCATTGAACTCAATTTGAGCGAGCCCGAGTACTTCTGCATATTTACTGGCATGAATGATAGGAGTATTGTTAATACGTTCACCGTATTCTGTGTGACTTAGTCCTAAATCTGAAAATTCACCTTGAAGCGTGTGAGAGTGGCCGCCAACAATAACACTTATTCCATCCACTTTTTCAGCCAGTTCACGGTCTTGATCTAACCCTAAATGACTGAGTACAACAATGTGGTATATCCCTTGTTGATGAAGTTTTGCAATGGTGTTTTTAGTGGTGTCGATAGCATTGATAAAGTGGGTGTCAGGATCAGGTCTAGCAATGAGTGGCATTTGATCTAGAGTGATCCCAATAATTGCAATTTGTTTATCGTAAAAGGGTTTGATTAGCACTTTGGCACATTGCTGCTCAGTGTCGTAGTCAAATAACATTGGATGGTGCTTTAAGCGACCTTCTTTATCTTCAAGCTCTTGGCTTAAATCCATATTGCCCGCTAACAAAGGGAATTCGATTCGATTTAAAAATGCCAACACAGGACTATTGCCTGCATCAATCTCATGATTACCTAATACCATGGCATCTGGCTTAAGCATATTCAGTAAATGTGCGTTTGCTGCACCCTGAAATTCACGAAAGTACAATGTACCTTGAAAGCTGTCGCCGCCATGAAGAAACATAAATTCGTGTTGGTTTTTCACCGCCGCGATTCTTGCCGTTTCAATTTGGTGGCCCAAACGGGCATAGCCGCCGGTTTGCGTTTCAGCAAGGTAAGTTTGCTCATTAAACGACAAGGAGAATTGAACCTGACTCGGCTCGAAATTTGAATGCGTGTCATTGATATGGGCAAGTGATAAAGAATAGGTGTTCGGCATTTCGTCCTCAAAAAATGGAAAGAGCGAATTGGATATTAGCCCTTATTAGTAAATGCTTAAGTAATTAACTTGGCGACATGATAATGCGTTAACCCCTTTTTGGGAAACGACTCAAAAAATAAATACGCTGTGAGGGTATTATTATTGGCAAAGTCGTAATAATCATAGTCAAAAAAGGGAGCTAGGCTCCCTTTTTATTGAAATATCAAACTGTTTTATATCGTACTATTTTTGGCCGCAACCTCGGGATCTGGTGTATGCTGGGTTGTTTGTTTTGTAAACTCGCCATCATCAGATAATACGATGCCTTTATGTTTCATTCGCGTGCCCCACAGTTTACGCGCTAATTGCTGCATATCAGTGACAGGGTCGTTTGAATCGACAATTTCTAAGCCTAGTAAAGATTCGACAATATCTTCTAATGTCACAATACCTTCACCTGAGCCGTATTCGTCCACAATCATGGCAATTTTTGTATTGCGCTTAATCATGAGCTCGAAAATCGGTAATATCTTCGCGGTTTCAGGGATCACAAGCAGATTCTTTTTCAACACACCAATAGATTCTTTTGGAGTGTATCGTTCTGCTTGAATAATATTATTACGGTTAACGTAACCGATAATATTATCCGGATCATCTTCGTAGACAGGAATACGCGTAAAAGGTTTCGCTAGAAACTGCTGTACAAATTCACCTTGTGACAAGTGAATTGGTAATTTAAACATGACCGTTCTTGGCGTCATGATTGCAGAGACTGGCATTTCTTTTACTGACAACATTTGGGTCAAAATTGATGACTCTTGTTTGTCTAGTTCGCCTGAACGCAAGCCTATTTCAGCCATCGCACTCATTTCTTGTCTGATATATTGGCCTTCATCGCCTTTCCCCATTAATTTGGTCACTTGAGAAGACATCCAAATTAGCGGTTTAGTTAATCTTTCCATCCAAACCAAAATCAAAGACACAGGCGCAGCGAGTGAACGCCAATAGTTAGCACCTAATGTTTTCGGAATGATTTCAGAAAAGAATAAAATCAAGAAGGTAAGCACACCAGAGAATACTCCAAGCATTTCATCACCAAAGACTTTTGCAGCTTGAGCACCTGCAACAGCGGCACCCACGGTATGGGCGATGGTGTTTAATGTCAGAATAGAAACTAGTGGTGATTCCACATTTTGTTTCTGTTTATCAAGCCGTTTCGCGGCTTTAGGGTTAGTTTTTGCCAAGTTGGCAATATAACTAGGGGTAACAGACAGTAATACCGCTTCAAATACACTGCAAAGAAACGAGATTGCAATGGCGATAAATACTATAATGATAAGAGTTATCATAAAGGTGGAATTACACCTCCATATGGCAGACCAATATTAGTCCAACGAAATTTTAGCACAGTCGTGAAAGTATCAAAGCTTTAATGCAGTGACACTGGCGAAATTTTGTAAGGATCTGTATAATTCGCCGCCCGCTAGCAGGTTTTAGGTTTTTTTGAGGTTACACAAGATGAGTGAGAAAAAGATCAATTTATTGGATCTTGATCGAAAGGCAATGAGAGCGTTATTCACCGAAATGGGCGAAAAACCGTTCCGTGCTGATCAATTGATGAAATGGCTTTATCACTTTGGTGTTAGCGACTTCGAAGAAATGAACAATATTAACAAAGCACTACGCGCTAAATTAGCCCGTAAGTGTGAAGTGGTTGCGCCAGAAATTTCTAGCTTCCAAAAATCTGAAGATGGCACGATTAAGTTTGCTATCAATGTAGGCCAAGGCCAAGAAGTGGAAACTGTCTATATTCCTGAAGAAGACAGAGCCACTTTATGTGTGTCATCTCAAGTGGGGTGTGCGCTAGAGTGTACCTTCTGTTCTACAGCTCAACAGGGCTTTAACCGTAACTTAACGGTTGGCGAAATTGTTGGGCAAATTTGGCGAGTATCGCAATTTTTAGGTTTCCAAAAAGAAACAGGCGAACGACCAATTACAAACGTAGTGATGATGGGCATGGGGGAGCCATTACTTAACTTAGCTAATGTGATCCCTGCAATGGACATCATGTTAGATGATTTTGGGTTTAGCTTGTCAAAACGTCGTGTCACCTTATCAACTTCTGGTGTTGTTCCAGCGCTTGATAAACTGGGTGATGCGCTAGATGTCGCTCTGGCTGTGAGTATTCATGCGCCAAACGATGAACTGCGTGACGTGTTAGTTCCAGTTAATAAAAAATACCCATTAGAAGAGTTCCTTGCTGGTATTCGTCGTTACTTAGCAAAATCAAACGCTAACCGTGGCCGTGTAACGGTTGAGTATGTGATGTTGGATCATATCAATGACAGCACTGATCAAGCACACGAGTTAGCCAAGTTAATGAAAGACACACCGTGTAAAATTAACTTAATTCCATTTAACCCTTATCCTGGTTCGCCTTATGGTCGCTCTTCTAATTCCAGAATTGACCGATTCTCGAAAGTGCTAATGGAATATGGGCTGACTGTTATCGTTCGTAAAACACGTGGCGATGATATTGATGCTGCTTGTGGTCAATTAGCGGGTGATATTCGTGACCGCACTAAACGTCTTGCGAAAAAACGCATGCAAGAGAGTGCTATTTCGGTCACAATGGATTAACTCATTGTTTGTATAGATTAATAGGCGTAAAAATCATGCACGGATTGCCGAAGCTTTTAATGATTGCTACTTTATCACTGCCTTTAGTGGGTTGTGTAACGGAAAGAACGTATACTGGTACGGATATCCCTGTTTCTGAAAGAACCTTGGATAAACAGTCTGCTGCAAAAGAAAGAATGCAATTAGGCCTAACTTACCTTAACCGTGGCAATATGGAGCAGGCAAAGTTCAACTTAAACCGTGCTGTTGAGTATGCGCCGCAATTAAGCGCAGTTCACACAGCGATGGCCTATTATTACCAGACTGTAGGTGATAATGAGCGCACAGAAGAATCATACAGAAAAGCAATTAACACCAGTGATGCAACGGGTGATGCGATGAACAACTTTGGTGTATTTTTATGCCAACAAGAAAAATATTCGCAAGCTGAAGCTATGTTCAAAAATGCGATTAATGCAAAAGAATACACACGTACCGCGTCAAGTTATGAAAACCTTGGCGTGTGCAGTTTATCTGCAGGTGAGCCTCAAAAGGCGAAGCAGTACTTTGAAAATGCATTACGTTATGACCCAAGAAGAAAGTCCACTTTAATGGAGTTAATTGATTTAGCTATTTTAGAGAATGACTACGATAGCGCTAAATTCAACTTAAGCCGTCTTCATCGAGTGGCAGAGCAAACGCCTGAAAGTTTAGCTTTAGGAATAAAAATATCGCGCGAGTTAGCAGATGAGGATGCGGTTAAACGCTATGGTATTACCTTAATTGCCAAATACCCGACATCAGAACAAGCGAAAGAATACAGGGCTACTTTGCATTAATGACAAATAACAATCAAACATCCCAAAAAATGGGAGTGACGCTGAACAGGCAGATATACTTGAAGCAGTATCTACTGCTGGTATGTTGCTGCGTACAGCTCGAGAGAAAAAGGGTTATCGATTGATGCGGTTGCGACCCAATTACATTTACGTCCTGGCATCATCGAAGATATTGAGAATGATAAATTTGATAATATTGCTTCAGCAACCTATGCACGTGGATATGCGAAAAACTATGCCAAATACATCGAAGCAGATGTAGATGCAGTGCATCAATGTTTAGCGCAACAATTGCCAGATGAAACTGCAGCAATGCAGAGTTTTTCTCGCAAAACCACACGTGAAGCCCGTGATAGCCGCTTAACAATAGTGACATATTTAATTGTCCTTGCCTTGTTAGCGCTGCTAGTAGTGTGGTGGGTGCAAAAAGACTCTATGTTAAGTGGGATAGATTTATCCAAACCTACCGTAGAAGAAGTTGCAGCTGCAAATGTTGTTAGTCAAACAGAAGATTTATTAGAGCCAGAAATCGACCCTAACATGGCGTATGTAGAGCCAGCGGATCAGTTAAATGAACAGACTGCCCTGCAAAATGAACAAAGCAACAACTCAGATTTGCCGGCATCATCAGTTCAACCTGTAGAGCCAGCGAGTACTGATGTTGTAATGCTTGATAATGCGCAACAAAATGTGGTCGAGCCTGCGTTACAATCAGCATCCGCTTTGGTTGCTGATAATGTTGCTGCACAAGATGCTATTTCTATGAGCTTTAGTGCTGATTGTTGGGTGAATATCGTTGACGCAACAGGCAAAACCATTGTTGATGGTGTCAAAGGTGTTGATAGAGTGGTTGAAGCACAAGGCGTTGCTCCGTTCAAATTGATCTTAGGGGCTCCACAAGTTGTGACCCTTCAATTTAATGGTGAAAATGTCAGTTTAGCTGACTTTTCAGAAGGCAGTGTAGCGCGATTAACCTTGCCGAAAGTGTAACCTTGATTGTAATTAGATAAGCAGTAGAGCAACAGATTATGTATAACGAATCTCCAATCATACGTCGTCCTTCGAGCCGCATTTATGTCGGCGATGTCCCTATCGGTGATGGCGCACCTATTGCAGTTCAGTCGATGACGAATACTAAAACGACTGATGTCGAAGCTACGGTTGCACAAATTCGCGCACTTGAAAAAGTCGGTGCAGATATTGTGCGTGTTTCTGTGCCAACTATGGATGCGGCTGAAGCATTCAAAGTGATCAAGCAAAGTGTCAACGTGCCTTTGGTGGCAGATATTCACTTTGACTATCGTATTGCACTCAAAGTTGCAGAATACGGTGTTGATTGTTTACGTATTAACCCAGGAAATATTGGCAACGAAGAACGTATTCGCAACGTTGTCGAATGCGCGCGTGATAAGAATATTCCAATTCGAATTGGTGTTAATGGTGGTTCATTAGAAAAAGATTTAATGGATAAATACCATGAGCCAACACCAGAAGCATTGCTGGAATCTGCAATGCGACACGTGGATATTTTAGACCGCCTTAACTTTGACCAGTTTAAAGTCAGTGTTAAAGCATCGGATGTCTTTTTAGCGGTTGAGTCATACCGCTTATTGGCTAAGCAAATCAAACAGCCTTTGCACTTAGGTATTACTGAAGCTGGCGGCGCTCGTGCTGGCTCAGTTAAATCAGCTGTTGGTTTAGGAATGCTATTAGCTGAAGGTATTGGTGATACCTTGCGTATTTCATTGGCAGCCGATCCCGTTGAAGAAATCAAAGTCGGTTTTGATATCTTAAAGTCGCTACGTATTCGCAGTCGTGGTATTAACTTTATTGCTTGTCCTTCATGCTCTCGTCAGGAGTTTGATGTGATCAATACTGTTAATGCACTTGAAATGCGTTTAGAAGACATTACCACTGCAATGGATGTTTCTATTATTGGTTGTGTGGTTAATGGCCCAGGCGAAGCATTAGTATCAGATATTGGGCTAACAGGTAGCCATGGTAAAAGTGGTTACTATGACGATGGTAAACGTCAAAAAGAGCGTTTTGATAACAATAATTTGGTGGATTCATTAGAAGCCAAAATCCGTGCAAAAGCGGCGATGATGCAAAATCGAATCGATATCAAAGACGCAACAGAATAAGTTTGCTTTACATGAAAAATACACCTTACCAGCGATGGTAGGTGTTTTTTTGTGTAAGGCGTGAAAATAAATTAATGCTCTCGGTCATCGATTATTAATCGATCTAATAGAGCAAGTAAGTAGGCGAATCAACGTGGCAAAACAGATCCAAGCAATCCGCGGAATGAATGACATTCTGCCAACGCAAAGCCCATTATGGCAACAAGTCGAGTCGGTTATCCGCTCAACGGTTAGTGCTTATGGTTACAGCGAAATTCGAACTCCAATTGTTGAGTCTACTGACCTTTTTAAACGTTCAATTGGTGAAGTCACCGATATTGTTGAAAAAGAGATGTACACTTTTGCTGATCGCAATGAAGACAGCTTAACGCTGCGTCCAGAAGGTACAGCGTCTACTGTTCGTGCTGGTAATGAGCATGGTTTACTGTATAACCAAGAGCAACGTTTATGGTACATGGGTCCCATGTTCCGCCATGAGCGCCCTCAAAAAGGCCGCTACCGTCAATTCCACCAGTTTGGTGTAGAAGTGTATGGTATTCCAAGTGCTGATGTTGATGCTGAAGTATTAATGTTATCTGCACGCCTTTGGGATTCGTTTGGTATTAAAGAACACGTAAAACTGGAACTGAATACACTGGGTGATACAGCGGAACGTGCTGCTTATCGTGATGCGCTAATTGCATTTTTAGAGCAACACAAAGAACAATTAGATGAAGATTCTAAGCGTCGCATGTACTCAAACCCATTACGAGTATTAGATTCTAAATCACCGCAGGTTCAGGCTATTTTAACTGATGCACCAGCACTGATGGATTACTTAGGTGAAGAATCAAAAACACATTTTTCAACCTTATGTGAACTCTTAGACGCGGTTGGCATCGAATACACAGTTAACCCT
This sequence comes from Shewanella sp. ENK2, assembly GCF_043568515.1. NCBI lineage: Bacteria > Pseudomonadati > Pseudomonadota > Gammaproteobacteria > Alteromonadales > Shewanellaceae > Shewanella > Shewanella sp. ENK2. The sequence continues at coordinate 542,495 of NZ_CP171406.1, read as the reverse complement.
CGTCTTGTTCGTGGATTAGATTACTATAATCGTACGGTTTTTGAGTGGGTAACAGACAGCTTAGGCTCGCAAGGTACTGTTCTTGCTGGTGGCCGTTATGATGGCTTAGTGGATCAGTTAGGCGGTAAAGATACGCCTGCTGTTGGTTTTGCAATGGGCCTTGAGCGCATTGTATTACTACTGCAAACGCTAGAGCTTGATAAAGATGTGGCACCTGTTGTTGATGTTTATGTCACAGCAATGGGTGAAAAGTGTGTTGTTGAAGCAATTAAAATTGCTCAAGAGTTGCGTCAAAACCTGCCAACGCTTAAAGTCATGACTCATTGTGGTGGCGGTAACTTCAAAAAGCAGATGAAACGTGCAGATAGAAGTGGTGCTGAATACGCACTTATCATTGGTGAAGATGAAATTGCTAACCAGCAAGTCGCCGTTAAACCATTGAGAAATAAAAACGAACAACTTTTGGTTGCCCGAGCTGATTTGGCGACCACGATTAAATCATTATTTTAATGTCAGCGTGACGCTGATATAAAACAGAACTGAATAGAAAGGGGAAGTGCGCGTGGAAATTTATAGCACAGAAGAACAACAAGTCGATGCTATTAAGCAGTTCTGGAAAGATTACGGCAGCTCAATCATTGTTGGCGCTGTAGTAGGTCTGGGTGGATTATACGGTTGGAACTATTATTCTGACGTCAAATTAGAAAATGCAGAAGCCGCTTCTGAAGCATTCCAAAGTATCAGTGCTAATTCAGCTGATAGCGCAGCGGTAATGGCTGCAGTGAGCGAGTTTGGTCAACAACACGATCAACAAGGTTACCAAGCGTTGCTAGAGTTAATGGCGGCAAAAGCAGCTGTTGAAGCGGGTGATTTAGATAAAGCAGAAACTGCTTTTACAAAAATTATTGCTTCAAATCCAGGTGCTTCTTTAGCGTCACTAGCAACAATTCGTTTATCACGAGTTCAAGCAGAGCAAGGTAACTTAGGCACTGCACTTGCAACATTAGATCAAGTGACAGATGAAGCATTTAATGCCCAGCGTGATGAATTAAAAGGTGACTTTTTAGTACGTCAAGGCGATATGGATAAAGCACGAGTTGCTTATCAAGCTGCAATTGATAATGGCGGTGCATTAGCAAGCCCAGCGCTACAAATGAAGCTAGACAATTTAAACAAGGCATAAGGAATTAGCCGAATGAAGTCTTTATGCAAAACCTTGCTTGCTGCTGGATTAAGTGTCGCAATGCTATCGGCTTGTTCTTCAAGTGATACCGAAGAAGAAGTCGTAACAGAACTTACAGAAATTCAAGCGACTGTCTTTCCTGAAGTGAACTGGGAAGTAAACGTTGGCAATGGTGTAGGCGATTACTACTCGCAGTTAAAACCAGCTATTTTTTATGGTCACGTGTATGCCGCTGATCGTAATGGGACAGTTGTTGCTTATAATGAAGAAACTGGTGAAGTCGCTTGGCGTAAAGATTTAGCGTCAGAATTTAAAGATACTGCGCTGGCTAAAACAAAAGAAGCACGTATCGCTGCGGGTGTAACCGTTGGCCGTAACAAAGTATTTGTGGGTGGTGAGTCAGGTTTATTAGTTGCTTTAGATGCAAAAACGGGTGAAACCCAGTGGAGCGCTATCGCAAGTGGTGAGTTACTGTCAGTTCCTACGGTATCGGAAGATTCTGTCGCAGTGCATACCAGTGATGGTAACCTGGAGTCTTTTTCAATTGCAGATGGCACCAAATTATGGAGTCATGAAATGCAACTACCTAACTTGACCCTTCGTGGAACAGGTGCTCCAGCATATGATTCTGGTGGTTTCTTCCTTGGTACGGCTGATGGTAAAATAGCGGTAGTAGTAAAAAATAACGGTCAAGTTGCTTGGGAACAAGCGGTATATAATCCAACCGGTGGTAACGAGTTTACTCGTATGGCCGATGTGGACATGACACCGTTAATTTTGGGCGATAATTTATACGCGGTAAGTTACAATGGTAACCTAGTGTCAATGGAGCTGAGAACGGGTCGTGTTGTTTGGACACGTAAGTATTCAAGCTTTAATGAATTGGCCTATGCAGGTGTTGGACTATACTTAGTCGATGACCATAGTCGTATCTATTCAGTAGACAGACGAAATGGTTTAGAGCTTTGGAGTAATACTACGTTAACAAACCGTAGCTTAACATCTCCTGCCGTTATTGGTTCTTATATTGTTGTAGGTGACTTTGAAGGTTATCTACACTTTATCGACCGCAACACTGGCGAAGTCGCTGGGCGAGTTGAGGTTGATAGTGATGGTTTATTCTCACAACCGGTTGTGGTTGGAGACAAGGTATATGTACAAGGTCGTAGCGGAAAGCTAGCGACTGTTGTTCTGCCATAATTAAACCTGAAACCCTATTAGAGCCCCTGGAAGTGTGTTCCGGGGGCTTTTTATTTAAAAGTTTTTAGAGGCAAAATCATGATCCCTGTAGTGGCCCTTGTCGGGCGACCTAATGTTGGTAAGTCAACTTTATTTAACCGTCTTACTCGCACAAGAGATGCGCTTGTCGCCGATTTTCCAGGTTTAACTCGTGACCGTAAATATGGTCGTGCTTTTTTATCTGGTTACGAATTTATTGTGGTTGATACTGGCGGTATCGATGGCACTGAAGAAGGGATCGAAACCAAAATGGCTGAACAGTCGCTAGCGGCGATTGAAGAAGCTGATGTTGTACTGTTTTTAACGGATGCTCGTGCCGGCTTAACAGCTGCGGATTTAGCCATTGCTGAGCATTTACGAAGCCGTGATAAAACGACTTTCGTTGTTGCAAACAAAGTTGACGGTATTGATGCTGATTCTGCTTGTGCTGAATTTTGGTCACTGGGTTTAGGTGAAGTTTACCAAATGGCTGCGGCTCAAGGTCGTGGTGTCACAAATATGATTGAATACTCACTAGCACCGTATGCAGAAGCGATGGGTATCAAGCGTGAAGAAACAGATGAGCAAGACGAAGACGTTCGTGAGTATACTGAAGAAGAAGCTGAAGCTGAGCAAGAGCGCTTGCAAAGTTTGCCAATCAAATTGGCTATTATCGGTAAACCCAATGTAGGAAAATCAACGCTGACTAACCGTATTTTAGGTGAAGAACGTGTTGTTGTTTATGATGCTCCTGGTACGACTCGTGACAGTATTTATATTCCTATGGAACGTGAAGGTCGTGAGTACGTGTTGATTGATACTGCTGGTGTTCGCCGCCGTAGCAAAGTGCATGAGACAATCGAAAAATTCTCTGTTATTAAAACCCTGAAAGCGGTTGAGGATTCAAACGTTGTTCTACTTGTTATCGATGCGCAAGATGGTATTACAGAGCAAGATCTTGGTCTATTAGGTTTTGCGTTAAACGCAGGGCGTGCAATTGTATTAGCAGTGAATAAATGGGATGGTCTTGACCAAGACTTTAAAGAAAGTGTTAAAAGCGAACTTGATCGCCGCTTAGGCTTTATTGATTTTGCCCGCATTCATTTTATTTCAGCACTTCACGGAACAGGCGTTGGCCATTTATATGAGTCTATTGAAGAAGCTTACGACAGTGCGACTCGTCGTGTGAGTACTTCAATGCTGACACGTATTATGCAAATGTCACAAGATGATCATCAGCCACCGTTAGTGCATGGTCGCCGTGTTAAATTGAAATATGCTCACGCAGGTGGATATAACCCGCCAATCGTCGTGGTGCATGGTAACCAAGTAAGCAAATTACCGGATTCATACAAACGCTATATGATGAATTACTTCCGTCGTTCATTAAAAGTGATTGGTACGCCGATTCAAATTCGTTTCCAAGAAGGTGCGAACCCGTTCCAAGGTAAGAACGAAAAGCTAACCATTAGCCAAGAGCGTCGACGTAAACGCGCTATGAGCCATATTAACAGCCGTAAAAAGTAGTATTAAACGCTATTTATTGCCAATAAAAAGCCTGAATGATGTTCAGGCTTTTTTTATGGCATAAATTTATAGCTCACTATTTAACGTACTTTTTGTTTAGGTGCACTTGTACGATGACTTCGTTGAGCAGTACTTCTTTGAGACGACATCCGTGGAGTTGACGCTTTATAAGATGAATTTCTTGATTGGGTCATCGTCTTATTATGACTTGAACGGGTAGCACTTGTACGATTCGAAGCGTACTGTTTTGAGCTCGCTGCACTTTTCATTTGATGTGATTTCACCTTATTTTGATGGCTTGATGCTTTTGCGTTCGACGGGCTTTTATAGGCTGTCGACTTATGGGTATTTTTATTTCCATGGGCGCTTTTGTTCACATGTGTGCTTCTGTTCAAATGCGCCGCTTTATTCGCCTTTGTTGCCTTGTATGCTTTATCGGATTTAACCGATTTACTGACAGCATGCGCCTTATTGTGCTTCAGCGCTTTATTGACTCTTTGCTGCGACTGCTTGGCATAATGTGATTTATTAAGCTGGCTGCTTTTGATGCCATGCTTAGTTGAATGATGAGCCACCTTGACCTTGTTATGACGTAGCTTATCGTAACGGTGGCTGACTTTCGGCGACTTATACGCAACACCTCGTCTATGAGTCGGACTATGCTTCCAACGCTTTGAGCCGCTGCTATAAGCTATTTTATGTGGCTTGCGGTAATATCGGGTGTGACGGTGATTAACCACGACAACTCGATGATGTGACCAGTGGACTGCACCAAAGAAATAATTAAAGTTGATGTAAACACTCGGCCCCCAATATATCGGGCGATGTGGTCGATAGTAGGCGTAAGCGGGGTAATGCCAATAGACTGGTGGGTAAGCATGCCAGCGCCAGTGACCGTATACAATTCTTGGGTCATAAACTGGCACGTAAATGACTTCAGGTTTTGCCGGTTCAATAATGATTTGTTTTTCAACGCGGGTAACGGTCATGTTATCCATATTATCGAAGCTATCAGCATCATCTGCTTGTTGTCTTAGTGTTTGAATGCTTGCAAGAACACTTGCTTCATCTTGTAAAAATGCTTCCCCTAAATGTTGAGTCCAGGCTAAGTCTTCATTGAGCTTTTCAAGTACTGTAGGAAAGGCCACTAATGCGGTCACGCTTGGATCCCATGACTGTGATTCAGCTTGCTGCATCTTCTGCTCGCTTGATAAATGCTTGTGTTGTTCCTCCCAGCGACGAGCTTGTACAACTTCTAGTGGGTATGTCGATGCAATTAAAATATGCGTCAGTAAACTATCAGGATAAAGCGCTATTGGCGCGAGCATTTGCGCCAATTCAGCTTCAGATGGCAGAGTTTGTTGATACTGCGTGTCATTATTGTCAGAGGCGATGACCGAGAAAGGCACCAGCAAGCTCAGACTGATAATGCCAGCCTTGAGTAGCTTATGTGGAAAATGCAGTCGTCTCATAAAATCTCCAGATATCGAATATCGATACTTTGCGAATGATAGAACTAGCTTAACCAAGTGAAAATGAACGTAAGATGAAAGCGGCCATTATGAGCGTAGAAATTAATAGAAAAGTGACCACAAGGATGAGCAACAAATAATTAAAAGCACTATATGCAGTAAAACATAGCGGCAGTAACAGCTACGAGATTGAGTTAAACGAGTTTTTAGAAGAAAGCATTAGCGGCAGTTTTTAGCAATACGCTAGCCATTTATGATAATAGGTTAGCAATCCTTAGCAAAAGTCTAGCAGCAGGTTAGCTTCCCAATAATATTAGCGAGCAAAACTGAGCATAAATTTAGCGCCGCCATATTCAGCGGATTTACTGACAGTGAGTGTACCTTCATAGCTCGTGACTAAATCTTTCACAATGGCAAGTCCAATGCCATGACCTTGATGGTAAGTATCAGCACGCATACCACGTTCAAAGATGGTCTCTTTTTGTTGATCCGTTAAGCCTTTACCATCATCTTCAATAATAAAAAATAAACATGACTCTGATTGCGTTACTGACAAGCACACTTGAGACTTCGCAGCTTTGCAGGCGTTATCGAGTAAATTACCTAACATTTCGCTTAGATCCGTTTCATCACCTTTAAATATCAACCCAGCTTGTGATTGATAATCAATATCTAATGATGAGTGTTGATGAATTTTCGATAATGTTCTAATCAGCTTCCCTGCGACTTCATCAATACTTACCCCTAAATGCCATGCAGTATTGGCTGACATTTTTGCTTTATTTAGCTGATAACTGATGATGTTATTAATGTTGCTTGCTTGCTCTTTAGAGTCTTCACTTAAATCGCTTTGGCTTTGCAATACTGCTAATGGGGTTTTTAAGCTGTGGGCTAAATCGACTAATGCATTTCGATATCGCTGACGTTGCTGTTGTTCAGTGCTGAGTAAAACATTGAGCTGTTTTGCGACTGCATTTAGTTCAGCTGGGTAGTTAGAGTTCAGTCGAGTTTGCTGACCTTGATCTACCAAGGCGAGCTCACGCGTAAATTGGTTTAAGGGTTTTAACGTCCAGAATAGCCAAATTGCTTGGATTAGCACTAATACAAGCATCAAAATAATCAGCCAAGTCCACAATGTAGCGCTAAATTCGCTGATCTGTTTTTGATAATCAGCATCGTCCTTAATGATATGGACTGTAATAGGTAGCGGCGCATTGGGTGTTTCAAAACTGACACTGAAACTATAAACCACATGATTGTTATCGCCATTGCCTGCCAAGTCATCAAAGCTTACTTGAGTCAGCTTTCCTTCCCCCATAGGTGGAGTAGGCAGCGCGAGTTCTGTTTTAGCTGGCGTTGGGAGGCTTAATCCAAAGAAAGACTCTGACTGCCACACCATTTGATTATCAGTAGTAATAAGGGCATATAGACCTGAGCCGATCACATTAAATTGATTTTCGAGTAAATAATTAGGCATGACTACGCTATCATCTTTCACTTCTGCTACAGCTAACACAGAGTAAACATAAGCACGTAATTGTTGGTTAATTGATTGCGTTATTTGATGCTGAAAAGCGCTATTAACTGTCACACCAATTAATGGCAATAACACCACAATTAGCAATAACCCGCTAAGCATTAGCCTTAACTTAAGCGAATCTAGCTGGGCAGATTTTAACGAAAATGACTTGTTCTTAAGCTGCACTAAACGAGTCAACTTAGATAATTGATTTGCGATAAACCTCGTCATTTTAGTGCGCATAAGATTAACTTAACGCGCGTAAGCGATAGCCTTGCCCACGCAAGGTTTCAATCAATTTATATTCACTGTTAGGGTCGAGCTTTTTTCGTAAACGGCGAATAAAAACTTCAATGACATTTGAGTCTAAATCAAAATCTTGATCATAAATATGCTCTATCAAAGTTGGTTTAGAAATCACTTCACCTTGATGCAACATGAAATATTCGAATAATTTAAATTCAGAGCTACTGAGAATAATTGACTCTTGATTATGGGTTAGTTCAAGCGTGCGTGTATTTAAATTAAATGGACCATTAGAAACAATAGGACTTGCCTGACCGACTGAGCGGCGAATAAGCGCATTCAGGCGAGCAACCAGCTCTTCTGGCTGAAACGGTTTGGTAAGATAATCATCGGCGCCAGAATCTAACCCTAGGACCTTATCTTGCCAACCATCTCGGGCGGTGAGGATCAAAATAGGGTAATCAATTTGTTGATTGCGTAACTGAGTAATCAAATTCAATCCATCAATCTTAGGTAAACCCACATCAATAATAGCAGCATCGTAGGGATATTCTGTTGCTTGAAACAAGCCATCTTCACCATCCGATGATATATCGACACTGTAATTTGCGGCTTGTAAATGCTCGGTTAGGTTTCTTTGCAAGCCTAAATCATCTTCAACTAACAATATTCTCATGGTTAATTCCTCGAAACTGAACCGGTACGTGCATTCACGGTGGCGTAAAACACCATGCCTTTATTAGAAAGCAGTTTGACTCGATAGCCAGGAGAACCATTCACTGATGTTGACTGAACAGAAAGCACTTTGGCAGCGTATTGCCTTTTAGCAACTTGTGCCGCTTGCTGTGAACTGTTGATTGCTAATTTCTTAGGTTGATTTCGTTTATTTTGGTTCGGTGCTTGATGAGAAGCATGATGAGTTGATTGTCCCCATGCGATAGAAGAAACAGCTGAAATAGGCGCAGCTTGGGTTAATCCAATATTGAGAAAGCTCAACATTAGCGTTAACACAGGTATGCTTAATTTCATTGTTACTTTGCTCATTGCCAAATCCAATTCAATATTTATCTTTGAAATCAGTCATCAGTGTAAAAGATCCCTTTCAATATAGAAACATCTGCTATGTATGAAGTTGCATTCCCTTTGTGAAATGAAGTATTGCGCGGCTAATATGAATGTAAGATGAATGGTCGTTTAATTGTATTTAATCACCAATTTCTGATGGTTAACTAGAACTTGTTGTCAATATTCTACTTCTACTGTTCAGCTTGCATTCATTTTCAGTGTTCTTAAATAACCCTCATTAACGATACGGAATCACGGTGATTCAATCACCCATTGATGGCTGTGATATCAATTAAGAGGGAACACACATGAATAGACAATACCCATGTTTAAGACGTATTAGATTGTTCGCTATAAGCTCAATAAGTCGTTTTTTGATGCTAGTGATGGGCGTTGCTTCGATGTCAGTAATGGCAAGTACTTCACAGCAAAGCATAATTGTCAGTGAGGGGCGTCAACTCTCAAGCATTGAGCAGGGGGATCCGTCTAAGGCTCAACATGGCGTATTGACTGAACAACAAAAAAGTACCCTGAATGAACTTGTGTTAAAAGAGAAGCAACAGCGACAAGCTGGTGAGTCCGCAGGAAAAAATCATGCAGAGAAACTGAGCCGCAGCGAGATCATAGCGCTTCGGGCAAGTGGTGTCATGTCTGCAAAAGTGCAACAAGGTTCGCCTGCTGCGCAAAGCTTATCGAATGGTACAGGGCTAAGTAAAATACAAAAGGCTCAGGTAAATCAGCAGGCTATCGTCGGTTATCGAGATTTTGACATTTATGCCGCTTATAGTCGTTTATTTGATGATTTAGATGAAGATGGTTTTTACCAAACGTTTAGCGTGACCTTTGATGCCGATGTTTATGGTTTTACTCAAGGAGAGGCTGCTAATGTTTATGCCGAACTTTATTTAAGTCGTAATGGAGGCCCTTGGGAGCATTATTATTCTACCGATGTGTTTACTATCTATGGTGATGCTACCGATGACGATTACGAAGTATTAACGACATTAGCTCAAGGTTATAAAACTGATTATTACGATGTGTTGATTGATTTATATGAACTGGGGTACGAGGACATTGTGGCGACATTAAGTAGTGAAGAGTCTGATGGATTATATGCATTACCATTAGAAAGTAGTGATAGAGATGCGGTTTATGAGGAAGAATACATTGAAGTGATTGAAACAGAGGTGCATGTCAGTGGCGGCAGTATGGCGTGGACTTCGTTACTCATACTCTTGTTGTTGGGTGTTCAGCGAGCAGTGTTAACAACAAAGCGATTAAATAACAATACTGATTAAACTTACAACGATGGAACGTCATAAATCAATTAACAAAATCCCGCTTAATGCGGGATTTTGTTATCAGTGATTTCTATCATTGGCCGTTTGGGGCCAATTACACTACCACTGATTTAATTTCACCTTGATACAGCTTGGTCGTTAGCGTTTCGCCCGCTTTTACCTGTTGGGCATTTTGTAAAATATTGCCTTTACCATCACGGGTAATACTGTAACCACGGCTTAATGTCGCTAATGGGCTAACGGTTTCTAGTTGATGCGCACTGTAATTCACTTGCTGATTGGCATTGACTAGCCTTGCTTTCATTGCTTCTTTTAAACGATTGGTGAGATAACTCACTTTGTTTTGCTCTAAGGTTAGCTTATGAGCGGGTGATCGCTGTTGCAGTCGACTCTTAAGTTGTTGCTGAGCTAATGTTGCATTAGCAAGCTTATGACGCAGGGCTGATTCAAGCTTTAACTGTATTTCATCAAAGCGTTGCTCAAGTTGTTGTAGCTGCCTTTTAGGATCTTCACGTTGTAGCTGGTGGCTTAACTCACTGAGTTGCGTGCTTTGATGTAATAAGTAATGACGCATTGATTGTCGTAACCGTGAAAAGGTCGAGTTAAGCTTTTGGGTCTTATTACCTTTATCATCTGATAATAACTCTGCGCCAGCAGAAGGCGTCGGAGCTCTTACATCTGCGACATAATCACTGATAGTGGTATCAATTTCATGACCTACCGCACTGACAACGGGCAGGGCGCTATTATAAATAGCATGGGCTAAGTCTTCATCGTTAAAGCACCATAAATCTTCTAAAGAGCCACCGCCGCGGGTAAGCAATAAAATGTCGACCTCTAAACGTCTATTGGCCGTGGAGATTGCCTTAATGATTTGTTTCGCTGCAGTCGCGCCTTGTACTTGGGTTGGGTAAACCACCACTTCAATTGACGGGTCGCGAGTAGAAAGCACTTTAACCACATCTCTAACCGCAGCACCAGTGGCAGAGGTAATAACACCAATTCGTTGAATATTTTGCGGTAATGGTCGCTTGGTTTCTGTTGCAAATAAGCCTTCGGCAGCTAATTTAAGCTTAAGCGCTTCATATTGCTGTGCAAGTAATCCATCTCCAGCTGGCAGCATTGACTCTAAAAGTAATTGATAGTCGCCACGAGGTTCATAAACACTGATAGAACCTTTAACTAATACTTGTTGGCCATTAATAGGTTTAAATGGCACGGTTTGATTACGACCTTTAAACATCGCACAGCGAATTTGTGAGCGACTGTCTTTTAATGTCATATACCAATGACCTGAATTTGGGGAAACAAAGTTCGAGATTTCGGCCTCAAGCCACACCTTACCTAGCTCACCTTCAAGCAGCTGGCGGACTTCGCCGTTTAAACGGGAAACCGTGTAAACATTATTTTTCGAGCTTTTCATCAAATTCAACCGACTAAGAGTATTTTTTAACTATTTTCCATTTACCAACCTAAATATGCAAGGTATAATCCCGCCGCAATATTTACCCTTTCCAACCCCTACACTTTCTGGGAGATGTTGCATGTTAAGATTAAGAAATGACGCACTAACATTTGATGATGTACTACTTGTGCCTGCTCACTCAACCGTCCTCCCAAATACCGCTGTTCTAAAAACTCGTCTGACTAAAAAAATTGAATTAAACACCCCAATCGTTTCTGCTGCAATGGATACGGTCACTGAAGCTCGCTTAGCGATCGCCATGGCGCAAGAAGGTGGTTTAGGTTTTATTCATAAAAATATGACGATTGAACAACAAGCTGAAGAAGTTCGTAAAGTTAAAATTTACGAAGCGGGTATCGTTCAACAACCTGTAACCGTCACGCCAAGCACCACACTTGCTGAGTTAAAAGAATTAACTGAACGCAATGGCTTTGCTGGTTATCCAGTGATTAACGATGCTAATGAGCTTGTGGGTATTATTACTGGCCGTGACGTTCGCTTCATTACTGACTGGAGCCGTACTGTAGAGCAAGTTATGACGCCGAAAGATCGTCTAGTGACTGTGCTTGAAGGGACTAAGTTAGATGAAGTGCAAACACTAATGCATTCACACCGCGTTGAAAAAGTATTAGTGGTTGACGATAACTTTAAGCTAAAAGGCTTAATCACGGTTAAAGATTTCCAAAAAGCAGAGCGTAAGCCTAATGCATGTAAAGACGAATTAGGTCGCTTACGTGTTGGTGCAGCTGTTGGCGCAGGTGCTGGCAACGAAGAGCGTATTGCGGCGCTCGTTAAAGCGGGTGTTGACGTATTGCTGATTGACTCTTCACATGGCCATTCAGAAGGCGTTTTACAACGTATTCGTGATACTCGTGCTGCATTCCCTGATTTACAAATTGTTGGCGGTAACGTAGCAACAGCTGAAGGCGCTTTAGCCTTAGTAGACGCTGGTGTTGATGCCGTTAAAGTGGGTATTGGTCCAGGTTCTATTTGTACCACTCGTATCGTTACTGGTGTGGGTGTGCCACAAATTACAGCGGTATCTGACGCTGCAGCAGCGGTTAAACATTTAGATATCCCAGTTATTGCTGATGGTGGTATTCGTTTCTCGGGTGACTTAGCTAAAGCCTTAGCTGCTGGTGCATCATGCATCATGGCAGGTTCAATGTTTGCGGGTACTGAAGAAGCACCGGGTGAAACAGAGCTATACAATGGCCGAGCTTATAAGTCATACCGTGGTATGGGCTCATTAGGTGCGATGACGCAAACTCAAGGGTCTTCTGACCGTTACTTCCAAAGCGATAACGCTGCTGACAAATTAGTACCTGAAGGTATTGAAGGGCGAGTTGCTTATAAAGGTAAGTTAAAAGAAATCATTCACCAACACATGGGCGGTTTACGTTCTTGTATGGGTCTGACGGGTTGCGCCACCATTAAAGAATTAAATGAAAAAGCTGAATTCGTAAAAATTACCTCAGCGGGTATGGGCGAGTCTCATGTTCATGACGTTACGATCAGTAAAGAAGCGCCGAATTATCGTAGCGGTTCTTAAATCATAAAGCGGCATATTGTTATGCCGTTTTTTTCAACCTTTTCTCGTCAGTGGTGACTAACAATACACAATGAGACAAGGTTGAAGTACACCTACGAAGAATACTGTTTTTAAAAGTAAACCCAGATATAAGGTATCCCATGAGCAACATTCATGAGCATAAAATCCTGATCCTAGATTTTGGATCGCAATACACGCAGTTAATCGCCCGCCGTATTCGTGAAATCGGTGTTTATTGTGAGCTTTGGGCTTGGGATGTATCTGAGGAGCAAATTAAAGAATTTGCTCCAAACGGCATCATCTTAGCAGGTGGTCCAGAAAGTGTGACCGCAGAAAACTCACCACGTGCCTCTGAGTATGTATTCAATGCCGGTGTGCCTGTCTTAGGCATTTGTTATGGCATGCAAACTATGTCTGAGCAGCTTGGCGGTAAAGTGATTCAAGGTGTAGGTGAAGGTGAGTTTGGCTACGCACAAGTTGAAATTCAAACTGAATCGGCGTTATTTAAAAGCATTGAAGATGCGATTAGCGCTGAAGGCAAACCTTTGCTTGATGTATGGATGAGTCACGGCGATAAAGTTTCTGAAATCCCAGAAGGTTTTGTTACTGTCGCTAAAACAGAAACCTGTCCATATGCTGCAATGGCGAATGAAGACAAGCGTTTTTACGGCGTTCAATTTCACCCAGAAGTTACCCATACTCGTCAAGGCAAGCGCATGCTTGAGCACTTTGCATTAGACATTTGTGGTTGTGATGCCAACTGGAAACCTTCTTCAATTATCGAAGATGCAATTGAACGTTTGAAAAAACAAATCGGTGATGATGAAGTTATCTTAGGCTTATCAGGTGGTGTCGATTCATCAGTAGTCGCTATGCTGCTGCACCGCGCCATTGGTGACAAATTAACGTGTGTGTTCGTGGATAACGGCTTACTACGTTTAAACGAAGCTAATCAAGTGATGGAAATGTTTGGTGACCACTTCGGACTGAACATTGTCCATGTTGACGCTGAAAATCGATTCTTAGACGCGATGGCTGGTGAAGCTGATCCAGAAGCTAAACGTAAAATTATTGGTCATGTATTTGTTGATATCTTCGATGAAGAATCAAAGAAATGTGTCAATGCTAAATGGTTAGCGCAAGGCACAATTTACCCTGACGTTATTGAATCAGCAGGCAGCGCCACCGGTAAAGCCCATGTGATTAAGTCTCATCACAATGTAGGCGGACTACCAGATGATATGGAGCTGGGTTTAGTAGAACCTTTACGTGAATTATTTAAAGATGAAGTCCGTAAGATTGGTTTAGAGCTAGGTCTGCCATACGACATGCTTTACCGTCACCCATTCCCTGGACCAGGTTTAGGTGTGCGTGTTCTTGGTGAAGTGAAAAAAGAGTACTGTGACTTACTGCGTTTAGCTGATGCTATCTTTATTGAAGAACTGCATAAAGCAGATCTTTACCATAAGGTCAGCCAAGCCTTTACTGTATTCCTACCAGTACGCTCTGTAGGTGTTATGGGTGATGGCCGTAAATATGACTGGGTTGTTTCACTACGTGCAGTTGAAACTATCGACTTTATGACGGCGCATTGGGCACACTTACCATACGACTTCTTAGGTCGTGTATCGAACCGAATCATTAATGAAATCGATGGTATTTCACGTGTGGTTTACGATATCTCGGGTAAGCCACCTGCGACAATCGAATGGGAATAAGTTTCCATTAATTAAAAAAGGCGCTTAGGCGCCTTTTTTATTGAGATAAATTTATTGCTGTTTGCCGTATAATCTAGTGAAGTTGGATGCATTGCCATTCACGATAAGATTTAATGATTAAGCTATATTCAGTAAGTTAAACATAGCAAAGCCTAAGAGACACTCATGACGTTAGAAAACAAAGTCCATATCAGCCAAAAGCAGCAAAGGAGTCAGGCTAAGCCATTAACTGCTGAAGAGTTAGCGGTACGTGCAGCTCAAGATGAAAAGTGGATGCGAGTGGCTTTAGCGCTGGCGACTAAAGCTGAAGAATTAGGTGAGGTGCCTGTTGGAGCTGTCTTGGTCAAAGACGATGTGCTTATTGCATCAGGATTTAATTTAAGTATTACTGAGCATGATCCCAGTGCCCATGCTGAAATGCAGTGCATAAGAGCGGCAGGCAAAGTGCTTGAAAACTACCGTATGTTAGGCGCCACGTTGTACGTTACCTTAGAACCATGCCCAATGTGCGCAGGGGCGATGATCCACAGCCGAATTGAACGAGTGGTCTTTGGTGCTAAAGATTTAAAAACGGGCGCGGCGGGGAGTGTGATAAACCTACTACAAGACTCGCATTTTAATCATCAACTTAGCGTGAATTCAGGCGTATTAGCTGATGAGTGCGCGAGCCAATTAAGTCAGTTTTTTAAGCGACGTCGGGAAGAGAAAAAAGCGTTAAAAAAACAATTAAAAGCGCAATCAGACTTGTTGCTGCAAAAAGGCGAAGAATAGTTTTTGACGGTTAAGCATTTTGCGCTGCTTTAGCTTAATGATATTACGGCGGCGAGCGTTATTATTTCTTTTCATATTTCACCTGTTAACTTGTTGAAATCTATTATTTAAAATCTATTCGTTAAAAGTTATTCGTTAAAAGTTATTCGTTAAAATCTCAGGTAATAAAATCGAATGTGTTAAAACCTAAGGTGTTAAAACATAAGCTATTAGAACATAAGGTATAAGTGAAGACATTAGAACGAATGTCTTATAAACCCTGAATCTTCCTTTTAATTACATCACTAAAGCCCTGTCGCTTAACGTTAATGGCGAGTCAGACGTTCTCATTCAGTAGGGCACTCAAACGTCAGTATCATGCCCTGACACTATTAATACCAAGTAATTATGAATGCTTTATTAAATGACACTTCTTAACGTGTGCATGAGCTTATTGCGCCGATGATTTAAGGAGCTCGTTTGGCTTATCATCTTGCTGCTCTTCGGTAGTCGATTCTTGCTCGCTTGCCTCTTTGGCTTTTGACTCTGCGAGCATCGCTTGTTCTTTGTTTTGATTATCAACCCAAACTAAGGTGTCGTAATAACGACGGATATTATCAACATAATGGGCAGCTTCGTTGCCTCTTGCGTAACCATAACGAGTATTTTTGTAATACTTACGCTGCTGCAATAACGGTAAAACTTGTTTTACATCACGCCATGCGCTGGGATCTTTCCCCATACCTTGAGTGATTTTACGTGCATCTTCAACATGACCTAAGCCAATATTATATGACGCAAGAGCAAACCAAATTCGCTGACTATCAGGAATAGACTCAGGCAAACGATCGATCATTTTTTGTAAGTATATCGCGCCGCCTCGAATACTTTGTTCAGCATCAAGTCGATTATCGACACCAACAGAGCTTGCCGTTGGTTGGGTTAACATCATCATGCCACGGACACCGGTAGGAGAGCGGGCGTGCGGGTTCCAATGAGACTCTTGATAACCGGTTGCAGCAAGTTTACGCCAATCTAAATCGCCAGCATGCTTTTCAAATAGCGCTTGATACTCTGGTAATACATTGTCGATAGCACGAATAAAAGCACGAGTATCCACATAGTCAAAACGCTTTACGTGGCCAAAGTATTTTTCGTTAAGGTGCTCTAGGGTGCCATTACGTTTTTGAATGTGCCAAAAAGACAGTAATGAGCTCAGTAAATAATCACTGTTAACTGGTGGCAGTAACCACACCACTTGGGTTTTCTCATCAAGGACAATACCTGCACGTAATTCAGGTAAGTAGCGTTGGTTGATCAGTAAGCTGTTGGAATCTGCAATGGTATAAAGCACTTCGCCTGAGGCGACCATTGAAAATAGCTCTTCATTGTCGCCATCAACAATTTGTTTCCAAGACAAGTTCGGGTTGGATTGCTTTAACTTAATTAAGGTATCGACCGCGGCAGACTCTGAGATAACGCTAATGTCACCTTGTAGGTCATTAAAGTCTCGTGGTTTAAGGTTCCCTGACTTGTATATTAAGACTTGGTTGACTTCATATAATGTGGGACCGAGAAGAAACTGCTCACGTCGATTGTTAGTCGTTGTGATCGCTGCGGCCACAATATCAATATCATTTTGGCGTAATGCTTCAAATAGCTGCTGACGATTGTGGTAGGGCACCATTTCAAGAGGAACATTGAGATATTCAGCAAACTTAGCGGCCATTTCATAATCAAAGCCACTCTCACCTTGGTCTGAATTAAGGTAAGTTTGTGAGCCGTAAAGCGTCCCTACCTTTAACACGGTACGCTGCGGGATCTGTTCAACATATTCAGTGATAGTAATGTCAGCACGATGACACCCACTGAGTAAAAAGTTGATTGAAATGATAGAGACTATCGTTAAGAGTTTACTCATATCCCTCTTTGTTAAATCCGTTAATGATAAATAGTCTTGTTATGGCTGCGTATCGCTAGGCAAGATTAAGTGTTGCTTGCTCTGATATTGCGGCTAGTTTTATGCCTATATCGATGCTGGTTTGCTATTCAGATTGTCCATAACCTGAATTAACATAACAGCGTTAACCTTTACGGTATAAATATACTGTAGCAGTAGTTTTGTATTTCACCTAGTCTGCTGGTGGTAACTGTTAAAATATACGGTTGAATTTATTAGTAAATTCGAATTTAAAAAAATAAAATTATCATAATTTGTTGCTGAAATAATAACACGATATTCAGCAGTTTATTTTTGATTGTTTTCGTTAACGGGAAACACTGTTCTAGCAAGCCTTCTTAGGTGATTTATATAGTCTGATTCCCTATAATAGCGCCAATTCTTACCCTACCAATATAATCAATAAGGTGAATTGACGTGATTGAGATCATTCGCGGAGCCCCAGCACTTTCAGCTTTTAGAGTTCAAAAGCTTATGGAGGCCTGCGAAAGCGCAGCCCTTCCTGTTGAGCAAATTTACGCTGAGTATATCCATTTAGCCGATTTAAGTGACAAGCTTGACGATAAAGAGTATCAGCAGCTTGAAACGATTTTAACTTACGGGCCTGCTATCGAATCTCATGCGCCAGAAGGTTCGTTATTTTTTGTTACCCCTCGTCCTGGCACCATTTCTCCTTGGTCATCTAAAGCAACCGATATCGCTAAAAACTGTGGCTTAAGCAAAGTAAAACGCTTAGAACGTGGTGTAGCTTATTACGTTGCCGGTACCTCATTAACTACCGAACAACTTGAGCAAGTAAAAGGCTTAATCCATGATCGTATGGTTGAAGTGATTTTACCTGAGTTTGCCGCAGCATCAGTGTTATTTGAACGCACTGAGCCGCTACCGTTTAAGAGTATTAATATTCTTGCTGAAGGTCGCCGTGCATTAGAAGTTGCCAACGTAGAACTAGGTTTAGCCCTAGCAGAAGATGAAATTGATTACTTAGTCGATAACTTCGTACGTTTAAATCGTAACCCTAACGACATCGAATTAATGATGTTTGCACAGGCGAACTCAGAGCATTGTCGTCATAAAATCTTCAATGCTGACTGGACTATTGACGGTGAAGTTCAGCCAAAATCATTATTTAAAATGATTAAAAACACCTTTGAGGTGACACCAGATAACGTGTTATCGGCTTATAAAGATAACGCTGCGGTAATGAACGGTAGCGTTGCGGGTCGCTTCTTCCCTGATCAAGACGGTGTGTATAACTATCACACTGAGCCAATGCATATTTTGATGAAGGTTGAAACCCATAACCACCCAACAGCCATCAGCCCATACCCAGGTGCGGCAACAGGTTCAGGTGGTGAAATCCGTGATGAAGGCGCTACAGGCCGTGGCTCAAAACCTAAAGCAGGCTTAACTGGTTTTAGCGTATCAAACCTTAAAATCCCTGGTTTTGTACAGCCATGGGAAGGCGATTACGGCAAACCTAGCCGTATTGTTACTCCGTTAGAAATTATGACAGAAGGCCCATTAGGTGGCGCTGCTTTTAATAACGAATTTGGTCGTCCAGCTCTTGTGGGTTACTTCCGTACTTACGAGCAAGAAGTATCAAGCCATAACGGTGTTGAAGTCCGTGGTTACCACAAGCCTATTATGCTTGCTGGTGGTTTAGGTAACATCCGTGAAGACCATGTTCAAAAAGGCGAAATCACCGTAGGCGCTAAGCTTATCGTATTAGGTGGCCCTGCAATGAACATTGGTTTAGGCGGCGGCGCTGCTTCATCAATGGCATCAGGTCAGTCTAGTGAAGATTTAGACTTTGCTTCAGTACAACGTGAAAACCCAGAAATGGAACGTCGTTGTCAGGAAGTGATCGATCGCTGCTGGCAGATGGGTGATGACAACCCAATTCAATTTATTCATGACGTAGGTGCTGGCGGATTATCAAATGCCTTCCCTGAGCTTGTGAATGACGCTGATCGTGGCGCATTGTTTAATTTACGTAATGTGCCTTCAGATGAGCCAGGCATGAGCCCACTTGAGATTTGGTGTAACGAATCTCAAGAGCGTTATGTGTTATCTGTTGCGCCTGAAAACTTAGAAACCTTCAGACAGATTTGTGAGCGTGAACGTGCTCCATTTTCTGTAGTGGGTGATGCGACTGAAGAGCAGCACTTAACCCTTGAAGACAGCCATTTTGATAACAAGCCAATTGATTTACCGCTTGAAGTGCTATTAGGCAAGGCGCCTAAAATGAGCCGTGATGTGGTCTCGGCTAAAGCTAAATCGCCAGCGCTTAATCAAGCAGAAATAAATGTAAAAGATGCGGTTTCTCGTATCCTACATTTACCAACGGTTGCAGATAAATCATTCCTTATCACCATTGGCGACCGTTCAGTGACAGGTTTAGTTAACCGTGACCAAATGGTTGGCCCTTGGCAGGTTCCAGTTGCCGATTGTGCTGTTACTGCATCAAGCTTTGACAGCTACGCTGGTGAAGCTATGTCGATTGGTGAGCGTACACCGCTTGCACTACTTGATTTTGGCGCATCAGCGCGTATGGCTGTAGCAGAATCAATCTTAAACATTGCTGGTACTGATATTGGCTCATTCAAAGACATTAAATTGTCAGCTAACTGGATGTCAGCAGCAGGTCACCCAGGTGAAGATGCGGGTCTTTATGAAGCAGTAAAAGCTGTCGGTGAAGAACTTTGTCCAGAGCTTGAGTTAACTATCCCTGTGGGTAAAGACTCAATGTCGATGAAGACTGCGTGGAATGATGCAGGTCAAGACAAAACAGTCACATCGCCAATGTCGTTAGTTATCACTGCTTTTGGTGTGGTAAAAGACATTCGTCATACTGTTACACCAGAGCTTCGCACAAACAAAGGCGAAACTGAGCTGTTATTGGTTGATTTGGCCAAAGGTCAAAACCGTTTAGGCGGTTCTTGTTTAGCACAAGTATTCAGCCAACTGGGTGATGTTGCGCCAGACTTGGATGATGCTGCAAGCTTACGTGGATTCTTTGAAGTCATTCAGCCATTAGTCGCTGAGCAAAAAGTGATGGCTTACCATGACCGCAGTGATGGTGGCTTATTCACCACATTAGTGGAAATGGCATTTGCTGGTAACACTGGCCTAAATATCGATTTAGCAGCGCTTAAAGGTAACGACCTTGAACGTTTATTTAACGAAGAACTAGGTGCGGTTATCCAAGTGGCTAAATCTGATAGCGCAGCGATTAAAGCGCAATTTGCCGCTGCTGGCGTTGATTGCCATAGCGTTGCGACATTAACGACTGACGATAACATCACAGTGGTTGACGGTGAACGTGCAGTATTCAGTGATTCCCGTGTATCGCTTCGTACTATGTGGTCAGAAACCACTTACCGTATGCAAGCCATGCGTGATAACCCAGAATGCGCCAAAGAAGAATTTGAGCTTAAACAGCAAGCTAAAGACCCAGGTCTAACAGTTAAATTAGGCTTTAACCCTAGTGAAGATGTAGCAGCACCTTATATCTTAAAAGGCGCAGCACCTAAGATGGCGATTATTCGTGAGCAAGGCGTTAACTCTCACGTTGAAATGGCAGCCGCATTTGACCGCGCAGGTTTTGAAAGCCGCGATGTTCATATGTCAGACATCTTGTCGGGTCGCATTAGTCTTGAAGAGTTCCAAGGTCTAGTAGCTTGTGGTGGCTTCTCATATGGTGACGTACTGGGCGCTGGTGAAGGCTGGGCTAAATCAATCTTATTTAACGAGCGTGCTCGCAGTGAGTTTTCTCAGTTCTTTGAGCGTGATGCGACATTAGCGCTGGGTGTTTGTAATGGTTGTCAGATGTTATCTAATCTGAAAGAAATCATTCCGGGCAGTGAGCATTGGCCACACTTTGTCCGTAACCGTTCAGAGCGTTTTGAAGCCCGTGCGAGTTTGGTTGAAGTGCAAAAGAGTCCTTCAATCTTCTTCGAAGGAATGGAAGGTTCACGCATGCCAATCGCCGTATCACACGGTGAAGGTCGCGCTGAATTTAAATCTGTTGAAGCATTAGCAGCTGCAGAAGCATCAGGTACAGTGGCACTGCGTTATGTTGACGGTAACGGTCAAATCGCAACGCAATACCCACAAAACCCGAATGGTTCGCCAAATGCAATTACTGCACTAACGACAACAGATGGCCGAGTAACCATCATGATGCCGCATCCAGAGCGTGTATTCAGAACCGTTGCTAACTCATGGCACCCAGACGAGTGGGCAGAAGACAGCCCATGGATGCGTATGTTCCGTAACGCACGCGTTAAGTTAGGTTAAGTTGTAACTTAACCTAGTATTGAGTTAACAGCTAAAAGGCGACCAAATGGTCGCCTTTTTTATTGGATGGGGTTTGTGTGGAGAGTATAGCTAACTCACTTTTGGACAGAAATGAGTTAGAAGTATCTAGTTAAAGTTGACAGCTTGAACTCTTGTTAGTTGTACTTTGTAATAAGCTCATTAACCCAGCTTTTTAAATGAGGAATGATATTATCGCTTACTGACTCAAAACCTTCTTCTACGAAATAACCTTCTGTTTCAATACGGTATTGCCAATCTCTAGACTCTTGGATTACTAAATACGGAATTGATTCAAGTGCCTCAATTGAATTTATAAATCTATTGGCAAAACCATCTCGATCTATTTTGTAATCGTTGTACTCGTCTATTTCAACAAGTAATCGTTGTAATATAGATTTATTAGACATCTGCTATCAGATTTCCCTGTACAGCTAACGCTCCAATAAGGGGCTAAAAATTGTTTGCTAAAATGTGTAGCGAAGCGAAACCGAGCAAACTGTGTGCAGTCCCGCTTAATTGGCTTGTATGGATAATAAACCCACCTAATTTAAAAATACTTCCCTGTTTCGGGTAATGTGAGACCCAGGCTTTAGCTGCAACTAAAGCTTTCCTTGTCGTAGTTCGATTGATTGCTGGCTCCTCTATTGAGAGACCGATAACAAGAAAGAACGCGACAAAGGACTCCAAGCAAAACACTCGAATAGTCTACTGGGTCTCGAACCCGCATTTGCAAGCAAGAGTTAGCTTATTATGAATTCAAAAACTAATCAAAATATTAACATCGGTGTCGATACGGGTAAGTTTCAGCTCGATATATATATTCGACCACTCGATATCTTTTTCACCGTCAAAAACGATGATAAAGGCATTAAAGAAGCTGTTAACCTCATCAAGAAAC
Source organism: Shewanella sp. ENK2 (assembly GCF_043568515.1). Lineage (NCBI taxonomy): Bacteria > Pseudomonadati > Pseudomonadota > Gammaproteobacteria > Alteromonadales > Shewanellaceae > Shewanella > Shewanella sp. ENK2. The sequence goes on along the minus strand of NZ_CP171406.1, from coordinate 520,298 downwards.
ACCATCCTGAACGTATCGTTATTGAAGCAACAGGTCGCTTAGAAATGCCATTTATCATGGCCTGCGCTGAAGCAAATCTGCCCTTCGTTATTGCGAACCCAATACATATAAAACGATTTGCTGGTGCCATTGGTCAAAAAGCTAAAACAGACAGGCTAGATGCGCAGCTCATCGCTCATTATGGCGATGCGATTAAGCCTAAGCTATCTACTTTAAAGCCTGACATCATGCAGGCTATGAGCGATTTAGTCTCAAGACGCAATCAAATTATGGCAATGCAAACGATGGAGAAGAACAGGCTGCAAATTCTGCCGAAAGAGGTTGCGATGACCATCAAACCTATCTTAACTGTATTTAAAAATCAGATAGAAAAGATAGAAGCAAAAATAGTTAAACTCATCGAGTCCAACCCCGACTACCAAGCCAAAAATATCATTCTACAAAGCATGAAAGGAATAGGTAAAATCGCCGCTGCTTCAATTATCAGTAACCTGCCTGAACTTGGATATATTAATAATAAAGAAGCGAGTTCATTAGTTGGTGTTGCACCAATGAATAAAGAAAGTGGTCGCTTCAAAGGCCAACGAAAAATTCAAGGTGGACGGCATCAGGTCAGGACTGTTTTGTATATGGCAATGATGTCAACCATACAATCAAACCCTGTTTTTAAATCAACTTACCAACGTTTAGTCGCAGCCGGAAAACCAAAGAAAGTAGCCATTATTGCCTGTATTAGAAAGATGGTCGTGACGCTTAATTCAATGCTAAGAGATGGTGTGATGTGGGAAGCGCCAAAAGTATAAAATTAGCTATTGACGCCATAGTCTCTTGTTATACGTTTTTACAGCTACCTTTCTCTAGCTTGCCAACGCCTTTTACGTCGATAGCAGTAACGCTTAGCTCACTAAGTGCAACATATACATTTGCAAGAATGACTGGACCAGCACACACGTCTACGGCTAACAAAACACTTTTTACGTTTTGTTCTCTTAATTCGTTTATCAAAGACTTTGAATCTAACTTTTTCTTGTTACCTACTAGAGAATAACTTGATTCATTTACAAAAATTGTAACTTGCTCTTCCGCTATGATTGAAGTTGAAAAAACAAATAGAATTAGGAAAAAAACTTTAACATTTTGACTCCGAACTATTGAAACGTATAACGCCTATTTAAGGGGCTGATAATAGTTTGCTAAAATGTGTAGCGAAGCGAAACCGAGCAAACTGTTAGCAGTCCCGCTTTAAATTCTTGTTAGGTATACTCTTCACCGAAATTCTCGTAACACTTTGGAAAGTAACCCCAAATCCTGATTGTTGATTCAGTAGTTTCGAACTCAAAGCCAATTTTACTGACAAAAGTTAATACACTTTCAGTTAGCTCAATATCCATCCACTCAACGCAAAGTAGTGGAAATGGTAAGTGATAATACCACTCACTATCCCAGCCCGATATGTAGCCATTAACAACCTTAGTTCGGTAGCAAGGTGGATTAGGGAGTTCCCGCATTTCTGAGATGAGTTCATTCCATTTTGTGTTGTTGGCAGCACCAACTAATTGCTTTTCAGCAATGATCCTTTTAGCTTCTTTCACGTCCTTTTCATCGGACACTGCATCAGCCATTGGCAGAAGACTCATGTGTATACCTAACAGCTTATTATACGGCTCGCCTGATAAAGTCGGCCGTTTAAGTTATTGATTTATAACATCCTACATTTGTTATCTCATTGATGTAAAGCAATAAAAATCTCTTGGTATCCTAAATCAAACCGAGCTTGCGCGTTAAAGTCGCTTAAAAAATAAGTGATCAAATTTATTTCCAACATTATCAGACAATTATAGATTTTTAGTTAAGCATGAATTACGACTTTAGACTTATTTAGTGAGCTGTTTGATTTAAATTAAGCCAAATTCCATTATACCTGTATATAAAAACAGTTCATTAGATTGTGCAATCTAGGCTGTAATGAAGGCAACTGTAAAAGAGCAATTTCAATTAAATGTTGTATGGAAAACGAAGAGAAGCATTGTTAAATAGAGCTTTGGTTCTAACTAACTTTGGGGCAACAACTTGTTTGAATATCAGCTAGTGAGAACCCTATGAGATAGGGTTCATTTCAACTAACAATCAGTGCTTTCCGAAAGTAACAATGCATCTTCTAGTTCAACACCAAGGTAGCGGATTGTATTATCTACCTTTGTATGCCCAAGTAAAAGTTGTACTGCTCTGATATTTTTCGTTTTCGCATAAACTAATGTCGCTTTGGTTCGTCTCATCGAGTGCGTACCATACAAGTTTGGATCTAAACCAAGATTAGATGCCCACTTTCTAACAAGGCATCGATAGTACGAATAGCTAATTGGTTGCTGCTTCCGTCTTTGGCTTGGGAAAAGAAAATCGTTAGAATTTAGAGAAGCAATCAAAATCCATTTCATTAAACTTTGTTGAGTTCTTGTCGTGATTTCAAATTGAACTTCAATGTCTGTTTTTCGCTGAATATGCTTAACACGATTAAATATTCTATCTTGCGAAGAAATATCGCAAACCCTGAGGGGGAGCAAGTCACTAGCTCTAAGTTTACTGTCGATAGCTAAGTTAAGTAACGCAAGTTGCATCAAACTATTTTCAATCTCTAGCCTAGTTCTGATTCGCCAAATCTCTTCCAGTTGAAAAGGCTTTTTGACGCCACTTCGTTTCGTTTTGCTATAAAACATCATGATGACCTCCTTATTTAATTGGTCATCACGATTGTAGTTAGAAGGAAATGGACAGAACTTTGCCAGCCACTTTCCTAAATTAGTAATTTATGAATAAATACGGGTATTACAAAACCGCTAACTAAGTGACCAAGTTCACTCAGCCAATACACATAATGCAACCTATTCTTATACGGGCGGCAAATCCAAAAACTACAAACTGCTTATATTAATAACAGACCATCCGTATCTTATTTCTAGTATACTGCCTGCCACTCTAACCGTTCCAAAAGATATACAGTCAATGAGAATCCATAAGACCAAACTCGCTTCACTTTTATTGCTAGTACCAGCTTTGGCAATGGCAAAAGATGCAGTAACTGAAGTACCTGCAACAAAGAACTACGACTCATCCTATGTATGGCAGATAGATGAGGACACAACATTCTCTTTGTCTCGATACTGCGATGCAGATAGGAGCGACACTTTCACTTCATACGATGAGAGTCGTTGCCGAAACTCCCTATATGTTCGCAGCACTATGGCAATCGGTTCGAGAAATGGTTTTGGTAACAGTTATTCCGTGACGGTTTCTAATGGAAAACTTGGCGTGAGTACGAACACCGCTTTCAATAGGGTTGATTACAAGAAAGAGAGTGACTTAATTCAGTCTATGTTAGGGGAGTCCGATCCTATAGTTAGCGTTAGTGGTTATGGAAAGATACCTGATGACAAGTTGATCAAGCTTGAGGGGCTTAAATCTAATTACCATGGCGAGCACGACAAGTACCCAACATACACAGTTAAAAAGTCCGTTAAGTTGGTTGGCTTCAATGATGCTTACAACGATATTCAGGGTGCAGCCAAAGCCGAGTTCGATGCTAAGTTTGACGCTCAGAACCAAGAAAGGGCGTTAATGCTGATTCTGTTTTCTATCGCGGTCTTTGGTGGTGGTTGTGGGGTTTGGAAGTACGTCGTAAAGCCTGGTGCGAATAAGATTAGTAAAACAAGCAAAGAAGTGGCTGATAAACTAGAGAAGAACAAGGTCAGTAAGATTGCCAAAGAAGAAGCAATTCGACAGACCGTTCGTACTACTATCGAGGGCGACAATGCTGCGATTGCCGCACTAAAGACTCAGATTAAAGAAGCTCTGGATAACGACGACACAAAGACGGCGAAGATTCTGATGGAAGCGTTAGAGAAGATAGAGTTTAAAGACTGATGTTTCGTAAATAGCCGCTAGATTTAACGGCTATTTTTTTGTTCTTAAAGCTTAAACTTCCAAATTGAGTATGATGTCTTTCAGCTTAGCATGATGAAAAGTATGTCAAAAGGGATTTCCATAACTTGAGTCTTGGAACAGCTACAACTCACAATGGGGCAAAAAAGAGTTACGAGCAATAACTTTATACTTCAATTAAATTGACTCATTTTCTTAAGGTCAATATCTCAATCTAATCCATTGCCTGCCGCAGGCTTATGCGCAGATACAACTGCGAGACGCAGCAAGTACATCCCTGTAAGCTCTGCCAAAACATCCATGTTTTGGATGCTCGCTGCTGCATCTACACTGGGGTTATTGTCTCTTCGATTTGACTGCATTCGTGACAATTAAAAGAGCTAAAAGACTCAATTTGAATTGAGCATTCAAGCCCAAGAATAATTTCAGAAAATAATTGTGGATACAAATGAACCTGCGGGTGCAATAAATCCCCATTGAAATTGCTGAAATGCGTTGAAGAAAATAGCGTAAGCCTGACAGGATGTCAGGCTAGCTTTAGTTGGCCATGGATGGCCTGTCTAAAGCGTTAGATATTTTCGAATAAGCATGAGGCTTACTCGTTTTGAAAGAGTAATTTCGTTGGGGCGGCAAGGGATATCGAAAAGGGAAATGCTGTTGTTTCCCTTTCGTCTGGTGTGGGCGAAGCGCCACGACGTTGACTTAATCCAAACGAAGTTTGGAAATTTAGGATTAAACCCAGATATCAGAATCAGGTGTGGGCGAAAGCCCACGACCTTAATCCAAACGGAGTTTGGGCAATAGCTCAAATCACAGCCCAAAGTTGATCAAAAGCTTAATATCAAACGTATGTTTGAATAGTTCTTACTTTGAATTTAGAAAGTTTAGATATAGAAGCTTTAGATATAGAAACTTGAGATAAAGAAAGACATTGATGAGGGGGTATTAAAAAGCCCCTTAGAATCGAAACTCTAAAGGGCTAGTCAATGCTCTTTGTTGCAAGTCATCTGCAAGAGCTGTTTTGCGCTAACAAAACATCAAGGGTAACGTCCAATAGCGTCAGCAAGCAATTGCATACTTATTCTATCTTTCGTTGTATTGCTGCTAATGGGTGTCTAAAGCTAAGACACAAACGAGAGCAACAATATAAAACGGTTTAGTACGCTTGGTACATTTCAACAAATACTTTTTTGTAGCTGTTGATGAAACGCTCAAATAATTTAGTCATGTGCTAAATCTCCACTCAGTAATATTAAAATTAGTAGAGTTGGGGATGCAACTTGATGTCCATTTTGTTCAAGTCCAATCGACCTTCTCTGAATACAAGGAGAATTCTATATTCTCCTTATAAAACACTCAAACGAAATAAATTAATCTTAGCTATTAGTATAACTTATCCGAAACTTAAGATTTATATTGGTTGAAATGTTTTTTGTGTTTTTATATTTCTGATTTTTAACGTTATTTGGTATTGGGCGGCATCTGTTTAGGTGTAGATAATCTAAGCCTTAAATGTTAAATGTTTATTTTTTGCTTTAGGAGGGCTTTGATTAGTTTTAGGTGGTTTAGAGATGTTGATTTTACAAAAATGTAAACAAATCCCTAGCAGTTATTTGGGTTTAGGTCAACACCTAATAAGTGGTACTTTGCGCCCATGCTCAAAACCCGTAAAAAACCACATTTTTATTGCTGAATATGTTGATTGGAGTCAAATTTCGGTGATATAAATTACAGGTCTACAGTATTTGGTTTTTTGTTTAAGTTATTGATATTTAATGATTAATCATTATTGGTGGTTTTAGTTTTGTAGTGTTAAGTCACTTTTTGCGCTTAAGTGTGATAAATGTCTCATTTACGAGGTGTTTTAACAAGATAAACTACCCACGAGATTGAGATGAAATAAAGCTTGTGTTTAACAAGTTGTTAACGTGGCAATGTTGCTACTTAAAGTATTTTAAATTTTTTCCTGCAATGGCACTTGTTGTGATTGATGGGAATCATCATGGCATTTGGATGTACCGAGTAAGGAGTCGCCAATGATTATTGAAGAGGTTGTAGAGCTGTCACGATTGCAGTTCGCGCTAACAGCCATGTATCACTTTCTGTTTGTACCTTTAACCTTAGGTTTAGCCTTTATTTTGGCGATCATGGAGTCACTTTATGTGATGACTGATAATCAAATTTATAAAGATATGACTAAGTTCTGGGGTAAGTTGTTCGGGATTAACTTTGCACTCGGTGTAACAACCGGTTTAGCAATGGAATTCCAGTTTGGTACTAACTGGTCATATTTCTCACATTATGTGGGTGATATCTTTGGTGCCCCATTAGCAATTGAAGGCTTAATGGCATTCTTCTTAGAGTCTACTCTAGTGGGTATGTTCTTCTTCGGTTGGGATCGTTTCAGTAAGCGCCAACATTTAGCTGTAACTTGGTTAGTTGCTATTGGCTCTAACATGTCAGCGCTATGGATTTTGATCGCAAACGGTTGGATGCAAAACCCAGTTGGGTCAGTATTCAATTACGAAACAATGCGTATGGAAATGACTAGTTTTGCTGAAGTGGTATTTAACCCTGTAGCACAAGTTAAGTTCGTTCATACGGTTGCATCAGGTTATGTTGCCGGTGCAATGTTCGTTCTTGCAATTAGTTCATACTACATCCTTAAAGGCCGTGACTTACCATTTGCGCGTCGTTCATTTGCGATTGCAGCAAGTTTCGGTATGGCAGCGATTTTATCGGTTATCGTACTGGGCGATGAATCTGGCTATAAAGTAGGTGAAGTACAACGCGTTAAGTTAGCGGCAATTGAAGCAGAATGGCACACTGAGCCAGCTCCAGCTGCATTTACTGCGGTAGGTTTCCCGAATCAAGAAAAAATGGAAACTGACTTTGCCCTAAAAATCCCTTATGCGATGGGTATCATTGCTACGCGTTCTTTAGATGAGCAAGTCACAGGTATCATCGACTTAATTGATGAACATGAAGTGCGCATTCGTAACGGTATGATTGCTTATTCATTCCTTGAAAGACTACGTGCAGGTGACGAAAGTCCACAACTACGTGAAGACTTTGAAGCGGTAAAAGGCGACTTAGGCTATGGCTTATTGTTGAAGCGTTATACTGAAAATGTAGTTGATGCGACAGAAGAGCAAATTAAAGCTGCTGCGAAAGACTCTATCCCTAACGTTGCGCCTATGTTCTGGTCATTCCGTGTGATGGTTGGTGCTGGTGTGATTATGTTATTCGTGTTTGCTGCGGCATTCTGGCAAAGCACGCGTCATAAGATTGAAGAAAAACCTTGGGTACTTAAAGCGGCGCTATACAGCTTACCACTACCTTGGATTGCGATTGAGTGTGGTTGGTTCGTGGCTGAGTACGGACGTCAACCTTGGACGATTTCAGAAGTGTTGCCGACCTTTATGTCTGCATCAAGTCTAACAACGTCTGATCTATGGTTCAGTATCATTTCTATCACTGTGTTCTACTCGATTCTATTAGTGATTGAATTGTTCTTAATGTTTAAGTTTGCTCGTCTTGGCCCATCAAGCCTTAAGACTGGTAGATATCATTTTGAAAACCAAGATGCTTAATCTGAGGACCTGATTATGTTTGATTATGAAATGCTAAGATTTATCTGGTGGGCTCTGGTTGGCGTATTGCTAGTTGGGTTTGCTGTGACAGATGGTTTTGATATGGGTGTGGGTGCGTTATTACCTATCATTGGTAAAGATGACACTGACCGCCGTATTATGATCAACACCATTGCTCCTCACTGGGATGGTAACCAAGTTTGGTTAATCACCGCTGGTGGTGCGTTATTTGCTGCTTGGCCTATGGTTTACGGTGTATCTTTCTCTGGCTTCTATGTGGCTATGATGTTGGTACTGTTTGCGTTATTCCTACGCCCTGTTGGTTTTGATTACCGCTCAAAAATTGAAGATCCAAGATGGCGTAAGTCGTGGGATTGGGCGTTATTCGTTGGCGGATTTGTTCCACCACTGATTATCGGTGTTGCGTTTGGTAACTTACTCCAAGGCGTACCGTTTAATTTTGACGAATTTTTACGTGCGACATACCACGGTGGCTTAATTGGTTTATTAAACCCATTCGGTTTACTTGCTGGTTTAATCAGTGCATTAATGGTGATGATGCAAGGTGCATCATGGCTACAAATGAAAACTGAAGGTGAGCTACGTGTTCGTGCTGCTAAAGCGGCGCAAATTTGTGGCTTACTTGTGACGGTACTATTTGCTGCTGCAGGTGTTTGGTTAGTTAATGGTATTGATGGCTATGTTATTACTTCGGTAATTGACACTGCGGGCCCTTCAAACCCAACGACTAAAACCGTTGCTGTTGAAGCTGGTGCTTGGTTAGCTAATTACGATAAATACCCGCTAACAATGTTATTCCCTGTATTGGGTCTAGTTATGCCGATTCTTGTATTGCTCGCTAGTCGTTTGAATCGTAGTGGCTTTGCATTCTTATTTAGCTCACTCGCTATTGCAGGTATTATCGTGACATGTGGCGCAGCAATGTTCCCGTTCATCATGCCTTCATCGCTTGATCCAAACGTGAGCTTAACGATGTGGGATGCCACAGCAAGTGAAATGACTCTGAACGTTATGACTTGGGCTGCGATTATCTTTGTACCTATCGTATTAAGCTACACCATTTGGACGTACTTCAAGATGTATGGTCGTCTAAACCGTGAGTTTATTGAAAAGAACAAAGCGTCACTTTATTAATTAAGGAGCCATTATGTGGTATTTCTCTTGGATACTAGGTGTATTACTAGCCTGTGCTTTTGGCATCATTAATGCGCTTTGGCTTGAAAACACTGAAAACTTAGATCGTATCAGCGAAGCTGATGCAAAAGATAAGTAAGTAATTTGAGCTGATAAAAAACCCTGCCATAGTGCAGGGTTTTTTATTGCTTTATTAACTCAATGAAGGCCAGCTGTTCATGTTAACTCTTAATAGGAACACTCTAAAACGCGAATTGATTATGGGTTAATTGTTTTTATTGATATTGAGCAGCAGTAATAAATTGGCCGAAACTTTCGCACCAAATAATGACGGTATTGTAATCGCCAACATCAATATCCTTTGTAATTGGCACTAAAAAATTATCGAAGGTTTTGACGTCAGCCACTTGCACCATAGAGGACTTTAGGCGGTTAAAGTCGGCTTCTGTTTCAACAAACTCTTTAGCAAGGTATACCTTAAAGTCAGGCCCAGGCGATAGCTTACCGTTTAAGGTAATGTAATCATCGCCAATCATCACTGTTCCTTCTCCCCAGTGCAGTGCATCGCTGTCTTTAAGGTCTCGAGTGAACTCTGCTGTGTAGCGTTGTTGGGTATCTAACGATGCGACTTTTTCACTTGAAGGCGCATCAGGCGCAGTTAAAATCGGTAAGGCATAAATGCCACCACCAAAACCAATAGCAAGAGCCAAAGTGTGAGATGCGAGAAGGGCAGCGAGAGTTCGTTTTTTCATATTGATTCCGTTTTTAACACCATGGACTAACATCAAATACACTGTGTGTTAGGCTGTTTGTTCAAATAAAAAAGGCATGTACCTATGGGACATGCCTTTATAAAGACCTGAGTTATCAGGATATTATTTCAAAGAAACGCATTAGATTTTAAAGAAATTAATTTTAGTATTCAGTTCGCTGGCAAGAGAACTGAGTCCATCAGCCACATCGACGGTTTCGCTAGCGCGTTCTTGTCCTTCGTTTGCGAGTGTCGATATTTGATGTAGGTTACGGGTGATTTCGTCAGCGACTGCACTTTGCTGCTCTGTTGCACTCGCAATGCTGCTAGTGAAGGTGGCAAGCTCACCAATACTTACGGTGATTTGGCTTAACTGTTCACTGGTCTCAAAGCCTTGCTCTGCCGATTCAGTGCCGAGTCTATGGCTGTCTGACATTTGCTGGCTGGTAACCTTAACTTGCGCTTGCAGTTGGCCAATGGTTTTACTGATTTCGGAAATCGAACTTTGCGTGCGCTGTGCTAACGATCTTACTTCGTCAGCGACAACAGCAAAACCTCGTCCTTGCTCGCCTGCTCGAGCAGCTTCAATAGCAGCGTTTAGTGCGAGCAAATTAGTTTGCTCGGCAATACTATTAATCACTTCTGTGACCTGATTAATCGCTTCACTCTCTTTACTGACATTTTCAATGTTATCTTGGCTTTCATTAAGCTGGGTTTTAAGCGCATTCAGCGACTCAACAACGTCAGTAAGCTGCTTATGACCACTACGAGAGGATTGATCCACTTGTTGGCTTTTAGTCGCACCTTCATTGGAATGATTTGCCACATCACGAATAGAGGCTGACATCTCTTCAATTGCTGTGGCAATTTGGTTCGTTTGCATCATTAATGATGCCGATTCATCGCCATTTAACCTTGCCATCTCTTGGGCTTTTTGAGCCTGTGAATCAAGGTTTTTCACTGAGTGCTGCAGCGAGAAAATCAGCTCTTTTAAGTTGTTTGACATGTCGGCAGCACTGAGCGTAATTAAATCAATTTCGTTCTTGCTATTAGGATCACTGACTTCAAATTGCTGGGATAAATCACCTTTACCTAAGGCTTTCAGTTGTTGCTGGAAACGCTGCAAAGGCGCTAATGCTTTTATTTGCAGAGCAGCTAATAACCCACTTATTAGCAGTATTCCTAATACGGCAACACCAGTGGTAATATACAAGAGTTGTAGGCTCTCATTATTAAGCTCAGCGGTTTGAGTTAATCCGATTAATGTCCAGTTCCACCCCGGTATATTGATACTGTTAGCAAACATTTGCTGTTGTTGGTGGTTAACGTATTCAACGCTTTGGTGGCGGCCCAATAATTGGTTGATGTCTAGGCCATTTAATATGTCGCTATTTAATGATTCACCCGTGGCGAAGTTGGGATGCGAAATCAGTCGTTGGTCATTGTTGCGCACCAACATGTAATGACCCGTTTCTTCAACTTTGAGATTATTAATTGTCTTTTGCAGTTCGGAAATTGAGTCGGTGATATCAAAACCAATATACAAAATACCGATGACTTCATTGCTGGCATTTTTGATTGGTCGGTAAACGGTCATGTAGTCTTTACCAAATAGTTTGGCGTAACCTTCATATTCATTACCGTTTATCAATGTTTGGTAGCCTGGGTGGCTACTACCTAGGTAAGTTGCCAATGCCCGTTTACCATCGGCTTTTTTCAGTGAAGTCGAAATACGAAGAAAGTCATCGCCGTCTTTTACAAAAATGGTGGCTGTGCCGCCAGTTAAGTTTGAAAAACGATCTACTTTACTTTTGGTGGCGTTAATTTGCTCTTTTTCATGTACTAGGGCAGGTGTTTGAGTGCTGTAAACTCTGACGGTGCGATCTGGTTTGTGAAAGTTTCCAGGGTACATTGCACGTAGTATGTCGGCATTACGGCGGGCTAGGGCAAGTAAGCTTGTGTACTGCAGCTCAATTAGCGCTGCATTGCTCTGCATTTGCTCGTTCATCGAGTCGATGGCTTTTTCTTTTAATACGTTTGATGAGCTAAAATATGACACGGAAGAAATGATGCTGAAGACTAACACCGTCAGCGCTAAAGAAAAGTACGTTATTTGTTTTGTTAGAGACCAACTTCGATAGTTCATTTGATAGTTTCCGAATTAAAGGTCACTCCAATCTAGAGCAAATAAGACCAAGATGACTTGATTGAGATCATGTCTAGATTGAGTAAATTCGTGAATGAGTAATTGGCGATTCTATAATAAAAAACGACGCATTAATGCGTCGTTTTTTTGTTGGTTAGTAGTTGATTATATTAAACTTGTACCGGCGACAACATTTCAGAATTCTGTTGTTTTTTCTTCATTAAAATAAGGTACATGGTGGGTACCCAAATAAGTGACAGCATGGTGGTTAGTAATGTGCCGCCCGCAATTGCAATGGCAAAGGGTGGCCAGAATCCACCGCCAGCAATGATCAAGGGTAAAAAGCCGCCAATGGTGGTGATAGTGGTTGAGCCAATGTGTCTGCCACAGCCACTCACTAAGGCAATAATGGTGTCTTTATTGCCTAACCGAGCCTCTGGTACGTCTTCTAATTCAGCTAAAATCACAATAGCAGCGTTAATTGCCAGACCCATTAGGCCCAATAAGCCAATGATGACGGTAAAGCCGAACGGATAACCAAACAGATAAACGGCTAGTAAGCCAAGCCCAGCAGATTGGAAGGCACTGAGTAAGATAATGGCGGTTAATCTAAATGAGTTAAACGATAACACTACAGTGGCCAATAGCAGTGTCACTACCACGACGATATTGGACAGCAAATTACCAACGGCTTCGTCTCGTTTGGCACTTTCACCACCAATTTCAAGATGATAACCAGACGGTAACTCAATTTGTTCTAACTTTGTTTTAACGTCATTAAGCACCTTACCGGGCAAAACCCCACTGACAATGTATGCTTCTATTGTGTTCACTCGCTCGCCATTACGGCGAGGAATACCGCCACGACTAACATTAATTTGGTTTTGTGATACTGCTGAAAGCGGGATGGTGTCCCCTTGGCTAGAGACTAAGTTAAGTTCTGCTAGACGCGTTGCTTCTTCTCTAGACGTATCAGCAAGCCTAACTCGAACAGGTAATGACTCCGTTTGCTCTAAAATGCTGCCGCCAATAATACCTGTGGTCGCCATTTCTATTTGCTTAGCGATATCAGATAAACTGAGACCACTCATTAAGCTGGCATCTTCGTTTATTTGTAACCAGACTTTAGGTGATCCTGCACTCAAGGTGGCACGGGTATGAATCACATCCTCTGTTTCCATTAGTAAGCCACGGGCTTGCTCGCCTAACTGGTTTAATGTATCCAATGACGGGCCATAGATCCGCAGTTCTACTGGTGCATTAAATGGTGGGCCTTGTTCAAGCTTTCTGACCAAGATTTGTGCCTGAGGGAAGTCAGCATCAAATTCTTGTTGCAGCGATAAAATCAATCTATTGGCAGCGTTAAAATCAGTGACTTTCACCATAGCTTGAGCATAGTTTGTTGCCCCTTGCTGACGTTGGGTAAGGTTGTAATAAAACGAAGGTGTATTACCGCCAACCACCCAAGTGATCATTTCAACATCGTCAATCGACTCAAGACGTTCATCAATGCTTTTAACTTGTTTAAGGGTGTTATCTAGGCTGACGTGAGGCGCTAAATAGACTTCAATTTGGAACATATCTCGGTCTGAAGGCGGAAAGAATTGTTCGGTCATTTTAGTCGAAGCATAAAAGCCCGATACCGGTAATATTCCGATGAGTATGGCTGTGAGTAAGGGTTTTGATAAGCCAAAGCGTAAACTGACTTTAAAAGCGTGTCCTAGGCGAGGAAAGGCCATGCCTTTTTGGTACCAAGCCATGGACTCGTTATCTTGACTAAAGCGTCCCGCAAGGCCTGCAATAATCGTGTGGGAAATGAGGTAAGACCCTAACAAAGCGAACATGACTGAAATAGCAATGCCACCAACAAATTCACCAGCAGCGCCTGGCATGAGTACAATTGGCGCAAAAGCTAACATCGTGGTGATAGTAGAGCCTGCTAAAGGCAACCAAAGGTGATGCAAGGTTTTACTCACAGCCTCAAGCTTGGTTAGCCCTTGCTTGCGGCGCTGGGCAATGGCATCGACAATCACAATGGCGTTATCGACCATGATCCCAAGAGCAACCACTAAGCCTGTGACTGACATTTGATGGATGGGTAAGCCGGTGTATTTCATGCAAGCAAGGGTGAAGAGCGCAGTTAGTGGTAGTGATAGCGCCACAATAACGGCGTTACGCAGCCCGAGTGTTAACATTAGTACAAAAAGAATGATCAAAAAGCCTTGGATCAGATTGATGACTAAGTCGCCAAGACGAACACTGGTATAACCTTGTTGATCAAATAGCCATTGCACCTCAATGTTAGCAGGCAGGTTTGCACTATAGCTTTCAACTACCTGACTCACTTGCGCTTGCCATTTATCAACACGGTTATTATCAATCATACGTGCTGAGATTAGTACCCCAGGTTCGCCATTAATTAAGGCGATGCTGGTAGCAGGGGTTTTCGGTTGACGACTGACATTCGCCACGTCACCAAGGCGAATAATCTGGCCGCTTGCATCAATTTTTAGCGGTACTTCGCTGACCCGAGTAATGGAATCTAGCTCACCTGATACCTCAATTAAGGCTTTAAATGTGGCGTTATTGATTTCACCTGCTGAAATTTTACTGTCAGCGTTTGACAGAATGCTTGCAATGCTTGCTGGGGTTAACTTGAGTTGGCTGATTTTATTGCCATCAAGTTCTACTAATATTTCTTCATCAGGTGTGCCTGATAATTTTACAAAGTCAGTGCCGTTTAATACCCGAAGTTTGCTTTGTAATTCTTTAGCGTAGCGGTTTAGCACATCAGTACGGATGGGGGTGTCGCTGTTCCATACCAAGCCTAAAATGGCAGTGTTGGCATAGCCTGTTTGATCGTCCAGTAAACTATTTTGCGCCGATGTAGGCAGTTGATATTTACTGTCTGCAATGAGATCTCGGGCTCTAGACCATACGGGAGCAGTATCAAGTACCGTGTCTTTTAACTCCAATTGAATCACTGAAATGCCAGGACGGGAAGTGGATTGAACCAGCTTTAGCTCTTCTAGGCGGCGCAGCTCATTTTCTAATACTTCAGTGACTAACGCTTCGACACGTTCAGCTGAAGCGCCAGGGTACTGGGTAATAACCGAAGCAAAGCGATTGGTTATGGTGGGATCTTCTGTGCGAGGCAAACTACTAATAGCGCCTAAACCAGCCACCAATAGTAATGCAATCATAAGACTGGCGAGTCTGCCGTTTTCGACAAAGGCCTTAATCATAATGACCTCGCCACAGTCTCAGAAGTGGGATTTACACACTGTCCTACCACCAGTTTATGCAAGCCTTGAGTAATAATTACATCGTCTTTTTGAATCGCACCATTGATGTAAGCTTGTTTTTCTGTGGTATATAAAATATCAACGTCTCGGCGTTCTATTCGGGCTTGTCCTTGTTCATTTTTCGTGACCACAAAGACATTCCATAAGCCTCTAACACCGTCGGTAAGCGATGAGATTGGCACCCAATATCCCGCATCAGCAATTTGCTGTTGATACTCAAGGTAGGCAATTTCGCCATTAATCACTTGGCTATTGTTGGGTAAGTCGATACGTAATTGAACAGTACGAGTGACAGGGTCTATTTCGGCGCTGATACCAGCGATTAAGCCTTTATGGGTTTTGTCTCCAATGCGAATATCAACGACTTGATTTGATTCAAGCGTTTGAGCGACGCTATGGGGAACACCAATATAGGCTTGCTGTTGATTTGTGCCGATTAAGGTAAATACTGGGCTACCTAACGCGATCACTTCACCTAAATTATGATGACGTTTGCTGATGGTGCCATTAAATGGAGCGACTAATGTTGATTTCTCAAGTTTAAGTTCTGTGGCGTATAGCGAGGCTTTAAGGCGTTTTTGATTGGCTAAAAGACTAGCGACTTGCTGCTGGGTTTCATCGAATTGCTGCTCAGAAACATACTGCTTTTTTTGAGCTCAATGGAGCGTTCCAAGTTACTTTGGGCTAAATCTAAATCCGCTTGGGTTTGTTGCAGTGATGCACTTAATTGTTGCTGCTCAGCTTCAAGTAATTGGGTGTTTAAGGTGGCAAGCTTTTGCCCTTTAATCACAGCATCACCGCTGTCGACGATAATGTCACTTAGCTTGCCTGCAAGTTCAAATCCTACACCTGTGGTATCAGCTGAGCGGACAGTGCCTGTGTAACTTTGCTGATGTTGATAACTTGAATTAAACCGTAAGGGTTGGGTGATGACATTCGGCACAGCCACAGAAGGCGTTGGGATGGTTTCATCATTGCCGCAACCACTTAGCAGCAAAAATGAAATGACAATACTGAGTGCGGATAATGAACGCGTCGCTGTTTTCATGGGAACATTCCTATTGCTAATGCAACTTCCAAGGCAAATCATAGCTATTGTATTGACCTGCTAATGACATCTGTGTGATGCTCAATAATTAAAACTAGACTGTCTAGTCCATTTTAGGCTTAGTTTATGGTCAAAAAACTAGACTGTCCAGTCTAATTTGTGATTAAATGTTATCGTTGTTGTTTAGTTGTAAAGCGATAAGGTGCGCCTGTTGAGACAAAAAAGAAGAGTTTATGAGCAAAATTTCTGATATTCCAGTGACATGTAATCATGACTTGCCGCGAACAAGAAGTGAGCAAAAAAAGCAACGATACTGCAATCGGCCATTGAGCTTTTTTGTGTTCAAGGCTTTCCGAGCACCAGTATGGATATGGTGGCGAAGAAGGCAGGCGTATCAAAGCAAACGGTTTATTCTCACTATGGCTCTAAAGATGAGTTGTTTATTGCTGCTATCGAATCTAAATGTGTTGTTCATCAGTTAACGGGCAATTTACTAGAAGACGCGACAAATCCTGAAAATACAATTCGTACCTTTGCGCACCAGTTTGGCGAGCTAATCATTAGTGATGAAGTCGTTGCTGTATTCAAAACCTGTTTGGCTCATGCTGAAACTCACCCGAATTTATCCAAGCTTTATTTTGATGCTGGCCCAAAACACATATTGGGCTTATTAAGTGAGTACTTGGATGAAGTCAACAAACAAGGCGTTTTTTATTTTGAAAAGCCGCATGACTGTGCTGTGAGGTTATGTTTAATGTTGTTTGGTGAGGTAAAGCTTCGACTAGAGCTAGGCTTAGATGTGAGCGATTTAATTGCAGATCGAGAGCAATATATCAACGATAGCGTTAACCTATTTTTAACGGCTCACCGTATTTAAGATTTGAATGTAAATCAGTGCTTTTGTGTCATGCTAAAACTGTGTAATATCTCATAATATATTGAAATTGTGATCCAAATTGGTAGTGCCTTGGTATTACCTTTTGCTATTGAGTATTAATCATTTCGACCACAATAATAATGAGAAAGGATGCCGTTAATGAAAGTTATTCCCAGCTTGTTCCAGGCAAATCTGCTTGATGTAAATTCTGTTAAAAAAGCAGTCAAGTTAACAGCGCTTGCTGGCCTGCTCCTCGCACCTCAAGTTATCGCGAGAGATTACTCTCCTTTTAAATTTCATGTATCGCGCACCTCAACTGAAGCGGCGCAGGTAGGCGAAACTAATACCGAATTACAACGTGATGTTTGGCGCTTAAAGTTATCCGGTTCTATGCCTATCAATAAAGAATGGATGATCGGAGCTAATATTGGCTACGATAATCTAGACTATGGTTTTAAAAGTGTGGACTCAGGTCTCCTGAATAATCAGGTTGCGCCTTGGAGCTCAATCAATAAATACAGCGCTGGCTTGTCACTTATCTACCGTCCAAATGCCAGTTGGATGTTTATGGTCGCGCCTAAACTGCAATACTCTTATGCCAATACTGCTTCATCTTCTGATGCACAAAGCTATGGTGTAGTTGGCTCGGCGATGTATCGTTTTGAGTCTGGCAACATGCTCGGCTTTGGTGTGGCATATCTTAATGATATTTCAGAAGTTAAAACCGTACCTTACATTGCTGTGCGCTGGAAAATTACTGATAAGTTAACGCTAGGTAACCCCTTTGAAGCGGGCTTTAGTGGACCTGCTGGTCTTGAGTTGACTTATAATTTGAATGAAAAGTGGGATTTTGGTTTAGGGACATCTCGACGCACAGAGCGCTTTTTGATTTCAGATGCAGAGCAAACCATTGAAGTGGAAGAGTGGGTGAGCTTTTTAAGAGCGGGCTGGAATATCAGTGATAAAGCGACAGTGAATGTTTACGGCGGATACTTCTTCAACAGCGAAATGGAGTTAAGTCAGCCTGAAGTGACTGATGAGCTAGAAAATCAAGCCGCAATTGGTTTAGCGTTCGATATAAAGTTTTAATCAGTCAATAATTAGATTGTTGTGAACAATAAAAAAAGCGACCATTAGGTCGCTTTTTTTATTGCAAGAATAGCGAGGGCTAATTCGCTAACATATTCTTGCGTAGGCTCTTTTGAGCTGGGTCGTCACCTAACCAAATCTTCAGCAATGCTTGTCTAAACGCTTCGCCTTCAATAGTGGCTTGTTCAACGCCGTTTTTAAAACTGGTTACGCCAGCACTTTTATGAGTAACAAAGGTAAATTGATCCCCTTTGCTGACTTCTTCAGTAAATAGGCCCATAAACTGAGTGATTTCAGCTTGTATTGGACTAATGTCACCGTCAGTTGCGCTATCAAAACCCTCGTTAATGGCATCGACCATTTTATCTGA
Organism: Shewanella sp. ENK2; assembly: GCF_043568515.1. Taxonomy (NCBI): domain Bacteria; kingdom Pseudomonadati; phylum Pseudomonadota; class Gammaproteobacteria; order Alteromonadales; family Shewanellaceae; genus Shewanella; species Shewanella sp. ENK2. The sequence continues at coordinate 502,028 of NZ_CP171406.1, read as the reverse complement.
GGTGATCATACCTGAGGTGATGTTAAGGCGAACAACTGCTATTGGTTGCGCTAATACAGACGTTAAATCGGTTGCTGGCGTTGCGATATAAAGGCTGCCAACATACAAATCCATAAAGAATTTACTGCGTACACCTGCGCCATTTAATGCAAGAGATTGCTCTGCGATTGTCAGGTTATCTTCAAGTTCGACACCTGATACGGTTTTAGCTTGTACTAGCGTCGATGAAAATAAACTTGTTGAAAGAACAGCGGTTAGAGCGATTGTTGAAAATGCTTTCATAGAGGACTCATTTTATAATTGTATTGATAACCACGTTGATAAGTTTGAGTACACGTGGCTAATCGGTTTTTAGCTGCGCATCCCTAGCTTATATTGTCCATTTTGTTCAAACATGATTGCTTGTTTTTTCTTGGGAGCAATCAGGATTGGACCGTCATCGAAAAACAAAAATGCTTTCCAATTACGGGCAAACACCGCCCAAGTGGTTTCAATAATTTGATATTTTTCGTAGCAGAAGAACACTTGGGTATCGTCGTCCCAATCGATAAATTCAGCAATGGGCTCTAGCAATGCATTGTCATCAGAGTCCCATGCAGATTGCCAATGTTCAGTTTGTTTCCAAGCGTCTTGTTTGGCCGCCCAGTCACCTTTAGAGAATAATTCAGCACGATTACACTTATTACTTATCCATTGATTCCAGACAGTCATTGCACTCTTATCGGTAAGTGGCTTGATTAACGCTTTATCTGTATCTAACACAGGTAAATCTTTATGGTTAAAAATCCACTTGCGCTTGTATGCATCTAATGGGATGTAAGTGTGTGCCAAAAATAGCTCCTAGGTCTGAAAGAGATGGGTCTGCATTAAGACAGGGATTATAACGACTCGGTCATCATAGTGCTAGGGCTGTAGGGCAGGGTTATATTAATACAACAAGAAAGCTTGATGCGCAGCACTCACGGGGGAGTGTAGCGCGCCGCGCACCAAACTTTTAAACTCTAAATCGTCTGATCAGCGAATGAAAAATGCCGATAGTGTTTTCAAGTGATTCACTCGCTGTAAGCGATTTATTCGCTGCATTGGCAGTTTCAGATGCGCCGTCTGCGATATCGATAATCTGTTGGTTAATGTGTTCGGCCACGGCGCTTTGTTCTTCGACAGCAGAGGACATTTGAAAGGTCATATCGGTAATATTAACCACCGCATCTTTAATTTCATTCAGGGCATTACGGGTATTTTCAACGACTTCCACACCGTGTTTTGCTGCAAGCTCACCTTGGGTCGACATTTCTACAGCGCTGGTGGTTCTTTGTGAGAGCTGGTTAATGACGCTGTGAATTTGGTCGGTTGATTCGCGAGTTTTTAATGCGAGGGCGCGGACTTCATCAGCAACCACACTAAAACCGCGGCCTTGCTCACCCGCGCGAGCCGCTTCAATAGCAGCATTTAACGCTAATAGGTTGGTTTGATCTGCAATGGATGAAATGAGATTAGCAGCTTGACCGATTTCAGCGGTTGAGTCAGATAATTCCTTAACGGTAACAGCAATGCTGTCGACGGTATGACTGAGTTGATGAATCGATGACAAGGATTCATCAGCCAGCTTTGAACCTGCATCCACAAATTGAATGGCGTTTTCAGCGCTATGAGAGTTTTCCTCAATTTTTTGGGCGACTTCTTGAATCGCTTGAGACATTTCGGTGATAGCTGAAGCAATCTGTTGTGTGGCAATACCTTGTTGTTCTACGGAGGTCTGAGTTACGGCGACTTGGGTTTTACTGATATTGGAGATGTCACCTAAAGCCGAAACCGACTCGTTAATGCGAGTTAACGCGGTGCGGCACCTTGCTATTTCGCTGATAAAGGCAAGCTTTGCTTGAGCACTCATGCCGACATCGTCAAAGTAGGTTTGGGCTACGGTAACGTCTGCGAACGATTTAGGGCTGATATCCAGTAGGTGCTGCCAATGACTGGCTTGTTGTTTAAGACTCCATAAGCTGCTAAGCAAAGCTGTTGCCAGCGTTGCAAATAACCCAGTGTGATTGCCTTGAAAGCCGAAGTATCCCATCAGCGCTAGGCTAGGTAGAACAATTGGCAGTATCTTTGCCGTATGATGACCTAGCTGAGTCATTAATGGGGCTGCTGATTTCCCTGCGAGAATCCGTGAATAAGCCTTGGCTGCTCGCTGTTTTTCTGATGGTTCGGCGCTAACCCGTACTGACTCATAACCCACTAAGGTTTTGCCATCATATACTGGGGTAACAAACGCGCTGACCCAATAGTAATCGCCATTTTTGCGGCGGTTTCTAACTAGCCCCATCCACACTTTTCCTGCTTTAAGTGTCTTCCACATGGTGGCGAAAACGGCTGCTGGCATATCAGGGTGGCGAACTAGGTTGTGCGGTTTACCAATGAGCTCTTCGCGGCTATAACCACTGGTATCGATAAAAGCTTGGTTGCAATGGGTAATAATCCCTTTGGGATCGGTACTGGAAACGAGTGGGTATCTGATGGAAATAAATATTCTTTATTGCTTGCAGTATGAGTGTTCATAGTTCTTCTTATTATTAACTGCTGACGTCGCAAAAATGAGCTAAACGTGATGTTTATCTCAAAATGTGTCAAGAATGTAATGCAAACTTAATGAGATTTAAAGTAGCTAAAACAACTGCTTAGAGGTATTTTTTAGGAGGATATGCTAAGGAGTATAAAAACCTTAATTTAAACAAGTGTTTAAACGGGATTAATGAACAATTGAGTTAATGTTGGGTGATACAATTTGTTGCAGGTTTTTGTGTGGGCTGGCGTTAAATTTAAGGTTTTCAGTTTGTTATGAGCATAAAAAAGCCCTGAAAAATATAAGCAGGGCTAGATAGTATATTGAATGCTAACTCATAATGCCGTCAGACTTACAAACCATTTTGGTATTGCAGATAAGTAGACTCTGGCACCATTTGGGCTAACGTATCACTGGCATTACGTTGCCCATCGAGTAAGGCTTCAAATTGCTTAATGAGCGCCACTTTATCAGGTGATTCTCTATCGCCAGCACCAATATTGGTTAGATCAATCATAAAGCCATCAAACATATGGCTTAAATCTTCAATAATGTCAGTATTTAAAAATTGATCTTGATTATAAATACTTGGGTAACCTGCTTTTTGTTTATCAATGGCAAATGAGTCGCCTTTCAGGTTTTTGATGCTAGTTGATTTGTCACAGGACAACATACAGCCATTATCAATTCTTGGCTTTTCACAGCCAACACTTTGCTGGAAGAAACACTGACGGCTAGCCATTAATAAAATTGGATGATAAATACTGTAGAGCATCTTAAAGTTATTTGGTCTGGCTATTTGCTTAATTTGTTGGCGATTGATTTCGTTTGAAATAAAGGCGCCGCTGCACTCAAAGCCTTCTTGTAATGCTAATAGTGCATATGAATTAGTCGTATTTAGGAAGGGCCCAGCAATCCACTTAATGCCTAATCGATTAGCATGATAAGCGATACCAGTATTGTTCGTAACGATTAACGGCGGCTTCACTTGCTCAAGAATATTCAATGCGACATCGTAATCTTTACCAATTAGCACAGGCGGGAACCAAGGTATTAGACGAGGATTTTGCTGTAAAAAGTCGACATACTTGGTGCAACCACGTTTATAAGCATCGGGTAATTTAAAATAAATATCCCCTTCAGTGATGTTGGCTAAATCTGCGTCGGCTTCATCACAAATCAACATTGAAAGCGCCGGCTTTTGGCCTTCAGGTTTTGGGTGGCGTGCAAGCTTTGGCAATTCCACTTCTGGGATGACTTCAATACCATCGTTTAAATAAGCTAATAACTCATTTTTCAGCGTGGTTATTTCACGATAAGGGATACTCATGCCATCAGTGAGGTCTTGGGTGTTTAACTCGACTAAATCATAGTTGGCGTTATTAATATTTTTAAAGCGCTTTTCAATGGCTTCTTGATCAACGCTTAATTTTTCACTCGGACGCATTAAACTGGTTGAACTCAACACAATTGTCTTCGAGTCAATATCACTTAAATCACTGCTATTTTGCTCAGTGGTTACTGTCAGTGTTAAGGGCTTTTCTTGTTCGCAGGCAAACGTTAACTTGAGTTTAGTTTTTTCAATACTCAAATGCGCAATTTTGTCATCGACCGAGGCATTGATTTGTTTTTTATCCACTTGCAATTGTTGCTGTGCGTCATGGATTTGGACTACTGAAATCGATTCGCCTTTTTCGGCTTTAAGCTTATCGACCAAGTGATTTTTAGAGTTATCACGAGGGTTATCAATAAACATCGATTGGTTTAAGTCACCACGTAAAAATGCATTGGTGAAATCACGGTTAAAGACTTTATAAAGTCGCTCGCCATCTTGTGTGAGTTCTCCAGTTTCTATATAGCCATCGATTTGCTTACGGAAACTGTCAATAACGGTATGGACGTAGCTTGCGCCTTTGATCCGACCTTCAACTTTAAAGGAATAAACACCCGCATCAATGAGTTTAGGTAAGTCAAAAAATGCTGAGTTATCTTTAATGTTTAACGGGAAGTTATTGCCCGACTCTGTGGTTTCGTATTCTTCACGACAAGCTTGGCTGCAGCGGCCACGGTTACCTGAATTACCCGCACTGGCAGAGGTTGAGTAACAAAGCCCTGAAAATGCCACACACAATGAGCCATGAACAAACACCTCTAATAAGGTATCGTGCTCTTTTGCTACCGTGGCGAGTGCGGTTATTTCTCTTAAGTTTAATTCTCGAGATAAGTTAACTCGGGTTGCACCCAAGGTCTTTAAAAATGGAATTTGGCCAGCATTATGAGTGGTTAGCTGAGTTGATGCATGAATATCCAGCGTAGGGAAGTGCTTACGCAATACGTACAGTAAGCCCATATCTTGAACGATAACGCCATCTAATGTGGTGTTAACCAATTTGTTGAGTAGTTTTATGAGTGTTTTGAACTCTTGCTCTAAAATCACAATGTTCAAGGTTAAAAATATTTGGCAGTCATATTGATGAGCCAATCTAATGATCCCAACTAACTGATCGAATGAAATATTAGCAGCACGGTTACGGGCATTAAAAGTATCTAGGCCGCAATAAACAGCATCTGCTCCAGCTATAATGGCCGCTTTAATTGCATCGACATCACCACCTGGGGCTAATAATTCAATCTTAGGTTTCATGCTTTATAAGGTTCTCAGTTAATTTTAATGGGGGGATGTTACCCGTATATGTTGCGAATGAATATGGTTAAAGTACATAATTAATTAGTAAACCCGTATATAAGTTGTAAGGGAAGTAAGACAACAATGAATAAAATCATGGATTTACCTGTAATCTACTCGCTCAGAAATTGTCCTTTTGCAATGCGAGCTCGTATTGCCATTTATAAGTCAAAACAGCCTGTATTACTGCGTGACTTAGTCTTAAGCGACAAACCCGCTGAAATGCTATCGGTATCGCCTAAAGGCACTGTGCCAGTCGTTGTGACCCCAACGGGTACTATTATAGAAGAAAGTTTTGAGGTGATGTTATGGGCGTTGACCCAAGGCGATCCTGATGACTTGTTGTTTGCTGATGATGACACTTTAGATAGCATGCTGGCGTTAATCTACACCTTTGATAGCGAGTTTAAGCGCTGTTTAGAAAACTACAAATGCGCTAAACGTTATAGTGAATCTAATATTGTGGAATGCAGACAAGCTTGCGAAAAGTACATCGTTAAGTTGGAAGAATTACTGTCACAGCATCGCTTTTTAATGGCTGATAGAGAAAGCTTAGCAGATATTGCAATACTGCCGTTTATTCGTCAATTTGCCCGGGTTGAGCGGCAATGGTATCTACACGCTCCATATCCTCATTTACGTATTTGGCTGAACCGTTATTTGCAAAGCAAGATGTTCAGTAAAGTCATGACTAAACATCCGCTTTGGTTAGAAAATCGAGAAGATATTCTGTTTTGTGGTTAATTCCTACCTGCCATTACTCCGCCGTCAATATCCCATATGGCGCCTGTAACCCAACTGGATTGCTCACTGAGTAAAAAGTCGATTGTTGCCGCTACATCATCTGAGGTACCAATTCTGCCGATGGGGTGAAACTCATTAAAAGAGGCTAAGGTTTCATCCATTGCATCAGGTTCAATAAATGCCCCATAGATAGGGGTGTTGACCACTGCAGGGGAGACTGCATTCACTCTAATATTGTATTCAGCTAGCTCCATTGCCATATGCTGAGTTAGTGAGTGCAAACCCGCTTTAGCCATAGAGTAAGCAGATGATGGCGTTGCTTTAATCGCTTGTTTAGCCCACATTGAGCCAACATGTACAATTGCGCCAGCTTGATATTGACGCATGTTTTTAGCGATTGCTTGGGAGATAAAAAAGCTCGCACGATTCAGGTTTATATAACTATCGTAATCTGATTGCTGGTGGTCTAAAAAGGCGGTTGGGATGAATTTACCTGCTGCGTTAACAAAGTATTGAATGTGATGGTGTGCTTGTTCAATGATACTGATGAGTCGTGCGATATCATCACTTTGATATAAATCTGCTTGCAGGGTTTGTAGTGAGGCTGTTGAAGGTATTTCATCTAATACGGTTTTAGCTGCGATTAATTTATCTACTGAACTGCCGACAATTAAGGTGTTGATGCCTTGAGCAAGTAAACGCTTAGCACTTGCTAACCCTATGCCACTTGAACCGCCTAAGATGATGGCTGAAAACGCTTCGAGTGATGGTGTTAAATTGTTCATCAGTTGACTCCAAATTGTTTGAGTTATATTGCCTATAGACTCAGTTTAATAAACGCTTTAGGCTATTGAAAAGTAGGCACAATTTAGTGTCATAGGTACTTATTGGTACATATTTATGAAAACAAAAGAAAATTTATTTTCAAAGAAGTCAGCACCCAATAAAAGTGCGCGTATGGTTGAAGCGATTTATGGATGTAAGTGGTCACTGACTGTGTATCAGTTATTGGCAAATGGTATCAATCGACCTGGGGCTATGGTTAGTCATGTTGAAGGCTTAACCACAAAAGTGCTCAATGTGTGTTTAAAGCGAAATGTTGAGTTTGGTATTTTAGAAAAAATCACTTTCAACGAGCTTCCACCAAGAGTTGAGTACAAGGTAACTGACTTTGGCCAAAAGTTTTTACGCATCCTAGATGAGTTAGAGAAATTACAGCAAGAAATTGATACTGATTTTTCATCACTAAATTGACACAAAAAAGCCCGCAATGCTTGCGGGCTTTTGTATTAGAAATAAACTGTTTCAGCTTACTATATTGACGGATTAAAGTTCTACGTTAATCCAGACTAAACGGTGATCAGAAGAAACTGACTTTCCGCCGCCGCCCCAATTACCTACACGCTCGTCATTCATCATTAGACGACCTTCTTCAAAAGTCGCTGGCCAGAATACACCTGAATCAGTCACATTCAAGTCACTTGAAGGGATAACGTGGTCTAAGCGTAAACCAGATGTGCTGGTCACAAGATCTGGGTACTTAGTGCCCCAGTTTTCTTCTTTACATTCACCGTTAGACAAACACTCTGGTCCGCCTAAGCTACTTGGTGCGTAAATTCCGTGAGTAGCAAGTTGGTTAACTTGGTCACTGTACATTAAGTCTTTGATGGTATCTAAGTAGCCATCACCAGATTCTGGATCAGCATTCAAATCACCTAAGATCACAAATGATGCATCGCTATCGATACCGCCTTTGTTACCTTCGTCATCGTAAATATAGCTACCTTCACCAGATGTGTAATCATCCCAGAATTTGATTTCAGCACGGTTAAGTAACTTGTTGTTTTCAGTCACAGTGTCGAAAATAGGTGGTGTTGGGTGCGACATTAATAAGTGAATGACTTTATCGCCATCTGCTGTAGGAATGATAATAGGTGCATCAACATGGTTCTTAGATGACATTGGCTTTTCTGCCCATGCCTCAGCGCTGTACCATTCATCACCACATGCCTTTCCTTCTGGGATCGGATTGCTTTCGTCTTCACAGTTAATGATGGTTGGGTTGGTTTCACCTGGCATGTCTTTCCATTTGAAGTCTTGGAAAGTACGGATGTTATCTGTATCAATTGGGTATTGAGATAGTAAGCTGAATGCATATTGACCATGGTAGAAGCCAAAGCCCCAAGCATCATCAGGAAGGGCAACTTTACCATCGTGGTTCAAGTCGTGACCACTTAATAGGCCAGTATTTGTGGCGAAGTTTTCAAAATAACCAAACTGTATTGGCTCAAGGGCTTCAAATTCTTCAGATGTTGAACCTAACGCATTTTGTGGCACAGTCAGGTAGTTTAAACGGAAACCTTGAATTGCTTGTTGGCTTTCTGCTGTCCCATCGTTATTGAATTCACCCATCCATAAGATTGCAGGTCGTTCAGTTTGGATAATTGCTGCAACGTTGCGAATTTGAATAACCTTTTCTGCTACAGCTAGTTCTTCGTCGCTAAGCGACTCATCGAACCATTTCTCCATTAATTCATCTTGCTCTGCGACGGTTAACGCCATTTCAGCGACAAGATCTTCAAAGGTGTTTCTGTCAAATGACAAGTTATAAGCACCAATGCGTACATCTGTTGTTTCAGGTGCTGGCTCACCTGGATAGTAGTTGTTTGTTTCGTCGTTGCAACCCGTAAGCAACGCTACACCGACAGCTAAAGCTGCAGCAGTTTTAAACATTTTCATATTGAACCCCATTTATTATTTATGTATTCCCTTTACTGGGAATTGTGCGAGATTTTAGCCATGTGTAATGAGGGGCTACAAATAAAATATACCAATGTAAATGTGGGGTTAATCGTAGATCTGTTTGTGTCTTAATTGGGTCTTGAGTGTTTATTACGGGTTGCGCTTAGGTTGGTTTTGTTGGTGTTTATTGCGAGTTGCTTAATTGAGTGGGCCGCTGTTGGATTAAATTGATTTTACCATTACGTCTTGAGCTTTTTAGCTGTACTTGTATCAATATAAAGCCCGCGAAATGCGGGCTTAGTATTGATGACAACTTATATGCAGCGAAAGCTGCATCAATAGATGCCGCTAAGTGATTATTAACGAGTTAACAGTAAGCTATTCACCTTTTTGAAAGCTTAGTTCAGTCGTTGACTCAACGGATGCGGCAATATCAGCTTCATTAAATAGAAACGGACGCAATTGCTTTTCTGTTGAATACAGCACACTTTGATCGGCAAAAGAGGGACTAAGAATATTATTCGACTCAGAATAAGTTAAGATTCCTTTAGCCACAGGGCCATCATCAGTAAAGCTCACCGCCATCATCCAGCTTGAACCATAGCGAATGTGATAGCCTTCGGCAGTTAACCCTGAAGCCAAAGGTGTCCCTGATACCGCGTCCATCACTGCGGCATATTCATGCTGAGGTATTAAAGTATCATCGCCTGACAAGCTGGTAGAAAATACATTAAATCCGCCTTCTGCATTGTGGGTTCCAGGCCAAGGTAGTTTAGTGCCAGAAGCGCTGCCATCAGGCAATGATTTTTCAACAAATTGAACAGACCCCATTGGCGCATCAACTTCAAATCCTGCCGCTTCAACATTAAGAGTTGCACGAGCAAGTGCTACGAGCGCACTGCCATCTGTGGTTAAGGTATGGGGCGTAGTTGCGGCATTGTTGTAGTCAAATGGCACTGCTAACATGCTGTTTTGATCAAACTGATGTGCAAACTCACGAATTAATGCGCCGCCAACGCTGTCGTTATCTTGTTTACCGTTCCACGCCTTTAGCGCAGTACAAGCGCTACTGATATCTTTAGAAATCGAATCAGTCACCATGACTGGCGTGTCAGCTTGTGCATCACACTGGCTGATTAGGTCAGTAAAAATAAGATCGTTTAAATATATCCGGTTAGACAGCAGCGCGGTCTCTAGCTCATCAATATTAAACTTACCATCATCACCTGCTGCATCTTCCATTAAGGTGAGTGCCATGCGGGTACGAAGTGACAGTTGGCCTCGCTCAGGGCCATACATTGGTGAATAATTCTCTAATGGCTCATCAAGGTTAGTTGACCAGAATGAGTTATTAGAGTTTTGCACAAAGTCAGTACGTTCAAGCTTTGGCGCTCGGTTGTACGGCATTGGGCTGTCGAAATCAAAAATAGAGGTGTTACCAGGTAAGATGGTAAAGCCTGCTTGTTCTCTAGCCGCAATAATATCCGGGTTGGTTTTTAGCAAAGATACGGCAAAGTCACTTAAGCCCGGCACTGTTGAGTCATCAATGTAAAAGGCATTACCTTCTTTATCGGCGTACATGGTGTTATTAAAAATAACCCCGTCATAGTTCTTAAAGGCTTGTTGAAACTCATCTTTATTGGTAGCCCGATTCATTGCAAACCAATGATCGATAGGATCTTTAGTTGCCATATTGGCATCTTGAATCATAAAGGCTTGGCCATCATCCCAACCAAAAGGAGCAAGTCCGACAGGGGCTTCTACAATTGGCCCTTTAGCCGTGGTGTAGATGTCTTTTTCAGCAATGAGCATACCTGCAGGTCCGCCATTAACGAGGACTTGCACGGTTTCTTTGTTGATTGGCATGGGTTTACCTTCATAAAGGTATTGCATGCGATCGCCACTGACTAGCTCAAGGTTATACATCACAAAATGCTCGGCAGTTGAGAAGGTATGTGTCCAAGCTAGGTCTTTGTTAAAGCCAATATTGATTAACCCTGGCATGCCAACGAGTGATCCGCCCATGACATCAAGCTGGCCTGGAATCGTGATATGCGATTGCCAAAAACGCAAGTTGCCCGTATGAGGGAAATGCGGATTACCCAGCACCATTCCTTTGCCATTTTCAGTTTTATCTTTACCGAGTCCCCAGCCGTTTGAGCCTAAATCACGAGGGTTGGTATCTGGTGTAGTAATGGTATTGGCACGAGCGATTAATTTGGTGTTCACATCTTGAATAAAGGCGGTTTGCATTGCTGATGGCGCTGGGCCAACAATACGTGGCAGGTACTCTTCAGCATCACCAGGATTAGCATAAAAGATCAAATCTAAAAAGTTAGCTGCGCCCGGTAATAAGGCGATAGAGAATAAATAGTTTGCAACATCGACCCCTTCAATGGGCTTAACCCAAGGTTGACCTGCGCAAAAAGGGGAAGCTTGCTGTTCCCCAGCATCGACGTCAGCAAGATACTGGTTGTATCCTGCGCTGAAGCCTTCCATTAATGCACGTGAGTTATAACTAAATTGTGAGTATTGGTTTTCGGCTAACTCGCGAATTTTAAGTGCTTTATACGCAAAATCTGAAATTAAATTGCCGTTATCTTCAGCTGTTGGAAGTCCTGTGGCAAAGTCAATTGAGGCGTGAGGTCCAAAATACATTGAGCGTTCAGAATTGGCTTTGATAAATCCATCGGCAAGTATACATAAGTTATCTTGTGCTTGGGCGTACCCGCTGCCAAACGCCAAGCTTTCAAGGTTGTCGGCTTGAATATGTGGAACGCCATAAGCAGTTCGACGAATTTGTGCTTTAAGCATCCCGTCTGGTGCAAAAGCTTGCAGTGGCTGTGTGACTTCAGGTTCAGGGGTAACTTCAGGGGAGCGAGAGTAGTCGGTGTCATTGCCGCAACCAGCGATAAAAACTGAAGATGCAACGCCAATAGCTAGCATGTGTTTATTCAAATGCATTACTTTCATGGAAAATTATCCTTATTATTGTTGTCTCATTTTATTGATAAATGAGTGAGTCTTGCCTTTCCTTGGTGTCTCAACTTCAGAGCAGTTAAGCCTTTAGGGCCACAATATCGAAATACAACAAAAACACCTGATTCGATTAAAGCAATCATTCAAACGTATGTCTATATTTAACCTGTTTCAGTTTATGTCAGAAATAAAGCGCTAGATGAGAGTGGGTAAAATGGGTGGGTTGTCATGAAAATCAATAAATAAAGTACCGCTTCACAGATTTACACTTTATCCACTAATTTAGTGACATTAGATGAACTATTTTGTCATTATTTCGGTCTATTAAGCTGCCATTGTCTATGTCCTTGGTGACGCTTTTTTTATTGTCATTTTACAACCGTATTTATTGCTCGAGCAGAATGAGGGCAATATAAGGAAAGTTTGTTGAATATTGTCAAAACGATCATTTTTTCTACTTTGATGTTGATGCTGGCAAGCATCACTCCATTGGCCAATGCTGCTACGACAGGTTGGCTAGTCAATGATAATCATCCGCCAGTAAAAGTTCGCTTTATGCTGACCGGAGAGCTTGATGAAAAAACCAATACGGTTCCTGCCATTTTAGATGTGCAATTAGATGATGATTGGAAGATGTACTGGCGTACGCCGGGTGAGGGCGGCATTGCCCCGAAAATAGATTGGAGTGAGTCATCTAATCTTGGAGACGTGAATTGGCAATGGCCGACGCCTCAGCAATACACCATCATGGGTTATAAAACCCAAGGTTATCAAGGTGAGGTGGTATTCCCTATTGCGCTGAAGGTCGAAGATATTAATGCGCCAACGTCACTGATGGGCAAATTTACCTTATCATCTTGCACGACTGTCTGTGTTCTGACGGATTATCAGCTCGAATTAGATTTAACCGCGAATCAACTTCAAGCAGACACAGAAGCGATGTTTGAGTTCAATAAAGCCATTTCGGCAGTGCCACAATTAGTGGATATTGATACGGCTAATGATCAAGTTAATGTGGGGTGGGACAAAGCGCAAAACCTACTCCAAGTGACGTTATTAGATGACAGTTGGCGTCAGCCACAGGTCATTGTTGATGGCGATAAAGAAACCAATTTCAATCCTATTAGCGTAAGTCGACAAACACGTGATGATGGCTCGAAAGTATGGACGGCTTTTTTGAGGTATCGACTTGGAACGAAGACGCCCAATTGGATAAGAAACAACTGAATATTACGGTAAGTGATAATCAGCGAGCGTATGAATACGCAGCGAATGTTCAGTTAGCCTCAATTGATATGTCAGATAATTCATTACTGACTATGCTATTTTTTGCATTACTAGGCGGGTTGATTCTTAATGTGATGCCTTGTGTATTACCTGTATTAGGGATGAAGTTAAGTTCTGTTATTGCTGCGCCTGACTTGCAGAAAAATCAAATAAGAACTCAATTTATCGCTTCTGCATTTGGCATTATTGTGTCGTTTTGGCTGTTGGCTGCCTTTGTGATTATGCTGAAGGTTACGGGACAAGCTGTGGGATGGGGCGTGCAATTCCAAAACCCTTGGTTTATTGGGTTTATGGTGATTGTCACTTCTGTATTTTCGCTTAATATGCTTGGTGCATTCGAAATTAATCTTCCATCGAGTTTGCAGACTAAACTTGCTACCACGGGTGGCAATGATCATCGAGGTCATTTTTTACAAGGCATGTTTGCCACTTTACTCGCCACCCCTTGTAGTGCCCCGTTTTTAGGGACCGCAGTGGCTTTTGCCTTAGGGGCTGATGTACTTAGCTTAGTGGTCATCTTTACTGCATTAGCAATAGGAATGGCACTACCCTGGCTATTAGTGGCTATGTTTCCGCAAATAGCCCGTTATTTCCCTAAACCAGGGCGCTGGATGAATATCGTTAAAGTGTTCTTCTCGGTGCTATTGTTGATGACCAGTTTATGGCTAATCAACCTATTATCAAGCTTTATCAATGTCATAGCTCTATGGGTCATTGCGGTTGTGTTAGTGTTAGGTTTCTTTGGGCTTATGGCCAAGCAATATGGCGTTCCAGCTGTTATTGCAAGTTTTAGCATAGTGGTGATGTTTGCTGCTATTGGCGCATTTGCAACGTCTGACGACTGGTCAAATCCGCTGCCAACGGATCTCGCTTGGACGCCTCTTGAGCAAACAGATATTGCAAGTAGCGTGGCTCAAGGCAAAACGGTATTTGTGGATGTAACTGCTGATTGGTGTATTACCTGTAAAGCCAACAAGGTTGGGGTGATTTTACAAGACCCTGTTTATTCAACGCTAAAACAAGACCATATGGCGTTAGTGGAAGGTGATTGGACAACAGCATCGCAACCGATTACTGATTACTTACAAAGTCATGGCCGATTTGGGGTGCCGTTTAACGTGGTTTACGGCCCTAATGCACCAGATGGAATAAAGCTCCCGGTCATTTTAACGACAGAACAAGTGCTTGCTGCAATTGAGCAAGCATCAGCTCGATAAGTTTTTATCAACCAATGTGAATACAAATGTTGAGTCTGGCGGTCTAGTCAACGAGCAGTCGCAATACTGAGTAAAAACCTGAGTCTGAATATTAGAATTGAAATCAGTAGTAAAACCTGTATTGCGATAACCGAGCCTTCTTAGACACGATAAGACATTGGAACACCAGATAACGATGAAAGAGCCCAACCAGAAAACATGGGGTAAGAAACTACTCAGTGGTTTGAAACAATTATCAATTATGTTGGTATTGTTTATTTTGGTATCGACAGTGGTTGATCTTTGGCGAGGAAAAGATTTACCAACAGAGTCATTACCAACGATGACTGCAGTCGACTTAAATGGTGACCTTGTTGATGTGTTGGCCATGAGCCATGACGATGCTGTGTTAGTCTACTTTTGGGGAACCTGGTGTCCTGTATGTCAATTTGTGACTCCAGCAGTAGATATACTCAGTGAACACTATTCAGTGGTCTCGGTCGCAATGAGCTCAGGCAGTGATGAAAAAATGAAGCACTTTTTGTCTGACAAAGGATATACATTAAGTACGATAAATGATCGACAAGGTTTCTTATCTCGTAAGTGGTCTGTGCAAGTGACGCCAACTGTCATGGTATTTAAAAACGGTGAATTGCAATATTACACCACCGGCTTTACCAGTTTACCCGGGATGTGGTGGCGATTACTCACAGCCTAGCTTATTACTGAAATAAATGTCGCCCAACTAGAAAACCAACACCAGCATAGTGTTGGTTTTTTATTATGTGGTTATGGATATAGGTCATTGGTTTTCTTAGCTTGAATAAGGCGTTAGGTAGGGTTATAACTGATATTAGAATGATTTTTTATTGAACAAATCTGACCTTGCTTTTTATAACCGCTTAGGTGAGCTATGAAAAAATTTAACCTGATTGAGTCAAATAATGCGGGATTTACATTGATTGAAATGGTTGTGGTTATCATTATTTTAGCCGTGCTTGCAATCATCGCTGCCCCCAAGTTTTTAAACCTGAAAACCGATGCATCCATTGCAAGCCTCAATAGCTTAGAGGCCGCCATAAAGTCCGCTAATTCAATTGTTTACTCTAAGCTGGCAATTGAAGGTAAAGAAAAACTTTCTTCGTCCTCTATTGAACTTAACGGAGAAACTATCACCACAAGCTTTGGTTTTATTTCGCCTACTGCTGACAATATTGAAAATGCGATAGAGGGAAGTTTTGAGCAAGTAAATAACCTTAATGCTGAGATCACTGCTGATTGGGGCACCTTTGAAATTGCAGGGATCTTGGTGTTGTTATTTCCAAAAGGCTATACCTTCACTGATACTTGCTACTTTTTTTACTTAGCATTTCCTGGCGCTACCGAACCGAGTTTTTTTGCAAACCAAACTGGTTGCTAAGAGTGTTTTTTACAACGTTATTTTTTGTATTCTACGATGCGCAATAGTGGTTAGTCTCTCTCGTAAGTCGGTTAAATATAGACATAATTGGCAACATATTAGTGTATGCGCATATAACGGCAGTGACGTATAGTCGTTATGGCATACAATTACGGCATACAATAACTAAGATAATTGTTTAACCTAAGCGAGTTTGACTAGCAACTCATTACATTGAGCGGAAAAGGAAGATTGACATGTTAAGGATTGATAAGAGTAAGACTTGGATTGCTGCAGTGATAGCAGGAACCTCTTTGTTGTGTAGTTTTTCATCTTTTGCTGCCCTTACGCCATTTCAACAAGATGTCATTGAAGTGATGAAAATGGAGCATCGTACAGATGCCGATAAGCAAAGAGATGATAATCGTGCTCCTTATTATGCGTTGGAATTTTTTGGCTTAACAAAAGAGATGAAGGTTATTGAATTCGCTCCTGGTGATGGTTGGTATAGCAAAATACTGGCCCCGCTGTTAAAAGATCAAGGTGAATTGCACTTAGCCTATAAAGCAGAATGGTTAGAAGGTTTGAATGATCTGTTAGCAAAAGATGCTATGAGTAAAGCGCAAAAGCTACCTATAGCATTGGACTGGAACCCAAAAGCAAGAAGTTACACATTAGGTAATATTGATTTTGGTATGACAGATGCCGATATGATGCTCAGTATTCGCGAGTACCATAACTTCAATGTAGAAGATAAAACTAAACTGAATAAAGCCACATTTGATGCGTTAAAACCGGGGGGATTTATGTGATTGTTGATCATACTCGACGCCACATGATGCCTGAAACTGATGAAATGCGTCGCCGCGAAGATCCTGTCGATGTGATTTTAGAAGTGCAAGCCGCAGGATTTTTGTTAGAGAAATCATCGAATATGTTTTACCGCCCTGATGACGAATTACGTTACGAGGTTGGGCGTAAAACCGTGACTGGCAATACGGACAGATTCACTTTGGTATTTAGAAAACCAAAGTAAAGAATATCAATTGAGCTCATTGAGTGAATAAAACGGCATATGGTTTCCCTATGTCGTTTTTTATGGCCGAAATAAGGCCAAATGCCAAGCTTTCGGTGATGCTGCTCAACTATATTATTGTTAAAGATTGAATGAATTAAATTTTCTATGCTAGAAATATTAGTCAGTTGCTGTGTGCAGAGTATTCAATTTCGTTAGTCAACATTTTGACAAAGGCGGCTACATGCGAAAATGTGAGCTTCAAATACCACCTTTTTAGACTCGGGTGATAAAAAAATGCCTAAGTCGATAGTTAGTTGAGCTTATAGAATGATAGACTCAAGCTAGCGGTAGGTTTAGTTAAGTAATTAAAAATAATGCATATTATTGTTGGTTAATTACTCAAAAAATACAGGCTTAGAAATACGCGGCTAGAAATTTTCCCAGAGTGCGTTAAGTAAGCTTATTGTGGTGTGATTTTTGCTTTTAATCATATATTGCATAAGTTTAATGGGTTTTCAGCCTACCGCATGGACATAATTACAATGATTTGGAGAGTGCATGTTTGATAATCAATCTATTCTGATAACAGGCGGTACTGGTTCGTTTGGACAGAAATATACAAAGACTATTTTAGCGCGCTATAAGCCAAAAAGGTTGATTATCCTATCAAGGGATGAACTAAAGCAGTACGAAATGCAGCAAGTCTATAATGATCCTTGCATGCGCTACTTTTTAGGTGATGTCCGTGATGCAGATAGAATGATGCAAGCATTCAAAGATGTAGATTATGTCATTCACGCAGCGGCAATTAAGCAAGTTCCGGCTGCTGAATACAATCCGATGGAATGCATCAAAACCAATATTCATGGCGCAGAAAATGTCATTAAGGCAGCGATTGCTAATAATGTGAAACGAGTCATCGCATTATCAACCGATAAAGCGGCTAACCCAATCAATTTATATGGCGCAACTAAGTTGGCTTCAGACAAGTTATTTGTTGCTGGTAACAACATTGTTGGTGATGGAAGAACACGCTTTTCAGCAGTGCGTTATGGCAATGTCGTCGGCTCTCGTGGTTCGGTTGTCCCTTTCTTCAAATCGCTCATTGCCAACGGCGCTGATTCTCTACCTATTACTCACCCTGATATGACACGGTTTTGGATCACACTTCAAGATGGTGTTGATTTTGTGCTGAAAAACTTCTCACGAATGCAAGGTGGTGAGATATTCATCCCTAAAATTCCTTCTGTACGAATTACTGATTTAGCTGAAGCATGTGGACCAGGTCTTAAGCAAGACATTGTGGGGATTAGACCCGGTGAAAAAATGCATGAAGTGATGTGCCCAGGAGATGATTCTCACCATACTTTAGAGTTTGATGATCACTTTGTTATTACCCCGAGTATTACTTTTTTGGCAGAGATAACGATTACTCAACCAATAAACTCGGTGAGAAAGGGCAGTTAGTAGAACTCGGGTTTGAGTATGATTCCGGTAAGAACCCTGATTTTTTATCGATTGAACAAATTAAAAATCTGGATGAGGCGTAATAATGATTCCATATGGGCGCCAATCCATTTCTGATGCAGATATCGACGCAGTTGTTTCGGTACTCCATTCGGATTTTTTGACCCAAGGCCCGCAAGTGCCGTTATTTGAACAAAATATTGCCGACATCACTAAGTCATCATTCGCGGTCGCAGCCAACAGTGCAACCTCTTTATTACATGCCGCCTGTATTGCATTAGGAGTGACCGAGAAAGCGATAGTCTGGACAAGCCCTATCTCTTTTGTTGCATCTTCAAATTGCGCCCTATATTGCGGGGCTGAAATAGATTTTGTTGATATCGACCCACAAACTGCAAACATGTGTCCGATTGCGTTAGCCGAAAAATTGACCATTGCGGAGAAAAAAGGGGCTTTGCCTAAAGTCATTATTGCAGTTCATATGGCAGGCCATAGTTGCGATATGTTGCAGATTTCGGCACTCGCGCGACAGTACGGGGTTAAAGTTATCGAAGATGCTGCCCATGCTATTGGTGGCCATTATCTAAACTCGCCTATTGGTAGTTGCCAATATAGTGATATTACCGTTTTTAGTTTCCATCCAGTCAAAATTATCACCACAGGTGAAGGTGGCGTTGCGACAACGAATGATCCTTTATTGGCCAAATCAATGGCGCTAACGTGTAGTCATGGTATTACCAAAAAACAAACCGAATTGCTCAATCCTGATGAAGGAGGTTGGTATTGCGAACAACACGCTTTAGGGTTTAACTATCGCATGACGGATTTGCAAGCGGCACTTGGTAATAGTCAGCTTAATGTTTTGAGTACGTTTATAAGTAAGCGAAATGCGCTTGCTTTGGAGTACCTGCAACAGTTTAACGATACTCAAATTAAAGTCGTTACGCCTTTAGAATACACCTTAAGTGCTTATCACTTGTTGCTTGTAAGGCTGCCAAAAGGCTGCAACAGAAAACAAATTTTTGAAAAGATGCGTGAAGCAGGCATTGGTGTGCATGTTCATTATATCCCGATTCACCTGCAGCCTTACTATCAGGAGCTTGGCTTTAAGAAAGGTGATTTTCCGCAAGCTGAAGCTTACTATCAATCTTGCCTCACTTTACCTTTGTTTCCTGATTTAACCTCCGAGGAATTAGCATTCATTTGTGACACTCTAAAGGAGTTAATCAAGTGAGAATTGCAATTATTCCTGCTCGTGGTGGCAGTAAACGTATTCCAAAGAAAAATATCCGTTCTTTTTGCGGTAAGCCAATCATTGCAAGATCGATTGAAGCGGCGATTGAATCTGAATTATTCGATCACGTTATTGTGTCTACTGATTGTCAGGAAATCGCAAAAATTGCCAAAGATTACGGCGCTGAAGTTCCCTTTGTTAGACCCGCTGAATTATCAAATGATGTGGCGACAACGCGTGTGGTGGTAAATCACACCATTAATTGGGTCAACGATAACTTAGGTGATGTTGAGCATGCTTGCTGCTTATATGCAACAGCACCGTTTGTAACCGCCAAAGCGATAAAGCAAAGTTTTGCTCAACTTATGGAAGTGGGGACAGACTTTTGCTTTACCGTGACAAGTTTTGCCTCACCTATCCAGCGTGCATTATTTATGAATGACGCTGGTCATGTTGAAATGTTTACCCCGCATCAATTACAAACTCGCTCTCAAGATCTCGTTGAGGCCTATCACGATGCCGGGCAGTTTTATTGGGGTAAAGCTGAAGCTTTTTTACGAGGAGATATAATGTACTCCAACCATGCTACGCCTTTTATTGTGCCGAGGTATCAAGTGCAAGATATTGATACTGAAGAAGATTGGGTGTTTGCTGAACGTATATTTCTAGCGGGAAAAATGTGAAACGAGTCGTAATCCGTGCAGATAGTGGCCGCCATATCGGCAGCGGTCATATCATGCGTTGTTTGACTATTGCAAAGTTACTCAAAAAACTGGGTGCAGAAGTGACATTTTGTTGTCGTAATCATATTGGTCATCAATCTGACGTTTTGAGAGCGTTTCCGCTTGTCATGCTGCCAGAGCCTGAAGAATATACCCAGGAGCATGGTGAATATCCTCATAGTCATTGGTTGGGATGCACAGAAGAAAAAGATGCTGAGCAGACGATATGTGAGTTAACACGAGCTGGTATAAAGCCTGATTGGGTCATCGTTGACCATTTCTCTTTAGGTGCAATCTGGGAGCAAAAGTTAACATCAGAAACCCACGCTCATGCTTTGGTCATTGATGGACTCAGAGATAGGCCACATGAATGTCAGCTTCTTATTGATCCAACACTAAATAAACGTTCTGCTACACCTGGAGAAGGTCAGGTACTTTTTGGCCCTTGGCACATTCCCCTTCGTGAGGAATTTACCGAGATTAATCCGAAACGAAGAACTGAACTTAACAAAGTGTTTGTGTGTTTTGGTGGCGTTGATAAAGATGACATCACGGGACAAGTTTGTGATGTGTTAACCCAGCCGTCATTTCGAAACAAGTTAGAAAAAGTCGATGTTGTGGTTGGATCGTCATACCCTCACATTGAGCGACTTAGTGCGTTATGCCAGCAATATTCAGGCTATTTGAATCTTGAAGTTCAATCGACACGAATATCAAAACTGATGGCAGATGCTGATTTAGCCATTGGTGCTGGTGGCGGGATTTCTTGGGAACGTTGCGCCGCAGCATTGCCAGCGCTTTGTTGGACGATTGCAGATAATCAGACCGTACCTAATGAACAACTAGCCAGCTTAAATGCCATTATTCATCTCGGTAAAGTGAGTGAAAATTTAACGCACGAACTTGAGTCAAAGATGGCTTTATTATTCGCACAACCCGAAATATTGTCAGCGATGTCTGCGAGTGCAAAAAAGGTCATGTTAGGGTGGGATAAGAAAAATACTTGGATGACACAGATACTCAACTAAGTGATTAAAATTAGGAATAAAATTGTATGGGTAAAAAGCGAATCGTTATCATTGGTGGCGCCGGAAATGGGGCAGTATTAGCGCAAATTATACTGGATATGCAGCGCGCTGGTGATGATATTGAGCTAGCCGGATTTCTTAATGATCATCAAACTACTGATGAATTACTGTTTCATTGGCCAGTGCTAGGGAAACCTTCACAGTGGCGCGACTTAGACCAAGATGTACTCTTTGTATTTGCTTTGTTAAGTGTTGGGAAAATGCGAGAAAGGGCTGATTTATTAAAGTCGCTGGGCATTCCGTCTAAGCGGATGGCGACCTTAATTCACCCGAGTGCAATGATAGGTTTTGATTCGCAAATTGGCGCTGGTAGTGTGATTTGCTCGAATGTATCCATTCAACCTCAGGTTAAAATCGGCAGCAATGTGCTTGTTCGAGCTGGAGCGAATGTGGGGCATGATGTACAAATCTTTGATTATGTCGATATTGGTCCTAATGTGTGTTTGTGTGGATATGCCTGCGTGCAAGAAGGGGTACATGTTGCTGCCAATGCCGTAGTACGTGATGGTTTAAACCTTGGAGCTTTTTCTGTTATTGGAGCGGGCTCTGCGCTGTTAAAAGATGCTGGCGAAGGCACTACATGGCTTGGAAATCCAGCCCGTCGAGTCAGCTAGATAAGAGGTGGTTATATGTTTGAATTTAAAGGTAACCGAAACTACTTACACGGGACTGATTTTTATCGGTTTACGCTTGATTATGTCGCTCAACACATGCCAGAAAACACAAGGTTGAGCCAACTGAGTTTTAGAAAGCTTGCTCGGTTTCAATGTGAGTTAACAACCCAAAGACCTGATACTGGCACGGTAGTGGCAACAGGTAAATTTAGCCTCAGTGATGGTGACACAGTTCCATTATGGTGGGTTGAGGGAAATACTCTTGTTGAAGGCCGTTATGAATTTGATGAAGATGAGTTAGTTGCTAATGCGGAACTAACGATATCACCAGCAACAATAAAGATGCACAAACCGGTTGACGATTACACCTGTATTGAAGTGCTTGTTGCGTTGACCAAAAAAATGCATAACCAAATTGCTCCTCTTAGCAAAGGGAAATGGTTGTTCGGCCAGTTAAACCTGACTCAAAATTTACCGACAGAATATCAAAGCGCAGAAATAAAGCTTCAATCAATGCTACATGGCAAATTTTCGGTGTCTGAAGTGTGGCTAGACGGAGTAAAGCTAGGTCAAATTAGATTTATTGTGGAGGGACAATAATGGAAATCGGTATTCAAGCTATTGCAAGTTATATCCCTACCACCTCAATTGATAATGTAGAGCAAGGTAGTCACTTTGGCGAAACTGCTGACTTTGTTGAGTCTAAATTAGGCCCCGTTAAGTTGCCTCGTAAGGCCGAAGATCAAGAATGTTCTGATTTATGTGTCGCAGCCATTGAACAGCTCGTTAAGCAACAGCCGAGTTTTGATAAAGAGAAAATCGATGCTCTGATTGTCGTGACGCAAAATGGTGATGGTGAAAAACTGCCTCATACCGCAGCAATAGTGCAACAAAAAGCGGGGCTACCAAAAACGATTGCCGCTTTTGACGTATCGCTTGGCTGTTCAGGCTATGTGTATGGCCTTTATATTATTAAAGGGTTGTTGCAAGCTGCTGGAATGAAACAAGCTTTGTTGATAACAGCAGATCCTTATTCGAAGGTTATTGATACTTCTGACAGAGTCACTTCCATGTTATTTGGCGATGCTGCTACTGTGAGTTGGATTTCACAAAATCCTGTATTCAAACTGGGCCCTGTCCTGTTCGGCACGGACGGAGAGGGGGCAGAAAGCCTACAAGTTCAAGAAGGCATTTTGTCGATGAATGGGCGACAAGTATTCAACTTTGCTTCTATGAATGTCCCTAAGCATATCAAAGAGTTGTTGGCCGTTTGCGAATTAACAGAGGCTGAAGTGGATGCTTTTTAATTCACCAAGGCAGTGCTGCGATTGTGGATACCATTGCACGGCGTTTTACGGACAAAAAGCGCTTTATTAAAGACTTAAAGGACACGGGCAATACGGTTTCTTCTTCTATTCCTCTTTTGATAGAAAAGCATGCAATGAATAGTGAATGGAATAACATTGTACTAAGTGGATTTGGTGTAGGCTTCTCGTGGGCCAGTGCATTAATGTATAGATAATTAGGAGGCCAAAATGGTCAATTTAGACGTAATAAAAAAAGCCTTAGAAGAGTCAGGTGCAGCAGTTGATACCGAAGGTCTAGTGCTTGATAAAACCTTTGAAGAAGCAGGGTTTGATAGCCTAGATATGTTTAATTTATTTGTTGAACTTGAGCAGCTTACAGGTCATCAAGTTCCTGATGAGCTGATTGACCAGTTAACTTCCCCAGCCGCTTTAATCGCTTATTTTAGTAAATTAAATGACTGATTGGTTACCTAAAAAAGCCATAGTGATTGCCGAATTGTCAGCCAATCACAATGGTAGCTTACAACGAGCTTGCGACACGGTAAGGGCGATGGCTGATTCTGGAGCGGATATTGTTAAAGTTCAAACATACCGTCCAGAATCGTTATGTCTAGATGTCGATAATGACTATTTTGGCAAACGGAAAGCGGGTTTGTGGAAAGGACGTACCTTGTGGAGTCTTTATCAAGAAGCCGCATTGCCCTACGAATGGCACCAGCCATTGCAAGCGCTTACCCACGAGTTAGGTATGGCGTTTTTCTCAAGTCCGTTTGATCTTGAGGGTGTGGATTTCCTTGAAACACTTAATGTTCCTTACTATAAAATTGCTTCTTTCGAAATTAACCACATTCCGCTCATTGATAAAGCTGCACGTACAGGCAAACCTCTGATTATTTCCACAGGCGTTGCGGATGATAAGGACATTGAGTTAGCGCTTAAGACTTGTTTCGAAGCAGGCAATACTAATGTTGCTTTACTTAAATGTACCTCTCAATATCCTGCAAGCTTAAACGATGCCAATCTTCATATGATCACCGATATGCAGAAAAAGTTTAACGTGCCGATTGGGTTATCCGATCACACCATGGGCTCATTAGTGCCGATGACAGCTGTGAGCCTGGGAGCCAGAATCATTGAAAAACACTTTACATTAGACAGACATGATGGCGGCCCAGATTCTGCTTTTTCAATGGAGCCTGATGAGTTTCGTGACATGGTAAATCAGATCAGAAATGTCGAATCATGTTTAGGTAAAGTCAATTACAGTGTGTCTGAACAAGATAAACTTCGCCGCCGCTCAATTTTTTATTGCCGCGACCGCTCTGCCGGTGAGCTGATAGGTGAAGGGGATATTAAAGTATTGCGTAATGGCAGTGGTCTACATCCAAAGCATATGAAGTCTTTAATTGGGGCAACATTGACTCGCAGCGTCAATGTTGGTGAGCCAGTATTGGCTGAGGATCTTGATAAAAAAGATTTTCTGCAACAATAGTGAAACTGGTCATAACGCAATGGAGTCGTTGTGTGTGGGCTATTCGCTAAAATGAATTTTACATATTTCCTGATTTATTGTTTTTGTTAACTTTAACAGGACGTTAATAATAAAAAATGAAAGGGTGATGTTCCATGTGGACTGAACAAATTGAAATAATCAGTAAAGATATGAAGCAAGTTGATTCCAAATATTTGCCAACCAGCTTTTGGCAATTTGGTGCTAATGGCTTGCAGCAAGATATTGAAACTCATGGTATTGAAAATTTCCGAAGTCTTAAGAGTGCATTATCGTTTTTTGTACCAACCTATAAATTTCATGGTTGGGCGACGCGTCCTGAAAAGTATCAAGACTTGGTCGGAGTTTGCGAAACTCAGTTAGCGGGAGATCAAAAAGCAATTCTATCTATGCAGGATTTCTTGTCGGGTGAAAGCCATGCGAGAAGTGATTTTAGAGTGTATAAAGCAAGTGAGAGTAACAAACAGCCGTTTACTGATAAGTTCAGTGAAAGCTCGGTAGGTACACCAATTGAACATTTTGAGTTCGAAAACCGTAAGTTTAGTCGCTCTAGTTTGAATTATTTATTGGGTCTTAATTTCCTTAAACAGCAAATTAAAGATGTCCCAATTAATACAGTGCTTGAAATCGGTGGTGGTTTTGGATCCCTCGGCGAGATTTTATTAAGCGATAGCCGTAACAACACATTCTATATGAATGTTGATATTGCACCGACCTGCTTATTTTCGACTTACTACCTCCAAACGCATTTTGGAAAAGATAATATTGCTGATTATCAAACGGTTAAATCGATGCAAGAACCATCTTTACCTAACCTTTCTGAACGTTATAAAGGGGCCGTTTTGTGTCCATGGCAATTGCCTCAGGTGAGCGGCGATTTAGACTTGTTCGTTAACTTTATTTCTTTTCAAGAAATGGAGCCTGATATTGTTAAGAACTATCTTGAACATGTTGCCAGACTCAACTGTAAATACGTGCTTTTACGAAATCTACGTGAAGGAAAACAATTGGCAACAGATGGCAGCCATGCAGGGGTTAAAGAGCAAATCAAAGGTGATGATTACGATACCTTTTTACCTGATTATCAGTTGGTATCAACGAATGTTCATCCATTTGGGTTTGAAACGGTAGACGGATTTAATTCAGAATTACGACTCTATAAACACAAGAGTTTGGGTTAAGTCTTTATAAGTAAAGTTCACATAAGAGTTAGAGCGGGGAGTTATTGGCATCTTAATAAGATGTTATGGTCTCCCCACAAGGACTCGAACCCTGATCGATCGCTTAGGAGGCGACTGCTCTATCCTGTTGAGCTATAGGGAGACAGGGCAATTATACAAGCTTTTAATATGATTAAAAGGCTTCAAATTTAAATGCTTAATAGTTAAGCAGTTGAGTTAGTTGACCTTTAATCGTCAACTAACGCATAGTTTCAACATCATAGACTTTTAAGATGCATTACCTGTTGCTAACTGATTTAGGTAGTTTCTAGCGGTGACATTATCAGGATTGATTTGCATCACATTATCGAAAGCTGATTTAGCTCCTTCGATTTGCCCAAGCCCTGCTAAAAAGACGCCGAGTTTAATCAATGTACTTTCGTCAGTAGGGTATTTGTCTAAATAATTTAAATACAAATCCAATGCTTGCTGGTTTTTACCTTGTAAGGACAATATGTGGGCATGCTGAGGGTAATATTCGTCACTGTACTGAGCCAAAGACGTTATTGTTTCTTCAGCTAAGTCAATTTTGTGTAGTTTAAGCGCCAGCAATAACTGCTGCTTTAATTCGACTTCAGTTCGGCTTGTGGGTTCAATTTCCAGTAACGCAGTTAAAGCTGCATCAAAGTTATTTTCTAAAAAATGTACATAATGCAACGCGAGATGGAATAACCTATGTGCAAACGTATCATTGGCAATTAATGGCTCTATATTGTTAGTGAGTAGTGTTAAACCATCGATATTCTTATGTTGTTTCAAATCTAAAATTTTGGCTAATGTATTGTCTAAATTTTGGTTCTTTTTCTTCATCGAAAAGTATGGATGAGCAAAGCTTGTAAGTTGTTCTTGATAGCTGTCACTTGCTGATTTTAGTTTGGATTTTTCATTTGGTGTCAAAGAGCTAGCGACAGTGTTGTCGAGCATTGCTTGAAAAATATTGACTCGTCCCGGTTGGTTGTGCTTTTTCCAGCCTTCGGTAATCAATTCTATTGATGGTGTGTCGCTTATTTCTTCACGTCTTAATTTGACAATATCTAGCGCGGTCTCAGTTAACTCTTGAAGCTGTTTAGTAATGATTTGATAAGCACTATAGTACAAATGAGTCATTGTATTCATTTGTTTAAAGGACCAATCCTGAGTCTTCTTTGTTGTCAGAAATTGCGTAAACTCAAAATAGCCGAATACCTTTATCGACATATTATATTTTGGAAATTTCTTATTTATTTTTTGCTCAATTTTATCGATTTCACTCGCTTTAGCTTGAAACGCTGCAGAGTGCTGTTTCAATTTTTTAGCTTCATTATTAATGTGTAAGGCTTTGATAGCCAGCTTGCTTATTGCTTTAAAAGCCTCGTTAGCAGCAGATAATTCAGTTTGAATAAGTTGTAATTTTTCTTGTTTGTTTTCACTAGCAGATGGAACCGTTTCGAGTAACTGACTTGGATTGCAATCAGCTGAAACAATTGAAACTTGTTCTTTTGGTATATGGGTAATACCTTGAATTTTAGCTGCATTTATAGATAGGTTAACGATTTCAACATTAGGGTAAGTCTCAGCTTCTTCTTTTAGCGCGAGTGCTGCATGTATCAATTGAATGGGCGTTTCAGCAATGCTACCTGAGTAGGTTTCTACCCACTCATGAATAATACTGTTATTACTTCCGGCACTGGCTTCAACGCTTCCTTTTGCATGAGTGACCCCTGCAGAGGAGTGACATAAATCAACACCGCTTAAAAGCACTTGTTTAAAGCCCATTTCAATTGCCACTCTGACAGCACTATTGGTTACCGTAGGACCAATGGTAAGAATGTTGTTAGTTTCTTCCCATGGGAATCGATTGCCTAAGAACAATGATTTTCCATTCCACTGAGCAATGATTCGATGATTGACATGATGTGAGTTAATAAACAGGCTTTCATTTGCGAGGCTCATCATATCGCGGTTAACCTCAAAACTTGTATCTTGAGGATCTACCGAAACAATAATATGAGCTGGGATCCCAGCAGCCGACAATTTTGATGCGAACCTTGATACGGTAAGAATGAAAAGCTGTTCATAATTAACTTTAATCCAATCAATATGTTCATCAAGTGATGGGCCGCCACCAATCACTATTGCAGTTTTACCTGCAAATTGATTTTTCAATATCGAAGCTGGTTGATTATTTTCGACAACATTGAAAAATTGTTCTACAAAGAATGACTTTTGAGTAAAATTTGCTTTATGTGAGGTGGTTTGTTGTTTTATTAACTTATAAATTTGGCTGTAGTAGCCTGAATATTCTTCAACCACGCCTGCAGAGGCGGCTAATGAGAGTGTAATGGCGATTTGATCTTTTATAAGGAATAAATCATCTTCGCCCGATTCTATATGTTCATTAAGTTCTTCAAGACTTAGCACTTTAAGGTAGTGTTGCTGCTCCTCTGGTATATCAATATTTAACATCGACATGACTTCTGGTAGCTCTACAAAAATGTATTTACTTCCTGCTACCTGTGGAGACTCAAGAATATAATTAACCAATAAGCCAGAATCGAGACCTAGAATGACGTGTAATGTATCTTCCTTAAAAATATCGTGTTTATACTTCTTTTTAAAAGCGGTTATAGAGTCTTCTTTTTCAAAGGTATTCCTGTTGATGCAGGGCAAGTAGTACTCATCAAATTGACTAATGGCGAACTGATTATTAAAAACTGAGTGTGATGTAGCCATTGTAAGTAAAACCTTCTTGTTTATTGGTATATGTTTTATCGATTCACGTTCACTGATTTTTAAATCTTAATCACAATATCTTGGATCTGTATGTTGCCAGAGCTTTCAATACCTTCTAGTAAGGCTGTGGCGCTTTCTTCTGAAACTTGTTCTATTGTGACCGTGGCTCTATTTTTAGTCGCAACAGCTCGCATTAAATTCACTCTATCAGGAATATTTTGTTGTAACACGATTTGGAAGCTATCACCCATTTTGACGTTATTTCGACGGCCTAAATTAATGATGATTCTATTACCTTGCTTAGCAACGATTTGACCGAGTAAAGGTCGACAATTTAGTAAATTATCAATATCTTGAGTGCTTTGTTGTAAAAGCTGATTCATAGTTTGACCATAAGTTGAGCCCCAAAACCGTTGGGTTGAAGGTGACACGGTTTCATCTCGTTCAAAATCCCACTCAGCTTCTGCTTGATAGTCTTTGCTCCACACTTTTTCACCACTAATGCCATGGAACATGGTAAACCGTAAATTAATTTGCCTTAAAGGTGTCTCATCCCATAATCCAAATAAAGAACTCGAGTATGGCTCAATTGAAATATCCAGGATTTCAGGTTGTAAGATATATTGGCTGTCGGTTATTTCGCCAAGCCAGCTTGGTATGCGTTGGCCTTTGAAGTTGATGAGTTGGTTGGTATGGTCAAGCTTCTCCTCGGCGTGCATACGAGCAAAACTGTAGTCAGAGCCATTATTTAATAAATTGCCAAACTGCTGTGATAAAGCTTGTTCAAAGTTAGCAAGTTGTCCGTATCGAAGTTGTGAGCGGTCACGCATGATGGCTTGAGGGATCATTATTGCCGCTTTTAATTGTTGGCTGTGGCATTGCTGTGCTCGGGGTTTAGACTCAAGATTGAGCCGCAACATAACCGTGATATCTGATGCGCTGATGATTTCAGACACGAGCTCAATATCGTTAGCTTGACCCATGCGTTTTATTTGAAATGCATCTTGAGTTAAGTTGCCCTGATTAATACTTTGCTGGCTATTAAAGTTTACACCCGCTTTTAAGCTGGCATAGTTTAATGCTTGATTAATCGCATCCTCGCGGGCTTTATCTATATTGCCGTCAATAATTTTGGCTTTTCCTGACACTTCAACTCTTTGCGCTAATACAGAGTGACTGAAACAAGCTGAAAGAATAACCAGCATGATAATAGTCAAATATTTAGAGCTAACGTTTGGCATGTTCATGTTCGCTTTTCACAATATCGAAGAAAAAGGGTGCCAACTCTATGACGGTTTAGCACGACTTAAATTAATTATCATAATAAAAGCAAAAACCATGCCTGTATGAGCTTTTAGCAGTGAACAGATGGAGATAAATTCTTCATTTCAAGGTAAAGGTTTTGAATGTGTGGTCGATACACTATCTATAGTGTGTTTAATGTGTGCTCTGATTGGGCCTAAAGCCAGTTAGCGGCAACATTACTGAACCTAACATCACATCAATGCTGAGACGTCATTGTAATAAGGAATAAGCCATGAGCCGTTTAATCATTTTTCCCATTGCGTTGCTAGCGGCTGCTTGCGCTAGCGAGCCGCCTGTGTCGACAAATGAGTTAGCTTATGTAGAAAAGCCTATTGAAACTAGCTTTTGGTTTAGTGATGAACCTGAAGTGCAGCCTGCGCCTTTACAATATGACATTACTAAAGCCGGTCTAGCCCCTAAATCACATGTGAATATATTGGCTGAAAAAGTCGTAAATGAATTGGTATTACAAAATGACAGTTTACGCTCTGACCAACCTTTACTTGTAACCACTCCGGTTAATACCAGTGATTACAGCAAAACGGATGCTTTAGGCTTACAGTTACAGCAAGGTTTTGTTGCCGCTTTTCATAGTCATGAATTTAACTTGGTCGATTTAAACGTGGCGAATGCATTACGTTCAACTGAGCAGGGCGAGTTTATTTTAAGTCGAGATTGGAAGTTACTTCCGTCTGATTTGCCTGTCTCTCATGTTGTCGTTTCGACTATGGATACCACACCAATGGGCTTAGTTCTTAATGCAAGAATTGTTAACGTGACTAATAATCGGGTGGTGTCAGCAGTGCAAACTTTTGTGAATATGAATAGTCTACCTGGCTATTTATCACCTTCAAATCAAGTCATTTTTCAAGATGGATTGCTTTTTCGCCATGAAGCGTCTGGTCAAGGTAATGCCGTAGTATTGGGAGCGAAATTATGAATAAGTTAGTTGTTCTATTGGTTTCATTATTGGCAATCTCGATAAGTGGTTGTGCAAGTAATGATAAATATGTGCAATGGGAAACAGAAGCGCCAGATCAGTTCCCTAAGTTAACTGCAATTGGTTATGCGCCTTTAGCGACTCAGCCTGCGAAAGAGCAGTCACATAAAGTTCTAATGGCCATGCAAGCGTCAAAAATCGCGGCATATCGAGAATTAGCAGAGCAGGTATATGGTCAACAGATTGATGCTCATAGTCAAATGAGCGACTGGATGCTCAATAACGAAACCGTTTCTGCCAATGTGTCAGGAATGATTAAAGGCGCGAAAGTAGTTAAAAGCTATCCTGCGGGTGATATGTATGTGACTGAGTTAGAGCTGGATTTTGCTCAGGTGTGGGATCTTTATCAGCAACAAAACCGCCCCCGTCGTGTAAAAGAAGTGACATACTTTTAATGTAAATTCCGACAGATATAAAAACCGCCAATAAAGGCGGTTTTTTTATGTTTGTCATTAGCATTAGCATTAGCGATTCTGATTTGCCATTGGAGAGATTGCAGTTGACCTTGGATGAACTGACTACATGGCTTAAATCGATATTAGTTTTAGGCTTTGAGGTTTTGGCCTAAAGATGAAATTGTCGACGTTCGGCCTTTGTCGTTATAAGTTAAACTGGTGGCATTTCTACTCATTTGCATGGCTTGAGAAAAGCGGTTTAAGCTCGCGATATTCAGTTCGATTAAGCTAGCATTTTGATTATTGATGTCTTTACACTCTTCGAGAATGGTTTTAGCTTCAGCGACTTTCTCAATGAGTTTAGGCTCTGAATTGAGCAAAGATTTATCAGGATGATTAGCTAATTTCTCATCATTTTGTTGAAGCGTATTCAAACACTCCACTTTTTCGCGTGCAAGTGCTAGCAAGGTGTCGGCATCTTGATCTGCTAAGGCCTGCTTTTCTGCAGATACAAGTTTTTTCAGCGACGACAAAGTGCCGTGCTGAAAAGATAACAGCTGTAGTAATTCATTCATAATTTACTCTTTATAAAAACCCACATCATAACGACAAGGCGTAATGCGATGATGATTGTTTATCCAAGAGCAGGTATGACGCTACTCTTGGTCGAAATTTAGTCCGCTCATGTCAGCTTCAAAGCTTGCAATATTCGCCGCTAATTTTTCAGGGTCGACTTTATAACGTCCCTCTGAAATGGCTGACTTTATTGCATCAACTTTGCTTTGATCAATTTCAGGTAAAGATGCCATGTTAGTTTGGGCTCCTTGCAGCTGCTGTGCTTGCGAGGTAATGCTGACCGAATCACTTTTAATAGGTGCAGCCTGTTGCCCAGCTGACTCGGCAGCTTTTGGGGCAGCACCTGAGTCACGATTAGTACGCAACTGAGTATGTGATGCTGTTTTAAGATTGTTAATATCAATTGCCATTTTAGGCTCCAGCGTAATTTATGGTTTTCCTAACAGGCTATCGACCCTGTTGGAAAAAACTTTAGGAATATTTTACATCCTAACTTCAACTTCGCCAACTCCGGTGACAATGACATCTAATCGTCTGTTTGAGTTGGCATTTCTGACTCTTATTGCATCGCCTATATTGCCATCTCTTAGTGCTTCACCAGCTGTTTTTATTTCAAAGCTATTTGTTTTTGCGTAAATGGATACCGAATCCCCCTTACAGACAAAACATAGGTTATTATTCAGCAATGGGGCTTTAGCTGCGACACGTCTTTTAGAGCGGGTGCCGATTATGTTGCTTGTGTTTGAGAAAAACTGTCCTCGGATACTGTGTTGGTCAACGTAATTAATTTCGATGGCTTCAGGAGTGATGAGCTCACCTTTTTCAATGATGCCAATTGCGGTGACGACGGGGTACATGACTTCGACTTTAACCGATAAGTACATTTGCCAAGGGTAATCGTAGTCTGGGCTGATGCAGCTAATTTTAACGGTATTGGTTCGGTTAATCGGTCGGTCGCTTGCCATAGCAACAGAAAGAGGAGGGTAACAAGCGGGTGGCGTTAACCTTCCTTCTAAGCTTTGGGGAATGATATTCACTCTCGCATTGGGGTTGGCATTTGGACTGGTTGCAATTTTTTTTGCAACTGTCTCTTTAGCTAGCTCGGTGATGGTCGATAAAGTATAGGTAATAGTGCTTTGTTCACTGGCAAAAGCCGGTAAATGAATGCAAAGAATGAGCAATAACAGTAATGTGTTTTTCTTCATATCTTGTTTCTAGCGGTGGTGGCCAGAATACCTCTATACTTTTAAGTTAAGCTAACAACGCTTTGATTTTGGACAAATGGTTATCGGGTAAATAAAGAGTCATAAGTTTGACTTTTTCGCCTGAAAGCACCGATACGGTTTAAATAAGCAATAAGTATGCCTATTACCTAAATGCGATAGTCATCGTGACATAAATAATTGCAGCGTATGCTACAATTTGACAAATATGGCTTATGGTCGCTTTAAGTCATAAGTAATAAAGTCCTTAGGGGCAGTATAAATAAAACAAGGCAGGGTTATGTCGAGTATTCTTGAGTCAGTTAATAAACGTACGCAGCTTGTAGGTCAAAACAGATTAGAGTTGTTACTATTTAAGTTGAATGGACGTCAGCGTTTTGGCATTAACGTATTTAAAGTAAAAGAAGTGCTGCAATGTCCTCCGTTAACGACATTACCTCGTTTGAGTCCGCTGATTAAAGGTATTGCCCATATCCGTGGTTCAACCATCTCTGTGATTGATTTGAGTGCTGCAACAGGTGGTCGTCCTCTTACATCGACAGAGAATTGTTTTATTATCATTGCTGAATACAACCGAAGTATTCAAGGGTTCCTAGTCAGTTCAGTTGAACGTATTATCAATATGAACTGGGAATCGATTATGCCACCACCACAAGGGGCTGGGCGTAACTCTTATTTAACTGCGGTAACTGAAATCGAAGGTGAATTGGTTGAGATTTTAGATGTTGAAAAAATCTTAGACGAGATATCACCTGTTAAGACTGAAATAAGTGAAGAAGCTAATGAAGCGTTAACCATTGATCGTGACCAGCATTATCACATCATGGTCATTGATGATTCTGCAGTGGCCCGTAAACAAATTATTCGTTCGCTTGAGTCGCTTAATTTGCAAATTGATACCGCCATTGATGGTAAAGATGCGCTAGAAAAGCTTAAAGCGATTGCGACTGAGATGGATAATGTTGCTGACGAAATTCCTTTGATTATTTCGGATATCGAAATGCCAGAAATGGATGGTTATACCTTAACGGCTGAAATTAGAGACGATCCTAAGTTGAAAGACATTAAAGTGGTACTTCATACATCCCTTAGTGGTGTATTTAACCAAGCAATGGTTGAGAAAGTGGGTGCCAATGACTTTATCGCCAAGTTTAATCCAGATGAATTAGCATCTGCTGTAAATAAACACCTAATTTTATAAGCAATATTGATAAGTCTGACTATGATTAAATAGATAGTCAGACAGTTATTGTGAGCAATACGTTGTGCTTGTCGATAGTCGTGATAAGTTAATAAAAGTAACCTGTTCACTCTGAAGTGACGCTAGTGTCATTTCTTATAATAGGATGTAAATGTGACGAATAAATCACTCGCTGAAGCAGAATATAATCAGTTTAAGCTCTTTTTAGAACAGCACAGCGGCATTGTATTAGGTGACAACAAGCAATATTTAGTAAGAAGCCGATTAGCTCCTTTGATGGGTAAATATGATTTGCCGTCATTATCAGAAGTAGTTAAAAGGTCGATGAAGCCAACGGAAAGGCATTTAAGGGCGGAAGTCATTGATGCAATGACAACGAATGAGACCTTGTGGTTTAGGGACAAATATCCGTTCGAGTTGCTCAATAATGCGTTATTACCTGAATACAGTCGCTTAGGAAGACCGTTAAAAATTTGGTCTGCTGCTTGTTCTTCAGGGCAAGAGCCTTATTCACTCGCGATGACGATTTTGGAATACCAGCAACGTAAACCAGGCGCATTACCTGGAAATGCAACCATTCAAGCGACAGATTTATCTCCGTCAATGCTTGAGCGTTGTAAAAATGCTGAATACGATAGTTTAGCCCTAGCTAGAGGGTTATCACCTGAGCGTAAGCGCCAATTTTTTGATCCTTTGCCTTCTGGTAACATGAAAGTGAAAGATAATGTGAAGCGTTTGGTAAACTTTAGGGCACACAATCTTCTTGAAAGTTATAGCCTTTTAGGAAAGTTTGATATTATTTTTTGCCGTAATGTTCTGATTTATTTTGCCCCAGAGGCAAAAGCAAAAATATTGCGGCAATTTGCTGCCGCTTTAAACCCTAACGGTATTTTGTTTTTAGGGGCGTCAGAGTCTATCTCGGGTTTAACGGACGAGTTCAATATGGTTAGGTGCAACCCTGGTATATATTACCAGAAGAAGAGTTAGCTATAATTTGTTGTAATAGTTGAATATTTTTATTTATTAATGCCAGCGTTCGTTGGCATTTTCATTTTTATCATTTCATTTCTAATAATCTAATTTTTTTGGCATAAGCTTTGCTTTAATTCTGTCAGTTAGCTGGTGGAGGCAATTTTATGGCGATTAATTTTGAAAATGGTTTAGGTATACATCAATACTCTTTGGGCATACGTGCACAACGGGCTGAAGTGCTATCCAGCAACATCGCCAATGCTAATACGCCAGGTTATAAAGCTCGAGATGTCGACTTTGCTGCAGCAATGAACAGCGCACGCGCTAAGCAAAGTGGATTACAGATGAGTCAAACAACTGACAAACATTTCGACTTGAAAGCGTTAAGCCAGGAAAATGTAAAGTTTAGAGTGCCTAATCAACCAGATACAGGTGATGGCAACACCGTTGATTCTCAACAAGAACAAGCGGCCTTTATGCAGAACTCCTTGGAATATCAAATGTCACTGGGTTTTCTTGAAAGCAAGTTCTCAGGCATGCGTAAAGCTATTAGAGGTGATTAATCATGAGTCTATTTAATATTTTTAATGTGTCGGGTTCTGGTATGTCAGCACAATCAGTGCGACTTAATACTACCGCCAGTAACATTGCCAATGCTGATTCAGTTTCCAGTAGTGTTGATCAAACTTATAAGGCTCGTCATCCGATTTTTGAAGCTGAAATGGCCAAAGCAAGCCATGAGCAAAATAGTTCTCACAGTGTCAGTGTTAAGGGCATTGTTGAAAGTGATAAACCGTTATTAAAGGAGTTTTCTCCTGATCATCCTATGGCTGATGGTGACGGCTTTATTTACAAACCGAATGTCAATGTGATGGAAGAGATGGCGGATATGATTTCAGCATCTCGTTCTTATCAAATGAATGTCCAAGTGGCTGATGCGGCAAAATCAATGCTGCAACAAACACTTCGTATGGGTAAGTAATATGAATTTTGTGGGGGTAAAAGATGAGCCTCATTAATCCTTACAGCAGTCAGTCTTTACCACAGACTCAATCTGCTAGTAGTACTGGTATTGCATCCAATACACAAGAAACAGCCAGTACAGGGAATGCATTTTTAGACAGTGTGGCCTTACAAGGAGAGCCAGAAACACCTGAACCTAATAGCCAGGAACTGACTCAATCAGATTTCTTTGCTTTATTGAGTCAACAGTTATCAATGCAAGATCCATTTAAGCCTGTTGAAAACGATCAAATGATTTCGCAAATGGCATCATTCTCAACCGTTGACGGTATTGCCAAGTTGAATGAAGAAATTCTCAACTTAAATAACTTAACCAGTTCGAGTCAGGCGCTGCAGGCTTCAAGTTTAGTAGGCCGTAAAGTGTTAATTCCGTCTGATACGGGGCACATATCGTCAGATAGTCCAGAAGTCAATGGCGTGATAAGTACACCAACTTCTATCGATACGATAACAGTCAGTATTGAAGATGAAAGTGGCCAAGTTATTAAAACCTTTGAAGTTGACGGCTCTGCTGGCGGTAACATTGATGTGTCATGGGATGGGCTAGATAAAAATGGCGACCCAGCTCCTGAAGGCAATTACGCGATAAAAGCGAACGGCAAAATTGATGGAAAATCAGAAGATTTAGCAGTATCGACCTATGCGCATGTGACGAGCGTGTCACTGGGTAACACCACAACAGGAGCAATATTAAACCTACGTGGTATTGGTGGTATTCAGTTGTCAGATGTCTTAGCTGTCACTGAAAGTTAATTAGCTTATCAAATTTAAAGCTGGCAGCTGTAGCAGTCAGTAAAACAAACAGAATGAGTAGGAAAGGGGTGAATTATGTCGTTTAACATTGCTTTGAGTGGTATTTCTGCAGCTCAAAAAGATCTCAATACCACTGCGAATAACATTGCTAACGTTAACACCGTAGGCTTTAAAGAATCTCGTGCCGAGTTTGCTGACGTATATGCTAATTCAATTTTCTCAAACAGCAAAACTGCTGTTGGTGGCGGTGCGACAACGACTCAGGTTGCACAGCAATTTCAGCAAGGCAGTTTACAGTTTACTAGTAACTCTTTAGATATGGCGATAAGTGGCGGTGGTTTCTTTGTGACATCATCAGGTGTGGGAGTTCAAGATCACGCATTCACTCGTGCTGGCGCATTTAAAGTTAACTCAGAAAGTTACATGACTGATTCTGCTGGTAACTATTTACAAGGTTTCCCTGTCGATGCTGACGGTAACTCTACCTCGGTTAGTTTAACGACGACTCAACCAATTAAGATCCCTGATACGGCAGGTAGCCCAGTGAAAACTGAGAATATTGGCCTACAGATGAACCTTGATGTGGGTGAAACGCCATTAGATCCTGCTAACTTTGATCCCAACGATCCTGACACGTTTAATAAATCGACTTCAGTGACGATTTATGACTCACTTGGTGAATCGCACATTATGACCACCTATTTTGTTAAGCCGACAGAAGGGGCTTATACCGGTGAAAGTAACTGGGTTGCATTCTATGCTGTAGATGGAAAACAAGTTGACCTTGACCAAGCAAATGGTGGTTCATACGGCGCTGATACGACTGGTGACGGTGTTGCTGATACGACAAGGTTTGCTGAAAATGCATCAGGTTGGAAAGGCTCGGTATTAAAGTTCAATGATGCGGGCGCATATACAGGCTCAGATCCTGCGGTAGTTGAAACTGTTGAGCTGGGTGTTAATGGTGCTAACGTATTAGGCCCTGGCGCTGATGGCAGTCAAAAAGTCACCGTTGGATTTAATAATCCAACTCAATATGCATCTCCATTTGAAGTGACTGAGTTAACTCAAGATGGTACCACCGTCGGTCGTTTGACTAACGTAGGTATTGGCGAAGATGGCTTAGTGACAGCAAGTTACAGTAACGGTTCGACTGAACCATTAGCTCGAGTTGCTTTGGTTCGTTTTGCTAACGAGCAAGGTTTAACCCAAGTGGGTAATACTTCTTGGAAAGCCAGCTTAGATTCTGGTCCAGCGCTAGCAGGTGAAGCAAATAGTGGTACCTTTGGTAGTATTCGTTCATCGGCGCTTGAACAATCTAACGTTGATTTGACCACTGAGTTAGTGGATTTGATTTCTGCACAACGTAACTTCCAAGCGAACTCTCGTACACTTGAAGTGAATAACACGTTAAATCAGTCGATTCTTCAAATTCGATAAGTTTGACTTGTTTTGACAAAGAGTTGCCGCAACGGCAACTCTTTGCCTTTTCATTTTTTGCCTTTTATTGTTTTTCTTTTCACTTCCTGCTTTTCAAATACATTTCATTTAGTTAGCCATTCTCTATTCACAATTTATATATTGGCACACTCATTGCTAGTTCTAGTTATATCTTTAGTTATGTAAAAAGTTTGACGGAGCGGCAGATGGACAAATTACTGTATGTTGCCATGAGTGGGGCAAAGCAAAATATGAATGCTTTGGCTGTTCGTGCCAATAATTTAGCCAATGCGAATACCGATGGTTTCAAAGCTGATTTGGCTCAAGCTCGCTCTATGCAAGCATTTGGGGAAGGCTTACCGACACGGGTCTTTTCTATGACTGAAAGCCCTGGGCAAAACTTTAGTTCAGGCCCAATTAAAACTACGGGTCGTGATTTAGACATTGCGATTAAAGATAAAGGTTGGATTGCAGTGCAAGGTGCCGATGGCGGCGAAGCGTATACCCGCTCCGGTAGTCTAAGTTTTGACAGTACAGGCTTATTAACTAATGGTCGAGGCAACCCTGTTATGGGAGAGGCTGGACCGATAGTTTTGCCGCTACCAATCGACAAAGTTCAAATCTCGCCTGATGGCATTATTTCTGTAAGACCTCAGGGTGCAACTGCGGATGTGGTTGAAGAAGTGGCACGAATTAAATTAGTTAATCCATCAAATGAAGAAATGATGCGTGGTGAAGATGGGTTATTTAGGCTGACTTCGGGCTTAAATGCGCCGAACGATCCTAATGTGAATATCGAAACAGGGGTTGTTGAAGGCAGTAATGTTAACGCTGTTTCAGAAATGGTGGCGTTAATTGATATCCAGCGTCAATACGAAATGCAAGTGAAGATGATGAAAAATGCCGAAGAGCTAGACCGTGCTTCATCATCCTTAATGAGAGTTAGTTAGGAGTAATAATTATGCATCCCGCTTTATGGATCAGTAAAACAGGCTTAGATGCCCAACAAACCGATATTGCAGTTATTTCTAATAACGTGGCGAATGCGAGCACCGTAGGCTACAAAAAAGCCGTGCAGTATTCGAAGACTTGCTATATCAAACAGTCAATCAAGCTGGTGGTATAAGTGCTGATAATACTAAGCTGCCGAATGGTTTGAACATTGGTGCCGGTACTAAGGTCGTGGCAACTCAAAAAATGTTCACCCAAGGTAACATGTTAACCACAGATAACTCTTTAGATTTAATGATTGAAGGCCCTGGATTTTTTGAGGTCGAGATGCCTGATGGCACCGCTGCTTATACCCGAAATGGTCAATTTAGCTTAGATGAAAATGGCCAGATTGTGACTCCAGGTTCTGGTTATGTCGTGCAACCGTCAATCACCATACCTGATGATGCAACTTCAATTACAGTCTCTGCCGAAGGTGAAGTATCAGTAAAATTATCTGGCGCGACAGAAAGCACAGTTGTTGGACAGTTAGCCATGAGCGATTTCATTAATCCATCAGGGTTAGATCCATTAGGGCAAAACTTGTATACCGAAACTGGCGCAAGTGGAACGCCTATTCAGGGAACAGCTTCTTTAGATGGCCTAGGCGCTATTCGCCAAGGGGCATTAGAAACATCAAACGTTAATGTGACTGAAGAGCTAGTAAACCTTATTCAAAGTCAGCGTATTTACGAAATGAACTCTAAAGTGATATCAGCTGTTGATCAGATGATGTCTTACGTGACTCAGAACCTATAACTGTTATTGAAAGGAACTGGATTATGAATAAATACCTAGCGTTAGCATCCGTTATTTTCATTGCCGGTTGTAGTTCAACGCAACAAAAACCTATACCTGATGATCCATTTTATGCGCCAGTGTATCCAGAAGCACCACCAACTAAAATGGTGTCGACGGGGTCGATTTACATGGACCATCAATCGTCTAGCTTATATTCAGATATACGAGCACATAAAGTCGGTGACATTATCACAGTGCTGTTAAATGAATCGACTCAAGCTAAAAAAAGCGCCAATAACGAAATCAAAAAAGACTCTAATTTGAGTGTTGACCCTATCTATGCTGGAGGCGGCAATGTGACGATTAAAGGTGTACCACTTGATTTACGTTATTCTGATGCGATGGACACCAAGCGTGAAGCTGATGCTGACCAATCTAACAGCCTTGATGGCAGTATCTCAGCTAACGTGATGCAAGTGCTCAGTAATGGCAACTTGGTTATCCGTGGTGAAAAATGGATTTCGATTAACAATGGCGATGAATTTATTCGTGTTACCGGCATGGTA
This sequence comes from Shewanella sp. ENK2, assembly GCF_043568515.1. Lineage (NCBI taxonomy): Bacteria > Pseudomonadati > Pseudomonadota > Gammaproteobacteria > Alteromonadales > Shewanellaceae > Shewanella > Shewanella sp. ENK2. The sequence continues at coordinate 461,358 of NZ_CP171406.1, read as the reverse complement.
AGAAGTCAAGATATCACTCCTGAGAATACAGTTCAGTCAACTCGAGTAGCCAATGCCCGCATTCAATATAGCGGAACGGGTACATTTGCAGATGTTCAAAAAGTAGGGTGGTTAAGCTCATTCTTTATGAGCGAATGGTGGCCTTTCTAAGGAGTATGCCATGAAAATTTCATCTTTATTTATCTCCATTGCCCTTACCGCCTCAGTTGCATTAACGGTATTTTCTGCGCCAGTTCAAGCGCAGCGAATTAAAGATATTGCCAACGTTCAAGGTGTACGTAGTAACCAACTGATTGGTTATGGCCTTGTGGTTGGTTTGCCCGGCACTGGTGAAAAAACCAAATACACTGAACAAACATTCAGAACCATGCTGAAAAACTTTGGCATTAATTTACCTGATAATGTGAACCCTAAAACTAAGAATGCGGCCGTGGTAGCGGTGCATGCAGAGATGCCAGCATTTATTAAGCCCGGTCAAAATATTGACATTACCGTATCGAGTTTAGGTGAAGCAAAAAGCTTACGCGGTGGTACTCTACTGCAAACCTTTTTAAAAGGGGTTGATGGCAATGTTTACGCTATTGCACAGGGTAGTCTAGTGGTCAGTGGTTTCAGTGCAGAAGGTCTAGATGGTTCGCAAGTGATTCAAAATACGCCAACAGTTGGGCGTATTCCTGGTGGCGCGATTGTTGAACGCAGTGTGATGAGTCCATTTGCGACTGGGGATCACCTAACTTTTAACCTACGTCGTTCAGATTTTTCTACCGCTAAAAGTATGGCAGATGCAATTAACGACTTTTTAGGTCCAGGTATGGCAAGAGCGTTAGATGCAACCTCTATTCAAGTCAGTGCGCCTCGTGATGCATCACAGCGAGTTTCTTTTTAGCGACATTAGAAAATGTTGAAGTCGAGATAGCTGATGAATCTGCGAAAGTGATTGTTAACTCTCGCACTGGCACCATTGTCGTTGGCCAAAATGTGCGTTTAATGCCTGCAGCTGTGACGCATGGCGGATTAACGGTCACCATTGCAGAAGCAACGCAAGTTTCGCAGCCAAATGCATTTGCAAATGGTCAAACGGTTGTCACTACAGATAGCACCATTGATGTTGCTGAAGAAGACAGTCGAATGTTTTTGTTTGACCCAGGTACGACATTAGATGAGCTAGTACGAGCAGTAAACCTGGTTGGCGCAGCGCCTTCTGATGTGCTTGCAATATTAGAAGCGTTAAAGATGGCAGGCGCTTTGCATGGTGAACTTATCATCATCTAAATATTGTCGGTACGACTATGGAAAAGCTGTCAAATTCATCGCACTTTCTGGATCTAGGAGGACTAGATTCATTACGTTCTCAGGCTCAGAAAGACGAGAAAGCGGCACTTAAAGAAGTCGCTAAACAGTTTGAAGGTATCTTTATTCAAATGCTGATGAAAAGCATGCGTGATGCTAACGCAGCTTTTAAATCAGACAGTCCAATGAACAGTCAAACCACTGAGTTTTTTGAGAACATGCGTGATCAACAAATGTCAGTGGACTTGTCTGATAAAGGTATGCTGGGCATTGCTGATTTAATGGTTCAGCAATTATCACCTCAAGATACACCATTTAAGCCTGCCTCTGTCCTTCGTGGCGATATTGATGCAAACATTCAACATGGTTTATTTGATAACAAATCAGCAGACATTGCGGTCAGTCCAATAACGTCATTTGCACAAAAAACACCCAATGAACCAGTAGTAAATGTTAATCAGCTTGCCAGTCATCACTCGGTGATCGATGAGCAAGCAATGGCGAAAATTCTGGCAGGCGAAAATGACATTTCAGTTGCCGCTAATGGCAATCAATTGCCGCAATCAGTCAATAAAGCGCCGTCCGAATTTAGCAACCCTGCGCATTTTGTTAATACGCTTTATCCTCATGCTGAAAAAGCAGCTAAAGCTCTGGGAACAACACCTGAAGTGTTGCTTGCTCAGTCAGCACTTGAAACAGGCTGGGGTCAGAAAATGATCAGACGTCAAGACGGCACGGCTAGTAATAACCTGTTTAACATTAAAGCCGACACTCGCTGGCAGGGTGATAAGACATCGGTGAACACCTTGGAGTATGAGCAAGGCAAGGCTGTTAAACAAAGAGCTGACTTTAGAATGTACGACAGTATTGAACAAAGCTTTAATGATTTTGTGTCTTTTATTGCCAATGGTGAACGTTACCAAGAGGCCAAAAAAGTGGCTGCAGAACCTGCAAAATTTATTAACGAGTTACAAAAAGCTGGCTACGCCACTGATCCTCAATACGCAAAGAAAGTGCTAAAAGTGATGGAAACAGTGACTAATGGACTTAAGTCTGCATTACCAGGAGAGACTAACTAATGGCTGTTGATTTATTAAATATCGCCCGCACAGGCGTACTGGCGGCTCAATCTCAAATGGGCGTAACCAGTAATAACATTGCTAACGCCAATACGATTGGCTATCACCGTCAAGTTGCCGAGCAGTCGTCGTTAGAATCCCAAAAGATTGGTAACAGCTTTTATGGTACGGGTACTTACGTTACTGATGTAAAGCGGATCTACAATGACTTTGCTGCCAGAGAGTTGCGTATAGGCCAAACCTCAATGAGCGCCGCAGAGACTCGTTATACCAAAATGAATGAGATGGATCAGCTCTATTCACAAATTGGTTCAATGGTGCCAGATCGATTAAATGACTTTTTCTCAAGCATTAATAGTGTGGCCGATTTACCAACCGATATCGGTATGCGTGACAGTATGCTTGGCGCAGCGCAACAAGCTGCAAGTAGCCTAAATCAAATGCAGTCTCATCTCGACTCACAGATGAAACAGACTAATAGTCAAATCGGTGCGATGGCTGATCGCATCAATGAAATCAGCAATGAGCTGGCTAGCATTAATCTAGAGCTAATGAAAAGCGAAAGTCCAGACAGCCAGTTACTAGATAAACAAGATGCACTTATTTTAGAGTTAAGTGAGTATTCCGAAGTCAACGTTATTCCGCTTGAGAATGGTGCTAAAAGTGTCATGTTAGGCGGCTCTGTGATGCTGGTGTCTGGTGAAGTTTCAATGCAAATCGGTACCACTACTGGAGACCCTTATCCCAATGAATCTCGTTTGACCACGACCACTGGTAATCAAAGTTTAGTTATTGATGGATCAAAATTAGGCGGTCAACTTGGGGAGCTATTTAAATTTCGCGATGAAACCTTAGTGCCTGTTGGCCAAGAATTAGGTCAATTAGCGTTAGGTATTGCTGATGCATTCAATGAAATGCAGTCAAATGGCTATGATTTAAATGGTGAAATTGGTCAAAATATATTTACTGATATAAATGATCCACTGATGTCAGCTGGGCGTGTCGGTGAATTTGACGGTAATACTGGTACAGCCAAAATCCGAGTCAACATAGATGATGTCGGTGAATTGACAGGAAGTTCATATGAGCTGTCGTTTACTGCCCCTTCAACCTATGAGTTAAAAGATACTAAAACAGGTGAAGTACAAGCTTTGACCTATGATGCTGTCAATAACCAGTTAACGGGCGCAGATGGATTCAGTATCCAAATTGACTCGGTGCCAGCAGGTTTTGCAGATGGTGATAAGTTTGAAATTAGACCGAATGCAGGCGCCGCAGCAGGTATTGGTGTCGAAATGACCGATCCCAAAGGTATTGCAGCAGCTGCCCCTAAAATTACTGGTGAACCCACTAACTCGGGTGATACCAGTGTTAAGTTAACTAGCATAGATAGAGCAAATGCTAATTTCCCTGTGACTGATAGTGAAATCACTATTCAAATCGATACCGTTACAAATACTTATCAAGCTTTTGACGCCAGTGGCGCAGCAATTGGTGGCCCAACGGCATTTACTCCTCCACAAATTAGTACACCTTATGGCTTTGATTTTGAAATTAGCGACACGTCAACAGCTGGCGTAACCGACAGTTATACCTTCGATTTATCATTTGCAGAAGGAGATAACAGCAATGCGATAGAAATGGCGAAACTGTCAGATGAAAAATTAATGAATGGCGGCACAACGACCTTAGCTGGCGTGTTTGAAGGTAGTAAGCTTGATATTGCTAGCAAAACCAAAGCCGCTGCCGTGTCTTTTGAATCAAATGAAGCTGTTTATCTACAAGCATATAACCGTGTACAAAGTGAGTCGGGAGTGAACTTAGATGAAGAAGCTGCCAACTTAATGCGTTATCAACAATCTTACCAAGCTTCAGCCAGGATCATGACAACAGCTCAGCAAATGTTTGATTCATTGCTTAGTTCTGTTCGTTAGGAGAATTAGTCATGCGTATTTCAACTGCTCAAATGTTTCATCAAAATACTTTAAGTCTGTCTAAAGGTCAGTCTTCAACCAATAAAATTTTGGAACAACTGGCAAGTGGCAAAAGGCTCAATACCGCGGGAGACGATCCGGTTGCAGCTATTGGTGTTGATAACTTAAAACAGAAAAACGCCTTGGTGGATCAATTCGTCAAGAATATTGACTATGCACAAAAGCACCTTGGATTAAGCGAAAGTAAGTTAGGCAGCACAGAAACAATTATGAGTAGTATGCGTGAGCAACTACAGCGCGCCGCAAACGGCAGCCTATCTCAATCGGAACGGCAAATGATTGCCGATGAAATGAAAGATAGTCTCGAAGAGTTAATGTCGATTGCCAACACAAAAGACGAATCGGGTAATTATATCTTTGCTGGCAACAATACTAATAATCCACCTTTTGCGTTTGATAATAATGGTCAAATAATTTACAGCGGTGACAGTGGCGAGCGGCAAAGTATCGTTGCCTCGGGTGTTACCATCGGAACAAATGTGCCAGGTGACACTGTGTTTATGAACGCACCTAATCCGCTTGGTGATTATGGTGTCAATTATTTGCCATCTCAACAGGGTGATTTTGTTGTTGATAAGGCGGCCATTTTTGATTCTGCCGCACACGTAGAAGATACCTATACCTTTAAGTTTGTTGATAACGCAGGTGTCCTTGATTTACAAATTGAAGATTCGGGCGGCACAGTCGTATCAACGGTTGCAAACTTTGATCCTAGCAATCCGGTAAGTTTTAACGGCATAGAAGTTCAACTGTCAGGTCAGCCTGTCGCAGGTGACTCTTTTACCATGGAACCTCAAGAAACCGTCAGTATTCTAGATACCTTTAATGAAGCGATTGCGATGCTTGAAGATCCTACTATTCCAAATACTTCTCAAGGAAACTCAAAGTTGGCACAGCTATTGAATAATATCGATAGTGGTCAAAATCAAGTCAGTACAGCAAGAAGTATTGCTGGCAATAGCTTGAAAAGTTTAGAGAGTATCTCTACGAATCACGCTGAAGAAAAAATCGTTAATGATAGCGCATTATCCATGCTTGAAGATTTGGACTATGCAGCAGCAATAACTGAATTTGAAAAACAGCAACTGGCATTAAATGCCGTGTCGAGTGTGTTCGGCAAAGTCGGTTCTATTTCGTTGTTTGATTATATCTAGTAAGGCGTTCAGATCTTGCAAGATAAATAAAGCAAGAAAGACCAACGTTAAATTGTAAAATTTAGCCAAGCTCCAAAGTCTTGGCAACAAAACTAAGAATGAGGATTTATTTATGGCTATTACAGTAAATACCAATGTTACATCTATGAAAGCACAGAAGAACTTAAATGCGTCGACGCAAAATTTAAGTACTTCGATGGAACGTTTATCAAGTGGTTTACGTATTAACAGTGCAAAAGATGATGCGGCCGGTCTAGCTATTTCTAACCGCTTGAACTCGCAGGTTCGTGGGTTAGAGGTTGGTATGCGTAATGCGAACGATGCAATTTCGATAGCGCAAATCTCAGAAGGTGCGATGCAAGAACAGACAAACATGTTGCAGCGTATGCGTGATTTGACTATTCAATCTGAAAACGGTGCAAACAGCCCTGACGATTTAGCAGCATTGAAAGCTGAGATGGATCAATTAGCGGAAGAAATCACCGCGATTGGTAATAGTACGGCTTTCGGTGACACGAAATTATTAACAGGTGACTTTTCTGCTGGTAAAACGTTCCAAGTTGGTCACCAAGATGGTGAAGATATCAGCATTACAGTTAAAACAAGTAATGCGACAAGTCTATCTGTTGCAGCATTAACAAATGCGACTTCAGCAGGACGTGCATCAGCGCTAACCAAAATTGATGCCGCAATTAAAAATATTGATACTCAACGTGCAGATTTAGGTGCAAAACAAAACCGTCTAGCACATAACATTGCAAACAGTGCAAATACGCAAGCTAACGTTGCAGATGCTAAGTCGCGTATTGTTGATGTTGATTTCGCGAAAGAAACCGCTGAAATGACTAAAAACCAAGTGTTGCAACAAACGGGTAGCTCAATGTTGGCTCAAGCTAACCAATTACCACAAGTGGCGCTATCATTATTAGGTTAATGACACCAAGTTAACACCCTAAAGCTTTTTATAAAATCTTTCGGGCTAAAAATTAAGCCATACTTGTTTAAATAATAACAAGTATGGCTTTTTTTATTTAAGTTATTGATTTTATGTGATTAAGACTTTGTGTGCGAAAAATGTTCAAAAAAATTCTAAAGTAACCTAAATTGCTGCCGTTAAAGTATTTGTAACCCAATAGACCCGCCTGGCAATAGAGACAGGCAAGTTTTAAAGCCAGGTATAAAGAGGAAACAAATTATGGCTATTACAGTAAATACAAACGTAACATCAATGAAAGCGCAAAAGAACTTAAATGCTTCTACAGGTAACTTAGCAACCTCAATGGAGCGTTTATCAAGTGGTTTACGTATTAACAGCGCAAAAGATGATGCGGCTGGTTTAGCTATTTCGAACCGTTTGAACTCTCAAGTTCGTGGTTTAGAAGTGGGTATGCGTAACGCTAACGACGCAATCTCAATCGCTCAAATCTCTGAAGGCGCAATGCAAGAGCAAACAAACATGCTTCAGCGTATGCGTGACTTAACGGTACAATCTGAGAATGGTGCAAATAGTGCTGAAGATTTAGCGGCTCTTAAAGCTGAAATGGACGAACTTGCGCTAGAAATTACTGAAATTGGTAATAACACCGCATTTGGTGAAACTAAATTATTAGATGGTAGTTTTTCAGGTGGTAAAAACTTCCAAGTAGGTCACCAAGATGGCGAAGATATCACTATTACAGTTAAAACAAGTGACTCTACAAGCTTATCAGTTGCCTCACTAACTAACGCAACTTCTGCGGGTCGAGCTTCAGCTCTTACCAAAATTGATGCAGCTATCAAAACAATTGATAGTCAACGTGCAGATTTAGGTGCGAAACAAAACCGTCTTGCACATAACATCGCTAACAGTGCAAATACACAAGCAAACGTTGCAGATGCTAAATCACGTATTGTAGATGTTGATTTCGCGAAAGAAACCGCTGAAATGACTAAAAACCAAGTGTTACAACAAACAGGTTCTGCGATGCTTGCACAAGCTAACCAGTTACCTCAAGTGGCATTATCTCTTCTATAATTTGATTAGTTAATTAAATTTTGATGATTAGAGAAGGGAGATCTTGTTAGGTCTCCCTTTTGTCGTTTTGATATTGATTATCGTACTAAACTAATTAAGAGGTGTAAGATGGCTATGGATATCAATTTTACTGGTACCTCAAATACCCTTACTGATAATATGGGGACTCGTCAACTGACTGAGAGTAAAGCTCAGGTCGCAGAAGAAAAAACCAAAGTTGCTGAGTTAGTAAAGTCAGATCAACAAGCTAAAGACTATGTTGATAAAGAGTCAAATAATCAAGAGTTAGCCGAAGTTACTGATGACCTAAATGATATGGCGTCAATAATGCGTAAAGGGCTTGCCTTTAAAGTGGATGATGACTCTGGGAAAAATGTGATCAGTGTCATGGATATTGACTCTGGTGATGTCATTAGGCAAATACCTAATGAAGAAGCGTTAGAACTGTCGAAAAAATTAGCTGAAGTGGCAGGGATTTTGCTTAATACAGAGGCATAATTAAGGCGTTTTTTTGCTTTAATATTAATGTAAGAATTATTGAATAATAGGTGAGGAATTTATGGCATTAACAGCAACTGGTATTGGCTCAGGTCTTGATATCAACACCATTGTCGGTGTACTCGTCGATGCTGAAAAACTCCCTAAAGAAGCATTATTCGATAAAAGTGAAGCGACAATAGATGCAAAAGTGTCAGCCATTGGTTCGTTGAAAAGTAAATTATCGACATTCCAAGATGCACTAGAGAAGTTGAGTGACCCAGATGCACTTAATATTCGTAAAGTGTCGACTGGCGAAAGCATTTATTTTGGCGCTACAGCCGATAAGAATGCACAATCTGGCAGTTATCAAATTCAAGTAGAACAGCTGGCTTCTTCTCATAAAGTGGCTGGAGCCAATGTGGCCGACCCGAGTTTAGGGGTGGGAACTGGTAGCCTGGATTTATCGGTTAATGGTGAAGCTTTCTCAGTAGATATTGAAGCCACCGACTCACTTGAAGATATCGCCAAAAAAATCAATGGCGCTACAGACAACTCTGGTGTAACTGCAACGATCATTAAAAGTGATGATGGTAGCCGTATCGTGTTTAGTTCTGATGAGCCAGGTACCGACAATGAAGTGACAATTACTGCGAATGATACTGCCGGGTCAGGGTTAAATGACATGTTTGGCGCTGGAAATTTGACGACACTTCAAAATGCGGAAAATGCCGTCATCTATATTGATGGTCAAAAGGTTACTTCTCAATCTAATGAAATTACCGATGCCATTGCTGGTGTCACGCTTTCGCTAACTGATGCTGATGTATCAAAAACCTCAACATTAAAAATAGAGCAAGATGACGAGCTAGTTAAAGAAAATGTGCAAGCATTTGTGGATGCATACAATACGTTAGTGACTTCAATCAGTGATATGTCTAAATATGACACTGAAAAAGAAGAAGCCGCTGCGCTGCAAGGGGATTCAATGATTCGTTCGATAGAATCCCAAATGAGAAGCATGATCAGTAATCGAGTCGATGTTGACGGACAGAGCGTTGCATTATATGACATTGGTATTGAAACTGATCGATACGGAAAAATGTCAATTAATACCGAAAAACTAGATGAATCTATCAGTGAAAACATGGATTTAGTTGAAGGATTATTTGCGACTCCTGACACAGGTATTGCAAGCCAATTAGATACCATGGTCGAAGGTTATGTTAAAACGGGTGGGTTAATTGATAGCCGTAATAATAGTTTAACCAGTGAGAAAAGCCGTTTAGACGATCAGCGTGATGCGTTTAGTTTGAAAATGGAGTTACTTGAAGCACGTTTATTTAAACAGTTTAATGCCATGGATTTGGTCGTTGCATCATTGAATCAACAAAGCTCTGGATTAACTGAGCGATTAAATTCATTACCAGGCTCTGTGCCAAGTAGCTAATTTATATGAAACAACTATCTGAAAAAAACCTGCAAATAGAAGAATTGCTAAAAAATATTGATAATACTCCTTCAGAAAATGAATCTTCTGATGAGTTGGTATCTAACTTGCTAGTACTTATAGGTGAGCGTCAAATTTTACTCGATAACCTGAAATTTGAAGATGAAGAAACTGAAAGAAAAATGTTAGAACAACAGATTTCTATTGGCAAAGTGTTTGAGCAGAAGGTCATAGCATTGCAAAAACACATTCAATCTTTACTTCAGGCTAGAAAGAAAAATCAGCGCCAAATTAATGTTTATCAATCTATAGACTCAAATAAGTAGCAAAGGTGAACCCTATGAGAGGATCAATTAAATCTTACCAAAAGGTATCAATCGACAGTGAGATAGCTGTTGCTTCTCCACATCGAATTATTCAAATGATGTTCGATGGTGCTTTATTACGATTAGCGCAAAGCCGATACGCAATTGAAAATCATGATTTACAGGCTAAAGGTGTCGCGATTAACAAAGCAATAGGTATCATAAATGGCTTGAATAATAGTCTTAATATGGACGTCAAAGACTCTGTTGCAAGCAATTTAAGTGATCTTTATGATTTCATGTTACGCCGTATTTCAGAGGCAAACGTGAATAATGATGTGATAGCCATTGATGATGTCACAAACATCCTAAGAACGATTAAAGAAGGTTGGGATGCAATCCCTGCTGAGATGCATCAAATGACGTCAGAAGCGAGTTAATTTTGATATCATTGTAAAGGGCGCCATAGGCGCCTTTTTTGTATTTCGACATGTAAAAATGAGCGTCCTTTGTCGTCCATAAATGGCATTTCCAGTCTGGCTTATCGTATTGGTTGTATATAAAAACAGCTGTTAGTGACTTAAATCAATAGCATGGTAGAATATTGACTGATCAAGCTTGATTCTCTTGCTCTGATAATACAGTATTTATTTTTGCGTATTCGTTTAAACTTTATTGCAGTTTTGGCTATATTTAAGTAAAGATTAAAAAATATGTGTTCGCGATCTTCTATGTTAATGTTTATATTATAATTGTGTCATCTGACTCATAGAAATATAGCGTGATAAACTACATTCAAGTCAGGTGAGCGTTATTGATTTTTGATAACGAAGAATTTTGACTCTGAATTACTAATAACTAGAGCTTTGGCCTTCTTAATGATGCAAATAGAACAACGAATTTTAATTGTTGCTGAACCTTCTGAGCGCGTGTCTCGTCTTTGTTGTATTTTTGAATTTTTAGATGAAAAACATCACCTCATTTCAACTGATGATCTTGCGCCGTTAACTCGTGACTCTCGTTTTAGAGCTTTAGTTATCGACACTGAATCTGTTTCAGCTGAATTCATTAAAGATGTGCAATCCTCAATTCCTTGGCAACCCGTTCTATTAATCGGTTCGCAAGAGATTAATGGCGTGAATGTACTTGGTACAATCGAAGAGCCAATAAACTATCCTCAGCTCACTGAGCTGCTTCATTTTTGCCAAATTTACGGTCAAGCTAAGCAACCTCAAATACCAACCAGCGCCAATCAAACCAAACTGTTTAGATCACTTGTTGGTCGTAGTGAAGGGATTGCCAATGTTCGTCACCTAATAAGCCAAGTCGCAACGTCTGATGCCACTGTGTTAGTGCTGGGCCAATCTGGTACAGGTAAGGAAGTGGTTGCTCGTAATATTCATTATATGTCAGAGCGACGTGATGGACCGTTTATTCCTGTCAATTGTGGTGCTATTCCACCTGAGTTATTAGAAAGTGAGTTATTTGGCCATGAGAAAGGCTCTTTTACTGGCGCGATTTCTACCCGTAAAGGTCGCTTTGAATTAGCTGAAAACGGCACATTATTTCTAGATGAAATTGGCGATATGCCGCTGCAGATGCAAGTAAAACTATTACGTGTATTGCAAGAAAAAGTCTTTGAACGTGTCGGTGGTTCTAAAACGATTACAACAGATGTGCGCGTGGTTGCTGCGACTCATCGTGATCTTGAAACCATGATTGATAAGAATGAGTTTCGTGAAGATTTATACTATCGACTAAACGTATTTCCAATTGAAATGCCGTCGTTAAGTGAACGACGTGATGACGTACCACTGTTACTGCAAGAATTAGTTAGCCGTGTGTTTAATGAAGGTCGCGGTAAAATTCGTTTTACCCAACGTGCGATAGAGTCATTAAAAGAACATAACTGGTCTGGTAATGTACGTGAACTGTCTAACCTAGTTGAAAGGCTAACCATTTTATTCCCAGGCGGGCTTGTCGATGTAAATGACTTACCACGTAAGTATCGTTATATTGATGTGCCTGAATACAGCGTGGAGATCAGTGAGGAGCAACAAGAGCGTGACGCCTTAGCTTCAATTTTCAGTGATGATGAGCCAATCGAAATCCCTGAAACACGATTCCCAAGCGAATTACCTCCTGAAGGCGTGAATTTAAAAGATTTATTAGCCGAACTTGAAATCGATATGATCCGTCAAGCACTTGAGCAGCAAGATAACGTAGTTGCAAGGGCTGCAGAAATGCTTGGTATTCGCCGAACGACACTCGTTGAGAAAATGCGTAAATACGGTATGAGTAAAGACTAGTATCATCGCGCAAAAATGTTCTATTAAAGCATGCCTTTTGGCATGCTTTTTTATGCCTCTTGATAAGTTTGATTAAAGTGGCATACCAAATGCATTAGCCTGTTAAAAGTAAATATTTTGACGGAGTGGCTATGTTTTCAGCGCAACTAGTTTCAGAACAATCAGTAACGGCGCAAGCATCAGCAGAGCACTATGCCTTTAATATAGATGACGATTCAGTTCAGCAAAGCACTGCTAAAATTGACTTAACTGGCTCAGTCAGTTCATCGGTGCCTTTTAATCAGCAGTTTATTGAACAAAATGAGCGAGCGGTTCCGCAAAAGGCGGCTAATATGTCAAATCAAATGGCGCATATATTACAAGCTATGCCATCTGGCGTTGTGATTATTAATGGGGATGGTGTTGTCACTCTTGCTAACCCTGTGGCCACTGAATTATTAGGCAGACCTTTACAAGGTGCCAAGTGGTTTGAAATTATTAATCGCGCTTTTTCTCCCCAAGAAGATGATGGTCATGAGGTTTCTCTTAAAAATGGTCGTCGAGTTAAGTTAGCAATTACCCCTTTAACACCGGAGCCTGGTCAGTTAATTGTACTGACGGATTTAACTGAAACCCGCTTACTTCAAAAGAATTTATCGCATTTACAGCGATTATCTGCGCTTGGGAAAATGGTCGCGACATTGGCTCATCAAGTCAGAACTCCGCTTTCTGCTGCAATGTTATATGCGTCGAATTTAGCCAGCCCTAAGTTGGCTGAAACGGCTAAAAAACGCTTTCAGTCTAAGTTAGTTGATCGCCTTAATGAACTTGAGCGACAAGTCAATGACATGCTGCTAATGGCTAAGAATAAACAAGATGATGTCTCAGAGGCTTTATTGGCTGAAGCAATTATTGAACCTGTGTTAGCTAACTGTGAACCTATTGCTGAAAACAAGTCGTGTAAATTACAGTATTTTAATCATTCTAGTGATGCGATTTTAGCTAATGGCAATGCATTAAGTTCAGCGATTAACAATTTAGTGATGAACAGCTTAGAAGCCAATGCAACTGAAGTACGTATCATAACCAGTTCAACCGATCATCGTCTGAATATTGATGTGATTGATAATGGTAAAGGGCTAGCTGCTGATATGCAGCAACAAATACTTGAACCCTTTTTTACTACAAAAAGCCAAGGTACAGGACTTGGGCTTGCAGTAGTGCAAACCGTTGTGAGAAACCATAACGGCACGGTGCAGGTGTCATCGCAACCCGATAAAGGTTGCCTTATCAGGCTTTCATTCCCAGTGCATAATGTTGATGAACAAGTCAATGCTAAGGCAAGTTTAACTCAAACGGAGACTTCTCATGGGTGAAGCAAAATTACTACTCGTTGAGGATGATGCATCGTTAAGAGAAGCATTACTGGATACATTGATGCTAGCTCATTACGATTGTGTTGATGTTGGTTCAGCCGAAGAAGCCATCATAGCGTTAAAATCTAATGATTTTGATCTGGTAATCAGTGATGTTCAGATGGATGGCATTGGTGGCATCGGCTTATTAAATTACCTCCAGCAAAATAATAATAAGATTCCAGTATTATTAATGACAGCTTACGCCACCATTGATAATGCGGTCAGTGCCATTAAGTTAGGCGCGGTGGATTATTTGGCGAAGCCATTTGCGCCAGAGGTGCTGCTCAATCAAGTGTCACGCTACTTGCCGTTAAAACAAAACCTCGATCAACCTGTTGTCGCTGATGACAAAAGTTTGGCATTACTGTCAATTGCACAACGAGTCGCAAGTTCCGATGCATCAGTGATGATAATGGGGCCGAGCGGTTCAGGTAAAGAAGTGCTTGCACGATATATTCATCAAAACAGTGCCAGAGCAGATGAGCCTTTTATTGCCATTAACTGCGCCGCTATACCTGAGAATATGCTTGAAGCAACCCTATTTGGTTATGAAAAAGGCGCCTTTACTGGCGCTTATCAGGCGTGTCCTGGTAAATTTGAGCAGGCACAAGGCGGGACGATTTTATTAGATGAAATCTCTGAAATGGAGCTTGGTCTGCAAGCTAAACTTTTACGTGTGCTGCAAGAAAGGGAAGTAGAGCGCCTTGGCGGTCGTAAAACGATATCGCTAAACGTTCGAGTGTTAGCAACTTCCAACCGTGATTTGAAAGAAATGGCATCTTCAGGAGCCTTTAGAGAAGACTTATATTATCGCATTAATGTGTTTCCGCTTACTTGGCCTGCATTAAATCAGCGACCTGCTGATATTTTACCGCTTGCTCGTCATTTGATTGTGAAACATGCAAAGCTTGCGAATATTTCACCAGTACCCACAATCGATGATGTGGCTTGTAGAAGGCTGCTGACTTATCGCTGGCCTGGTAATGTGCGCGAGCTTGATAATGTCATTCAACGAGCGCTGATATTGCATACAGGTGAAGAGGTGACAAGCAATGATATTGTGCTTGATAGTGCCGAAGTGCCGCTGCAGCCTACTGAGCAACAAGCTAAACCGAGCACAGAAACAGATGGCTTAGGGGGAGAATTAAAAGCCCAAGAACATGTGATTATTTTAGAAACATTAAATCAGTGTAATGGCAGCCGTAAAGCGGTAGCTGAAAAGCTGGGAATTAGCGCAAGAACCTTACGATATAAAATGGCGAAAATGCGCGATATGGGCATTCAAGTGCCGGCTTAATTTTCTCCTGTTAACGTATCTGTTGTTAACGTCAGCCAGAAAACCTAGCACTTTCGCTAGGTTTTCTTATCTACAATGACGATTGCTGCGCACACATTGAGCAAACTCACTGCTTTTTACCCCCAATATCTATTGTTAATAGGCATTTTTATATTATTGGCATCCTAATTGCTAAATCTATTGTAACTGGTTTTTAGTCGTCAAATATCCGACGAATAGGAGTTTACAATGCAGGTTAGCGGAAATCCTTTTTTACAAGAAATGCAATCACTTCGTGGTGAAATTTCACCTAATCTTCGTTCTCCAATTCAACCGGATATGACTCAGAAGGTGGGTAATACATCAGGGGCTGATTTTGGAGAGTTACTTTCTCAAGCCGTTGGAAGTGTTACTGCTTTACAAAAAAATTCCGCCAACCTAGCGACACGTTTAGAAATGGGTGATTCGACAGTCACACTGTCAGATACCGTAATAGCTCGTGAAAAGTCAGGTGTGGCATTTGAAGCAACTGTGCAAGTAAGAAACAAGCTTGTTGAAGCTTATAAAGAAATTATGAGCATGCCTGTTTAGGCTCTTATCAGATTAGAAAGTAGGTAATTATTGTGAGCACAGATCTCGTATTAGATTCAGATACCGTTGATAGCACAGGGATTCAGCAAGAGAACAAATCTGGCTTAATGAGTTCATTTGGCAGTGCTGATTTCATGCGTCAAATCACCATGATATTAGCGTTGGCAGTCTGTTTGGTGCTGGCGGTTTTCATGATGATTTGGGCGCAAGAGCCTGAGTTTAGACCTCTAGGTCAGATGGAAACCAATGAAATGATCCAGGTTCTGGACGTTCTCGATAAAAATAAAATTGCCTATAAAATTTCTGGTGATGTAGTCAGTATTCCAGAAGATAAGTATCAAGATGTAAAATTACTATTAGGCCGTGCAGGTGTTGAAACCTCAAGCCAACCAACTGATTATTTGAGTAAAGATAGCGGCTTTGGTGTGAGTCAACGCATGGAGCAGGCGAGATTAAAACAAAGCCAAGAAGTCAATTTAGCTCGTGCAATTGAAGAGCTTAAAAGTGTTACTCGTGCCAAAGTGATTCTAGCGTTACCAAAAGAAAATGTATTTGCCAGAAACAAATCTAAACCTAGCGCAACCGTAGTCGTTAACGTGCGCCGTGGCAGCTTAGGCCAAGAAGAAATTGATTCCATTGTTGATATTGTCGCTTCTGCTGTTCAGGGTTTAGAGCCTACTCGAGTCACAGTGACTGACTCTAATGGCCGTTTACTTAACTCTGGAAGCCAAGATGGCGCTTCAGCAAGAGCTCGCCGTGAACAAGAGTTAGTTCAACAAAAAGAATCTGAATACCGTAATAAGGTTGATTCTATTTTAATGCCGATTTTAGGCCCTGAAAACTTTACCTCGCAAGTGGATGTCAATATGGACTTCACTGCCGTTGAGCAAACAGCAAAACGTTTTTCTCCTGATTTACCAGCAGTACGCAGCGAAATGACCATTGAGCGTAATTCATCGGGTCAGGCAATGGGTGGTATTCCAGGTGCATTATCAAACCAACCACCTATGGAGTCTGATATTCCACAAGAAGTGGGTGAATCTGAAGCCACAGCGGCTACTGGAGACAGTTTCCGTGAAGCAACTCGTAACTTTGAGCTTGATACCACTATTAGCCATACTCGTCAGCAAGTTGGTGTGGTTAGAAGGTTAAGTGTATCGGTCGCCATCGACTACAAGCCTGGACCAGTTGATGAAAATGGTGTGGTAACAAGAGTACCTAGAACCGAACAAGAGCTGACTAATATCCGACGTTTATTAGAAGGGGCGATGGGGTTTACCAGTCAACGTGGTGATACGTTGGAGGTAGTAACCGTTCCATTTATGGACCAACTAATTGAAGAATTGCCAGCGCTAGAAATGTGGGAGCAACCATGGTTTTGGCGAGCGGTAAGGCTAATACTAGGCGCATTATTAGTGCTAGTTCTGATATTATTTGTTATTCGTCCAATGCTAAACAGGTTATTGAAATCTAACGAAGTTGAGATGCCTGAAGAAACACGTTTGGGCCATGAGCTTGCTGAAATTGAAGATCAGTACGCTGCAGACACATTAGGCATGTTAAATACTCAGCAAGCTGATTACAGTTATGCTGATGACGGTTCGATTCAAATTCCGAACCTGCACAAAGATGATGATATGATCAAGTCGATTAGGGCATTAGTGGCTAATGAACCTGAACTTTCTACCCAAGTAATTAAGAGTTGGTTACAAGAAGATGGCAAATGATGACGTAGCAGTTGCAGAGGCAACTAAAGGGTTTAACCCTGATGACTTAACGGGTATCGAGAAAACGGCTATTTTGCTGTTAAGCCTAAGCGAAGCTGATGCAGCTTCGATTTTAAAGCACCTTGAACCTAAGCAAGTCCAGAAAGTCGGTATGGCAATGGCTGCTATGGAAGAGTTTGGCCAAGAAAAAGTCATTGGCGTTCATAAGTTATTTCTTGAAGAAATCCAAAAATTCTCATCTATTGGCTTTAATAGTGAAGAATTTGTCAGAAAAGCATTAACAGCGGCACTTGGTGAAGATAAAGCGGGTAATTTGATTGAACAAATTATCATGGGCAGTGGTGCCAAAGGTTTGGATTCTTTGAAATGGATGGATGCACGTCAGGTTGCCACCATTATTCAGAACGAGCATCCGCAAATCCAAACTATTGTTTTATCTTATTTAGAGCCCGATCAAGCGGCTGAAATTTTTAGTCAGTTCCCAGAAAACACCCGCTTAGATTTAATGATGCGTATTGCTAACTTGGAAGAAGTGCAACCTGCTGCACTGCAAGAGTTAAATGACATCATGGAGAAACAGTTTGCAGGCCAAGGCGGCGCACAAGCAGCTAAAATGGGTGGCTTAAAAGCAGCTGCGAATATTATGAACTTCCTTGATACCGGCGTAGAAAGTCAGATTATGGAAACCATGCGTGAATCTGATGAGGAAATGGCACAACAGATCCAAGACTTAATGTTTGTATTTGAAAACTTGATTGACGTTGATGACCGTGGCATTCAAGTCTTGCTCAGAGAAGTACAACAAGATGTACTTATGAAAGCCTTGAAAGGGGCCGATGACCAGTTATCTGATAAAATCGTGGGTAATATGTCTAAGCGTGCAGGTGAGTTACTACGTGACGATCTTGAGGCTATGGGACCGATTAGGATCAGTGAAGTGGAAGTGGCTCAAAAAGAAATTCTCGCAATTGCACGACGCTTGAGTGATAGTGGTGAAATTATGCTTGGCGGCGGTGGTGGAGAAGAGTTCTTATAATCACTTGTGCTAAACGAGTGAGTGACATCACCGACTTAACCAGTATTTTTGCAGTCAATTAGGCCATTAAGATGACGGACGCTAAAACCAACAAACCGCTTGAAAATGAAGAACATGATTTTAGTCACTGGCAATTACCTGATGTGACTGAATCTCAAGCTGATGCTCCGTCAAACTTATTTGGTCACTTAGGTGCCAATAATCCGCCACCGCAAGCGGATGACAAACCGTTATTACCGCCAACCATGGCTGAGATTGAGCAAATTCGAGCAGAGGCAGAGCAAGAAGGGTTTGAACAAGGCAAAGCTGATGGGTATAACCAAGGGCTTGAGCAAGGGAAATTAGCAGGGTTAGAACAAGGTCACTCAGAAGGATTTAGCCAAGGCGAGCAACAAGGCTATGAAGAGGGATTGAATAAAGCGCATGAGATGTTGGAGCGCTTAACAGGCATTGTGCAACAGTTTGAGCAACCGTTAATGATTCTCGACGCTGAAATTGAGTCAGAAATGCTCACCCTTGCTATTAATCTGGCAAAATCCATTGTGGGCCATGAGCTAAAAACTCATCCAGAACATATTTTATCTGTGTTACGCCAAGGTGTTGACTCACTGCCTATTAAAGAACAGCAAGTAAAACTTCGATTACATCCTGACGACGCCACCTTAGTCACCAAAATGTACAGTGATGCTCAGTTAGCAAAAAACCATTGGGAAATCGATGCCGATCCTTCTCTGAATTCCGGTGACTGTATTATTAATAGCTTACGTTCAAGCGTGGACTTGCGAGTTGAAGAGAGAATGAAGCAGGTGCTCTCTCAGCTTCAAGAGCAAGCACAAGGTATTCAACATAATGTTCAAACGGTGAAATCGGATTCCAACCTTTATCAAACTGATATTGTCGATGAACTACCAGCAAGAGATTTGGATTCAATGACGACATCTTCACCAGTTCGAAATGAATCAGAAACAACGATTGCAGATGAGAATGAGCCTGACGCTGCATTGTCGCCAAACCAACAGTCCCCTGAAATAGCCAATCTAGCAGCATCGGACGCGCCTGTAGAGGAAGCGAGTCAAGCTCCTGACACTTCTGTAACTGCTGAGGATATCGACGATGCAAAGCCGTCAACATCAGCTACTGAATAAACTTAAAATACAAAGCCAAAAAGTCAGTCCTTTGCGCCCTGTTGCAAGTGGGCAATTGGTGCGTGTTGTAGGGTTAACGCTAGAGGCAACGGGCTGTCGTGCACCTGTCGGTAGTTTATGTTCAATTGAAACTATGGCTGGTGAGCTAATTGCTGAAGTGGTTGGATTTGATGATGAGCTCTTGTATTTGATGCCGGTAGAAGAATTAAGAGGTGTGTTACCAGGAGCAAGAGTTCAACCTTTGGGGGAGCAATCTGGGTTAAATGTCGGTTTAAGTTTATTAGGGCGCGTGCTTGATGGTAGTGGGGCACCGTTGGATGGTTTAGGCCCATTAAACACTGAACAGCAAGCATCAAGACATGCACCACCGATTAACCCGCTTTCTCGACGGGCTATTTCAGAACCCTTGGATGTGGGAGTCAGAGCGATTAATGCCATGCTAACCGTAGGTAAAGGTCAGCGTATGGGATTATTTGCTGGTTCTGGTGTCGGTAAAAGTGTGCTACTTGGCATGATGACCCGGGGGACTACGGCAGATATTATTGTTGTTGGCTTAGTGGGAGAGCGTGGTCGAGAAGTAAAAGAATTTATTGAAGAAATTTTGGGCCCTGAAGGTCGAGCTCGTTCGGTCGTTATCGCCGCGCCAGCAGATACTTCACCGTTAATGCGACTTCGAGCGTGTGAAACGTCTACACGAATAGCTGAATACTTTAGAGATCTCGGCTATAACGTCTTGTTATTAATGGACAGTTTAACTCGATATGCTCAAGCGCAACGTGAAGTTGCCCTTGCTGTCGGGGAGCCGCCAGCAACCAAAGGTTATCCGCCTTCAGTATTTGCCAAGCTGCCACGTTTAGTGGAACGAGCCGGTAATGGTGGACCGGGGCAAGGTTCTATTACTGCGTTTTATACGGTATTAACCGAAGGTGATGATCAACAAGATCCCATTGCAGATGCGTCTCGAGCGATTTTAGATGGCCATATTGTGTTATCAAGGACTCTTGCAGATTCAGGGCATTACCCTGCAATAGATATTGAACAATCTATTAGTCGTGTTGCGCCTATGGTTATTTCAGCAGAACACCTTGAGTCGATGCGACTGGTTAAACAAATGTATTCCTTGTATCAGCAAAACAGAGATCTTATTTCGATAGGTGCTTATTCCCAAGGGAGTGATCCTCGAATTGATAATGCGATTCGCCTACAACCGGCTATGAATGCCTTTTTAAGGCAAGGCTTTAAAGATGTAATTACTTTTGATGATAGTCAAACTATGGTTGGGCAGATTGCTGCTCAATGTAAATAATGCGCCGAACTGATCCCTTGTTAACCGTATTAAAGTTGAACAAAGAAGCTGAAGAGCAAGCTGCGCTTCAGCTCAAGTCTGCTCAGCTTGAACAACAAAAACATCAAAGCCAACTTGATGCGCTTAATAATTATCGGCTTGAATACATGAAACAAATGGGCGAAAACCAAGGAAAAACCCTCAGCGCAAGCCAGTATCATTCTTTTCATGAATTTATAAAGCAAGTCGATCAAGCCTTATTACAACAAGTTAATGCGGTAAAAGAGGCTGAGAAACAAACGGGTTATCGTCAGGTTCACTGGCAAGAGAAACAACAAAAGCGCAAAGCTGTTGAATTGTTACTTGAAAAAAACGCCCAAAAAGCTCAACAGCTTGCCAATAAAAAGGAACAAAAAGCATCAGATGAATTTGCTATGCAGCAGTTTATCCGCAAGAAATCTCGCTAAGGTCTTTTTATTATTTTTATCAATTCATCATTAGTTTCATTTCACTGTTTACTGTCATTAGTCTTACCCATTTGCAACTTTTTACAAAGATAAAAGTTTGGCATTTAATTTGCTTGTTACTTGTATTAACTTCGCAAAGTGTCAGCTTTGTGACAATGGATAAACCCCAGAAATGACCTTGTTAATGGTTTCGATTAGGGGAGTGATTTGGAGTTGGTTATGCAGCAGATGAGTAATATTTTATTAGGCAATAGTGGTAAAGTTGCAAGTGTTACTGGTTCAGATAAATCGCAAGGTGCTGATAATCAATCTTTTCTATCTGTTTTTAACCAAGCGTCACAAATGGATGTTGAAAAGACCAAGTTGGCAAAAAGTAGCGAGACAAATGTAGAAGAGCAGTCTGATGTCGCAATTGAAGAGGCTGATGTAGAGTTAATTTTTGCGCAAATTGGCATGTCTGAAAATTTTGATAAAGCCGGGCCTTCAGATCCAAGTGGCAAAGAATTGCCGTTAGATGAAGAACTTTTAGCGGACGAAGGCTCAGCAATAGATTCTGATATGCTGGATTCTGAATTATTGGCAAATACTCAGACAATCAACTCTGATGAACAACTTGAGACTGAGGTTGATGAAACCGTCAACGCTTTTCTATCATCGTTGACGGCTGAACAGCTCACTCAGTTAAGTGAGTTTTCATCAATGGATAGCGAGAAGTTAGCGAGCCTCACGCCAGCGCAGCTTAATCAATTGATTGCTGATTTCAATCGTCAGCATCAGCTAAGCGGTGAACAAGCTTTGCCTTTAATGGCTCTGACAGATAAGCAAGCTGTGCTTGCAAATGCTAATGAAGGTGCGGCTGACAGTGACTCAGTTAAAAACGTCGCTAATTTAGCGTCCAATACGCAAGCTAATACCAATCAAACAAATAATGCATCATTAGTGAATCCTCAGTCAGTGGTTAATACGACACTTGAAATGCAAGCCAGTAAAAATACTGCAGAGGCGAATCTCAATGCCGAAAAAGGCACGATAATAGGCGAAGCAAGCCAAGCAGAGACGAAGTCATCCTCTAAAGAGGTGCCTCAAATCAATTTGTCCAAAGCTGAGTTAACTGTGTCAATGGATAAACAAATAGCTAAAAATGCAGTGTTGGCCAGTTCAGCTGCTAGCGCAGCAACGTCTGAGTTAACACCAGAGTCAACTGAAGTAAAAGCATTACAAAATCAAAGCAGCTTTACGGCGCAACATAAAAGTGATGTCCCACAATTCCAGCTATCTTTACGCCAAGGGGCTGAAGCTGCGGTGAACATGCAAGATATGATTCAAAAATTTGCTCCAGTGATGAAGCAGCAATTAATCACTATGGTTGGACAAGGCGTTCAACATGCTGAAATTCGACTTGATCCTGCCGAGCTCGGCCATATGGTCGTGAGAGTTCAAGTTCACGGTGAGCAAACTCAAGTACAGTTCCAAGTCGCACAATCACAAACAAGAGATCTCGTCGAACAAGCGATTCCTAAGTTACGCGAAATGTTAGCTGAAGAAGGACTTCAACTTGCTGATAGTCATGTTTCTCAAGATGGTGATAACGAGTCGAAATCTGAATATGATGAACAAAACAGCAATGGTGATGCGATGTTGGATGAAATATCAGCACAAGAACTCGACATTGCAGCAAAACATTCACTGAGTAGCAATTCTGCTATAGATTATTACGCCTAAGTCGGTAATCTATAGCCAACAAGTTAAGACTGTTGGTGCGCTATAGCGAATGTTAATAATTTTACTGGCAGCGCAATAAATAAATGGAATGAATTATGGCTGAAGAAGAGTCTTTAGAGTTAACCACAGAGAACCAACCTAAAAGTAAAAAGAAGCTCATCATTTTTATTGTGATAGGTGTGGTGTTGCTTGCGGTTATCGCAGGTGCTGCAATGTTCTTTTTAGTTGGAGATGAAGAGTCTGCTTCAACGACACCGGGCACAGCAGCAACAAGTGAAGTGGTGGAAGATGATTCAACCAAAGGTAAAGCGAACTACGTCGGTATGCCTAGGCCGTTTTTGTTTAATTTACCAGGAGTCGATAGAGCAAGGTTAGTTGAAATTAAAGTTCAACTAATGGTACGTGGCGACGATGGTCAAACAGCTAAAATGCATATTCCTTTAATTGAAGATGCGTTACTGACAACATTTAGTGCTGCTGATGTTCAAAAGCTCAGTACTCAAGCTGGAAAAGACGAGTTAAGACAAATGGCCTTACTAAACGTGCAAAATACATTGCAACCTGTAGCGGGTCGAAAAATAGTCGAAAAAGTACTATTTACTGGCTTCGTAATGCAATAACGCCAGTGAAAAAGCCAAGGTGATGACGTGAGTGATTTATTAAGCCAAGACGAAATTGATGCGCTACTCCATGGTGTTGATGATGTCGATGAAGATGACATTAATGAGAATGACGATACTCGGGTATATGACTTCTCATCTCAAGATAGAATTGTGCGTGGGCGAATGCCGACGCTGGAAATTGTAAACGAACGTTTTGCTCGTCATCTTCGCATTAGCATGTTTAATATGATGCGCCGTGCAGCCGAAGTCTCGATTAATGGCGTACAAATGCTCAAGTTCGGCGAATACGTGCATACGTTATTTGTGCCAACAAGTTTAAATATGGTGCGTTTCAGTCCGCTAAAAGGGACTGCACTTATCACGATGGAAGCACGTCTGGTATTTATTCTCGTTGATAACTTCTTTGGTGGTGATGGACGTTTCCACGCCAAGATTGAGGGACGTGAATTTACCCCGACCGAGCGTCGCATTGTACAACTATTACTGAAAATTATTTTTGAAGACTACAAGGATGCTTGGGCGCCAGTGATGGATGTCGAATTTGAGTACCTTGACTCTGAAGTTAACCCTGCAATGGCGAATATTGTTAGCCCAACTGAAGTTGTGGTGATTAACTCATTCCACATTGAAGTGGATGGCGGCGGTGGTGATTTTCATATCACGATGCCGTATTCAATGATTGAGCCGATTCGAGAATTATTAGATGCGGGTGTTCAAAGTGATAAACAAGATACCGACATGCGCTGGGGCCAAGCATTACGTGATGAAATCATGGACGTGCAGGTTGGAATCGATGCCAATATTATTGAACATGAAGTGACTCTTAGAGATGTCATGGAGTTTAAAGCTGGTGATGTGATACCGATTGAATTACCAGAACACATCATGATGCGAATCGAAGATTTACCGACTTATCGATGTAAATTAGGTAAATCTAGAGATAACTTAGCGTTAAAAATCAGCGAGAAAATACCTCGACCAGAAACCGCTAAATCGGAACTACAATTAATTACGCGTAAGAAAGGTAAAGCGCGTGATATTTCAGAATTATAAGGTGAAGTAATGAGTGATGATACTGATGATTGGGCAGCAGCGATGGCAGAGCAAGCTCTTGAAGAAGCAAATGTTGCTGAACAAGTCGAGCTTGATGAGTTAGTTGATGAATCTGCGCCTATTTCAAAAGAAGAAGCAGAAAAACTTGATAGCATCATGGACATTCCTGTCACCATCTCGATGGAGGTAGGGCGAAGCTTTATTAGTATTCGTAATTTACTGCAACTTAACCAAGGCTCAGTTGTTGAGCTTGATAGGGTGGCGGGTGAACCATTAGATGTTATGGTTAATGGTACCTTGATTGCCCATGGTGAAGTGGTTGTGGTGAATGATAAATTTGGTATTCGCCTAACAGATGTGATCAGCCAAACTGAACGGATCAAAAAGCTTAAGTAAAATAGAGATAAAACACCCATCAATTAGTAAAGGATTTATTTGTGTTAAATGCTGTTAGTTTGTTCGCCATTGCGAGTTCTGCTGTCAATGAGGCTGCGTCACCCGTGGTGGCTACTCGGGGGGCGGAAACATCAAATATTGCAGCCTTATCCAGTATGATGGGGGGCCTGATATTAGTGATTGCGATCATTTTTGTTCTGGCATACATCGTTAAAAAGCTAAACCTCGTTCAATCTAACCAAGGTGTCATAAAAACCGTTGCAATGACGCCGTTAGGGCAAAAGAAAAACTGGTGCTTGTTGAGCTAGAAGGCCAACAATATTTACTCGGCGTGACCGCGCAGCAAGTGAATCTGATTGAAAAATTAGACAGCGCAGTACAAGTTGAAACCACTTCATTTGCAAGCCGTTTAAAGCAAGCCAAAGAGCAAGCTAAGTCAGCTTCCAAGGAATAACGATAATGAAAAAGTGGATTGTTCTGACATTATTGACGGCATTATTTTTCACCCCTTATAGCTTTGCAGAAGACGGTATTTTAAAAGCCGTCACAGTCACAACAGGGGCCGATGGTAGCACTGAATATTCAGTAACAATGCAGATTTTGTTATTGATGACGGCGATGAGCTTTATTCCAGCCATGGTCATCATGCTGACTTCATTTACCCGTATCATTGTCGTGCTTTCTATTTTGCGTCAAGCGCTTGGATTACAGCAAACCCCTTCAAACCAAGTGTTGATTGGTATGAGCATGTTCATGACATTTTTTATCATGGCGCCAGTCTTCGACAAAATTTACGACCAAGCGGTTGAGCCATATATCAATGAATCACTGACGATGCAGCAAGCGTATGAGGTAGGCAAAGAGCCACTTAGGGCATTTATGCTGTCTCAAGTCAGAACCACAGACTTAGAAACCTTTATTGAAATTTCTGGTTACACCAATATCTCATCTCCAGAGCAAGTGCCTATGAGTGTTCTGGTACCTGCTTTTATCACCAGCGAATTAAAAACTGCTTTTCAAATTGGCTTTATGTTGTTTGTGCCATTTTTGGTGCTCGATTTAGTGGTTGCGAGTATTTTGATGGCGATGGGTATGATGATGTTATCGCCGATGATTGTTTCTTTACCATTCAAGATTATGTTGTTTGTATTAGTTGATGGTTGGGGATTAGTCATGGGAACACTTGCCAACAGTTTCGGCACGTAAGGGCCAACTATGTCACCAGAGTCGTTAATTGATATATTTCGCGAAGGGCTGTCGGTTATTGTATTGATCGTATCAGCGATTATTTTACCGGGTCTTTTTGTCGGTTTAATTGTCGCTGTGTTTCAAGCGGCCACCTCAATTAATGAACAAACCTTAAGCTTTTTACCAAGGCTGTTAATGACGCTTTTTTCATTAATGTTTTTAGGCCATTGGTTAGTGCAAACCATGATGGATTTCTTTTACACCATGGTTGATATGATCCCGCAAGTGATAGGCTAGCTTGATGGAGATTCTATTTGAGGAAATTAGCCAAACAATAGCAGCTTATGTCTGGCCGTTATTTAGAATTTCCTCAATGTTGATGGTCATGGCGGTATTTGGCGCTAACACCACTCCAGCAAGAGTCCGCTTATTATTATCAGTCGCCATTACCATTGCTGTGGCGCCTGTGTTACCTGAACCCGTTGGCAATATTGAGCTATTTTCGTTAAGTGCAGTGTTTATTACAGCACAACAAATCCTTATCGGTACTGCAATGGGGTTTGTCACTATTTTGGTCATGCAAACTTTTGTATTAACTGGACAAATTATTGGTATGCAAACCAGTTTGGGTTTTGCGTCAATGGTTGACCCAGGCTCAGGACAGCAGACACCCGTTGTAGGTAATTTCTTTTTATTATTGGCAACATTGATTTTTCTTGCCGTGGACGGGCATTTGCTGATGTTTACTATGCTGGTGGCGAGTTTTGATACGATTCCTATTTCAAATCAGGGCTTCACAATTACAAATTATCGCAGACTTGCTGAGTTTGGTGGCTATATGTTTGGCGCTGCACTCACCATGTCAATTTCAGCGATTGTCGCCTTATTATTAATAAACCTTTCTTTTGGGGTAATGACTCGTGCATCACCTCAATTAAATATTTTCGCAATTGGTTTCCCAGTCACTATGGTGAGTGGATTGCTTATTTTGTGGTTAACTTTAGGACCCATCATGTCTCATTTCGATGAGGTTTGGCTGCAAGGCCAAGTATTGATGTGTGATATTTTGCAACTGACCTGTCAAACTGACGGCTCGATAACTCGGTAAATTACTGATGGCAGAAGATACAGGTCAAGAACGCACCGAGGAACCCACCGCCAAGCGACTGCAACAGTCGCGTGATAAAGGGCAGGTGGCACGTTCAAAAGAATTAGGTACTGCGGCGGTATTACTCGCATCAGCAGTGGGCTTTGCTATTGTGGGGCCAAACCTTGCGCGAAGTCTGCACACCATCATGACGCAAATTTTGACCATGGAACGAGACCAGATTTTTGATACCAACTCCATGTTTCTCGTTTGGGGAATTATTGGCACAGAGCTCGCGTTCCCGTTATTCAGCTTTATTGGCTTTTTAACTGTCATTGCATTTATCGGTAATATCATTCTTGGTGGTATGACGTTTTCTGTTAAAGCGTTTATGCCTAAAGGCAGTAAAATGAACCCTGCTAAAGGGTTTAAGCGGATGTTTGGTACTCAAGCATTGGTTGAGCTGACTAAGGGGATTGCCAAATTTTCTGTGGTGG
Source organism: Shewanella sp. ENK2 (assembly GCF_043568515.1). Taxonomy (NCBI): domain Bacteria; kingdom Pseudomonadati; phylum Pseudomonadota; class Gammaproteobacteria; order Alteromonadales; family Shewanellaceae; genus Shewanella; species Shewanella sp. ENK2. Next base: position 433,796 of record NZ_CP171406.1, on the reverse strand, counting down.
CCATTTCAGCCTATTTCTTGTTAAGTTTTTACTTCTTTGACATTTTGACACTGTCGACTGACCACTTGCCTGGCAATGTATATCATGCGCTAGAGCTATTAGTGTGGATGTTTATTTTACTGTGTTCTTCGATGTTATTCATTGTAATTATTGATGTGCCATTTCAAATATGGAATCACAACAAACAATTAAAAATGACCAAACAAGAAGTAAAAGATGAATATAAAGACACTGAAGGTAAGCCGGAAGTGAAAGGGCGTATTAGGCAAATGCAGCATGAAATGGCGAATAAGCGCATGATGTCTGAAGTCCCTAATGCCGATGTTATTGTGGTAAACCCCGAGCATTACGCTGTGGCTGTAAAATACGATGTTATGCAATCATCTGCGCCTTTTTTAGTGGCGAAAGGTGTGGATGATGTCGCATTTAAAATACGCGAAATTGCTCGAGAGCATGAAGTACCGATTGTCTCTGCACCGCCTTTAGCCCGTGCCATTTATCATACGACGAAAATTGAACAGCAAGTGCCAGAAGGGCTCTTTACTGCTGTCGCTCAAATTCTTGCTTATGTTTTTCAGCTTAAACAATATCAAAAAGGCAAAGGGAAGCGCCCTAAACCTATTCCTTTAAATCAACCCATCCCCGATGACTTAAAACACTAACTGAGATTTATTAATTGTTTTTTGGTTATAACTTGGCCACTCAGCTGAGTATTTCTGTTTGAACCATTCTTTTGGCGTAGTAATTGCTAATTAGAGACGTTAGCGTCAAGAATATTACTATAAAGGTTTCCTACTGATGGATGTAAAAGCAGCATTAGGCCAAGTTAAACAAGTTAGATTCAGTACTTTCAAAGGTGTTGGTACACCGCTATTGGTACTTGCTGCACTCGGCATGGTCGTGCTACCAATGCCCGCATTTTTACTCGATATCTTGTTTTCATTTAACATTGCACTTGCTCTGGTCGTGCTGTTAGTTGCTATTTATTCTGATCGTCCATTAGATTTTGCTGCTTTCCCTAGTGTGCTTCTCGTTGCGACCTTATTACGTCTAGCGCTCAATGTCGCTTCCACTCGGATTGTATTGTTAGAAGGCCATAACGGTGGAGATGCTGCAGGTAAAGTCATTGAGGCATTTGGCTCAGTCGTTATCGGTGGTAACTATGCTGTCGGTTTAGTGGTTTTCCTTATCTTGATTATTATCAATTTTGCCGTTGTAACTAAAGGTGCTGGACGTATTTCTGAGGTCAGTGCTCGCTTTACATTGGATGCAATGCCCGGCAAACAAATGGCGATTGATGCTGACCTTAACGCAGGTACATTGACGCAAGACCAAGCTCGAGTTAGACGTGCTGAAGTGACTAAAGAGGCAGACTTTTACGGTGCGATGGATGGTGCGTCAAAATTTGTAAAAGGTGATGCCATAGCGGGTATCATGATTTTGGTCATCAACATTCTTGGTGGCTTTGTTATTGGTATGGTGCAACATGGGCTGGATTTTTCGAGTGCCGTTGAAATTTATACTCTGCTCACTATTGGTGATGGCTTAGTTGCTCAAATTCCAGGATTGTTACTATCGATTGCTGCAGCGTTAATGGTCACTCGTCAAAATGAATCTGGTGACATGGGCGGTATGATGATTAGCCAGATGTTTGATAGTCATAAATCAATGGCGATTGCATCTGCTGTATTGTTCATCATGGGTATTGTCCCTGGAATGCCTCATTTTGCTTTCTTAACTTTTGCTGTGATTACTGGGATTGCAGCTTACATGATTTATAAACGTAATAATGACGCTAAAACAGCGGCCCTTGAAAAAGCTGTGAGCAGCCCAGCAGAAGTTAAAGATGCTGAACCCAAAGAATTGAGCTGGGAAGATGTTCAACATGTTGACACTATTGGACTAGAAGTGGGGTATCGCTTAATTCCTCTTGTGGATAAAGGTCAAGGCGGCGAATTACTTGGCCGTATTAAAGGGGTGCGTAAAAAACTATCTCAAGAGTTAGGCTTCCTTGTTCCTGCTGTGCATATTCGCGACAACTTGGATTTATCACCAAATAGTTATCGAATCTCGCTGATGGGGGTTGTTGTTGGTGAGGCTGAAGTTAGGCATGACTGTGAACTTGCCATCAATCCAGGGCAAGTTTACGGTAAACTTGATGGCATTGAGACAACTGACCCAGCCTTTGGTTTAGAAGCGGTATGGATAGCACCTGAGCAGCGTGAACATGCCCAAACATTAGGGTATACGGTCGTGGATACCGCAACGGTAGTAGCGACTCATATTAGTCAGTTATTGACGAACAATGCTGCGAAATTACTGGGCTATGAAGAAGTACAGCAATTAATGGACATGCTAGCTAAAAACTCTCCGAAACTTATTGATGGCTTTATTCCAGACATCATGCCACTTGGCTCAGTGGTTAAAGTGATGCAAAACCTTCTTAATGAAGGTGTTTCTATACGAGATTTACGTACAATAGTGCAAACACTGTTAGAATACGGTACAAAGAGTAATGATACTGAAGTATTAACAGCCGCAGTGCGGATTGCATTGAAGAGAATGATTGTTCAAGAGATATCTGGACCAGAATTAGAAATCCCTGTCATAACATTGGCGCCAGAGTTGGAACAGATGTTGCACAAGTCTATGCAAGCGACAGGCGGTGAAGGGCCAAATATTGAACCAGGCCTTGCAGAACGCATGCAGAAGTCATTATTAGACGCTTCTCAGAAGCAAGAAATGGTCGGTCAGCCAGCCATTTTATTGACATCAGGTATGCTAAGGTCAACGCTGTCACGATTTGTTAAATATACTATCCCGAATTTACGGGTTATTTCTTATCAAGAAATTCCTGATGAAAAGCAAATACGCATAGTATCTGCAGTAGGGCAATAGCGATGACTTTCTGTTTGAAAGAGGTGTTAAGTGAAAATTAAACGATTTTTTGCCAAAGACATGCGTTCAGCATTAGCTCAAGTGAAAGACACCTTGGGGTCAGATGCTGTGATCATGTCAAATAAGAAAGTCACTGGTGGTATAGAAATTGTTGCAGCTGTTGATTACGACGAGCCAAAAGCTGATGTTGCAGTGAATTCACCTGTTCCTGGTTTTATGGACGTGAGTGATGACCAAGTTTCGTTAGGAATCAACAAGCCATCAGTTAAAGCCCAGACCAAAGTGAGCCCACCACCAGCGGCAGACTCTCTGCAAGCGTTATTAGAAAAGCAGCATAATCGTTTACAGCAACAGATGACTCAGCGAGTAGAAGAAACGGAATTACCTGATTGGGCAAAACAGCTTCAAGATACTAAAGCCGCTAAAGCTGACAGTAAACCGCAGCCGCAATTCGACCAACCAAGAAGTTCATCAAGAAATCATAGTCAATCTGAAGAAATGGAAGCCATGCGCGAAGAAATGGCGTCATTACGAGGATTGTTGACCCATCAAGTTTCATCATTGATGAAGGATCAGAAAAAACGTACAGACCCAGTTGGGGCTATGCTTGAAAGTAAACTCATTAATGCTGAGTTTTCTCCTGCTGTCGCCGCAAAATTAGCAGGGCTTAGTCAACAATATACCCCAGCAGATTTGGTTAGAGCATTACCACAGAGTTTAGCGAACTTATTAGATAACCAAGGTGATGATATTGTGCGCACTGGTGGCGTTGTTGCTTTTGTTGGTCCAACAGGTGTTGGAAAAACGACCTCACTAGCAAAACTAGCTGCTCGATTTGCTGCACATCATGGCCCAGAGCAAGTTGCATTAATTACAACCGATCATTATCGTATTGGAGCCTTTGAGCAATTAGCAACTTATGGCAAAATAATGGGCTGTCCTGTTAAACAGGCACATGATTTAGCTGAATTAGAACAAATTCTTTATCAGTTTAAGAATCGTAAGTTAGTATTAATAGATACTGCAGGTATGGGACAACGTGATTTACGCCTATATCAGCAATTAGATGATTTAATGGCAAATACAAGAATACCGATTAGAAGTTATTTAGTGATGTCAGCAACTTCACAACGCAGAGTGTTACAAGATGCTGTTGAGCATTTTAAACGCATCCCGTTATCGGGAGTTATTTTGACAAAACTAGATGAATCCGTATCGATTGCCGGCGCATTAAGTGTATTGATTCAAAATGGGTTACCATTAAGTTATGTAACTGATGGTCAACGTGTTCCAGAAGATATGCAAGTTGCAGATACGCTAATGTTAGCAAAACAAGCGTTAGCAGCATTAAACGACACCAAACCTCAAACGTCACCTGACACTGCGTGGTCAAATGACATGGCCTACGCATTCGAGTAAAAATATGACCCGAGATCAAGCAAGTGGTTTACGTATGATGAATCAACCAAATAACGACAAAGTAAAAGTAATCGCAGTAAGTGGCGGTAAAGGCGGCGTGGGTAAAACCAGTGTGTCAATTAATACAGCTGTTGCCCTTGCTGAGAAAGGTAAACGAGTACTCGTACTTGATGCCGATTTAGGCTTAGCGAACGTCGATGTGATGCTCGGTATTCGAGCTGAACGTAACTTATCTCATGTACTGTCTGGCGAAGCTGAACTGGATGATATTATCGTTCGTGGTCCTAAAGGGATCGGTATTGTACCGGCCACTTCAGGTACACAAGCGATGGTTGAATTGACTCAAGCTCAGCATGTTGGATTAATTCGTGCTTTCAGCGAAATGAAAACCCAGTTTGATGTACTGATTGTCGATACGGCAGCAGGTATTTCAGATATGGTGTTAAGTTTCTCTCGTGCTTCACAAGATGTATTGATTGTGGTTTGTGATGAACCGACATCAATTACCGATGCATATGCCTTGATAAAAATTCTGAGTCGTGAACATGGTGTGTTCCGGTTCAAAATTGTAGCAAATATGGTACGAAGTTTACGTGAAGGTATGGAGTTATTTGCCAAACTGAGTAAAGTAACCGATAGATTCTTAGATGTGGCTTTAGAATTGGTTGCTACGGTGCCATTCGATGAGAACTTACGTAAGTCTGTACGTAAACAAAAATTAGTTATCGAAGCCTTTCCTAAGTCTCCTGCGGCCATTGCATACCATGGTTTAGCGAATAAAATTATGAGCTGGCCGATACCGCAACAGCCTGGTGGACATCTTGAATTTTTTGTTGAACGTTTAGTTCAGCGTAAAGATCCACAAGAGGATACTACGAGTGAATAAAGCCGCCGCGTATACTCAGTTTGATAATAAAACTTCAATTGTTGAACAGTATGCTCCGTTGGTAAAAAGAATTGCACATCACATGCTAGCAAGGCTGCCAGCATCAGTGCAATTAGATGACTTATTACAAGCAGGGATGATGGGGTTGCTAGAAGCATCAACGAAATTTGATGGAAACAAAGGGGCAAAATTTGAAACCTTTGCAGGCATCAGAATTCGTGGCTCTATGATTGATGAAATCCGTCGCGGAGACTGGGTTCCTCGTTCTGTGCACCGTAATCAGCGCCGAGTGGCTCAGGTTATTGATGAACTAGGACAAGAACTTGGCCGTGATGCTAGAGATACCGAAATTGCTGAAAAGCTAGAAATGACATTAGAAGAATATCACCATATTCTCAATGATGTGTCAGTCGGTAAAGTCATCGGAATAGAAGATCTTGGTGTTTCTGAAGATGTGATTGTAAGTGAGGAAACAACTCACGATGAAAATTTTGATTCCTTAGCTGAAACTCAGTTTAAATCTGCGTTAGCCGAAGCAATTACAACATTACCCGAAAGAGATGCGTTAGTTTTGTCGCTATATTATGACGAAGCATTAAATTTAAAAGAAATCGGTGCCATTCTTGAGGTCAGCGAGTCGCGTGTTAGCCAGATATTAAGTCAGGCAATGCTGCGTCTTAAAGGCAAGCTTAAGCATTGGACACAGGTATAATTATTAATAAAAGCACAGTGTGAAGCTCACCGGAGGAAACCTTGGACAAGAATATGAAGATTCTTATTGTTGATGACTTTTCAACAATGAGACGCATCATCAAGAACTTGTTGCGAGACTTGGGGTTTAATAATACCCAAGAAGCAGATGATGGCTCAACCGCCTTACCAATGTTACAAAAAAGCGAATTTGATTTTGTTGTCACTGACTGGAATATGCCAGGCATGCAAGGAATTGATTTGCTAAAGGCTATTCGTGCTGATGATTCATTAAAACATTTACCTGTTTTAATGGTGACCGCAGAAGCAAAACGCGAACAAATTATCGCAGCAGCGCAAGCTGGTGTGAATGGTTATGTTGTTAAACCGTTTACCGCTGCAACGCTAAAAGAAAAACTCGATAAAATCTTTGAGCGTTTAGCATAAGCTAAGGATAAGTTATGCAGGCAGCAATATCGGGGTTAATCGACCTTGAGCAAGCCAAGCAGCTCGTAGCACTACTTGAAGATGGACAACAAGAACAAGCTGATGACGTCATTCGTGACTTATCAGCGCCGCTTCAAAGAGAGTTGTTTGATGAAGTGGGTAAATTGACACGTCAATTACACAGTTCATTAAATGAATTCCAATTAGATACGCGTTTAGCCGAACTTGCCAACAACGAAATACCTGACGCAAAAGAAAGATTGAACTTTGTCATCGATATGACAGAGCAAGCTGCAAATAAAACCATGGATGCAGTTGAAGAATGTTTACCTTTGGCCGATACAATAATAAATAACATTCAATCGGTCACGCCAATGTGGGATAAATTGATGCGTAGAGACATTGCTCTTAATGAGTTTAAGGCTCTGTGTCATGACGTCCAACATATCATGTCTCATAGCGAACATGACTCAAGTCGATTAAGAGAATTGCTCAATCAGATATTGATGGCGCAAGATTTCCAAGACTTAACCGGGCAAATGATCCGTCGTGTTATTGATTTAGTCAGAGAAGTGGAAAGCAGTTTAGTGTCAATGCTAACCATCTTTGGCGAAAATGCAGCTGACTCGGCACGGGTCGTTGATGAAAATAAAATTGAAGCAGAAGGCCCTATCTTGAATGCTGAAACACGTGAAGACGTGGTGACTGGCCAAGATGAAGTGGATGATCTGCTCTCAAGTCTGGGTTTCTAACTAGGAGTCAAATTTAATGTCTTTTGATGTTGATGAAGAGATACTCCAGGACTTTTTAATTGAAGCTGGTGAAATTTTAGAGCTTCTGCAAGAGCAACTTGTCGCTCTTGAAAATAATCCTGATGATGCTGATTTACTGAATGCTATTTTTAGAGGGTTCCACACTGTTAAAGGTGGTGCTGGATTTTTAAGTTTAGGCCCAATGGTCGATGTGTGTCATGAGGCAGAAAATACCTTTGACTTACTAAGAACGGGCAAGCGCCAAGTAAATGCAGAATTAATGGATATTATTCTGCAAGCAGTTGATGCCATCAACAGCATGTTCGAACAAACTCAGCAAGGTCAGCAACAAGATGATGCTGACCCTGAGTTGTTGGAAAAACTCAAATTATTAAGTTCTGGTGAGCCTTTGCCATCAGAGCTTGCAGGCAGTGCAACTCATGCCGATCATGAAGTTGAAGTTGTCGAAGAATTTATTGAATCAATTTCTGAAGACGTTGTAGAGACTGTTGAAGAACCTGCAGTTGAAGCACAACTAGATGACGAAATCTCAGATGCGTCAGGTTCTATTGATGATATCGACGAAAGTGAATTCGAAGCTTTACTTGATGCACTTCATGGTGAAGGAAAAAGTCCAACGTCTCAAGTAGACCCTGAACCTGCAATTGCGCCAGTTGCTGAATCTGAACCTGCTGCCAGCAGCGATGAAATCACCGATGATGAATTTGAAGCGCTATTAGATGAGCTTCATGGTTCAAGTGGTTTTAATGCCGCGCCAACAGCGAAAGCGACTCCTGCGCCAGTTGAACAAGAACCTGCCGTAGATGCCGATGATATTACTGATGACGAATTTGAAAAATTATTAGATGAGTTGCATGGAAAGGGGTCTGCACCAGCGGCCGTTAAACCTGCAGCATCGACATCTTCAAAGCCTGCTTCATCAGCAACAAGCTCATCGCCATCAAACGCAAGTCAGTCAGCTGCAGATAAAGCGCAAACTACCCAAGCTAAAGCTGCTGAACCAGTTGCAACTCCTGCTGCTAAAGTAGAGAAAGCTGCTCCGGTTGCAAAAGCGCCAGCAGCGCCTAAAGCAGCTGCAGTGGCTAAGAAGGCAGAGCCTGCAAAAGCGCAAATGCCTCAAGGTGAGACAACTGTTCGCGTAGATACCTCGAGACTCGACCAAATTATGAATATGGTCGGTGAGTTGGTTCTGGTTAGAAATCGATTAGTAAGTTTAGGTATTTCTCGCGATGATGAAGAGATGTCTAAAGCTTTAGCTAACCTCGATCTTGTTACTGCTGACCTTCAAGGCGCAGTGATGAAAACACGTATGCAACCGATCAAGAAAGTGTTTGGTCGCTTCCCTCGAGTTGTACGTGATTTAGCGAGAACATTAAATAAAGAAATTGATTTAGTCATGGTGGGTGAAGATACCGACCTTGATAAAAACTTGGTTGAAGCATTAGCCGATCCTTTGGTTCACTTGGTGAGAAACTCAGTGGATCATGGTATTGAAATGCCTATCACTCGTGAAGCCAATGGCAAGTCACGTGCAGGTACAATTACCCTGTCGGCAAGCCAAGAAGGTGACCATATTCTTCTCAAAATTGAAGATGATGGCGCTGGAATGGATGCTGATAAGTTAAAAGAAATTGCTATTAGTCGTGGTGTATTGGATGAAGATTCAGCCGCTAGAATGACTGATAATGAAGCTTATAACTTGATTTTCGCACCAGGCTTTTCGACCAAAGTTGAAATTTCAGACATCTCCGGCCGTGGTGTTGGTATGGATGTCGTTAAAACACGTATTACCCAGCTTAACGGAACCGTACATATTGATTCTGTGAAGGGTAAAGGCACCATTTTAGAAATTAAAGTGCCACTGACGTTAGCAATTATGCCAACCTTGATGGTGGATGTGGCTAAACAAGTCTTTGCCTTACCGTTATCAAGTGTTAACGAAATTTTCCATCTCGATCTAACTAAAACAAATGTAGTAGATGGTCAATTAACTGTCATTGTGCGTGATAAAGCGGTACCGCTATTCTATCTAGAGCAATGGTTACATCGAAATAAGACCAACTTTACTCATGGTGATAAGCAGCAAGGCCATGTAGTGATTGTTCAGTTAGGGACAATGCAAATTGGTTTTGTCGTTGACGCCTTGATCGGCCAAGAAGAAGTTGTGATTAAGCCTCTTGGCAGTATGTTACAAGGTACGCCAGGAATGGCTGGGGCAACAATTACTTCTGATGGTGGTATTGCACTTATTTTAGATGTACCTGGATTGTTGAAATATTACGCCAAGAATAAGAAGTAAGAGTTCCAATTTTTAAGGACTTAAATGGCTACCAAAGTATTAGTTGTAGATGACTCAAGTTTCTTTAGACGACGGGTCAGTGAGATTGTTAATCAAGATCCTGACCTAGAAGTTGTTGGTGTTGCAGTTAATGGCAAAGAAGCCATTGAGATGACTGAGAAGCTTAAGCCTCAAGTGATTACTATGGATATTGAAATGCCTGTTATGGACGGTATTACTGCCGTGCGCCATATCATGGCTTCGAATCCAACACCGATCTTAATGTTTTCATCATTAACCCATGATGGTGCGCAGGCGACGCTTGATGCATTAGATGCGGGTGCGTTAGACTTTTTACCTAAACGATTTGAAGATATCGCATCTAATAAAGATGATGCGATTAAGCTACTACAACAAAGGGTAAAAGCGTTAGGTCGTAGAAGACTGTATAAACCTATCGCTCGTGCCAATGCGACTTCTCGTCCGTTGAGTAGTCATTCAACAGGCAAGCCTACCAGTTCGCTGACATCACTGCGTTCAAAAACGAGTGGAGCTAGCGAACAACCAGTTAATGCCACATCTGTGTCATCCATTAGAGCAAGTGGTAAAAAATATAAAGCATTGCTAATCGGCACATCGACAGGTGGTCCAGTCGCACTGCAGAAAATTTTGACGTCATTTCCTGCTAGTTATCCTCATCCAATATTGCTAATTCAACATATGCCTGCTGCTTTTACTCCAGCATTTGCCAGTCGACTTAATAGCTTATGTAAAATTGACGTGAAAGAAGCACAAACTGGCGATACCTTGAAACCCGGTTGTGCTTATTTAGCGCCAGGTGGCATGCAATTGATGATAGAAAAAGCGGGGACGCTAGGTCGATTAAAAGTGATTGCAGGTAATACTGACATGAACTACAAACCCAGTGTCGATATTACCTTTGCTTCTGCTTCAAAAGCATTTGGCAGCGATGTTATGGCCGTTGTGCTAACAGGAATGGGAGCAGATGGCCGTGAAGGTGCTAGAATGTTAAAGGCCGCTGGTGCCACTATTTGGGCACAAGATGAGGCGAGTTGTGTTGTTTATGGCATGCCTCAAGCCGTTACATCAGCGGGAATATCATCACACTCTATAGCCTTAGACAGTATGGCTGAAGCGATTATGAAAGAGACAGCTCGTGGCTAAAGCGAGCCATTCAATGTCGACCCAGCACATGCTTGTCGTGTTTTTGTTGGTTATTGGAGTGATTGCGCTTGGCGCACTTTATTTTGATCTTGCTAAAGAAAATCGAGAATTAACAAAACAAGTAGAAGAGCTTAAAGCATCGCAAGTATTATTGATGGTACCCGATGAACAGGCTGCAGATATTGCCAATTGGTTAGCGAAATACCCTGATCAAACTAAAGCTTTGGCCGCAAGAGCGGCTGATGGAGAAGGAATAACAATGACGTTTGGCCCAGGGAGTGATGCGGTTTCATCACAACCCGCGGCAAACACTAATGCTGAGCAGCAATTTTCAAACTCAGTCATTTCAAACGGAGTTGTAACTGAAAATGCACAAGGTGTGAAAGTGATTACCTTACCCCATGGGGGGATCAGAGTTACCACACGTGAGGTTGAGCCTAGTAATAGCAATAACAAGCAATAACAATAATATAGTGCAAACACTTATGAGTAATGAGGCGTGATTTGAAAGTATGGACAATTGCTAATCAAAAGGGTGGTGTCGGCAAAACCACAACGGTGGCAAGTTTAGCGGGTGCGTTAGTAAAACGTGGCCAAAAAGTGCTTATGATTGACACTGATCCTCATGCTTCATTGGGTTACTATCTCGGCATTGATTCAGAAGAAATCCCAAGTTCACTATATGATATTTTCCTTTCACATAAGACCCTTACTCTTGAAAGTGTTGAAAAGCATATCGTCCCCACATCCATAGATGGATTGGATATTATTCCTGCTTCAATGGCCCTTGCTACCCTAGATAGAGCGCTCGGTCATCAAGAGGGGATGGGGTTAGTACTTAGAAATGTGACCTCGTTACTTGCAGATAAATACGATGTGGCTATCATCGACTGTCCACCTATTTTAGGGGTGTTGATGGTCAATGCTTTGGCTGCGAGCCAGCATATTGTTATTCCTGTGCAAACAGAATTTCTGGCGATTAAAGGCTTAGAACGTATGGTTAAAACAATGGGGTTAATGGGGCGTTCTAAAAAAACGACCTATAGTTTTACCATTTTACCTACCATGTTCGATAGAAGAACCAAAGCATCACCTATTGCATTGCAGTCGTTAGAGGAAAAATATCCTGATACCTTGTGGCCAGATGTTATTCCTGTCGATACAAAGTTTAGAGATGCGAGTCTTGCGCATGTCCCTGCTTCTCACTACTCCCCGAGCAGCCGAGGAATGAAAGCTTATAATCGACTATTAGATTTTTTGCTCGCCAAGGAGTTTAAGCATGTCAAAATCGGTTGACGAAACTGTTTTTGATTTTTTTTCTGTTTTATTACAAGAAGCTCCAGAAGAGCCGGCAGGCGTAGCTGACTCCGAAACTCCCTTATCTAATTCAACAACTGCTAAAACAGACAATGCAACTAACTCCATAGCCGCAACGAAAAAGACTATTGATACTCACGAGGCATTAATAAATGAAAAAACAGCAGCTAACCCTCGAGATATCAATTCAGTAGATTTCAAGAAAAAGCACAGCAAAGTGGTACACAAGCCTGTCGTTCCAACTGACGATGTTCCGCAGCTCAACGAGGCTAGGGTTGCTGGCACATCACAACAGAGCAAAGCGTTTGCTGAACCTCCAGTTGATAAAGCGGCTTTATCTAAATTACTTTCAGTCGTGTCGAAACATGCTGAACCAGCCGCTAGTGCAACGATTAAGAAGCAAGGTGTTGTCGAGCCTACATTAGAAAAAGCACAAGAAAATCTTGCTGCGGATATTAAACAACCGTCAAGTAGCAAGGTTCAAGATGATATTAAATTAAAAGCACAGTTATTTAGGGAAAAGCTTAGCCAAGCAAGCCCTGAAACTCAGGTAAACAGCCTAGATAAAAAAATTGACACTTCTGGCGCATCTGTCAGTAAAGTATCTGAAAAAACTGCCGATATATCATTAAAGAAAAACCATTCAAGGGAAGGCACCCTTGATAGTAAACGAGAGTCATCTCCTGCTTTACAAACTGGAGCAACACCACCAAGTGTCACTCAAAACTTGCAAGAAGTGCTTGATAATGAGTTTCAGGTACTGTTTTTTAATGTTGCAGGGCTGACACTTGCTGTGCCATTGGTAAGTCTAGGTGGTATTGTTAAAATAGAGCATATTAGTCATCTAATAGGTCGCCCGGATTGGTTTTTAGGAGTACAAACACGCAGGGAGCAAAAAGTTAATGTAGTGGATAGTTGCCGCTGGGTTATGCCAGAGAAATACACTAAAGAATTGGCTGAAAGCGTAGATTATCAGTATTTAGTAATGCTAGAAGACAGTGATTGGGGCTTGGCTTGTGAGTCATTAGTTAACGCTGTAAAAATAGATAAATCACAAGTTAATTGGCGTGAAAAACCTGGTAAGCGTCCGTGGCTTGCTGGTGTGGTAAAAGAACAAATGTGTGGCATTTTAAACGTGCAAGCGCTTATTGAAATGCTAGATGCAGGATTAGGTTGTCAAGATTCGATTGACTGAGGTTATTTATGACAGACTCAAGAAATGTAGCAGCGGTTGCTACGGGTAAAGAAGATGTAGTTTTACAGTGGGTAACATTTAAGTTAGATAATGAAACCTACGGCATTAATGTGATGCAAGTACAAGAGGTGTTACGTTACACTGAAATCGCCCCTGTACCAGGTGCGCCATTATATGTACTGGGTATTATTAATCTTCGTGGTAATGTGGTTACTGTTATTGATACACGCTCGCGCTTTGGCCTTGATTCCACTGAGGTCGATGACTCGTCTCGTATCGTGATCATTGAAGCTGAAAAACAAGTTATTGGTATTTTAGTGGATAGCGTTGCTGAAGTCGTTTACTTACGCCGCTCTGAAATTGATAATGCACCGAATGTCGGCACTGAAGAAAGTGCTAAATTTATCCAAGGTGTGAGCAACCGTGACAATGAGTTACTTATTTTAGTCGACTTAGATAAATTATTATCGGATGATGAGTGGGCTGAAATCACTCAGTTATAGTGTTAACGCTATACCAATGAAAGCCAGCATTATTTTTTGCTGGCTTTTGTGTTTTAATGACTAAAAAATTTACCAAGGAAAATAAATGTCACAAGAGTTGCTGATTCTTACCGCTATTATTGTTGTTGCAGGGGCAATTTTTTGGGCTGTGTTTAGTAAAAAAACAGCTAAGCTGCAAAGCAAAGTTGATGCACTTACCTTGTTAGTGAAAGAAAATGATCGACAGCGCGAGTCGGTTAAGCGCGAGCTGCAAGAGCTAAGAAGTGGCACCATAGGGGTAGGTAAAAGAGTATTAGAACTCGAGCAAAAGATTGCTAAACAATCAGATATGATTGAAGAGGCCAGTCAGCAAGATCCCCAGTCTAAGTTATATTCTCGCGCATTAAAAATGGTGGGGTTAGGCGCTGGGGTACAAGAATTAATGGAAGAATGTGAATTACCGAAAGCCGAAGCTGAACTTATCATTCGTTTACATAAAAAATAGCGTACATTGTCATTAGGCTTTATCTAGGATCCTTTGATGAAGGTTGTTCCATTGCTCAGGAAATTTACCATCTAGCATATAGACAAATGCAATGAGCTCTGCGATTAGCGTGTAGAGCTCTTTGGGAACTTCTTCACCTAGCTCTAGCAATTGTAAAAACTCACTTAAATGCTCATCCTGATGGATATAAACCCCCGTTGCTTCTGCTAAAGCAATGATTTCTTGCGCGACTAAATCCTTGCCTGTTGCTGTTACTTTTGGCGCTTCTTTTCCATCAAAGCTCAACGCAACCGCTTTCTTAATCTTACTCATACATATCCTATTCTTTATTTTGCTTTCAATTAAAAACGTGTTTTGACTAAACACTGATTTCACTTGTACTGGTTTTACTCTCCCAGCTTTATTAAGCGTTGGTTTTCACCAAGTAATGGTCGCCAGGTAATAAGGTCGCGGCAACTGGGGCTACAGTGGTTTTTATCTCTCGCGCTTGTAAGCCTGCTTGGTTTATTTTTTCAGCTAAAGCTTCTTGAAATGAATCCACTTTTGACAAAATAGCAGGATTGTCACCAGTGAAGGCTAAGTCTAGGTGCTCACCTTGTTTATGGGCATTAATTAGTAATGGGCCGTGGGCAAGGTTAAACTTAAGCTGAAGACGCCAACCTTGCTGTTTTTCATCTTCATCCTTAGCTGTGGACTGTTCAAATTTGCCTTCAAACTGCTCATTTCTTTGCCCAATAGAATAAGGTAAAGCAAAATACCAAGTCTGCGTTTGACTGTTTTCATTACTGGCTTGTTGGTAAAGGTTCACACTTGATGCAAATTTAGTGAGTGATTCTAAGCTGCCCGCTTTATCTAATGCTGCTAGCATCGGATGATTGGCGGTCATTGAACTAATAACTTTCTGTTGTAATTTAGCCATATAGTTTTGCAGCTTCGGGCTCATACTGGTATTAACACTTTTGAGTTTAAATCCGAGCAATAATTGAAATAGACTTGTTATTGCTCCGCCCATTAGTGCGCTATTTGGAATAGATGCTGTCTGGCTCAGGTTAAGGTTTGCAAGCTGTGTTAGTTCAGCCTTTAGAAGTTGAGGATTAACTAACTCAGTTATTGGCGATGGATCGAGCTTAGGCAGTATTTTTAATAGTTGTGATGCTAGGCTTTGTGATTGAGTAGTATCGGCTTGCTGAGAGGGCATTGCACCAGCTTTAGATAAATTTTGGTTTAGTACTTCAAATGGTGACTTACTATGACTAATTAGGCTATTACCAGCCACAGTGTTATTCGAGACTGTATTCGCCACAGTTTCGCCAGTTAGTTTAGTTGCTGCGCTAATATGAGCGGCATCAAGCTTAGCTTGAGGGGTTAACTTATTCACCTGCGTAGTAATCGCAGCTATTTGATCCTGCGTCACCCTCAAGCTCCCAGCATTGCTTGATTGAGCCATTTGCAGAATAAGGTTGGTGAGTTGTTTAAACTGATCTGGAGATAACGATGCCCCTTTAGATAATAATTGCGAAACATTGCTGTTGAGAAGGTCAATGCTTCTGTTATTGAAAGGACTCGTTAATACATCTTTAATTTTTATAAACAAAGCTTGTTCTTGATGGCTTTGTTTTGCAATCAACTCTGTAGCAGGATTCTGCACTGGGTACGTGGTTGTATTAGATTGTACCGGTCTGGTATGACTATTCTCTATAGCTGCAGGCATGTGCTCAAGCTTTTTTAAAAATTGCGATAAGACCTGGACCGGCTCATTTCGAGTGATAATTCGTTGGTCTAATTGGGAGGTCAAGCTGGGCGCAGCCTTAGTACTCGCATCGGTAATATGGTCGACTTTTAGTGTCATTGGTACCGACTCTATAAGTCTTACTGGGCTTAATATGAGCTGCAGTTTGCCTGCGATCTGAGATACATAGGCAACTTGGGTACCACTAGGTAGTGTGGGTAATGTTGAAACAGTGACATTGGTGCCATTATCGAATCTCATTACATTGGTATTGATGTTTACAATTGGTAGCGGATAACCTTGTGGTCGAGATGCTAACGTCAAAAGCTGCTTGGATGAAATTCCATTTGAATAGGCAATATTTAAAATTTCATCCGGTAAGTTAAGCCTAACAGGCTGGCCTACAATGACAATTTGTTGTTGCCCTAGATTAACGGCTTGTGTTGGGCTTGGCTGTGTGCTGGTTGACAACTGAGTGACTTGCTCGGCGCTAATCATGACTTTAGCGCCAGCCTGCAACAGTTGGTTGACTTGCAGGCTCGGTTTAAATTGTATCTGTTTACCTTTTATATCAAGTGTAACTTGACTTGGATTCGCTGCTGCTGGTTGAGGCTTATCCACTTGCGCACGACTTGTTGAAGAATTAGCTATTGGTTTATCAGCAATTATTTTAGCAGGAACCAGCACAGTACCTTGCTCTAATTGTGATGATGCTGGCCTTGACGAGGACGAGTCTAGACTGTGGGATTTAGCTGCATTTTTTAATGCGGCACCTATTTCACTTTTGTCTATATGTGCACTTGTTTTGATAGTTGTCATAACAGGGCAATAGCACCTTATAATATGTTCTATTACAATTTAATGGTTGATATCTTGTTGGCCACACGTATCCTTAAAAGTCATTGTGTAGCCTAATCGTAAGTCACTTGGTGGTATTTGTAACATTGCTAAACTTACAAATATTGACTTATTGTTTAAATAACTTTGTTATTTATCGTTGCCGATAAGCTCAATGAACAAGTTATAACCTCAGTGCTCTTTTATCGACTTACTAAGATTAAGCTTTAACACTATCAGCAAGAATATGATGATTTCCAACTTTCTTTGTAGTCTCTATTTGATCTCATCATATGTATATAACGTACTCATTAGTATCATAAATATTGTCATTTGCTGGTAGTTACTAATTCCCTAAAGAGAGATGTATGAAGTATAAATGGATGTTACTTTCTTTGATGTTGGGTAATTCGGTTTTTTAGCGCACGCTGAAGAAGCTTCAACCAATGCACCTCAATCAACCGTAAAACCAGCAGTTGAAGTTATTTATAACGACCCAAGAGACCCCATTGAAGGTTTTAACCGTGCAATGTGGGACTTTAATTACTTGGTGCTAGACAGGCATTTATTTCGCCCCATAGCCCACGGCTACAACGACTATTTACCCTTGCCCGTTAAATCAGGTGTCAATAACTTTGTACGTAACTTTGAAGAGCCAAGTTCACTTGTGAATAATGCATTACAAGGAAAATGGGGCTGGGCTGCCAATGCTGGTGGCCGCTTCACAGTTAATACCACCTTAGGTTTATTCGGCATCATTGATGTTGCTGACATGATGGGGATGGTAAGAAAACAAGATCAATTTAACGAAGTTTTGGGCTATTACGGTGTACCAAATGGGCCTTATTTTATGGCGCCTTTTTTTGGTCCCTATGTGACAAGGGAACTCGCCTCAGATTGGGTTGATGGTCTATACTTTCCTTTATCAGAGTTCTTGTTATGGCAGTCCATTTTGAAATGGGGTTTAAAAAACCTTGATTCTCGTGCTGCTGCTATTGATCAAGAACGCTTATTGGATAATGCGCTTGATCCATATACCTTTGTAAAAGAAGCCTATTTTCAGTATATGGATTATAAAGTTTATGACGGCAATGTGCCTTCAAAACAAGACGATGACGAGTTACTCGAAGAATACCTATTAGAGCTCGAGTAAACCTGCCGGACTAATTATTTCGCCGGTAGATAATCTGCCGGGGAAAAGTATGGCATTAACAGATGTCGCTGTGCTGTTAGTTGAAGATGATTCAGTTTTTAGGCAATTGTTGGCCGATTTTTTAGTCCAGCAAGGTGCCGTTGTATTCGAAGCCGCAGATGGTAACGAAGGTGTCAGTGAGTTTCAGGCTCATACTGTTGATATTGTGATTGCAGACTTGAGTATGCCTAAACTCGATGGGTTAGGGATGCTCAAGCAAATTATTAAAATTAATCCAGCAGTGCCTTCAATTGTCATTTCTGGAAACAATGTCATGGCCGATGTTGTTGAGGCTTTGCGATATGGCGCCAGTGATTATTTGGTTAAACCTTTGGCTGATTTTAGTATTATCGAACAAGCCATCTTGCAAGCTATTTCCCCACAAAACACGCAATTAGAACATCTCGATTTTAATGATAGTGACGCGGTGATTAATTCAGCGGCAAACATGAGTCAGGATTTATCCTACCAAGAGTTAACCGATAATTTCAGTTTGCTTGAACATAATTCAGAAGCGGCTAAAAGTGTTCAGCAGCAATTATTTCCTGCATCAAATGTGTGTTATCCATCAGCTAAAATTCATTATAGCCTCTGCAAAAATAGTGATGTCAGTGCCTACTTTATTGACTCAACGATGGTGGGTGACAATCACTTAATGATGTATATGGCTCATTTCCATCCCGAGGATAATCGTGCTGCATTTGGCTGCGTACTATTAAGAAGTTTCGTAAATCAAAAACTAAAGTTATTTAGAAATGGATTGAGCACCACACTCATTGAGCCGTTTAATATGTTGAGCTACCTAAATGACCGTATGGTTAATTCTGGCATTAATTTATTTGTAGATATTGTTTATGTCTGCATTGATTTAAGTAACTTTAGAGTGGCAATAGGGCAGGCTGGTAGCGGTTTACGCTGTTATTTACGTAATAATAATGGGCTTGCGCCATTGGCAATGTCTGAATCGTTACAGCTGGGAACTGTTGAATGGAATAAACCAAGTATGCAGTTTAGAACGTTAATGCCTGAAGAAAAAATTTGTATCGCCAGTAATATTAGTCAGCATCGTAATAAACTTTTGAATAATGAATTTGACGGATTATATTATGATGAAACTGTTCCTGCTGGTGGTTTTATTGAGTTAGCGGTTAACTAGTGGGTTACTAGTATAAGACAAGGTGGGTTTATTTAGGGCTGTTTCAAGTTTATAAATAAGTGATAAGTCATTAGCCAACAAGCATTAAGAAAGTAAAATAAAAAAACCTCGCAATTGCGAGGTTTTTAGCTTTTTAACACTTATCGATTAACTTGGTTTAATCGCTTCATGTTCAGCAGTAACAGCGATTTCTTCTGCTAATGCTTCTTCTTCGCTTTCATTGTGTCCTTCAGCGCCATGCATCCAGTCAACGAGCTTGTCAGCCATGAAGTAAAGGATAATGCCTGATACAGCAGAAGTAATTGCGATACCAGCGAAAATAGCCATTGCATTAGCAAGTTGCTCTTCTTTTTCGCCACCATGACCAATGAATGAACCTACAATGCCGCCAACTTTGTTTGCAATAGCAACGAATAGGAACCAAGCACCCATCATTAGAGAAGCAATACGCAGTGGAGCAAGTTTAGTTACCATTGATAGACCGATTGGAGATAAACAAAGTTCGCCCATAGTATGGAAGAAGTATGCACCTACAAGCCACCACATGCTTGATTTGGCATTGGCGTCACCGCCCATTTCTAATACCGCACCAATCATGAATAGGAAACCAATACCCAGTAATACTAAACCTAAAGCAAATTTTACAGGTGAGTTAGGCTCATTTTTACCAAGACGTACCCAAATAGAGGCTATCACTGGCGCAAAAATAACAATAAACATAGCGTTTAAAGACTGGAACCAAGTTGTTGGTACTTCCCAGCTACCAATCATACGGTCAGTAAAGTCATTAGTGAACAAGTTCATCAGACCACCAGCTTGCTCAAAGCCAGCCCAGAAGATAATGGTGAACAGACCCATAACCATAATCACTTTAATACGGTCACGCTCAACTTTAGTTAATGGCTCTTTACGTACATCACCTTTTTCTTTTTGCTTCTCTTTTTCAAGTTTTGCAGCAGGGTAGCGACCAATGTCACCTAATAATTTTTGCGCAAAAACAAATTGAATAATCAGTGAAAGTACCATACCGATACCTGCACACAAGAAGCCCATTTGGAAGTTACCATCGTAAGCTGCAACAACCGAACCAACAATAATACCTGAAAGGAATGCACCTACGTTGATACCCATATAGAAGATAGTAAATGCACCATCACGACGGTGATCACCTTCTTCATATAAGTCACCTACCATAGTAGAGATATTTGGCTTAAATAAGCCGTTACCAATGATAAGAGTAAATAGACCGATATAGAAAATAGTCGTTTCGGCACCTGGTGCCCAACTATGAGGAAATGCCAAAGTAAATTGACCTGCAGCCATTAATGCACCACCAATCATGATGGCTTTACGTTGACCTAAATAATTATCAGCTAACCAACCACCAATAAGCGGTGTTAAGTATACTAGACCTGTGAAAGTACCATAAAGAGAGATTGCATCTGCTTGTGTCCAACCAAGACCATGACCACCATCTGATTGAACCTTATCGACTAGATAGAGCACCAAAATGGCGCGCATTGCGTAGTAACTAAATCTTTCCCATAATTCTGTTGTAAACAGCAGGAAAAGCCCCTTGGGATGACCAAGCATGGTCCCCTGTGGTTTTGCATTGCTCATTAAGTCTTCCACCTTAAGCTTGTGATTGCCTGCGGGACAAGGGTCGCCACAGAAATTGTTGTCTGCAAATGGTGATTAATTTCAACGTATTGATTATTTAAGGGTCTACGCCCGTTAGTGTTTCAATTTAGTTGCTATAAAATTAATCACTTTGTTGTTTATTTATTATATTAAATGTCATCATTTTAAAGTTTTAATCATTAAAACCTCAAAAAGCTAACCTTATATACCCTTTAAAGGCCTTAAAAGTCAATGCTAATGCGACATCTGGCTCTGTAAATACTTGTATAAAATCACAACTTCGTTGGATTTTTAGATACCTTTGTTGAGATTTGTAGTGGGTTTGTATTCGTTTAACGCTGGTGCAGGTTCAAGCTTGTATTTCACTGTTTTGGTTAATGCAGTGTTGAAGCGAGAGGGGCTAAGGATAAGCAAGTTAAAAAATCCTACCTATACTAGAGTAAGTTTGGTTAATTGCTTTGCAATCTGTTAACAACAAGATAAAATGTAACTCTTTGGATCTGTTTTACTTAATTAGATATTCAATTGTTTGATTTACCTGTTAGTAACATGTGCTGTTTTTGCATGCCTAATCTTGGATTTATAAGCGTGGAGGCAAGATGTTTTACAAAGTATTTGTCTTAGCTTGCTTATTAAGTTTGAGTTTACCTTGTTCGGCGTGGGTTGATACCGATAAAGACGGCGTACCAGATAAAAAAGATGCATGTCCTGATACACCCGCTGATGCGGTTGTGTTAGCCAATGGCTGCCAGGACCTTACTTTGTTATCAAGTGAAACGAATGTCATCGATGAAAAAGCTGCAGGTGTTGCTGATGTGCAAGGTTATTCAGTTTCAGCTATTGAATCTCCAATGCGGCTATTCTTTGAATTTGCTCACGCAGACTTATCGCAAACGCAGAGAGCTTCTTTACAGGCATTTTTACCAGAGATTAGGCATTCCGCAAAGGTGTTGTTGGTAGGGCACACAGACAATATTGGATCAGAGCAGTTTAATAACGCCTTGTCTTTAGCACGGGCTAAAGCAGTGAAGTCATTACTAAGTAAAGAGTATGGCGTTAATACAGAGTTTATAGAAGTGTTAGGCAAGGGAAGCAGTCAGCCTATGACTGATAATTTATCTAAAGAATCACGTCAATTAAATAGACGAGTAGACATTTTATTAAATAGTAAAAGTACAAAATAATTTATATTAAGGGAGTTAAACAATGGAAAATATTGAAGGCTTAATGCAACAAGCGCCAGAATTTATAGTCACTTATGGACTGAAAGTGGTCATGGCAATTGTTATCTTTATTATCGGTAAGTACTTATCAAACGTGGCTAAGAACTTAACCACTAAGATGATGCTAAGTCGTAAAATTGATGAAACAGTTGCCTCTTTTGTCGGTAACTTAGTCTGGGGCGTTGTTTTTGTATTTACCATTATCGCCACTTTAGGCCAAATTGGCGTGCAAACAGCGTCATTGGTTGCTGTATTAGGTGCGGCTGGTTTAGCGGTAGGTTTAGCGCTTCAAGGTTCATTATCAAACTTTGCTTCTGGCGTGCTTATGGTTGTATTTCGTCCATGTCGCGTAGGCGATTACGTTGATGCGGCAGGTGTCTCTGGTACGATTGATGAAATCACTATCTTTTCAACACGTCTTTTAACGCCTGATAACAAGGTGATTGTTGCTCCTAACTCAGCAATGATGAATGGCACAATTACCAACTATTCTGCACAAGAAAAACGTCGTATCGATATGGTTATTGGTGTTGGCTACGGTGCTGATATTGCTCAAACCAAGAAAATATTAACTGAAGTGTTAGACAACAATGCCTATGTCTTAAAAGATCCTGCGTACACAATCGCACTGGCTGAGCTTGCTGATTCTTCAATTAACTTTGTTGTACGTCCTTGGGTAAAGACACCAGATTATTGGGGTGCTAAGTTCGAACTACTTGAACAAATTAAAAATGCACTTGATGCAGCGAATATTGAAATTCCATACCCACAAATGGATCTTCACTTAAAAGAGATGCCTGCCAAATAAGTCGGTAACTCTTTTAAAAAAACCAGCACTTGTTGCTGGTTTTTTTGTGACAAATTTAATCAACATAGGCTGAATTGGTTCAAATGGTGTGACATTAAATAATGAAGGCATGATTAATTAAGGTAGAATGAATGCCTTTAATTTAGCTGCTTATTACAAGCTTGATGTTGATGAGAACAAACATGATAGATTTTCGTAGTGATACAGTCACAAAACCTACCGATGCGATGCGAGCGGCAATGGCGAATGCTGAAGTCGGCGATGATGTTTATGGCGATGACCCGACGGTGAATCGTTTGCAAGACATGGCCGCTGAGCGATTCGGCTTTGACAGTGCCTTGTTTGTTAGTTCAGGCACTCAAGCCAATTTACTGGCCTTGATAAGCCATTGTGACCGAGGCGATGAATACCTTTGTGGTCAGCAGGCTCATAATTACAAATTTGAGGGTGGTGGGGCTGCCGTTCTGGGGAGTATTCAACCGCAACCGCTAAATAATCAAGCTGATGGCAGTATCTTATTAACGGATATTGAAGCAGCAATTAAACCCGATGATGTGCACTTTGCCAGAACTCGCTTGCTGAGCATTGAAAACACTATTGGCGGAAAAGTCCTACCGCAACAATATTTGGCAGATGCCCAAGCGTTAGCGTTTAATCATAATTTAAAAATTCACCTTGATGGTGCTAGAGTTGCCAATGCTGCAGTGGCTCAAAATATAGCGATAAGTGATATTACCCAATATTTTGATTCTGTTTCTATTTGTTTATCAAAGGGGTTATCGGCGCCAATTGGATCAATATTGTTAGGTGATGAGCGATTAATTAATAAAGCAATTCGATGGCGTAAAATGTTAGGTGGTGGTATGCGTCAGGCTGGGATAATCGCAGCTGCCGCAGAACTTGCGATTACCGATCAGGTTGATAGATTAGCAGAAGATCACGATAACGCAGCTTTACTCGCGCAACATATACTTGAGATGCCTGAGCTTAACGTAGATATTTCACAAGTGCAGACTAATATGGTTTTTGCGACGTTAGATAAACGCTTTGATGTAAAGCATTTAACCTTGTTACTCGCACAACAAGGGATATTAATCAGTTCTAGTTATTCTCTTCGCTTTGTGACCCATAAAGATATTAGCCGACAAGACATACTGACGTTTGTTAAAGCACTTAAAGCATGTTTGCCTCAGGCTCTCACTAAGTAGTTTATCTAAAATATTGCCAATCAAAGACAAAGCGTAGCGAGCGACTATCGTTGCGCTTTTATCGTGCAATCTTACTCATGTTATGCTCATTTGTAGCGCAAGCCATCTCTTTTGGGTTAAGTTTATTTTGTTCTATTCCTTATATTTCATGTATTTACCTTAGTGGTATCAATGTTGCTACCTCTTTAGGGGTATTCTCTATAAAAGGATCAATATCATGGAATATTTAGGCCGTCATATTGTCAAATTAGTTGATTTAAATTCAGATAAGAAATTATGCAGTGGCCAGTTGATGAAGTGGCTAAATGAAGAAACGTCTCTTTATGCTCGATGTGAAATGCACAGTAAATTATTGATGCCCAAGCTAGTGTCGGAAATTAATTTTATGTGCTCAGCAAGCTTGGGTGATGTAGTTGAGTTTGGAATGGAAATTATTAGCTTAGGTCAAAGCTCTATAACACTTCGCTGTAAAGCACGAAATCAATCAACAAACGCGCCTATTGCGGTGGTTGATAAAGTTGTTTTTGTGAATATCAATGAACGTGGTTTGCCTGTGCCACATGGGATCAGAGCGAATGCTGCGTAAGGCTTAAAACAAAAAAGCCCATCTCAATATTGAAATGGGCTTTTGTTAAAACGCATTAAATGCCTAACAGCGCTTACCTGCCTTTAATGTAGTTTCAAATGTGGATGAATGATGCGACCAATGCCTTTAGCCAACATCATTAATGTCCCTTTAACTATACCGTGTAATTCAATCAAGTGACGACGATATAAAGAAGTGTAAACGAAACGGGCAATTTTACCTTCCACTAATACACCACCGCCCATGAATGACATTAAATTACCGACAGTATGAAACTTAGATAAATTTACCAAAGAGCCTAAATCTTTATACACATATTCATTCTTAGGTGCTTTGCCATCAAGCATTAATATAATGTTATCGGCTGTCATTAACGCCATTTGTCTTGCTGATTGACCTCTAGGCGGTACCCAGCTGCCATCTTCTTGTGGGCACGCTGCACAGTCTCCAATTGAGAAAATATGATCATCTAGCGTCGTTTGCATGTTCTGCTTTACCATCACCTGATTGATATGGTTGCTCTCAAGGCCACCAATATTGTTCAGGAAGTCAGGTGCTTTTACACCAGTAGACCAAATAACCATGTCTGAAGGAATTAAGTTGCCTTCAGTTGTTGATAAACCTTCAGGGGTTACTTGTGTGATACGCGTATTTGTCATCACGTTTACGCCAAGCTGTTTCAGCTCACGGGTAACTGAATTTGAAATCTCTACCTTATCGACTTTTGGTAAAATACGTTCATCAGCTTCAATTAAGGTCACTTCAAGCAAGCTAGTATCAATTTTATAACCAAAGCCACTTAGCTGTTCAACTGCATGGTGCATTTCCGCTGACATTTCCACACCTGTAGCACCAGCGCCAACGACAGCAATTTTGATTTTTTCATCAAGTTGATGGTGGCTTGCGTAGCGCATGAATTTATTCAGTAATATTTTACGAATAGACATGGCTTGTTCAGTGTTATCTAGGAATAAACTGTGTTCTTTAACGCCTGGTATATTGAAGTCGTTTGCAACACTACCAATTGCGATTACGGCATAATCATATGGAATATGGCGCGCTGGTAACAGCTCTTGACCTTCTTCGTCATTAATTGGCGCCAAAACAATCTGTTTTTCGTCTCGATTAATATCAATCATCGCACCTTGTTGGAAATGATAACCATGGGCTGATGCGTGGCCTCGATAGCTGATTGCATCGAGGCCAATATCTAATGCGCCTGTTGCCACTTCGTGCAATAACGGCTTCCACACATGGCTTTCGGCGCAATCAATTAATGTGACTTTTGCTTTGCCTTTTCTGCCAACTTTATGACCAAGTTTTGTGGCGATTTCCATACCACCTGCGCCGCCACCAATAATGACGATATTTGGAACTGCTTGCATCTGATGATGCTCCTATAAAGGTAAGTTTAAAAATTCAGTTAATTTCTATTTGGGGCGTTAGATGAACGCCAATTAGCTCACTTGTTAATTTGGTTAATGGCAGAAATCGAAAAGCTTGGCCATATTGAACCTTATCAACTCGTCTTATCTTTATAATGTAAGGATAAGTTTGATAAAGCTGGGCTAATTGTAAACGCGTTTTAAATCACTTGTTTTCAGTGAGACTAAGTTCAATTGACTGAGCCTGTAAGTTCACTGTGTTCTGATATTAAAATAGAAATTTGAGCAGTGTTTATATAGTAATACAGGGGAGTTCGTCAGATTTTGATCGATAAACTGTGATCGCATATCAATGCTGTTACCAAAAACGAAGAGTCGATCACAAAATGTGCGCAGAGTTGGAAAGTTAATTACAGTTAAAACAACACCGACAATCGCAATGTATTGTCGGGTTGATATGACTGTTTTCCATTTAGAACGATATACGAGTCAGTGGAGATTTTGGAAAACAATTGTGCTTCATTAAGTTGTCATGACTGATTTACTGAGCTTTAGCCAGTCGGCCGTTATAATCTTCAACAAGGTGAGCTACAATTTTTTCGGGATCCGCATCTTGGCAGCATTGGTCTAAGAATATTTTAAACGTCACCAGTGAGTGGGCGTTATTTAACATGCGGTTACTTTGCATTGCATAGTAGGTATCGTCAGTGTCAGATTTTCTAACCACAAACTCACCATTTTCGAATGCTTTTGAGCCTGGCTCACAGTGCCACTTAGTAATTCTATTTAG
This sequence comes from Shewanella sp. ENK2, assembly GCF_043568515.1. NCBI lineage: Bacteria > Pseudomonadati > Pseudomonadota > Gammaproteobacteria > Alteromonadales > Shewanellaceae > Shewanella > Shewanella sp. ENK2. Next base: position 407,166 of record NZ_CP171406.1, on the reverse strand, counting down.
TGCGATTTCACTAGATTGGTTAATTTCGACATGATTTAACCAGCTTGCTGGTTTTTCATTTTCTTTGTAATGAGGGCATCTTACGGTGTAGTTATACACATGAGTGATTGCTGTCATAGCTTACCTACTTTTTTAAGAATGTAATTCATCATAGACTGCTAATTTAACTTTGGTCAATGGTTATTTATAGAAGTTAGAGCCAGTTAACAGTTCTTAAATGATGGTGATTAAAAGTGTATATTAAACAGTTGTTTATGTGTTTTTATCTGTGATTGGTACTTTATTTTTTGACGCTTAATATTGATAGTTTGCCTATAAGCACACGCGTGCATTACTGCCAAGGAGGTATACCAAACTTGCCAGTTGTTTTAGCTCGATACTTGAATGAAAATCGTACTGCTGCAACCAAGTTAGTTTGCCGCAGTACAATTTCTGTCTTTCTTAACACATCATGTTAGACAATGAGTCAGCTTATGCTGATTAGGTACTTATTAACTTATAGAGCGTTGGTAAAAATTTCGCAAATTTCTGCGTGTGTTGCTTGTTGCGGGTTAGTCAATCCGCAAGCATCTTTTAACGCATTGTCAGCTAAGACTGGAATGTCTTCAGGGTTCACACCTAACTCGGTTAAGTTAGCAGGTATATTCACTGCAACAGATAACGCTTTAATTGCTTCAATTGCAGATTCAGCACCTTGTTCATCGGATAGTTGAGCAACATCTACCCCCATTGCTTTAGCGATGTCTTTTAACTTACCAGGAACCACTTTTGCGTTGTATGCCTGAACATGCGGCAGTAACAATGCATTACAAACCCCATGAGGTAGGTCGTAAAAGCCACCAAGTTGATGCGCCATAGCATGGACATACCCAAGGCTTGCATTATTAAATGCCATACCCGCTAAGAATTGCGCGTATGCCATTTGTTCACGAGCGTCAATATTATCGCCTTGCTCTACCGCATTGACTAAATTGGCTTGAATTAACTCGATTGCTTTAATCGCGCAAGCATCGGTAATGGGAGTGGCAGCGATTGAAACGTATGCTTCAATTGCGTGCGTTAGTGCATCCATACCAGTAGCCGCAGTCAATGCCGCCGGCTTTTCAATCATAAGCTCAGGATCATTTACTGATAAAATTGGTGTCGTGTTTTTGTCGACGATAGCCATTTTAATGTGACGAGTTTCGTCAGTAATGATACAAAAGCGCGTCATTTCACTGGCCGTACCGGCTGTTGTATTGATAGCAACTAAAGGTAATTGTGGACGAGTTGATACATCCAGACCTTCATAGTCACTAATACTGCCGCCATTGGTTGCGACCAATGCAATACCTTTGGCGCAGTCGTGCGGTGAACCGCCACCTAATGAAATAACAAAATCACATTCATGTGCATTTAGCATGGCTAAACCGGCTTCAACATTGCTCACTGTTGGGTTAGGTTGTACGCCATCAAAGATGAATACTGTAATGCCATTATCGATGAGTTTAGCAGCGACCTTATCTACTAAACCAATGTTAACTAATGGCGTATCAGTGACTATCAGAGCACGTTTGAAGCCTAATGTTTTAATGTCATTAATTGCTTCATCAACACCACCTTGACCGAGAACATTTACACTTGGAATGAAAAATTTAGTCGCCATAATAAACCTCTTCAACGCTTGAAATTAATAAAGTTAAAATTCTTTTCTGTCGTTAAAGTAACAACCAAATGCACTGTGGTTTGTGATGAAAATCATATATTGATACTAAATTTTTGTCATTTTGTAGTTTTAATACGAAATGGGGATTTGGCGCTTATTTTAGTTTTTTGCGAGATATTGAGCACATTATCCACTAAAAAAATGCTGATAACTAAAAGCGTTATCAGCATTTAAATAAGAGAAACCGTTAGCGATAAAACTAGAATATACCCGCTATCATTCAGGTCGTTAAACTTGAGGACAAGTGGTTTCAGTTACTGTGTTGATGACGATATCTGTCGTCGGCACATCACTACTATTAGTATCAGTGATATTGATTTGATCAACGACTTCCATTCCTTGTACAACTTGACCGAAAACAGCATAACCAGGACTTGTACTTGAACTGTAATCCAGCTGTGTATTATCTAGCGCGTTAATATAAAACTGCGATGTTGCTGAATTTGCCACGTTGGTTCTTGCCATTGCAATGGTGCCGCGAGCATTCGATAAGCCGACGTTACTTTCTAATTCAATGGGATCATTAGTTGGTTTTGCGATTAATCCTGATGTGAAGCCACCACCTTGCGAAACAAAGTTATGAATTACACGGTGAAAAATTGTGCCATTGTAGAACTCTTCTTCAACATAGGTTTTAAAATTTTCACCAGTGATCGGTGTGTTTGTTGTATCGATAGCAAGTGTAATGTCACCTAGCGATGTCGACATGATGTAACAAATATCAGCTTGAAGCTCTTTTTCTTCTACAGGTGGATTTGGATCGACAGGTTCTACTGGATCGGTTGTGCTTGAATCTGAACTTCCACCACATGCAGATAAGGTCAATGCAAATAACAACGGGTACATCAATTTCATTGTGGGCCTTTTTTGTGTTTTGTTTTTGTTGCGGTTATGTTGCTTAATTGGTCTGAGTAAATCAACAAAAAAACCACAAGATACAAACTGTTACTTTGCACTTAAAAACAGTATTTATTGAATTTTGTGTATTTAATAGTGAAAGGGACTGATCCAGCCTTGAATACATCGCTTAAATGTCATTGAGCCGCTACAATAGCGCCATCATTACTTGTGTAGATTAGAGAAAAATATGACTTTTGATTCTGTTGGCTTTTCACAGCCTATTTTAGATGCGGTTAAGGCGTGCGGCTACGACAAAATGACGCCAGTACAGCAGGTTGTGATGCCACTTGTGATTGAAGGTAAAGATGTTTTAGCAAGTGCTCAAACAGGTACAGGTAAGACAGCTGCGTTTTCGTTGCCATTATTATCATTGTTGTCGCAACAAATTGAGCAACAAGAGACTAAAACTGCTTGGCAAAGACTCCGTGTGTTAATTATGACGCCAACACGAGAGTTAGCAATCCAAATTGAGCGTAACATTGTTGATTACGCACAATTTTTACCGTTTGAGAGCGTAGCAGTATATGGCGGGGCAAGCATTAACCCCCAACGTAAAGCGTTAAATAAAGGGGTAGACATTCTCGTTGCTACGCCTGGTAGATTATTTGACATTATTGGCCAGTACGATCTGGATTTATCTTTTGTCACTCATTTAGTGATTGATGAAGCTGACAGGATGCTTGATCTTGGTTTTGTCAAAGACATAGAGAAGGTAAAACGTTTAGTCAATCGTCAACATCAAACCATGATGTTTTCAGCAACCTATTCAGAAGATGTCAAAAGCTTAGCGGCAAAAATGCTTAAGTCGCCTGAGTTTGTGCATGTGTCAAATCAAGCCACTGCCGATACGGTTTCTCAATCGGTATTTCAAGTGGACAAACGACGTAAAGCAGAGTTGTTATCAGAACTGATTGGCCGTAATAATTGGCAACAAGTAATGGTGTTCACCAGTATGAAAGAAACTGCGGAACACCTTCTTAAAGAGTTGAAATTAGACGGTATTAAAGCTGCAGTGTTTCATGGCGATAAAACTCAGGGAGCACGAAATAGAGCGTTAGAAGAATTTAAAAGCGGTAAACTGCGTGTCATGATTGCTACCGATCTTGCTGCTCGAGGCCTAGATATTGAGGCTTTACCTTTGGTGATTAACTTTGAGTTACCGCCTGAGCCTGAAGATTATGTTCATCGAATTGGTCGAACAGGGCGAGCAGGACTTGCTGGACAGGCAATTTCGTTAGTCGCTCAAAATGAAATGGAATTATTAAGTGATATTGAGTCGCTAATTCAATGCCAAATAGAAGTCCATGTTCAGCCTGGCTATGAAGCTGGCGCTCCTTTACCAGCCAGATACCGTGAAGTTGAAGCGGTTAAGCCAAAGAAATCTTTTAAACATAAAAGACCAAATGGTCATCGTGGCAATGATAAAGCCAAACCAAGTCGACAAGGTAAATATGCTAAAAAAGCTAAGTGATCATTATGGCTTTATTAAGTACTAATTGAACAAGGAAATGTTGGGTGATTCTCAAGACTATCAAAACAAATGTAATTACGGGTTTTTTAGGCGCAGGTAAAACTAGCCTTATTTTGTCTTTACTCAAGTTAAAACCTGAAAATGAAACATGGGCCATATTAGTTAATGAGTTTGGTGAAATTGGTATTGATGCCAGTCTAATGGCTGGCACTCACTCATCCGAGCAAGTGGTGATTAAAGAAGTTGCTGGTGGTTGTTTGTGCTGTGCTGCTGGGATCCCGACTCAAGTTGCTATTAACCAACTGATTCAAAAAGCCAAACCTGACAGACTTTTTATCGAGCCTACAGGTTTAGGGCATCCAGCTGAGATTTTAAAGGTATTAACCAACGAATATAACCGCCAAGTACTATCGGTCAATCAAACGGTATGTGTGATTGATGCACGTAAAGTGCTCATTGAAGCTTATCGTGATAATGAAAATTTTAATCAGCAGCTACGCATTGCTGATATTGTTTATGCAAGTAAAGCTGACTTATATCAAGCACAAGAGCTTGAAAGCTTATCGGCACTAATTGGCCGAGTTAACCAAGAATCGATACTAATTAGCGCCAATGCTGAAAGTGCGATTAAATTGTTATTAAATGAGATTGATAAGCCACTTTTACCTCGCGCTAAATCGACAACACCAATTAAGCAATCTACTAGCTTGGGTAAAAGCACGTCATTAACACAAGGTTCAGCTTCAATATTTAAGCCTGTTTCTTCATCAGAGCCATTGCCGCAGCCTGTCGAGTTTAATCAAGGTGGTTATTGGGTTAAATCTAATCAAGGTGAGGGAGCATTTAGTATTGGTTGGATTTTTGAACCTCGTTTATGTTTTGAATTTGATAAGCTTATTAGTTTCATTAATCAATTAATTGCACAGAATGTGTTACGTATTAAGGCTGTGATGATCACTGAAGAAGGGATTGCGGGTTTTAATATGTCTGATGGCAAATTATCAGTGATGGAACTGGATGATGCGATGGATTCTCGCATCGAGATAATTTCGCTATCTGCACTAGATGAAACAACCCTTACCGAGCAATTGCTCGCTTGCTTAACAGCAAATTAAATCAGTTAACACAGGGAGTATTGATGCGCCTTCTGCGCGCATCAATATTTCAGCACCTTAAAATAACTTACTGCCCCAGCCCAATTTAGCTCTTAACACATTAAAGTAATTATGCCCCTTAGGGTGAATCATTCTAAGCCTGTCTTCACTGCGGCTTATTAAAATCTCATCACCAGGCAGTACAGATAAATGCACATGCCCATCACAACTTACTTCAAGGTTTTCGCCATTATCGGGCGAGACGACTAACTTAATTGTACTGCTTGCATCCACAACAATAGGGCGACAAGATAAGGTGTGTGGAAACATTGGCACTAAAATTAATGCTTGCAGGTTAGGGGTGAGAATTGAGCCGCCAGCAGATAATGAGTACGCGGTCGAGCCTGTAGGCGTTGAGACAATCATGCCGTCAGCCCGCTGACTATACATGAATTGATCATCAATATAGACCTCAAACTGGATCATGTGCGCCACTTTACCTGGATGCAATACGGCCTCATTGACAGCGGTATTACTTGATTTGAGCATGCCATGGCGATGGACTTCTGCCTCAAGCAAAAAACGGTACTCAGTGTCATATTGTCCGTCTAACACCTTCGACAACGACGCTTCGAAGTTATCTGGAGGTAAATCAGTTAAAAAGCCTAAATTGCCACGGTTTACACCAATCACTGCAATATCAAACCTAGCTAATACTCTGGCAGCTCCAAGCATATTTCCGTCGCCGCCTACCACAATGGCTAAATCGCAACGCTCACCTAATTCTGTTAAATCAACCGATTCAATGTCGACTTTCAGTTCTGAAGCGACACGTTCTTCGGCTAAAATATCGAAACCTTGCATCGACAACCAATGATGCAAACGCTTCAAAGTGAGGTTTGTACCCTTGTGGTGTGGTTTGCCGATTAGGCCAATTGTTTGGAACTTTTTGGTCATATTAGTATTTGATTTGCTCAAAGGCTTGAAACAAAGAAATTGATCCCCATAATATGCCCATAGTAATCAGAAACAAAGCATTTTTAGCTGGAGTGAAAATGAGCAACGAGTCAAATAAAGCAGATCAAGACGTTATTGATGCAGCTGAAACCACTGAAATCGAAACAGAAGTTGAAACTGAAGCAACACAAGAAGTTGATGAGTTAACTCAAGCTAACCTTAGAATTGAAGAGTTAGAACAACAACTTGCGGCATCTGAAGCAGCATTAGCTGAACGTAAAGATGTAGAAATTCGTGCGGCAGCAGAAACAGCAAATATCCGTACTCGTGCGGCTAAAGATGTTGAAAAAGCACGTGCATTCGCTTTAGAGAAGTTTGTAAACGAACTGCTACCTGTGTTGGACAACATGGAGCGTGCGTTAACAGGTGTTAATCCTGAAGATGAAGCGACTAAAGCTATCGTTGAAGGTGTTGAATTAACCATGAAAGGTTTCTTAGGTTCAGTAGAGAAATTCGGAGTGGTACAAGTTAACCCAATCGGCGAAGCATTTAACCCTGAACATCACCAAGCAATTGGTATGCAACCTAGCGCAGAATATCCAAAAGACACTGTCATGTTGGTTATGCAGAAGGGTTATACCTTAAATTCACGCTTACTCCGTCCAGCTATGGTTATGGTTTCTCAAGGTGGCCCAAGCGTAGATACTCAAGCATAGATACTTAAGTGCAGAGACTCAAACGAATAGGCTCAAACGAAGAGACTATTCAAGCTTTAAAACAGCGATTAAGTATCATAAAAAAAGGACTGCAATTGCAGTCCTTTTTTATGTCTTCTTATCGCCATTTAAATAAAATACTCGCTTCAATCGTTTAACTGACGAGGCAATCGAACAAGAAGTAAGTTAATCTAAATAGGCATTGATTTGAGCGAGTACACCTTCACCATCGAGTTTTAATTCTTTAATTATCTCATCGGGTGCGCCGTGCTTAATGAATTCATCAGGTAAACCAATTTGTAAAACAGGCTTAATGGTTTTCATTTTTTGCAATGCTTCAATAACACCGCTACCAGCACCGCCCATAATGGCGTTTTCTTCTAATGTCACTATCACATCATGGCTAGTGGCCAATTCAGCCAGTAAAGCTTCATCGAGCGGCTTAACAAAGCGCATATCAGCAACGGTAGCGTCAAGCGCTTCGCCAGCTTCTAAACCTGCGGCCAATGTCGTACCAAAATTAACAATGGCAATTCGTTTGCCTTGACGTTTTATCAAGCCTTTACCAATTGGCAGAGCAGTCATAACTTCAGTTTGCTCAATGCCAGTAGCACTCCCACGAGGGTATCGAACCGCGGTAGGACCGTCTTTATAGCAATAACCTGTATAAAGCATTTGGCGGCACTCATCTTCGTCAGATGGTGCCATTATGACCATATTAGGTACGCAACGTAAAAAACTTAGGTCAAATGCACCTTGGTGTGTAGGACCATCGGCACCCACAATACCACCGCGGTCTATGGCAAATAGTACTGGCAGTTTTTGTAAGGCGACGTCATGAATGATTTGATCGTAGCCACGTTGTAAGAAAGTTGAGTAAATTGCCACAACCGCATTGAACCCTTCACACGCAAAACCAGCCCCGAGGGTGACAGCATGTTGTTCTGCAATGGCGGCATCAAAGTACTGTTTAGGGAATTTTTGCGAAAACTCAACCATTCCCGAACCTTCACGCATTGCAGGCGTAATCGCTAAAAGCTTCTCATCTTCTTTGGCAACATCGCATAACCATTTACCAAACACTTGCGAGAAGGTTGGTGAGCTAGGTTTCGCTTTAGGCTTTCTAAATTGAGTGTGATCAAATTTAGGGACAGCATGCCAGCCGATAGGATCTTTTTCTGCAGGTTCATAACCACGACCTTTCTTGGTCATGATATGAAGAATTTGTGGACCTTTAAGGTCACGCATATTGCGCAATGTTTCGACTAACGAATCTACATCATGACCATCGATAGGGCCGATGTAGTTGAATCCAAGTTCTTCGAATAGTGTTCCAGGCACAACCATGCCTTTAAGATGCTCTTCGGTGCGCTTTGCCATTTCTTTAATGACCGGCATACCTTTGAGGACTTTTTTACTGCCTTCACGGATCGTGGTGTAAAAGCGGCCCGACATTAATTGTGCCAGGTGGTTGTTGAGTGCTCCGACGTTTTCAGAAATTGACATCTCGTTGTCATTTAGCACAACTAACATGTCATTGTGTAAATCACCGGCGTGGTTCATGGCTTCAAACACCATGCCGCCTGTCATAGCACCATCACCAATAACGGCAACAACTTTACGATCTTTTTGTTCTTTTTCAGCAGCCACTGCCATCGCTAAAGCAGCGCTAACTGACGTGCCAGAGTGACCAACACTGAACGTATCGTATTCACTTTCTTCACGCCATGGGAACGGATGCAAACCATTCTTTTGACGAATAGTATGCATTTGTTCACGACGACCAGTTAAAATTTTGTGCGGGTAAGCTTGATGACCAACGTCCCAAACTAAACGATCGAATGGCGTGTTATAGACGTAATGAAGCGCCACGGTCAATTCGACTGTGCCTAAGCCTGATGCAAAATGGCCACTGGAATTACTTACTGATTTTAGTAAGAATTGTCTTAACTCATCAGACAGCTGTGGCAGCATACCTTGCGGTAGCTTTTTTAAATCTTCAGGCGTATTAGCTTGTGCTAACACTGGAAATTGAGAATTATCGAAACTCATAATGAGATAAACTGTCTCTTTTATAATCTTCGCGCAATGATATAGCGGGCGAAGTCTGCAATTAACTGGCTATTGTAGGTCAATTTAGCCAGCGCTGAAAGTGCATCGTTAATTAGTTTTTCGGCGCATTCATTAGCACCGTCAAGTCCAAGTAAGCTCGGGAAAGTGCTTTTGTTGGCTTCTTCGTCACTGCCTTGTGGTTTACCAAGCTCTTCGGTGCTGGCAGTGATATCTAAAATGTCATCTTGAACTTGAAAAGCTAAACCAATATTTTCGGCGAATTCTCTGATGATTTGCTGCTCTGTGTCAGAGGCATTAGCGGCAATTAACGCTAATTCTGCGGCGCAACTTATTAACGCACCAGTTTTTTTGTTATGTAATTGGGTCAGCTGTTCAATATTAATACGTTTATCTGTCGAACTCAGATCAATTGCTTGTCCGCCACACATACCACTATAGCCTGAGGCTTTAGCTAGTGCCGTTACCATTGCCAATTGTTGCTGTGGGTTGATCCCTTCGACTGGCTGACAAATGAGCTCAAATGCCAGTGTTTGTAGTGCATCACCTGCTAATATCGCCGTTGCTTCATTAAAAGCAATATGTACGGTTGGTTGGCCACGACGAAGCGCATCATCATCCATAGCGGGTAAATCGTCATGGATTAATGAGTAAGCATGGACGCACTCAATGGCCGCTGCGGCATTATCGAGTATGCGATTATCAGCACCAAGCATTTCACCGATACTGTATACCATAAATGGACGAATACGCTTGCCGCCAAGTAAAGCACCATGAATCATCGCAGCTTTTAATTGGGGAGCATTATCATCAAGTTCATTTAGTTTTGCTTCAAGAACTCGATTGACACGTTGTTGATATTTTTCAATAGCTTGGTCTAACACGCTTATTCGCCTTCAACGGTAAATGGGGTCAGATTCGTATCATCTTCATCAAGTAGGATAGATACTTTTTGTTGGGCTTGTTCAAGCTTAGATTGGCTTTGACGTACAAGCTTAATTCCGCGCTCGAATTGTTTGAGGGCATTGTCTAGTGTGACTTCACCTTGCTCAAGATCTGCGACGATGTTTTCAAGCTCCGATAACGATTCTTCAAAACTTAGATTCTCAGGTTTTTTAGCCACAATTATGATTCCTTCTGATTTGCGGATGACAAGGTATATCAGGGCGACCTAAGGGTCAAATTCAGTCGTTGTTTATTTGCTCAATAGCACGCTTTAAGACTGAAAATTTATACAATTAGTAAAAAATCTCTAAACTTGGGCTAAGTTTGACCGATAACTATAACGAAAGCCAGTTTCCTTCATTCGCATTCATTTAATTGATGGCCCACTCGTAAATAGTGACCTAATAATTGATGAATTTTTTAGCACTGGCCGTTATTTTATAATCGAATGCTGTTTTTTCAGTGTTTTTTGATATTTGAACTATTATCCCTGTTGCACAGGGTGTTACATTGATACTGAAAAGATAAGTGCTGCGTTGGTAGTGATTTATCAGCTAAGGCAGCATTTTAAGACTGCAATCAAGGAGACATTGTGGATTTAGCAACCCTAATCGGTTTGATAGGCGCATTTGCATTTATTATTGGGTCAATGGTCAGCAGTGGTGGTATTTCCATCTTTGTTGATGTGCCGTCGATTATGATCGTATTTATCGGTTCATTGTTTGTGGTCATGATGAAGTACAATTTAAAGCAGTTTCTTGGCGCTGTTAAAATTGGTGCTAAAGCTTTTATGTTCAAAATTGACAAGCCAGAAGATCTCATCGAGCAATCAGTCAATATGGCAGATGCCGCTCGTAAAGGTGGTTTCTTAGCTTTAGAGGAAGCTCAAATCACCAACAGTTTTATGCAAAAAGCAGTTGATATGCTGGTTGATGGTCATGATGGCGATGTCGTACGAGAAGCCTTAGAAAAAGACATAGCCTTGACCGAAGAACGTCATAAAACCGGTATCGGCATTTTTAAATCTTTAGGTGATGTAGCACCTGCAATGGGGATGATCGGTACCTTGATTGGTTTGGTTGCCATGTTATCAAATATGGATGACCCGAAATCTATTGGACCATCGATGGCTGTGGCATTATTAACCACACTTTACGGTGCAATCATTGCCAACATGATTGCTATTCCAATCGCGGATAAATTGCAGTTAAGAATGAGTGAAGAACTCCTCAATCGTAATTTAATCATGGATGCTGTACTAGCGATTCAAGATGGTCAGAATCCACGTGTAATTGAAGGATTTTTGAAAAACTACTTAGCTGAAAAACAACGTCAAATCGATACCACGGACGGAGAGTAACTCATGGCCAAAAAGCCAAGTGTAATTGTCCGCCACCTGGCGCCCCTTTATGGCTAGCGACATTTGCTGATTTAATGTCGCTGCTAATGTGTTTCTTTGTACTGTTATTGGCTTTTTCCGAAATGGATGTGATGAAGTTCAAGCAAATTGCCGGTTCAATGAAATACGCCTTCGGGGTGCAAAATAAAGTCGAAGTGAAAGATATTCCCAAAGGTACCTCTGTGATTGCGCTGGAGTTTCGCCCAGGCAAGCCCGATCCTACCCCGATTGAAATTATTAACCAGCAAACCAACGAGATGACTCAACAAACGATTGAGTATCAAGCAGGTGAAGATGCCAGTGCTGGCGGCGTTCAAAAGCAACAAGGTGAAAACCGAGGCGGCAATTCTTCTGCTACTGCGCAGCAACAAGCTCAAGCTCAGCAATCTCAAGCTTCATCAGAACAAGAGAATATTAACGATCAAGTTAAGAAAATGGCTGAAAAACTCAATGAAGAGATTGTTGATGGTGCCATAGAAATTGAATCATTAGGTCAGCAAATTATTATTCGAATTCGTGAGAAAGGCTCCTTTGCTTCGGGATCTGGTTTTCTACAGCCTCGTTTTAAGCCTGTGGTTCGTTCAATTGGTGAGTTATTAAAAGATGTTCCTGGTATTGTCACGGTTTCGGGGCATACTGATGGAATGCATATTAGTAATGAGCTTTATAGCTCTAACTGGGACTTGTCTAGTAAACGTGCTGTTGCTGTCGCCCATGAGCTAGCAAAAGTGAAAGGGTTTGATGAAGCGAGAATGCAAGTGGTTGGTATGGCATCCAACGCCCCGTTAGTACCCAATGACTCTAACCAAAATCGCAGTCGTAATCGTCGAGTGGAAATTGCCATTGAGCAAGGTAAAGCTAAAGAGTCAGATGAAATTGAGGTTATGTCGCCATAGATTTTGCGCCATAGTTTTTGCACCATAGTTTTTAGCGACATACAGTGGCTTAATAATAACCTGTGGTTGGATTATTATCAGTGGCGTTTTTGTTAAGTTTGTTGTTTTGATTATTGTTTTTATGGTGAGTTATCAAGTCGTTTTAGTATCAGATTAATTCTGTTATTACTGCGGCTTTTTTATTGGCCTGAAGCCTGATAAATCAATAAGCCTGTGCTCAAATCTGGTGATTTATTGTGTTTGGTAAATAGACAATTTTTGTTATAATCCCGCCTTTAATGGCTGGTTGCTTTTCTAGCCATCATTTTTAAGCCTTTTTACATATTAAATTTTGATATATTTTTGTTTTATATCATTGGTTTAGTTTGCTAGTAAGGTAATACCGAAACAGAAGCCCGCGGAAATCCAATGAAGTTTATCGTAAAGCTATACCCAGAAATCATGATGAAAAGTAAAACGGTGAGAATGCGTTTTACTAAAATCCTTGAAACAAACATTCGCAATGTACTTAAAAAAGTTGATGACGATGTAAAAGTGCAACGCCAATGGGATCGTATCATGATCCATGTAGCGAGCGATGAACAGGCAAGAATTGATGCGATTTCAGCTAGATTAGAATGTATCCCTGGTATTGCTCATGTGATTCAAGTTGATGAATACTCATTTGAGTCAATTGATGACATTTACCAGCAAGTTTTGCCTGTATATAAAGATGAACTAGCTGGTAAAACCTTCTGTGTACGTGTTAAGCGAACAGGTAAACATGATTTCAATTCAATTGAAGTCGAACGTTATGTCGGTGGTGGTTTAAACCAGCACACTGACGCTGTTGGCGTGAAGTTAAAAAATCCTGATATGACAGTGAATCTTGAGATTGATCATGAAAAGCTATACATGGTTGTACGTCGTATTGAAGGTCTAGGTGGCTTCCCTATGGCGACTCAAGAAGATGTGTTATCACTAATTTCGGGTGGTTTTGATTCTGGTGTTTCTAGCTATCAGTTTATCAAAAAGGGCGCACGTACACATTACTGTTTCTTTAACTTAGGTGGCGCTCAACATGAGATTGGCGTTAAACAAGTTGCTTATCACTTATGGCAAAAGTATGGAGAATCTCATAAAGTTCGCTTTATCACAGTGCCTTTTGAGCCAGTTGTAGAAGAGATCCTTGAGAAAATCGACAATGGTCAAATGGGCGTTATTTTAAAGCGTGTGATGATGCGTGCGGCCACTAAAATTGCAGAGAAGTACGGTATTCAAGCACTAGTTACAGGTGAAAGTCTCGGTCAAGTTTCAAGTCAAACCTTGACTAACCTCAATGTAATCGACCGTTGTACCGATTTATTGATTCTGCGTCCACTGATCACCATGGATAAGCAAGATATCATTAATGAAAGCCGTAAAATTGGCACTGAAGATTTTGCTAAAGCTATTCCTGAATATTGTGGTGTGATTTCACAGAAACCAACAGTGAAAGCCATTTTATCTAAAATTGAAGCTGAAGAATTGAAGTTTTCAGAAGATCTTGTCGATAGAGTCGTTAATGACGCTGTCGTGATTGATATCAAGCAAATTGCAGAAAAGGTCGAAACAACGGTAAGTGAAACTGAAACAGTCGCTGCAATCGATAACGACGAAGTGGTTATTGATATTCGTGCTCAAGATGAAGAAGAGCAAAATCCGCTAAAAATAGTTGATACAGAAATATTGAAGATCCCTTTCTTCAAACTAGCCACTCAATTTGCAGACTTAAGTAAAGAAAAAACTTACCTATTGTATTGCGAACGTGGTGTGATGAGTAAATTACAAGCTCTGTATTTAACTGAGCAAGGCTACACTAACGTTAAGGTTTACCGTCCTTAATTGATTCGTCGATTCGAATTATTCGGATAAACTATGTTAATGCTAAATAGCCATTAGATTAATTCTAGTGGCTATTTTTTTACCTGAAATAGCTGTGAATATTGAATATAAAAAAACCACATTACCAATAAAATGGTTAATGCGGTTTTTTTGAAACGGTTTTTACAGTAAATTAATCAGCAATACGTGTTTCAGCCGTTTTGATTGTCGCTTTGTCTTCTTTCTCTTCGATTAGCGTGTTTTTCACGTTAACATCGATGTTGTTTTGCATTTCATTCATGCTTTGCTCAAGTTCAGCATTAATTGATGCTTGAAGGTCGCTGATATCAATTGTGGTATCATTTGCTGTAGCCATAAATGCACATGAAGAGAGTAAAGCAGCTGTTGCTAACGTTGTTAAGTTAAACATAAAGGGTCGCCTCCGAGGTGACAAATCACACTGTCGGACACTCCCTTATTACCTGGTAGAGATTGTCCAACTCACTAAATTTCAATGGTTATAATTTAAACGAACACAGTGTTCTTTACAAACGACAAAAAATAACGATAATCATTAGAAAAACTAATTAAAAAACGAGAGATTGATCACTATGTCGAGAAGATTGCCACCTTTGAATGCAGTCAAAGCATTCGAGGCTGCTGCGAGGCACTTAAGTTTTACTCGAGCGGCAGAAGAGCTATTTGTCACGCAAGCAGCAGTCAGTCACCAGATAAAAGCACTGGAAGATTTTTGGGCTTAAAACTATTTCGACGCAAAAATCGCTCGCTATTATTGACTGAAGAAGGTCAAAGCTACTTCCTCGATATCAAAGATATTTTTATCCAATTAGGCGAATCTACCGATAGGCTATTAGCCAGAAGCGCGATTGGTTCGTTAACGGTAAGCATGTCGCCAAGCTTTGCAATTCAATGGCTTGTGCCAAGACTTGCAAAGTTTAGTGAGAAAAACCCCGACATTGATGTGCGAATTAAAGCTGTAGATAGCGAGGTCGACTCATTGACTGATGATGTCGATGTCGCTATTTATTATGGTCAAGGTAATTGGCCTGGGCTACGTGCAGATAAACTTCGTAATGAAGTGTTAATTCCTGTTTGTTCACCGCTGTTATTGAGCGGTCCTAAGCCTCTTGAAAAACCCAGCGATTTAAAAAATCACACCTTATTACACGACTCGAGTCGTCAAGATTGGCAGGCTTGGTTTAGACAATGCGGGATTAGTGAAATTAATGTTAATTCTGGTCCTATCTTCAGCCATTCATCATTAGTATTGCAAGCTGCGGCTCATGGTCAAGGTGTGGCATTGGGGTATAGCGTATTGGCAAGGCCTGATATTAAAGCCGGTCGACTTGTGTGTCCGTTCTCGGAAGTATTAGTCAGTAAAGACGCTTATTACCTTGTGTGTCAGCAGAGCCACTCAGAGCTCGGAAAAGTGGCAGCTTTCAGAGAATGGATGGTAGATATGTTTGCTGAAGAGTCACGCAGTGAGCTATTAGCTGGTTAGATAAATAAGTCGTTACTTTCTAGAAGTGATTTATTACTTGCTGTGCTTAAGCTGCACGAAACTATGAGGCGTTTAAAGCAAAGTGTTGCTAAGAGGCCTCAACTTACCATTCAACAATTATTCATCAATAAGTGAACCCCAATCAATGACAGATAAGTTGTGCTCTAGTGAAATCAATGGTCAAGCAATAGAATATATTTTACAAGGTGAGCAGAGCAAAACCTTAGTGGTTTTTGCTCATGGTGCTGGCGCTAATATGCATCATGAGTTTATGGAGGCTGTGGCAACTGGACTGAGCCAAACTGGCGTTCAAGTGTTACGTTTTAACTTTTTGTATATGCAAGCCAACATGCAAGATGGCAAACGCAGACCTCCAGATAGGGCGCCAAAACTACTCAATCATTTTCAACAAGTATTGCAGCAAGTACTAGCGCAAAATAAACAGCAAACCTTAGCGGTTGAGAATATCATTTTGATGGGGAAATCTATGGGGGGCAGAATGTCGGCCACATTGATGACGCCAGAGTTAGGTGAAATGGCGAAGGTCGAACTTGTACCTGAATTTTCTGAGTTCGCTAAATTGATCAAAGGCGTGATTTGCCTTGGTTATCCTTTTGTTCCATTAAAAGGTGGAGAACCTAGGTTAGCACCAGTCAATGATTGCACTGTACCGTTATTAGTTATGCAAGGAGAGCGGGACAAATTTGGCGGTAAAGAAGAACTCCCGCAATGGCCTTTAAACAAGTCGATTGAAATACAGTGGATTAAGGATGGCGATCATAGTTTTAAACCACGGAAGTCGTCAGGGACCACATTAGAGGATAATCTGCAAACTTGTATTCAACAATGTCAGCATTTCATTAATGCACATATAAATTGATCATTTAAAGGCAATCATGATGAAAAAGGTTTACTACTTTTAGCAGCGCTAAATGGTTTTTTAGCCGTTGCGCTTGGTGCATTTGGTGCACACGGATTAAAAAATATTGCCTCACCAGAGTTAATTGCCATTTTTAATTTAGGCGTTGATTATCACTTTTATCATACCTTTGCGATTATCGCTGTTGCGTTTGCAGGCCATTGGATCTCGTCAAAGTTACTTGATTGGGCTGGGTATCTGTTTTTTATCGGCATCTTACTGTTTTCTGGTTCATTGTATCTTTATGCCTTTACTGGGGCTAAGTGGATCGGACCAATAACTCCAATGGGTGGTGGATGCATGTTAATCGGTTGGATATTATTTGCAGTTGCCATTGCTAAGTATCAGAAAGATTAATGAGTTAACCTACTGAAAAGCCATATGAGTTTATTAAAAGCAGCTGAAACATCGTTTTAGCTGCTTTTTTAGTTTCTGTATTTCTCGTTTCATTTCACACAGAATTATGAATTTTGCGTATAATGCAGCCCAGCAAATTATTTTTAATCACAAGCACTGACGTCATTATTCTAATGGAACGTACAGTCTCGTTATCGACACCAAAGGTTCATCATGAAAAACCTATTTTTATTCTGCCGTGCAGGCTATGAGAAAGATTGCGCAGCAGAAATTCAACAGCGTGCAGCTGAATTGAATATTGGTGGTTTTGTAAAAACCAATACCAATGATGCTTATGTTATTTTCCAAAGCTTTGAAGAAGATGGTGGTGAACAACTAGCAAAAAGAATTGAGCTCAACTCTTTGGTGTTCGCGCGACAAATGTTTGCGGCAAATGATTTACTAAAAGATTTGCCTGAATCAGACCGTGTCTCTCCAATTGTTGCAGCTTTAGCGGAAGTGTCAAAAGCGGGAGAGTTACGTGTTGAAACGCCGGATACTAATGAAGCGAAGGAATTATCGGGTTTTTGTCGTAAGTTTACCGTGCCACTAAGGCAAGGTTTGAAAAAGTCAGGCTCATTGCTTGCTCAAGAAAATGACAAAAGACCCATTATTCACGTTTGTTTTGTTGGGCCAGGTCAAGCGTACGTTGGTTACTCACTAACTAATAATAGCTCGCCTTATTTTATGGGGATCCCACGTCTTAAAATGGCGGCTGATGCACCTAGCCGGTCAAGTTTGAAATTAGACGAAGCATTTGGGCACTTCTTAACGAAAGAAGAACAAGAGCTGCGCTGTCGCTCAGGTCTTCATTCTGTTGATTTAGGGGCATGTCCTGGCGGGTGGACCTATCAGCTCGTTCGCCGCGGTATGTTTGTCGCTGCTGTTGATAATGGTCCTATGGATCAAAAGTTGATGGATACAGGTCAGGTTCGTCACTACCGTGCTGATGGTTTCCGTTTTGAGCCACCGCGAAAGAACATCTATTGGCTGGTGTGTGACATGGTTGAGAAGCCTTCACGGGTTGCAGAACTTATGGAAGCATGGGCGATAAATGGTTGGTTTAAAGAAGCTATTTTTAACCTTAAGCTACCAATGAAAAGCCGTTATAAAGAGGTGAGACAAATCCTCGATACTATGGCTGAGATTTTAAAAGAAAACGAAATCGAAGATTTTAAAATCCAATGTAAGCATCTTTATCATGACCGTGATGAAGTGACAGTGCATTTATGGGTTAAACCAAATACACCATGGAACTTTAATTAATCCTTGAAGCGATATTGGCATTGTTTTGTGATGTTTATTGTTTCAGCTATAAAAAAGCCCTTAGTGAATCCCACTAAGGGCTTTTTATTATCAATTTAGCTTAATAATGCAAAGATTAGCCTAAACGGTCAATAACGGCTTGAGTGAAGTCAGTCGTACCGTGTGTACCACCTAAATCGCGAGTCGTACGGTCGCCTTCTTCGATCACTGCAGATACTGCACTGCGGATCATTTCAGCTTTATCAGCCATACCTAGATACTCAAGCATTTGGATAGATGCAAGAATAACTGAAGTTGGGTTTGCTAAGTTTTTACCCGCAATATCAGGTGCACTGCCATGTACGGCTTCAAAAATCGCAGCGTCGCTACCGATGTTAGCACCTGGTGCCATACCTAAACCGCCCACTAAACCTGCACATAAGTCAGATAAAATGTCACCGAATAAGTTAGTTGTTACCAATACATCGAAATTTTCTGGATTCATGACCAACTTCATACATGTTGCATCAACAATCATTTCTTCTGTTTCGATATCAGGGTAACGCTGGCTTACTTCACGCGCCACTTTCAAGAATAAACCTGAAGTCGACTTCATGATGTTTGCTTTGTGAACAATCGTTACTTTTTTACGGTTTTCTTTACGAGCAAGCTCATAAGCGAAAGTGGTAATTTGTTCAGCACCTTGGCGAGTAATGATACTAGTTGCTTCTGCAGTAGCACCATCTTCAGATACTTTTTGGCCTAAACCAGAGTACATACCTTCGGTGTTTTCTCGAACGGTGATGATATCAATATTGTCGTAACGTGCTTGAGTACCTTTAAACGAAAGCACTGGACGTACGTTTGCGTATAAGCTGAACTTTTTACGCAAGCTAACATTGATAGAAGTAAAGCCTTCACCCACTGGAGTGGTTAATGGACCTTTAAGAGTGATACGGTTTTTTTCAATAAGGTCTAAGGTACGCTGAGGTACTAATTCACCTTGTTTTTCTAAAGCGGCTAAACCGGCGTCTGCAAATTCATATTCAAAGTCGCAACCAGCTTTGTCGAGAATCTTTAAAGCGGAATCGATAATGCTTGGTCCAATCCCGTCACCTGGGATTACGGTTATAGTACGTTTTGGCATGGATAGTCCTTCCACCTAGTAGTTACTGCATTTCTCTGTTTACGTTAACAAGCTTGTAACAGAACGATTTACTAACGTTTTAATGCGCCGCATTTTAACGAATTTAGAATTTTTTTACAGGATTTAGTGAGTTTAATCACATATTTTTTGTATTTTTTAAGTTAATCCTCAGCTGATTGCTTTAATATATTCACAATAGCGTAAATTTAAGATTCAATTAGCGTCATAAATACACTTTACATGTTGCAAAAAGGTTGGCGCGGCAATGATTTTACCTGAGTAGCTTAGGTAGATAAGAATATTTTTACAGACGACTTTGGTCTAACAGGTTAAAAATGCACCAGTAAATAGCTGGATGGTTTACCTCAACATCACTCAAGTCGATTAAATGTTAGCTCGTATTCATTGCGTATGTGTCAAAGCGCTTGATTGAATAAAGATCCATTTGTTTAATTGCTCGATAATAATAACTCACGAGGATGACTTTGAAGTTACATACATTTCTCCCACTGACGTTACTCGCCGCGTCCGTTGCAGTAAACGCTGCGCAGCAGCCAAAAACGTTAAGCTTAAATGACATCATGCATTTTGAAACCCTGCAACAGCCAGTTATTTCTGATAATGGTCGTGTTATTGCGGTTGAAGCGATGCCTGATCGAGGCGACAGTCGCGCCTTAGTGAATATTGCCGCGACTCAAAAACAGTACGTTATTGATGGTGGTTCGGCACTTCAGCTTAATAGCCAAGGCTCTTTTGCAATAGCGAAAATTGAGCCGAGTTTATTATCTGCAGAGACCCTCAAAAAGTCTGAGCTTCATAGTGGTTTGGTATTGTTAAATACCAGCACTGGAGAACAACAGCAGTTTGAAAAGGTAAAACACGCAGAATTTAGCCCTAATGGTGAGTTTGTCGCGATATGGTTTGAAGCTGAAGAATCCGAAGAGGCTGATAAGGAGGCGGATAAAGACGATAAAGCCAAAGTTGATGAGAAAGACACTGGCAGTAAAATCAAACTTATTCATCTAGCTGATAATAATACTCATGAGTTTGAGCATGTGACACAGTTTGCTTTTGACAGAGTCGGTAAAAACTTTGTTGTTGCGAGCAACGATATCAATAATCAGCGCCACACCATTAAAAAAGTTAATTTAATCAATAATACCTTAAACCAACTACACCAAAGCCAAACTCAACAATTTGGAGAGTTAAGCGTATCTGACGACGGATTATGGCTTGCGTTTACCAGTGGTGATGCCGCCGTTAAGCGAGATGAACGTGAGTATCAGTTATCTATTATTGATTTGAAAAATAGTCAAGTTAAGCCAACGCCTACAACGGATGAATGGACACTTAATCAATATTCAAAAATCTTCTTCTCAGAAGATAGTTTGCGGTTATTTGTAGGTCGAGTACCACAGGTTGATAAAGTGGTTTCTTTACCTGAAATAAAACAGCAAGCTGATTTGTTTGATACTGAAGTCGTAACCGCCTTACGAAACCTGAAAGTATGGCACGGGGATGATCCTAAAATTAAGCCCCATGAAGTCAAACAATACAGTAAAGAATTACAACGTACTTACTTAGCTGTTCTTCACGTCAATGCCAACCGTATTGTGCAACTAGCAGATAAAGATGTACCAAATGTGCAATATGGTGAGCAAAAACGATATCTTTTGGCCACATCAGATGTGCCTTATCAAAAAATGATCACTTGGGCTGGTTTTTATCAAGATGTGTATTTAGTGGACTTAAATACAGGCCGAAAGCAGCAGCTTTTAACCCAGCACCCAACGAATGAAATGCCGACGCTATCACCTAATGCGAGATTTGTGGCTTATTATCAGCAAGGTCAGCTCTTTCTCTATGACATTGCAGGAGTAAGAAGGCATACCATCTCTAAAGACATTAGCGTGAGCTTTGCCAATGAAGATCATGACTACCCAGGTAATGCACCGAGTTATGGCTTTGGCCCTTGGTTAGCTGATGGTTCAGGTATTATTGCTTACGACAAGTATGATGCTTGGCAATTTAGCAGTGCATCATTCGATGGCTTTATGCTGACGGCCGGTGAGGGGCGTAAAACCAGTACGCAAATGAGAATTGAAGGGTTGTATGAAGACAAGAATGTCCCAGCAACGATAGCACAGCAGCAAACGGTGTTGGTGCATGGTTACAACGAAAAAACCAAAGCGGATAGCTTATACAGTGCCGTTGTGGGTGTGCCTGGGTTAACAACCTTGATGGAAACCGATGCGAAAGTGAAAGTGCTAGCAAAAAGTAAAAATGCTGACACTATCGTGTATTCAAAAGAGCGTTATGATCTTTATCCTGATCTTTACACCGCTGACATTGCAGCACCACAAGATGGTGTTAAGCAAACGGCGTTAGATAAACAGCGAGATGATTTTAATTGGGCCAGTGCCGAGCTAGTGCAATGGCGTGATGCAGATGGCCGATTAACTGACGGTGTATTGATTAAGCCGACTAATTATCAAGAAGGTAAGCAGTATCCTGTTATGGTGTATTTCTATCGCTTTATGAGCGACCGATTACATTCATTCCCGCATATGGCTATTAATCATCGTCCTAACTTCGCTTGGTACGCTGACAATGGTTATGCGATTTTCTTACCGGACATTCGATTTGAAGTTGGCTATCCAGGTGCATCAGCGGTTAAAGGGTTAACTTCTGGTGTGCAAAAGTTAATTGATATGGGCATTGCAGATCCTGATGCTGTCGGTATTCAAGGACACTCATGGGGTGGTTATCAAACTGCATTTGCGGTTACCCAAACCAATATCTTTAAAGCAGCTGTAACGGGGGCCCCTGTGTCTAATATGACGAGTGCATATAGTGGTATTCGTCATGGTTCTGGTTTAGCTCGACAGTTCCAGTATGAAACAGGCCAAAGTCGAATTGGAGAAAGTTTATTTAACTCCCCACAAAAATATATTGAGAATTCACCAGTATTTTATGCTGAACGTATTCAGACACCAATGATGATCATGTTTGGTGATAAAGATGATGCGGTGCCATGGGAGCAAGGCGTTGAGTTATACCTTGCAATGCGACGCACTGGTAAGGATGTCGTGTTTTTACAATATGAAGACGAGCCGCATCATTTGAAGAAATATCCGAATAAACTCGACTATACAATCAGAATGAAGCAGTACTTTGACCATTATCTTAAAGGTGCTAAAGCCCCTGAATGGTTAGAGAAAGGTGAGGCTTATAAAGAGTATCAATAACAGTTAAATAGACTTAATTATGATTAATAAAAATGCCACATTATGTGGCATTTTTTATGGCTAAAGTAACCTTGCACACGATTGTGGCTCAATAGGCTGACAGTCGAATTCTCGTTTTAAAACTGAGATATTAGGGTCAATTATCAGTTTACTTTTCACCTTCTGATAAAGGGGTCTTATGGTCATCAGAATCTGTTTCGGCGACTGCAGGGGGAGAAGCTGGGATGACATTATTTAAAATGGGAATTTGTAAAAACTGATCGTAAGTCTCTTGTCCCCACGCAATCAATTTTCCATTTTTAAATAACAATGGCGTGCACTCATCTTTAGTGGTGATGCCGTCAGATTTAACATGATGGGTTCGATAAAACATGATCTGAAAGTTAGCGTTGTCAGTTGCTTTCGCTTCGGTAAAGTCCGCTCGACCCATTAATTTTCTAATGTTCTCAATAGGCTGGCCTATATTGATTTCACTGAGCATATTGTGGTTAAACTCTTGTCTTTCTTGCCAACTTCTATCTTCTGGTTTCGGTTCATAAACCATCACAACGGCAATTGCGAAGACGATGTAGGCAATGAACATGGAGGCGATGATAAAGGACATTTTTGAATTCATTTGCTTAGGTATTCCTTTCGCTATTGCTAATGACTCTGAATTGTTTGAGATTGATATTGAGGGGCATATGACATTGTAATTGGGCTAACTTGTAACTCACTCTCGCCATGTCTTTACCATCAATGAGCTTTTGCGCTTGTTTTGCACCTAAGTTATCAATGGACTTGTATAGATTTGCTAAGCTTCTGAACTTATTTAATAAATCGGCTGCTGACTTCGGCCCAATACCTGCTATCCCTGGTACTTTATTGCCGCTGTCTCCAGCTAGCGCGATAAAATCAAGTATCTGACTTTGTTGTACAGCAAGCTTTCTTTCGTATTCAGTTAAATCGAAATATTGCTGTTTGAAGTGATCCCATATGACGATATTGTCATCAATGATTTGGCTGAAACCTTTATCAGTAGAGGCGATAATTGCTTTACCTTTATTTTCAGTGATTTTAGTCGCTAGGGTAGCGATGACATCATCTGCTTCTGAGACGGCGTCATGAGAATGTATATGTGCTTCAGAAAGCGCCGCTTTAATATCGGCTAATCCTGATTTTAAAGGCGTAGGCATCGGCTTACGTCCTTTTTTATAATCAGGGTATAACTGTTTTCGCCAAGATTCTTCATCACCATCCCAGACGACAATCGCATGGGTCGGCTCATGGTGAACTAACAGTTTTTTGGCTGCGGCTAACGTACGTTCTTTGACGCTGGCAATATCATTTTCATCTGGTAGTACTGCATGAATACGTCTAACAAGGTTCAGACCATCAATGATCAACAGTTTGTTCATGTTTATTTTCGTCGCTGGTGGTAAGGCTCAAGTGAGCCCACGTTAGATTGAATAGTTTTAGCTCACCATATAGGTGATTAAATTCAGTTTTAATTTATGATGACTAATCATATAGCTATTTAACGTTTTGTTAAACAATCACCACCATTAAAGCGACAGATATTGACGGAACTCTATTGGGATTCCGTTTCATTTTCCGTTTTATTCATTATGCGATAGCAAGGCACGTATGCACTGCCTGGTAATTTCATTCGTTGCTGGCTAACAAATGCATTGAGCAGTTTATCCATCATCATCATTAATTGCTTGTCACCGCGGATCTCAAAGGGACCTCGCTCTTCAATGAGCTTTATGGTGTCTCCTTTCACATTGCCAGCGACTATCCCTGAAAAAGCACGTCGAAGGGTCGCTGCTAGCTCGGCCTTATTAGGCTGGAAATATAAATGCAGGTTTTGCATCACTTCATGGGTCGGATCGAATGGTAGCTGAAACTCGGGCTCTATTTTTAAAGACCATTGATATTGATATGCATCGCCCAATTCTTTACGGCTGTTTTTAACGGCTTGCATACCTTGTTTCATGATTTGACCTACTTTGACGGGATCATCGATAATGATTTGGTATTTAGCTTGAGCATCAGGTCCTAAAGTGGCCCCAATAAACGCATCGATCTCGGTAAAGTAATCGGCACTCTCAATAGGACCTGTGAGTATCAAAGGGAAGGGTAAGGATTGGTTAGCATTGTTAAGTAAGATACCTAAAATATAAAGCAGTTCTTCGGCTGTGCCTGCACCACCAGGGAAGATAACAATACCATGGCCTAGTCTCACAAAGGCTTCTAAACGTTTTTCGATGTCGGGTAATATTACTAGCTCATTAACAATTTGATTTGGCGGCTCTGCGGCGATGATACTTGGCTCAGTTAAGCCAATATAACGAGCGTTATTAACCCTTTGCTTAGCATGACCAATGGCTGCTCCCTTCATTGGTCCTTCCATTGCTCCAGGGCCGCAGCCTGTACAAATGTCGAGTCCACGCAGTCCAAGTTCATAGCCCACTTCACGGGTATATTGATATTCAATAGGATTGATACTATGGCCTCCCCAACAAACGACGACATTAGGATCTTTCATCGGTGAGATGACTCTTGCGTTGCGTAAAATATCGAACACAACATTGGTGATATGGCTCGCATTAGTAAGATTGATGTGTTTAAGGTCGTCGTATTTATTGTCGATATAGACGATGTCTCGAAGAACGG
The DNA here is from genome assembly GCF_043568515.1 of Shewanella sp. ENK2. NCBI lineage: Bacteria > Pseudomonadati > Pseudomonadota > Gammaproteobacteria > Alteromonadales > Shewanellaceae > Shewanella > Shewanella sp. ENK2. Next base: position 382,036 of record NZ_CP171406.1, on the reverse strand, counting down.
CGAAAAGATGCTCTTGAATTCCAGCGATAATCTCGCCATCAACAAAGGCTTGCTCTGGCGGATTAATCAATTCAATTAATAAGCCTCGTTCGCGCTGGAGTACATTGATGTCAAAATTGGTGTATTTATCAAATAGAGCCTCAGAATTATCACTTTGTAATCCTGAGGCAAGCACTGCAAGGGCGCAGTTTCGAAGTAGTTGGTATAAATCACTCTTAGCGCTTTGTTTGAGTCGATTAACTTCCATTTGTGAAAGTTGATCTAAACTTCCGCGAGGGCTTATTTTTACTATCATATGCAACTCCTCTTGAGATGAGTTGCATCGAAGGTTAGATATCGATTACGACTCTATCTCTGCCATTGTGTTTGGCTTTGTATAGGGCTGCATCGGCACGTTCAAAGGTTTCTTCGATACGTTCATTTTCCATTACTTGCGCAGCACCTATTGATAATGTAACTGTAATTCGCTGATTTTTAAATTTAAATGGAATGTTCTTAATTTTCTCTCTGACACGATTTAATAATAAACCAATATTGTCTTCATTGACTTCTGGAAGTAATAAAACAAATTCTTCACCGCCGTATCGTGCGACAAACTCGCTTTCTCGCAATGAGTTTTTTAGCGCCATCGCAATGACTTGCAATGTTTTATCACCGGTGCTGTGACCAAAGTTATCATTGACTGATTTAAAGTAATCTATGTCAGTAACAGCAACCCAAAGCGGTGCATTAAAACGCTTATGGTTGCGATATTCTTGCTCCATTCTATCCTCAAGTGCGGTTCTGTTAGGCAATTGTGTTAATGGATCAAGTAAATTAAGCTTTTGATGTTCAAATAGTTTTTCTTTATAACTATTTGCCTCTTTGGTAATACTGGTTAATTCTTTTCGCATTGACTCTATGGATTTTCTGAGCAGTGTTTGCTCTCTGTTTTCCAATGCTTCTTTACGGCTTAGCGCATCTTTAAGCGAAGATAATTGAATTGTCAGCGCTGTCTTTAATGCGTTTAAATCATCTGACTCAATTAAAATGCCATCGGCATTGTCGACACGTAAGTTAATCTCTTTGTTAAGCTGGCTTTTTATTTGCTGTGAACGTTCATTGTTATTAGCCGTGTGACTTACCACATCTCTAACGACACTAATGGCATCATTTAAAGCATATAAAAAGTCTTGGGACGCTGTTTTTTCACGTGCGATGTTATTGAGTAAAAGGCTTAATATTGTTTGATACGACTCAAGCAGGGTATTGAGTTTAATATCACCCATTAATACTTCTTTCATGACCAAAATTTGATCACGCTGTTCTTTTCTAAATTCTATCTCAGAAATTTTTTGGGCTAGCTCTTTGGCTAAAATAAGGTGCTGAGGCAAAATAACGTGTTCATCAGTACCTGCAAATTGCTTTTGTAAAATATGCTCGTAAAAGCCGATGACTTGTTCAACTTTAGGGATGTACTCCCAAATGGTATGAATCGGTTTATTGAGATCTTTTTGAAGTAATTAATTTCTTTTTTAATTTCTTCTGGGGCGGAGTCTACACGTTGAATTTGGCTGATAACTCGAGAAAGGCTGGTACGGCTTTCTTCAAGTTGAGTCATTGTATGATTGTATTGGCCTTTTAATAGGCGCTCAATTTCAACGAGCTCAGGCAAGGCTTCATCAATTTGATCATAACCTTGTAAATGATGTCTTAGCTTGGCTAATCGATTATCAAGTTCTAGATTTTGACCTTTACAGGCAAGGCTTAAATGACCTAAAAATTGAATTAGGGTGCGTAATTTTTCATTACGATCCTCATGGATTTCTTCAAGCGCCAACTTGGCAGAGTTTAGTTTCTGTTTCAAAAGTGAAACTTGTGACACTGCCGTCGAAGAATCTTTCATGCTTATGAGCTTCCTAAATCAATCAAATAACTAACAACATCAATCACCTATTTGATTGATTAGTGACGTTTATAATACTGTATTTGGTATTTTTATAGAAATAATATTATTAACTATATACCTATATCGGCCGCTGTGGACGAAAGATTAATGATGTTTGTGTTTATTGGTTAATTTGTAGGCCATTTTATCTCAGCGATAGGTCTATTACTTTCAGCTCTGATAATGCCTCTTTGCAATGCATGAGTAAGGTTTAAATATAAAGGTTTGAAAAAGATGGCCGCTGGAGCAAAGTTTAGTGTACGTATACTGACGTAAGTACTACCTTTATCAATGGTTTTTGCTGCTGCAAGGGCATATTGTACCGTTTCAAATTGAAGGTCGTTGGTAAGGCGTAAATCAGGGTTCGCCAATAAAGGGAGATTAATATGACCCATGATGCATTCAAGGGGGTCATGTTTTACTACCGAGTAATTAGGAATATTGGTATTGATTGCTAAATCTTGCGAAGACAAGCTTGCTTCAATCTTTTTGAGTGTTTCATTCGCTGTGAATGTTTCTTTAAAGCAAAAAGCAAATTCGCCTGGCTTAATGACATAAACACAAGCTGGAAGGTCTTTCTCAAATTGCTGGATTAAGCTTTCTGTAATTAATTTTGATTCCGATAGCCCAAAGTCAATATCTAAATCGGTAAGTGCTTTGATGTTAACTAAGGCAACAGTTTTAGGCGATGTGCCAGTGGACATGCAGTCAAGCATCCCTCTGTAGCCCTTTACTTCGGTGAGTGGGTCTTGAATGACTTTGGCGGTTAATGACTGTTGTTTTTGTTTTAATGTATTAATTCTTTTTAAGCTATATAACCACACAAACGACAAAATAAAGATAGCGGCCAATAGAATGATAATCGCCATTTGCTGATCTTTACTGCTCTTGATATAGCCATTTAACTTGTTTTGATAAACGTTTATTTCAAATTTGAGCTTTTCTTCATTCAGGTTAGAGTTTACCGCTTCATCCACAATATTTTCTTGCTGTTCGTTATCTATCGCTACAAGCTTATCCATCATTTCAAGCGCTGAGGAATCATCTTTTATCCCGCGGTAAGCTTTGGAAAGAAAAGAAAGGGCCTCTTTTTGCGCATCAATAAGTTGCTTCTCTTCTGCAATGACTAGCGCGGCCTTGGCATGAGTAATCGTTTCTTCCCATAAGGCTTGTTTTGACATCACTTCAGCAAACAGCAACTCGTTGTATACCAAATAATGCATGACTCTACGGCTTTTAAAAATCTCGTTGGCCATTTTCAAATAACTGACAGAAGACGGGTAGTTGTCTAGATACATGTACGCTTCGCCAATATTATGGAAATTTAGTCCTTGGCTAATAACCTGATTATTTTTTTATCGAGCTGTTGTGCATTTAAATAATAATCAATGGCTTTATTCCATTGTTTTTGGTTGCCGTAGACCATGGCTATGACTGTCATGGCATTAGACTGTAAGGCTTCATGTCCTAATTCCTGAAAGCTAATGGCAGCTTCATTTGCATTTTTTAATGCTTCATCCCATTGGCCTAAATCTCGATAAGCCCTTGAAAGCTGAAATTGAGCGTGAGCTTGAATTACTGGGTAATTCAATCGATTGGAAATTCGATAGGCTTCGCTATGATGTTGCAGCGCTTTCGCTAGCTGGTTTTTACCAGTGTAATATTTACCAATAGCGGTTTCAGATTGGGCAATAAAATAGTCATTTCGCAGCTGGTAAGCAATTTCTCGATAACTTTTATAATGATATAGGGCTTGGGTATCTTGCTTTAATATGGCGTGAAGGCTGCTTAAACCGCCATGTAAAACAAATTGTAAGGTGAGGCTGTGCTCATCACGTATTGAAGCAATTTTCTTCAAAGCTTCTTTAAATAAAATAATGGATTGTTTGTACTGCTGATCTTCAATACCGCGAAATCTTGCTTCAAGTAGCAATATCATTGCTTCTTGCATTGGGGTTACTGCAATTGATTCTAACTGTTGAGTCAATAAACGAGAGTTTTCAGTTTTATTTGGTGTTCTGACAACCGTTTCCATATACAGACGAGCCAAAGTTTCGAGGTCTGCTTGTAATTCATCTGGCGTATATTTGAGTTCTTTTGCTATTAACTCAAATTCTTGGCGGTTATTGAATGAAAGCGGAAATTGTGTTCGAACTAATAGTTGGTCAAATAGCGCTTGCGGTGTTTCATTGAATTCAATTTCACGTTCTTGTGGATCGATTGCTAATGCCGGAATTGAAATTATTAATAAAATAAAGGCCAAGCAGTTTGGTATCAATTTTCGCATGTAAGAACAGTGACCTTATTATTTTGTAAGCTTTTGTTGGAAGTGGGTGAGCCTACAATAAGCTCTTGTTATAATGCCACCTCATTTAATGTAATATTTATTACAACAAATCTATATGATGTTGAAAACGCTTAACTACAGCGTGTAAAAATATAACAAGAATAATAACAGAAGGAATCGATAGTGAAAGTCTCAAAACTGGCTATTTTTACCGCAGGGATATTTTTTCAGCTGCTACCATGGCTGAAGTGCAATATCAGATTGATCTCACACAGCCACAACATCACCTTGCAAAAGTGAATGTGACCTTTCCAGAGTCATCTGCAGATACGCTTACAGTAAATTTACCGGTTTGGCGTACTGGTAAATATGCAGTGCTTCCACTTGCAGATGGTGTGCGTTTATTTAAGGCGACAGATGACGATGGTAATGCACTAAATTGGCAGAGAACTGCAACAGGTGAGTGGACGATTGAGCTACAAGAGCCGACAGAGGTCAATGTGAGTTATCAGCTTTACGCTAATGATTTAGGAACTCGTGTTCGCCATATTGATGAATCCCATGCTTATTTAGATGCCAGTGGGGTATTTATGTATAGCCCTGAGTTTCGCCAAGATAAGGTGAATGTTTCGATGGCGGTGCCTAAAGGCTGGCAAAGTTATTCAGGAATGGAATCAGGACGTAGTAAGCACTCTTTTGTTGCTGATAATTATGATGTATTGATCGATTCTCCAATCGAAACTGGAGTAAACACACACTACAGCTTTGAAGCTGATGGACGTGATTATGAAGTGGTTTTTTGGGGGGAAGGTAACTATGACGCTGAACAGATCGTTACAGACCTAACAAAAATCAGTAGCACAGCGGAAGTCATATGGGATGATTATCCTTTTGAACGTTACGTCTACATGATCCACGCTACCAGTGGCGCACGTGGTGCAACTGAGCACTTAAATTCGACCATTATTCAACTGCCAAGGTTTAACTTTCGTGAGCGAAAGGATTACTTACGCTTCATTAGTACAGCATCACATGAGTTTATCCATACATGGAATGTGAAAGCCTACCGTCCTGAAGGGTTAGTACCTTACGACTATCAAAAGGCAAGCATGACTGAGTTATTGTGGATGGCCGAAGGCTCAACCAGTTATTTCCAAAATCAATTATTGCTTCGTGCTGACGTTATTACGCCAAAAGAGTTTTTTGCTGATTTAGCAAAACGTATTGATAGAAATCTCAACAAACCTGGGCGGGAAATTCAATCTGTTGCTGAAGCTAGCTTGAATGAATGGACTAATACAGGTGGCGATTATGCCATTAACCATGGTGTTAATATTTATTCTGAAGGTTATTTAGCTTCTTTATCTTTAGATTTTAACCTGTTAGCAGACACTGAGCTTGCTCATTCTTATCGTGATGTTCATCGTAAGTTATATCAAGACTTCAAGTTACCTAAAGGGTATAACGTTGATGATGTGAAAAACATATTAGCATCGCTTTCTGGTAAAGATTATCAACCTTGGTGGCAGTCACATATTACATCACCATTTAGTTTAGAGTTTGACTCATTACTGGCTCAAGCTGGATTGGTCTTATCTTATGGCGACAGTGAAAAAGCGACCGTTTACAGCGGTCTTACATTAACTGGTCAGCATAACGAACTCACGCTTGCTCATGTGACACGTAACAGCCCTGCATGGCTGGCGGGTATTGTGGCGGGCAATGAAATTATTGCGGTTAATGGATTAAAAGTGACTGCAGCTGGGTTCAAAAAGCGTTTAGAAGACTTTAACGCAGGTGACGAAATTGAACTGACTATTTTTAATAATGATAAGTTAACCCAAGTTTCACTGACACTAGAAGAGCAACCTAAAGGTGACTTAGCGATTGAAGGTGTGTCTAATCCGACTAATGCGCAAAAAGCATTCTTAAAAGCTTGGCTGGGTATTGATTGGCCATTTGATGATGCAGGTAAATTCATCTAGTTATTAATTGTTAAAAAGCCCTCAATGCGAATGCGTTGAGGGCTTTTTTATGTATCAATAATCTTAACCGCTGCTTATTATCCAAGCAGTGGAAGTCATTTAGATATTCTCTTCTATTGGGCCTAATGCTTGTTGTAATGCATTGATAAAGGCAACAAGCTCTCCGCCCATTAGTGCGAAGTCAGCATCTAATTTGGCTAAAGGATCTTCCGTGCCAACATCATCAGTTGCCGCTCTGAATTCTTCTGAGAATTTAAGACGCTTCACGCTGGCGTCTGATTGCAATAAAAATGCGATAGATTGGCCAAAATGTAGCGCTAACTTGTGCACCTGCTTGCCTGTAGCAAGGTGTGCTAGCACTTCATCTTCTTGAAGTACCTGCTGTTTAAAGCGCACGATACCACCTTCATCTGAATCTGATTTTAGTTCTGCTTCATCTTGCATTTCAAATGGCTGTGGCGATGAACCATTGCGTAACCATTCAGTTAATGTGGTTTCAATTGGCGTAGTAAAGTGAAGTGGTATAACTGGTAAGCTACCGAGCGCTTTACGTAATAATGCGAGTAATTCTTCAGCTTTTGCTGCACTTGAGCTATCAACCAGAATCATCTCAAGTTCTGGCATGATTAACGCATGAGTTTGACTGCGACGAGAAAATGCCCGAGGCAGAAGCGTCATAGTGATCTCTTCTTTCATCGCATCTTTTTCTTTCTTGGTGACTTTGCGACTTTCTTGATCTTCTATTAATGCCACTTTTTCATCTAAAGCCTCTTTAATCACCTGACCTGGTAGAATCTTTTCTTCTTTGGTCACACAAATGAGGTGGCGATTTTCAGCACTGTGCACCAATGCATGGCCTTGTTTACCTAACGCTTTTGAAAATCCAAATTTACTGATGTCTTGGCTAGAACATGGCGAGAAAGTGAAATCAGCTAATGCTGTTTCTAGTGCCTCGGTATCGGTAGTGAAAGGTTTATTGAAACGATAAAGGGTGAGATTTTTAAACCACATAAAAAGACACTCATCAAAAATTAAAAATGCAGTTTACGGGATCCATGCGCTGGGGTAAACCATCAAAATACTGCAGCTTGATTGTTCCATATTCAGAATTCATTAAACTGTAATATTTCACAATTTCTAATTAAATCCATTAAAAATCAGCAGTTTGTTTGTTCTTTGCTTTTACTGAATTAGCTTTAGCTTAATAAACTTGGCTTTTTGAAATATTTCTGCAACAAAAGGCGTGCACTATTCGCATCGTTCCCAAGCTATTAGGCAGCAAATATCTGCTTGTTCCAACCTGATAGCAGCACAAAAAATGGTGTAAAACACCAAAAAATATGTCTAAAGGATGAAATGATGAATGCTTTTTATAAAACGTTAGTTGCTTCTGCTATTGCCACTGCTACGCTTTCAACTGCCCATGCTGCAGAACCTCTAGAAGTATATGGTAAGTTGAATGTGTCAGTTCAGTCGAATGACGAAGGTGACGGTTCAGTAACTGAAATTCAAAGTAATGCATCACGTTTCGGTGTAAAAGGCGGATTTGAATTAAGTGAGTCTTTAGAAGCGTTTTACACTATCGAATACCAAGTTGATACTGGCAATGCTAGTTCAGATAACTTCACTGCTCGTAACCAGTTTGTTGGTTTAAAAGGTAACTTTGGTTCTTTCGCTGTGGGTCGTAACGACACTATGCTGAAAAAATCACAAGGTAAAGTTGACCTATTTAACGATTACTCAGGCGATTTAAAAGCACTTTTCAAAGGTGAAAACCGTCTAGCGCAAACTGCAACTTACTTAACGCCAAAGTTTGGTGATTTTCAAGTTGGTGTAACTTACGCTGCTGAAGGTGATAGCAAGCAAGAAGAAAGTGATGGTTTCAGTATTGCGGCTATGTACGGTGATTCTGGTCTAAAGAAAAGCCCAGTTTATGCTGCAATTGCTTACGACTCTGAAGTTGCCGGTTACGACATCGTTCGTGGTACTGTTCAAGGTAAAATCGCTGGTTTTGTATTAGGCGGTATGTACCAGCAAGAAGAAAAAGTTGATAGCGGTTCAAGCATCGATGGTTACTTACTAAGTGCAGCTTACAAAATTAAAGAAGTAACGTTAAAAGCACAATACCAAGACATGGAAGACAAAGGTGATTCATGGTCAATTGGTGCAGATTACTCGTTAGGTAAGCCTACAAAACTATTCGCTTTCTACACTGACCGTACTTCAATGGGCACAGTAGAAGAAGACAATGGTGACATCATCGATATCTCTATCGATGAAAGCTACTTCGCTGTAGGTATTGAACACAAGTTCTAAATTAAGCATTTAATCAATGCTTCAGCTAGATTCTTGATAATAAAGGAGGCGTTAGTCTCCTTTATTTTTTATTGCAGCAATAGTGAGTTAGCTCTCTATACGTTGCACTGTTAACAAGTTAGATTGAAAAGAATGATAGATTTATGACAAAAATATGATTTTATAGCTTTTTTGAGTGCTAAGATCATATTTCTGTAATAAAACTGACCAATAATACTCAAGCGGCTTACTAAACACAGAAAAGATTATGACAGCTAAGATTTTAATTGTAGAAGATGAGTCAGCCATTCGTGAGATGCTGACCTTTGTTATGGAACAACATGGTTTTACCACATCTGCTGCTGAAGACTTTGATTCAGCCGTTGAGCTATTGCAAGAGCCTTACCCGGACCTCATCCTGTTGGATTGGATGTTCCCTGGCGGCAGTGGCATACAATTGGCTAAACGCTTAAAGCAAGATGAATTTACACGTCAAATTCCTATCATCATGCTCACTGCTCGCGGTGAAGAAGAAGATAAGGTAAAAGGCTTAGAAGTGGGAGCTGATGATTACATCACTAAACCTTTCTCTCCTAAAGAGCTTGTGGCACGTATTAAAGCCGTTTTACGTCGTAGTGCACCTACGCGTCTAGAAGAAACCATTGATGTGCAAGGGTTGTTACTGGATCCTGTCAGTCATCGCGTTTCGGTAGGCGAGTCGGTTCTAGACATGGGGCCAACCGAGTTTAGATTGCTGCACTTCTTTATGACTCACCCAGAGCGTGTCTATAGCCGTGAACAGTTATTAGATAATGTGTGGGGCACGAATGTTTATGTAGAAGACAGAACTGTTGATGTACATATTCGTCGTTTACGTAAAGCCGTTGAAGACTCTGGGCATGATAAGTTAATTCAAACCGTACGTGGTGCTGGTTACCGTTTTTCGACCAGAATGTAATATTTAAAGCCGCAGATAAAAAACTACTGCAGTAGATTGCATTGAGTAACGACATAAGGAGTATGTTGTTGTATTTTACAATCTCTCAGTGGTTTTTTAACAATTAGTCGTGGTCAGAGATTTCATTTTACGCTATCTTGTGAGCCAATATTTACCTACCAACAATTAGGTAATAATCCGCAAACTGGATTATTTACATTAATTTTAGGCTACTTATGTTTCGATCTTATTCAGGATCTCGCTTGCTATTACGGCTCTTCGGAATTGAGCTTGTATTCGCCCTTATCGGCTTATTGATAAATCAAGTCGCACTCACCCTTATTATCGGCAGTATTCTTTTATTAGGATGGCATTACCGACAAATTAGTCGTCTTAATTTTTGGCTTTGGAAAGACAGAAAATTAACGCCTCCTCAAGGGACGGGTAGCTGGGAAGGTATTTTCAATGGTATCTATCGCTTACAAGGTAAAAACCGTCGTAGAGTCGGCCAACTCGCTTCGTTATTGAGCCGCTTTAGACAAGGTGCAGAAGCACTGCCTGATGCTGCAGTTGTACTAGATTCCGAGTTGAATATTCTATGGTGTAACAAGCTTGCTCAACTGATTTTAGGGTTTGTTTGGCCGCAAGATAATGGTCAAAGAATCGATAATTTAATCCGTCACCCAGATTTTTCTGAATACCTTAAAAAAGGTGAATTTAATGAACCGCTTGAATTAGCATCTCCAGTGTCAGAGCAGCGTTTATTAGAAATCCGCTTAATGAGTTACGGTGACAGGCAATTATTATTAATCGCTCGCGATGTCACACGAATTAATCAATTAGAAGGGATGCGAAAAGAGTTTGTAGCGAATGTATCCCATGAACTTAAGACACCGCTAACAGTGCTTCAAGGCTATTTAGAAATCATGCAAAGCATGGAAGAGCCAGACAGCATGAACCATAAACCATTGAACCTGATGCAACAACAAACAAGACGTATGCAATCAATGGTCGAGCAATTGTTAGCTTTGTCTCGTATCGAAGATGGTGCCGATATTGATTTGGAAAAAACCATCAATATGAGAGCGATGTTAGATATCTTAAAAGATGAAGCCTCAGCGCTAGCCCTTGATCAATATGATTTATCTTTTTATTGCGAAGACGGCTTAGATTGCCACGGTAACGAGTTACAATTACGTAGCGCGTGCACAAATTTAATCTCTAATGCGATTCGTTATACCGAGCCTGGTGGTAAGGTGACTGTGCGCTGGGAAATGGTACCAGCAGGCGCCCAATTTAGTGTGACTGATACAGGTCTTGGTATTGCTCCACAGCATATTAATCGTTTAACCGAACGCTTTTATCGTGTGGATAATGCACGTTCAAGTAAGACGGGCGGTAGTGGGCTAGGCCTAGCTATTGTAAAGCATGCTTTAAGCCATCATTACAGTGAGTTAACCATTACTAGTGAGCTTGATAAAGGCAGCTGTTTTAGTTTTATTATCCCCATAAACTTGGTTGTAAAAAACAACACAAGTAATTAATTGCTAGTATTACTTCATTTAATAAAGCCAACTCATGTCAATGCAAGTTGGCTTTTTAATTTATAGGCTAATCGTTTTAACTGCCTGTGATTAGGCTGCTTGTGATGCAGTTAACATCCCCGCTCAGAGTAAGTCGTAAAGTATCACGCAATTCATTAACATGCTCTACAGTATGTATCAAGGCGCTTTCTCTGTGACGCTTTCGCTCAGCTGTTTTGGCTGAACCTCATTTAATTACTTTTGTTTCGGAATTATGTTTAATTACTCAGTTAAATCTCAATCGGTGTTATTGGCCAGTGTTTTACTTTCAGGTGTTAGTTTTACTGCTAATGCCAACAACGATGTTAACACTGTGGTACAACAACAGACTAAGCCTTCTCACTGGAGTGGTTTACCCTTATTGTCTGATAAAGCGACTGAGCGAGGCTATGAGTTACCCATCCCCGTAGGCGTGAGCCTTTTTTATAACAACATTGATGCCGACTACATCGCTGTTAATGACTTTGAGGTTCAAGTAGATGGTGGTTTATTAGGGTTTCGTGGCCCCAATGATTACGTCGTGCCTGCTGAAGATGTCAGTATTACAGGTTCTGATAGAAGTGTGCAGCTTAAAATTGATGCGTGGATATTACCGTTTTGGAATGTCTATGCTTTGTTGGGGTATACCGAAGGCAACAAAGATATCTTGGCTAAGTTAGATAATGTTGAAGGTTTGCCTTGTGATGAGGCCTGTAATGGCGTGGTACTGCCAATTCCTATTAATTATACCGCTAAAAATTACGGTATCGGTACTGTGCTTGCGGGACAAATAGATCCCATTATTGGTGATACTCCTGTGATTGTGATGGCCGTGGGGGCAATAGTGAAAGCCAACACAAATACAACTGATAGTGTCATTAAAACTAAAATTGCTTCAGTAAGAGTAGGGCAACGATTTGATGTAGGCACCGACAAGCTAGCTTGGTTTTTAGCATTCAGCCATCAAAGTGTTGATCAGAATGTCACCGGTGATTACTCCTTTGTTGGCACAGAGCTTGAGCCTTTAATGGAAGAGGTGAAATTTGATATCGATTTGGCCAAAGAAGAAACTAAAAATATGTCATTGAGTATGAACTATGACTTCGGGCCGAAAAATGAATGGAATTTATATGCTGAGTATGGCTTTTTAAATTGGCAGCATTTAATTATCGGTTTTGGGCGCCGTTTTTAATTGAAATCAACAAAGATTGTCATATTACGTCAATAAAAAATGAGTGCGTATTTAGGGTAAGATAAAGTAACCCTCTATAAGTCACTGTTTAAATAGTATTTTAAGTTAGTATTTGCGGGATTGCAGCAGGTGTAACAAGAATGTCAAAAATGTTGATTGTCATACAACTGTCACATATTGGTCATAGACTTGTCATCGTAGCAATTGATACTGAGCGTGTCTTAAATAACAACGCTTATAATACCGGAGCATTACAATGAAACTTAAACAGCTAGTTGGCGCTATTGCCTTTACTGCAGCTGGTGTATTTTCAGCAACATCGATGGCAGCAATTGATAAAACATTACCTGTGTACGAAAAAACAAGTGGTGTTTCAGGTAATTTATCATCAGTGGGTTCAGATACACTTGCTAACATGATGACGTTATGGGCTGAAGAGTTCAAACATATTTACCCTAACGTAAATATCCAAATTCAAGCTGCTGGTTCTTCTACTGCACCACCAGCATTAACTGAAGGTACTTCACAATTCGGTCCAATGAGCCGTCAAATGAAGCCTAACGAAGTTGAAGCATTTGAAAAGCATTACGGTTACCAACCAACGGCAATTCGTGTAGCAATCGATGCATTAGCAGTTTTCGTACATAAAGATAACCCAATTGAAGGTTTAAGCATCGAGCAAATCGATTCTATCTTCTCGTCAACTAAGAAATGTGGCGGTAACGACGTAAATCGTTGGGGTGATGTTGGTTTAGACGGCAACTGGTCTAAGAAAGACATCCAGTTGTACGGTCGTAACTCAGTATCAGGTACTTACGGTTACTTCAAAAAGAAAGCACTTTGTAAAGGTGATTTCAAAGCAAACGTAAACGAGCAACCGGGTTCAGCTTCAGTAGTTCAATCTGTGTCTCAAGGCCTTAATGCAATCGGTTACTCAGGTATCGGTTACAAGACTGCAGGTGTTAAAGCTGTAGCAATCTCTAAGAAAGGCACTAAATACATTGATGCAACAGCAGGTAACGCTGCAAATGGTACTTACCCATTATCTCGCTATTTATATGTTTACATCAACAAGCACCCTAACAAAGATTTATCACCAATGGATCGTGAATTCATCCGTTACGTGTTATCTAAGCAAGGTCAGCAAATCGTAGAAAAAGACGGTTATGTACCACTACCTCGTAGTGTTGTTGCAAAAGACCTAGAAAAAGCTGGAATTAAGCTGTAATACAATCCCACTTTTGACACTAAAAGCCTCATTCGTGAGGCTTTTTTGTGTCCGTTTAATAGACTCGATGAAAAGACCTAAGTGAGTTAATATAACCCGATAATAATTCCAATAAGGGTTTGATGTGGCTGAACAATTAGATTTCACTCGTGACTACCATTCTGTTGCTAACACTGATGACATTATCGTGCATCATATGACGCTTTTCCTTGATGTTGACTTTGACAAACAGCAACTTCATGGACAGGTTAATTTGCAATTTAAACGGCAAACATCCGCTGTGCATTTGGTGCTAGATAGCCGTGATTTGATGATTGATGCCGTGACAGATATCCATGGAAACCAGTGTCACTATTCATATGAAAGCCTAAGCGAGTTTCAAGGCGGGCAAATCACTGTTGATATCGGTACAGAGATTACCGAAGTGGTTATTCATTATCATACTTCGCCTATCGCCCAAGGATTACAATGGTTAACTCCTGAGCAAACCTTAGGTAAACAACACCCTTATCTATTTAGTCAATCTCAGCCTGTTAATGCCCGAAGCTGGATCCCACTGCAAGACAGTCCGAAGGCCAGAATCACTTTCAATGCGAGTGTCAAAGTTAATAACGGTCTTCGTGCAGTAATGAGCGCCGCTAATTCTTCTGCTATACCTCAAGATGGTCAATTCTTTTTGAAATGGAAAAACCCATTCCAACTCATTTGCTTGCGCTTGCAGTTGGCGATTTAGCTTATGGTGAGATTAGCCATCGATGCGCTATTTATACAGAACCTGGCATGCTTGATAAGGCGCTCAAGGAGTTTGAAGATACCGAATCAATGATTGTGGCTGCAGAATCTTTATTGGGGCCTTATCCTTGGGATCGTTATGACATGATAGTGCTGCCACCTAGTTTCCCTTTTGGTGGAATGGAGAACCCACGTTTAGCATTTATTACTCCAACATTGATTGCAGGTGATAAAAGCTTAGTGTCAACTGTGGCGCATGAATTAGCCCACTCTTGGACAGGCAATTTAGTCAGTAATGCAACCTGGCGTGACTTATGGCTAAATGAAGGTTTTACCACATATTTCACCAATCGTTTGGTTGAAAAAATATATGGCCAAGAACAAGCGGAACTTGAGTGGGTGATTGAATATGGTCGCTTAAAAGAAGAAATGCTATCAATGCCACTAAGTTCACAAACTTTGCCAGCTAATGTCCAGTTTCAAGATGCTAACGACTCATTTAATCGATTCACTTATGATAAAGCCTCTATGTTTGTACATGAGCTTGAATCGAGGCTAGGACGCGCTGATTTTGATGTGTTCTTATTTAATTATGTTCAGCAATTTAAGTTTGAGGCTATTACAACAGAGACGTTTGTAGCGTATGCCAAACAAACCTTATTACACCAGCATGGCGATAAAATATCAGAGGGTGAATTACTCACTTGGGTTTATGGTGAGGGCCTACCTGAGTGGTTCGAGGGCCCAACATCAAGTAGCTTAGACAAAGTGACATCGGCATTAACACAATTTTGCGCAGGAGGGCATGCAAAGCAATTGAATGTGGCAGGCTGGCGAGTGCACCATTGGCAGTATTTTATCAACCAATTGCCATTTCAATTAACGCAGGTTCAGTTGAAAGATTTGGATATGACCTTTGGTTTTACTCAGAGCAAAAATGCAGAGCTTGCATGTGACTGGCTTAGAGTCGCCATTCGAAACCATTACGAGATAGTGCTGCCAACCGTCGCTGAATTCTTAGGAAGTATTGGACGAGCAAAATTTGTAAAACCCCTCTACAGTGAATTGCTTATTGCTGGCTATGTGGATTTTGTGTCAGATATTTATCAGCAAACAAGAGCAAGCTATCACCCATCATTACAAGTACAACTGGATGTTATGCTTACTTCATCAAACTCAAGTTACCTCAATACTCCTTAGCTAAATAACGAACAAAAAAATGGCAACCCAATGGGTTGCCAGAAGTATTTCCTGTGGGACATAAGTTAATCATACGCTAGCGGATTAACAGGTTCCCAAATAAGGGGGATGATGATGAACAATGAAACAGTCTTAAACTAATTCGGTTAGCGATCATTTAATGTTGCCGTGATGAAGGGCTAATCAAACTTGAGATAGTCGGTAAGTAAGAATCCACTTAACCATTATCAACTCGCTACACTTACTCAGAGTATCGGTTTATCAAAAGGTTCAATATCATGAGTAAAAAAATACATTTTTTAGGAAAAATTCTTTAGCTTAAAGAGACCTGTTTAAAATTAACCCTACTCTTCTTGCTTTGAACGAAACTTGCCCGATTAACCTCAAATTTTATTTGCTGAATTTAAGATAAAAAAATGGCAACCCAATAGGTTGCCAGAAGTATTTCTTGTAGGACATAAGTTAATCATACGCTAGCGGATTAACAGGTTCCCAAATAAGGGGGATGATGATGAACAATGAAACAGTCGTAAACTAATTCGGTTAGCGATCATTTAATGTTGCCGTGATGAAGGGCTAATCAAACTTGAGATGTTGGGTAAGTAAGAATCCACTTAACCATTATCAACTCGCTACAATTACTCAGAGTATCGGTTTAACAAAAGGTTCAATGATTTTATAAAAAAATGATCTTTTCATTCTATTTATATCCAAGATTCATTTTTATCTAACACTCCTTTCTATCTCATACCAACATAAGCGTGCGGGCTTTGTATGGAAGGGGTCATTTTTGTATTGATTAAAGCACAGATAAAAAAATGGCAACCCAATGGGTTGCCAGGAGTATTTCTTGCGGGACATAAGTTAATCAAGCGCTAGCGAATTAACAGGTTCCCAAATAAGGGGGATGATGAACAATGAAACAGTCTTAAACTAATTCGGTTAGCGATCATTTGATGTTGCCGTGATGAAGGGCTAATCAAACTTGAGATGTTGGGTAAGTAAGAATCTACTTAACCATTATCAACTCGCTACAGTTACTCAGAGTGGTGGTTTAATAAAAGGTTCAATGATTTTATAAAAAAATGATCTTTTCATTCTATTTATATCCAACATTCATTTTTATCTCATACCAACATAAGCTTGCGTGCTGTGTATGGAGGGTGATTTTTGTATTGATTAAAGCACAGATAAAAAATGGCAACCCAATGGGTTGCCAGAAGTATTTCTTGTGGGACATAAGTTAATCAAGCGCTAGCAGATTAACAGGTTCCCGAAAGGGGGATGATGATGAACAATTCAAAAACCAGTAAAGCAGTCTTAAAAATAATTCGGTTAGCATTGGTTGATGAGACCATGTTGATAAATTGTCTTGTGAAGTAAACCGTGATGAAGGGTTTGCTTTACCATTAACGCTTACCAACTTGCTACATATACTCAGAGCGTTGCTATTCAAAAAGGTTCAAATAAATTTAAAATTTTTTATAAAAATATAAAAAAACTGATTTTTGATGACCTAGAGTCTTGCCATTACGTCGCTTTTTATGAGTTTTAGCTAGTCGGAGAGGAGTACTATTATGGTTGAGATGTCGATGTATTGGCTTACGTATTTAGAGCCATAAAAAAAGGCAATCAAATGATTGCCTATCGATCCACTTTGAGATCAAGGGGACCGCGCTAGAAGTCCCAGGGAGATGATGAAAGTGAAATCACACTGTCTTAGTAAGTAAGACTCTCCCTTCTCTGGATAGTTCAAAAAAAATACAATTTATTTTGATATGACTTTTGATAAATTTTTTGTATTTAAATTCAGTGGGTTGATGTTTATTTTAATAAGCCCTCAATTTCACTCATTAGGTTTTCCGGCTTTGTTGTTGGTGAATATCGATTGAGAACCTTGCCATCTTTGTTGATTAAAAACTTTGTAAAGTTCCATTTTATCGACTGGCTACCTAATAATCCCTTAGCTTGTGACTTCAAGAAAGTATATAGCGGTGCTGAATCTGGGCCATTTACATCAATTTTGCTAAATAGTGGGAAGGTGACCCCGAAATTAATTTCACAAAATTCACTGATAGCTGCTTCGTCGCCTTTTTCTTGTTTACCAAATTGATTACACGGAAAACCTAATACCACAAAACCTTGATCTTTGTAGAGTTGGTATAAATGCTCCAGTGGTTTGTATTGATGAGTAAAGCCACATTCACTAGCGGTGTTAACGACTAACACAACTTTGTCTTTAAATTGTGCCATTGAAACGGTATTACCTTGAATATCAACTGCTGACTGATCGTAAAAAGACTGACTCATAGCTTACTCCTCATAGATTTGTTCTTACTATATCTGATCAACTCTAATAGCACAATTAAATTGTGTGCAATTTAATTTTTTGTTGTGAGTTAGATATCAAAAACACTGATATTTCGTTTATTTTTTAGCAATGTCGTCATCAATATTTATAAGTAGCAAGTATGAATCATTTGGTTAAATTGTTATTAACGCGTTTGAAGTTTGTATGCGAGTGATTGATTTGTCACTAGCGTGACTGATTTATAAAGACTTAATAATAATGGTCAGTATAATCTCGGCAAATTATGATTCTTGATTGAGGTATTAACATGAGCAAAACCATTAAAGCTACAGCCATAGCGGCAGTAAGTGCACTATCGTTGAATGCAAGTGCATCCGAATTAACGTTTGGTATAAGCGAACATGTGGTTTCTGCTGATTTAAAATCTTACCTTAATGAGCATACCAACCTTGAAGCGGGCTACATTTATTCTGATAAAAAAGGACATTTGGCTGAATTTGCGATGCACATGGTTCATCAAACTGGTCCACATACTATTGAAGTAGGCCCTAAATGGTCTTCAGTTTGGTTTGATGATAGTCCAAATGGCAGTGTGATATCAGTGGGTGGTCATTACAGCTTGGCGCTGAATAACAATTTATCATTACATGGTGATGCTTATTACGCACCTTCTGTATTATCTTTTTCTAACGTCGATGGCTACACCGAGCTAGGTGCAAAAGTGAAGTATAGCTTTAACCCGAATATGGCATTGTTTGTAGGTTACCGTAACTTAACATTCAAATATGACGACCGTTCAGATCGCTCATTTGATGATGGTTTCTATATTGGCGGTACGGCAAAATTCTAGCACTTTCATCGTTGGTCGTTCATATATAAAAAAGCAAGTTGCTGAGCAACTTGCTTTTTTTATGGCAGTCTGTCACTGATATTGGTTCGCCTCAAAATCTAATTCAGCGTAATCATCGGCATAACGTTTTTTGGTATCCTTTCTACGATGATTGACTTTTTTCGTTTTGGGCTTGGTTTCAACTTCTTCATCCCAAAGAAGATCGTCGATATCAAATTTATAGTTTTGAGACATAACTCTTTCCAAAGTGATGCTACTACAGCTGAGTTTTTAGGGCTGTCATAGCGTATATCATGACTGGTTACCCGTACTTTTTACCGAATTTTATTTTGAAGCGAAAGCAAAATATATGTGCTTTGTTGGTGAAAAA
The DNA here is from genome assembly GCF_043568515.1 of Shewanella sp. ENK2. Taxonomy (NCBI): domain Bacteria; kingdom Pseudomonadati; phylum Pseudomonadota; class Gammaproteobacteria; order Alteromonadales; family Shewanellaceae; genus Shewanella; species Shewanella sp. ENK2. The sequence continues at coordinate 363,160 of NZ_CP171406.1, read as the reverse complement.
TTCTTTCCGACATATCTGGTATCATTCGCTTATGTTAGGCGGTAGCCGGGAAGCTAATTGCTAACAATGTATATCGACGACTGGACATACTGTTGGACATATAAGGGGAAGGCTTTTTTATGAGCTGATTTTATGAACTGATTTTATGAACAATGTACTGCTCTTCGTGTTCCCCACGTATTCGTTGACTTTCCACATTCAATAAGTACATTTTGCTTTCTACAACTTGGTAAATTTGCCCTCGATCTAAATAGATTATATTTCCTGTACTATCCCAATTGAACTCACCTGAACTGACAAATGGGTTAGGGTCTTGTCCTAAGTGCTCTGTTGAAATGGTGTATTGATTAGGGGCAATTAAGGTGAGTATGGTTTTCATTCCGTTGCAGCTTGGACAAGGAAAAACGCCTTGGTAAGTGCCTGCCCAGTCAACCGTATGTAAGCTGCCTTTGAGAGGATCGGGGTCAAATTGTAACTTAGTGTCATTGCAGGCTGCTAACATCAGCAAAGTTGCTAGAGCAATTATCCTTATTGCGTCCATAACATTCCTTTTATCCAGCTAGGTAGTCTTGATATTAAAAAAGTCCTTAAAGGTGTCTATCTGTATCATTGCGTCTTGATAACCTAAATCAATTAAAGCACTTGTGTAGGCTTTTTCAAATAATAGGTAAGAAACCACACTTGAGTCTGACTGACTATCTATACCAATGAATTTGAGGAGCATCCTTATCGCGAGGGGGAGATCTTTATAATATCTTGCTGCAATTTCGCTTAGGTCTTCACTAGGCTTTATAACTAAAGTATTAATCTTCCTTAGGTTTATCATTTCCACATCTGCGCCAGGAATTAAATCTAAGGTGGTATTAATTCTTTCAAGCCGCTCAAGATCACTGTTTAAGGTGTCAGAAAAAATGGTATCGAGTAAGTGACCTGCGATGGTGGCAGCTTTTGGGTGAGCATCAATTTCGTGTTGCGGTTTTTTATGTGGGCTATCGAGGTTAATAACCATGATTTTATCAGCCCCCAAATGAATTGAACTTGATAGCGGGGATAATTGATGCACTGAGCCATCGCCAAAGTAAGCTTGATTGAGCTTAATTGACGGAAAAACCAAAGGAATAGCTGATGTTGCCATCAAATGGTTGGTCGTCAGTGTGCAGCGGTTTCCTTGCCGTCTGGCTCTTTGCCAATCATCGACACTATTATGGGCTTGGTAGAAGCTGTATGAATGTGAGTCGTTATAACTAGAAGCGTCAATACTAATTGCTTTTAGTGCGCCACTGCCAATGTTTCGCTCAATGCGTTGGAAGTCTATTAGTTGGTTAAGTAACTGACGTAACGGAGAGTTATCGAGCAAACTACCGGCATCAGTGTTCATTTTATCAGTCTGTAAGCCTTTTAATGCCATCTTGCAAAGGTGTTTGAATACATCCCAAAAAGAAGAGCGATATACTTTTTTCGTTTCAAAATGACGCCATACCCAATCGAGTTTTTTAACGCCTAAATGAAAACACGATGCATGGGTTGCTAACGAAGTGGCATTAATTGCACCAGCTGAAGAACCACTGAGGATTGCAAATGGAATGTGGTGATTACGAGGGTACAGTTGTACTAAGGCTTTTAACACACCAATTTGGTATGCAGCCCTAGCGCCACCGCCACCTAATACCAGTGCAATAGTCTCTGACAACGTTTATCTCCTTATTGTGTTTAACATCATGATATCAGTATGGTTAATATTATCTGGTTAGACGAGTTAATGAAGGTTTTTTTACACCATCGTATAAATTTTTAGTAAAAAAACGCACCCTAAGGTGCGTTTAATGTCTTTCACTGAGGCAGATTTTAGCTAGCCTAGTGAAGGTTTGAGTAAAGGTTTAGCCTTTAATAGATGACTTAATGAAGTCAATGATTTGGTCAAAAGGAATTTCTTGCTTTTCACCAGTGCGGCGATTTTTATATTCAAATACACCTGCGTCGATATTACGGTCACCAATTACGACAACGTGAGGTAGACCAATTAGCTCCATGTCATTGAACATGACACCTGGGCGCTCTTTACGATCGTCCAGTAAGATTTCAATGCCTTCAGCACTCAAATCTTTGTATAACTGCTCTGCCATTTCTTTTACACGATGCGATTTGTGCATGTTCATCGGTAAAATACCCACAGTGAATGGGGCAAGGGTCACTGGCAACATCATGCCTCGGTCGTCGTGGTTTTGCTCAATTGCTGCAGCAACAATACGACTGACACCGATACCATAACAACCCATCAGCATTTCTTTTGCTTTACCGTTTTCATCAAGTACGGTTGCACCCATGGCTTCTGAGTAATTGGTTCCCAGTTGGAAGATGTGACCCACTTCGATACCACGTGCAAACTCGTAAGTCCCTTTACCGTCAGGCGTAGGCTCACCTTCAACAACATTGCGAAGATCCATCGCTTGCGCCATTGGTAAGTCACGTTCCCAGTTGATACCAAAATGATGTTTTCCATCTTGGTTGGCACCCGCTGCAAAATCGCTCATTACAGCAACATCTTTGTCAATGATGGTCGGCATTGTTAAGCCTACAGGGCCTAAAGAGCCAGTGCTTGCTCCAATGGCATCTTTGATTTCTGCGTCAGTTGCAAATTCAAGTGGTGCAGCAACAAGTTCGTGCTTATCAGCTTTTAATTCATTGAGCTCATGATCGCCACGTACGATTAGCGCTACAAGGGGCGCTTCTTCAGTCGCACCTTTAACAATCAGTGTTTTCACTGTTTTAGTGATTTCAACGTCAAATTGTTCAACTAACTCGGCAATCGTTTTAGCATTTGGCGTATCAACTAAAGTCATTTCTTGAGTTGGTGCAGCTAACGTTGTTGTAGGCTCAGCTGTTTCTGCTTTCTCGATATTGGCTGCGTAATCACTGCCGTTTGAGTAAGCAATTAAATCTTCGCCGCTATTTGCAAGTACATGGAATTCATGTGAAGCACTGCCGCCAATTGAGCCTGTATCTGCGATAACAGGACGGAAAGCTAACCCCATACGCTCAAGAATTTTACTGTATGCATTATGCATTTGTGCGTAGGTGTTATCTAAACACTCTTGGCTTAAATGGAATGTGTAAGCATCTTTCATCAAGAACTCACGAGCACGCATCACACCAAAACGAGGACGAACCTCATCACGGAACTTTGTTTGAACTTGATATAAGTTCAATGGTAATTGCTTATAAGAGCTAACTTCTTTACGTACAAGGTCAGTAATGACTTCTTCATGAGTTGGACCTAATACGAAGTCGCGATTGTGGCGATCTTGAAAGCGGAGCAATTCTGGACCGAATTTTTCCCAGCGACCAGTTTCAGCCCATAAATCGGCAGGCTGAACTAGGGGCATTAAGATTTCAACAGCACCAGCATTATTCATTTCTTCACGAACAATCGCCTCAACTTTACGCAATACGCGTAATCCGCTGGGCAGCCATGAATAAAGGCCAGATGCATTACGGCGGATAAAACCTGCACGTAACATTAATTGATGACTGATCACTTCTGCATTTGCAGGAGTTTCTTTTTGTGTTGAAAGCAGGTAATTGCTAACTCGCATTCCCAATGTCCACTTAGTAGCTATTAATGGGCGACATTTTAGCACTTGCAACGATGTTGTCACCAGATAATTAACAACATCTTGGCTTTAATATATGGAACAAGGGCATTGAAATAATTAAACCAATAAGACGCTGGTTTAACATCGCTATGTTAGCAAGGAAAATTGAACGACATGGCGTTATTGTGCAGCATTTTTTATCTACTTATCGCGCCTATCGCCGATTATTTTAGCAGGGTTTCCTGCAACAATAGCGAACTCCGGGACATCTTTGGTGACAATGCTGCCCATACCTACAATGGCTTGATTACCAATAGTGACACCATCAACAATACCAGCTTGTGCTCCAATCCAAACATCATCACCAATAGTGATCCCTTTGGCTGTAACAGCTTGTTGGTAAATAGGGTTATCGACGGACATCCCGTGATTAAATGCGTAAATAGTCACGTTATTTGCTATGCGGGTCTTATTGCCGATCGTGATACCTACTTTTCCGCCATCAAATGAACAGCCGTGGTTAATCGCGACCTCATCACCCAGTTTAATAGGGCCGTGGAGGAACACATCAGCTGCAATCATACATTGGTTACCTATATGAATGTCACGCCCACGTTCTGCAAAAAGGTTGGCTTCAGGAGCGATAAAACTGTGCTCACCAATATGAATAGTTTCAACTTGGGTTAAATGTTGTTGGATCTCGTCTTGCCAAGGCTTTGCCCAGACTAAGTGTTTTTCTTTTAACGAAAAATAAAGCCAAGGCATCCAAGATAGGCGTTTTTTATGCTGAGTTTGATAATCAGGTTTATTATTCATTATTAAGCCTAAGATTAAGTTAACGAAATTATTATTATGACCGTTAGATTTAAAACATTGTTAGATAAATCAATTCGCCTAAAATTGGGTGAAAATGACATAGTTAATCGAAAAGCTAAGTTTATTTTAACATACGCTAGTCGGTTTAATTTCAATCACCTCAATCGTTTTATCATTGACTCGCCAAAATACATCTATATCAAATAAAGCCACTTGATAAATTTTAAGATCAATTTTGGCTTTTTTATATGCAGGCCTCGGGTCTTGCGCTAAAACATCCGTAATTACTTGTTGTAAATGCGATATATCAAGCGCTTTAGAGTGAGCCAAAACTTGTGTTTCAGCTAATGATGAATATTGAACCTCTATTAATTCTGGTGCTGATTGAGCAATGCCTCCAGTTGCATTATCAATGGCGTCAGAAAATGGAATATAGGGTTTTATGTCAATGATTGGTGTGCCATCTAATAAATCCATTCCAGATATTTCTAGGCAGACTTTACCGTTGCGTCTAACAACTGAATGTAATTTAACTACAGATTGGCCAATGCCATTTGGTCTAAAAGTAGAGCGGGTAGCAAATACGCCTAGCTTTTCATTTCCGCCTAGTCGAGGAGGTCTAACGGTGTTTTTCCAGCCTTGTGCTAAGTTTTCATGAAAACAAAAAAGTAGCCAAAGGTGTGAATATTGTTCAATACCCCTGACGGCATCGAGTTGGTTAAATTTGGGGGTTAACTCAACCCAGCCTTTGACATTAACTAGGCCAGGTTGCCTAGGAATACCAAACTTTTGTTTATATGGCGTGCGACAAATTGCAACCGCTTCAATATCAGATTGAAACGGCTGGTCAGAATGAGTAGTCATGAATTAAATAATAGTAAAAAGGTTATTGCACATTGTGCATTTTAATTGCTTGGCCGACGCAGAATGCTTGGGTAAAGCAAGTTTCTGTTGGTTGTTCTGTTAATAGACACTTCTTAACGATAAGTCCATTAGCACCCAGTTCATTGGCCTTCTTACGAGCTTGTGTGCGGGCATCAGCGACATTAGCGGGTACGCCAGTTTCCGTTTCTTGGCAAGACTCGCCTTCAACTAGGGCAACAATATCAAATGCGCCAGTTGGACGTTCACCGTCTTTAAATAGTTCAACGCTTGTTGGCTTGAAATACTCATCTATGGCTTTACTGTCTAAATTACTATTAAAAGTATAATCACTTGCGCAGCCTGATAATAAAAAGCTTGATACTAGTGCGAAAGACATCATTGGACGAGAAACATTCATAATACAGGCCTAATTGAGTGGTGTGCTGCGAAGGGGTTAGTTTACATGGCTTATGGCGTCGAGGAAATACTGTTTACTCATCCTAGATAACAAAAAAGCTTACCGAAGTAAGCTTTTTATCATATCGTAGATTAAGACTTATTCCATACCAGGAATTAAGAAGTCTTCCATTGTTTTACCATTATCTACTTGGTTTTTAAATACAGTTGGCATGCGGCCTTGACCAGTCCATTGAATTAATTCGCCATCAACTTCAATTTGATATTTAGCAGGGCGTGGGGCACGCTTTTTAGGTGCAGGTTTTGCTGTTACTTCACCTAAATCTTCAATAGATAAACCGCTATTTTCAATTTGAGCTAATATTTCAGCAATGCGGGCATTACGCTCAGCATTGGCTTCTAATTCAGCTTTTTCGTCTTCTTCTCTTTCTGTAATGATTTTTTCAAGCTTAGTAGAAAGTTCACGTAATTCATCTAGTGATAACTCTTTTACAGCAGCTTTAAAACGACGACCATGTGTCAAAATTTCTAAAAAGTCACTCATATCAATGTGCATCCTAATGATTTTAATTAATAAGTATCTCAAGTAATTCTGTGATGATTAAATAATACCTATCAATACTCTAAATTGGTTAATTGTTATCAAACTAGAGTGTAAATTGATGCGACTATTTAAATTGTTAAAACAAAAAAGATAGTAAAAAAAGCACGGTTACTTGAATTGCTCTTAATAATAGAAAGTAAATTTGATTGGATCAAATAAAAAAACCTTTAAATAGGCAAATTTTAATTAAAAAGCGTTAATTAAGTCTAAAAGTAATATTTTATTTGCATATATAAGTTATTTATCAGCAGTCTCTTAACTAAAAATTATATAAACAAGTGTTTGACTTTGGTTGACGTTAACGTTAACAGGACGTAAAGTTATGCCATATTGCATTGGCTGAAGCCAATGTGCCATCCACATACATTGAAGGTGTAGAAGGAAATCCCATGAAAGTATTGGTGCCTGTAAAGCGCGTAGTCGATGCCAATGTGAAAGTCAGAGTAAAAGCTGATAACACAGATGTTGATACTGCTAATTTGAAAATGGCCTTGAACCCATTTTGTGAAATCGCGGTAGAAGAAGCCGTTAGACTAAAAGAAGCGGGAAGTGTCACAGAAGTTGTAGTGGTGAGTATTGGTGCCAAATCAGTACAAGAGCAGTTACGTACTTCAATGGCTTTGGGTGCTGACCGTGCCATTCATGTGACGACTGATGAAGATTTAGTGCCGTTATCAATTGCTAAAATTTTAAAAGCGGTTCAAGAAAAAGAACAAGCTGATGTGATTATTTTTGGTAAGCAATCAATTGATGGCGACAATAACCAGACAGGCCAAATGCTTGCTGCTTTAACTGATATGCCACAAGCAACATTTGCTTCTGAATTAACATTAACTGCTGACAGTGCTGAAGTGACTCGTGAAGTTGATGGTGGGTTACAAACATTAAAAATGCCGTTACCAGCGGTGGTGACTGCGGACTTACGCTTAAATGAGCCTCGTTATGCTTCATTACCTAATATTATGAAAGCAAAGCGTAAACCACTTGAAACCTTATCTATTGATGACTTGGGTGTAAGCCTTAAAGCACATCAAAATGTGATTAAAGTGACGCCACCTGCAGAACGTCAAGCAGGTGTCATGGTGAGTTCGGTGGCTGAACTTGTTGAAAAGTTAAAAAATGAAGCGAAGGTGATCTAATTATGGCTATTTTAGTATTAGCAGAACACGATAACGCAAGTTTAAAATTAGACACGGCCAAAGTCGTTAGTGCAGCAACTGCAATTGGCGGCGATGTCCATGTGCTTGTTGCTGGTAGTCATGTTGGTGCTGTGGTTGCTTCTGCACAAGCACTATCGGGTGTGAGTAAAGTCCTTGTCGCTGACAATGCTGCTTATGAAGCGCAAATGGCTGAAAACCTCTCTAAGTTAATTGTTAATGTCGCCAGTGATTACGATTACGTGCTAGCAGCTGCAAGCAGTGTAGGTAAAGATACTCTTCCTTGTGTGGCAGCATTATTAGATGTTGCGCAAATTTCTGAAGTCGTAGATGTGGTGAGTGCTGACACATTTGTACGTCCTATTTATGCAGGTTCTGCATTGGCGACAGTACAAAGCTTAGATGACAAAAAAGTGATGACGGTTCGTACCAGTGCATTTGATGCTGCAGGCAACGATGGCAATGCTGAAGCGGTTAACGTTGATTTTGTTGCAGAAGCTAAGACAGTTTTTGTTTCGCAAACTCTCACAGAATCTGAGCGCCCTGAATTAGGCAGCGCTGGAGTGATTGTTTCTGGTGGTCGTGGCATGGGTAGCGGTGAGAACTTTGCTATTCTAGAAGCATTAGCTGACAAGCTAACCGCTGCCGTTGGCGCTTCACGTGCCGCTGTTGATGCTGGTTATGTTCCTAACGATTTGCAAGTCGGTCAAACAGGTAAAATTGTTGCTCCTGATCTGTATATCGCTGTCGGTATATCTGGCGCCATTCAACACTTAGCGGGTATGAAAGACTCTAAAGTGATTGTGGCTATCAATAAAGATCCTGAAGCGCCAATTTTCCAAGTGGCTGATTATGGACTTGAAGCTGACTTATTTGATGCGATTCCAGAGTTAACTCAATCTTTGTAATTATAAACTGATTGTAGAAAAAGGTTTTTGTCTTTTAGGCAAAAACCTTTTTTTGGGTCGCAGTTTATGGCGTGATTATTCGATAGTTTGTTTTAGTGTCAGTGCGTATTAAATGACATTGTTTTTCAGCTTTATCATTGCTAAACCTATTGAACGATATAAATACACCTGAATTAATTCAATAATCAGATTTTTTAAGCATATTAATCTCACTGTCGTTAATTGATGGATAATTCCTCGCTTGCTAACAATTCGTTACGGTGTCGATATCGTCTTGTGTTGTTTTTTGATTGTGATGTTATTTCTCACAAGATAAGCTAGTTTTATCTGGTAATTAACCTCGTGCTTATGTTTGTATGGTCTTGTGTCGTGGCAGTGAGCTTTTATAAAGCATTTAAACTGTCGTATACATAAGTAGAGGCGCATCAAATATCAGTATGGTTAAGTTGGTTGATACCAATAACTTAATTTGAAAGGATTTGGTGCCGAAGTGAATCGGTACGATCAATACCATTTGCTGGGGCAGTTTCCGAAAGGGGCTGCACTGTCATAGTAATTTTTATCCGTGAGGATAAAACAATGGATATCGATGTTGATATCGATATTACTGTGGAGTGCTACTGAAAAGATTCTTGTCTTCGCTTTATGCGATGTCTTGCCTTATCAGTTATCCTCCATTCGTACTCAACGAAGAAAATATATAAATGATGATAACAAGTTATGCCGATTCGGCACTCTCTCTTTTGCCTCCTGTTGTGGCAATTGTATTAGCAGTAGTTACACGCAAAGTACTTCTTTCATTAGGTTTAGGTATTATTGCTGGCGTGATATTGCTGACTGATTTCTCTTTTACTGGAGCTGCAAGCCACTTAGTGAGTACTGTCACCAGTTTAGTGTGGGATGACGGCGCACTCAATGCCTGGAATTTACAAATTATTGGCTTCTTGGTAGTGCTGGGGATGATCACCGCTTTAATTACCGTGAGTGGTTCAGCACGTGCGTTTGCTGATTGGGCACACCAACGTATTCGCAATAAACGTGACGCCAAACTCATGACCATGTTCTTAGGTTGTGTGGTATTTATCGACGATTACTTCAACAGTATCGTGGTTGGCTCAATCGCACGTCCTATTACTGATCGCTACCATATTTCACGTGCAAAACTGGCCTACTTGTTAGATTCAACTGCTGCACCAGTATGTGTTATCTCTCCAGTCTCAAGCTGGGGGGCATACATTATTGCCCTAATTGGCGGTATTTTAACGGCACATGGTTTTGCTGATACCGGCCATTTAAGCGTGTTTTTACAAATGGTGCCGATGAACTTTTATGCCATTTTTGCGCTATTACTTTTATTGTGTGTTGCTATCTTTGGTTTAGACATTGGCCCAATGCGCCAACATGAGCGTAATGCGCAAAAAGGCGAACTCTTTGACGAAAGCAAAGGGTTACCTCCAGGCGCGACCGCTGATTTACCAGAAGCTGATACAGGTAAAATCATGGGGTTATTCCTGCCGATTTTTGTGCTTGTGGCTGCAACTATTTACTTTATGGTTTCAACCGGTGCTGATGCGCTGGCGGGTGAAGGTTTACCATTTAGTGTTTTAGGTGCATTTGAAAACACTGAAGTCAGCGAATCATTATTTTATGGCTCATTAGTGGGTTTAGTGGTGACGATTGCATTAACCATGCAGCAAAAAATTAGCACCAGCATGATGTTTACTGGAATCAAAGTTGGCGCTAAGTCAATGTTGCCAGCTATTTATATCTTGTTATTTGCTTGGACAATTGCGTCAGTGATTGGCGAGCTTGAAACGGGCAAATACATGGCGAGCTTGGCAACGGGTAATATTCCATTTGCATTACTGCCTGCAGTGCTATTTTTATTAGCTGGTTTAACCGCATTTTCAACCGGCACTAGCTGGGGTACATTTGGTATTATGTTACCAATCGCTGCCGATATGGCGATGGGCAGTGATAGCACTATGATGTTACCAATGCTTGCCGCTGTGCTTTCTGGTGCGGTATTTGGAGATCATTGTTCACCGATTTCTGATACCACTATCTTGTCTTCGACAGGAGCGAGCTGTCACCATCTTGACCACGTTATGACACAATTGCCTTACGCGATAATCGTAGCGGTTATCAGTATTGTGGGTTATACCGTGCTTGGTTTCTCTGGTTCTGTTGCGATGGGCTTTATTACGTGTTCTGTATTGTTCGTATTAGCAATCTTAGGACTAAAAATAGCCACTAAGTAGTCCTAAGCACTTGGATTTAGTTTGTGACTTAATAAGAGCTCGACTTGTTAAAGTCAGATCCCAGTTTAGGCTAAAATCTAACAATAAAAATGCCACTCAATTGAGTGGCATTTTTTGCTCGTTAATCAGAGCTAAGTTACTTTAAGCCACGGCGCTCTAATAAGCCGTCAGTGGTAGGCGCTTGGCCTCTAAAGTTTTGATAGGCTTCCATTGGCGGCACGCTATTGCCGACTTCACGGATAGTTTTTCTAAACTTCATACCGATTTCTCGATTCAGCCCGCCTTGAGTTTGCACATAAGCAAAGGCATCAGCAGCAAGAATTTCACTCCACATGTATGCATAGTAGCTAGCTGAATATCCCCCAGGGAAGGCATGAGCAAAGTAAGTTGAGCGGTAACGAGGTGGTACTGCTGGTAAGTCGACACCATGTTTTTTAAGCGCAGCAGCTTCAAAGCTTTCAACATTTTGCAGCGGCGCGTCAGCATCCAGTGCATGCCATTCTAGATCAAGTAGCGCAGCTGACATGTATTCTAAGGTGTCAAAGCCTTGGTTAAAGCTTCGAGAAGCTAATAGCTTTTGCAGTAAATCGTCAGGAATAGGTTTGCCTGTATCGTAGTGTTTAGCGTAGTTTGCAAGTACTTTAGGGTGCGCAGCCCAGTCCTCTTCAAAAGTTGAAGGGAATTCAACGAAATCACGAGATACAGCAGTACCTGCTAAAGATGGGTATTTCACTTTAGAGAACATACCGTGAGTACCGTGGCCCATTTCATGGAACATGGTCGTCGCTTCATCGTAGCTCACAAAGGTTGGCTGGCCTTCTGGCGCCTTTTTAATGTTCATGACATTTACGACGACAGGTTTTTGATTTAATAACTCAGATTGACCGACAAACGAGCTCATCCACGCACCACCACGTTTACCTTCACGAGCAAAGTAGTCTGCATAGAAGATAGCCATGCTACTGCCATCTTCATCAAACATCTCGTAAGCTTTTACGTCTGGGTGATAAACCGGTAAGTCTGGACGTGGCTTTAACGTAACACCGTACAATGCTTCTAGGGTAAAGAATACGCCATCTTCTAAAACACGATTGAACTCAAAGTAAGGTTTGATAGACGCTGAGTCGAGGTCATATTTTTCCTTACGGACTAACTCTGCGTAATATGCCCAGTCCCATGGTGCTAGGGTAAAGTTACCGCCAGTTTTATCTATCATGGCTTGTATATCAGCGGCTTCTTTTTGAGTGTTTTCCACCACAGATGGCACCATTGAGCCAAACATGTCGTAAACCGCTTCTGGCGTTTTAGCCATTTGCGGTGCTAAACGGTAATCAGACCAAGTGTCAAAGCCAAGTAGTTTGGCTTTTTTAGCACGAAGCTGCGCTAAACGAGCGACTAATGAAGCGGTTTCGTTGTCACCCGTTAAGCCACGATTTGCTGACGCTTCCCAAACTTGCTGACGCAGCTCACGGTTATCTAGTTGAGCTAAAACCGGTTGGCGTGTGGTATTGGTGATATTGAGTAGATATTGGCCTTTAAGTCCTGCCGCTTCAGCATCTGCTTTTGCTGCTGCAATAGCGGATTGTGATAACCCCGCCAGTTGGGCTTCATCGTCTACTTTTACTGCAATTTCCTTGCTGAGTCTTAACAGTCGTTGTGCAAACTCATTGGTGAGTGTTGATTGCTCTTCATTTAATTCACGAATCTTTTGTTTTTGCGCTTCAGTTAGTTTGGCGCCAGCGAGCACAAATCGCTGATGATAAACCTCTACTAAACGAACTTCTTCTGCAGTTAACGAGCTGTTATTGCGAGTATCATAAATTGCTTGAATACGGCTGAATAACTGCGGATTTAAATTAATATTGTCTGAATGTGCCGCCATCTTAGGCGCCATTATGCCTTGTACTTTACGTAATTCAGGGTTGCTGTTTGAGCCGGTTAAGTTATAGAAAATACTTGAGGTACGAGTGAGTAATGCACCGCTTTTTTCCATAGCGACAATGGTATTTTCAAATGTCGGTGAGGCAGGGTTAGCAGCAATTTTGAGGATTTCTTGATGGTGCTGTTCAATTCCCAGCTCAAGCGCTGGCTGAAAATGCTCATTGTTAAGCTGACTAAAGTCAGGTGCTTGATACTGGAGTACGCTTGCTTGCATCAATGGATTTTGAGTTTGCACTTGAGCGCCCTGAGTGGTGTTTTCTGTTTGAGTATGACTACAACCACTTAATGCGAATGTTGCAGCAATCGCGGCAGCGACAATTGTTTTATGCATTGTGTTTCTACTTCCTTAATTATAATTGTTTATGCAATTTATCAATTGTTTCTTAATCGTATATGAAGATTTTGTCGTTTCGTGATGCCTGTATATGTTGTGCTGGTAGTGAGCTTGAAAACTGTGATCTAATTTATTGCAAAATGTAAATTATGTTAATAGATGCTTGTTTGGAATACATTCTTATCATCAGTCATGCTTTGGCTTTGTGCGATATTCTCTTGAGAAACGGATAAGGAGGAGGGGAGTTAACCATCAAAAGGAAAAGCAAATTAACTGTGATGATAAAGGGGATTCATCATCAAGGAATAGTGCTAGCAAGTTCACGCTATTTAATCCTCACATGCCTTATCTCTAAATCGATTCAATGGTAGACTAACCTCGATTATAACAATAAGGATCTTCTGTTTTGGCACAACTCTATTTCTATTATTCGGCAATGAATGCCGGCAAATCAACTTCGCTTCTCCAATCATCTTATAACTACCGTGAACGTGGCATGAATACGCTTGTTATGACAGCGTCAATTGATGACAGATACGGTGTTGGAAAAGTGGCGTCTAGAATAGGGATTGAAACAGATGCTCAAGTATTTGGAGCAAACGATAATTTATCGACCATGATTGAAGCTGAGCTTGAATCTCAGCAATTACACTGCATTTTAATTGATGAATCCCAGTTTTTAAGTAAAGAACAAGTGAAGCAATTAACTCATGTGGTGGATAACCTTGATATCCCAGTATTGTGTTACGGCCTGAAAACGGATTTCCAAGGGGAGCTGTTCAGCGGTAGTCAATATCTACTCGCCTGGGCAGATAAATTGGTTGAGTTAAAAACCATTTGTCACTGTGGTCGCAAAGCCAATATGGTCGTTCGCCTTGATGGTAATGGAAAACCTATGCGTGAAGGTGAGCAGGTTGCTATTGGTGGTAATGAAAGCTACGAGTCAGTGTGTCGTAAGCATTTTAGAGAATTCATCTGGGATTAGTCATTAAAGGTTATTTCCAGAAACACAAAAACAGCGCCTAAAGGCGCTGTTTTTTTATAGCTCACATAGAATTAAGTCAGACTAAAAATCGGCTTCATCAAAGGTTGCAATTTGCGCGCTGCTCATTTCGACTTGCTTGCGTAAACTGCGCGTTTGGCATCCCCAATATCGCATATAAAACTCGGCTGTATTTAACTTAGCTTGATAAAAATCAGACTCATCTGTACCTGCATCAAGGGCGGCAATTGACGTCGCTGCAATTCGTGCCCACATCCATGCAAGGGCACTAATGCCAAATAACTGCATATATGGCATTGAGGCTGCACCAATCATATCGGGATTTTTAGCCGCTGACTGTGCAATAAAGCCTGTGGCTTTTTCTAAATCCGTGGCTGCATCCATTAACCCTGCAAGGTAAGGTTTCATCGTGTCATGATTACTATGCTCACCAATAAAGCTTTTAACCATATCTGACCATAATGTCAGTGTTGCGCCTTTATCTGATAATAATTTACGCCCAACAAGATCGAGTGCTTGTACGCCATTTGTGCCTTCATAAATCATCGCAATTCGAATATCACGTACAAATTGTTCCATACCCCATTCATTAATATAGCCGTGTCCGCCATAGATCTGCTGAGCATCAACACAAGCTTTAAAGCCTTGATCGGTCACAAACCCTTTTACGATTGGCGTAAAAAGGGCTGCAAGCGCAGCAGCTTGTTTAGCTTTTACGGGATCGCTGTGTCGCTCTGCCTGATCAAGCCATAAAGCCTGTTGGCCCATTAATGCACGCGTTCCTTCATTGAATGACTTTTGAGATAACAACATACGACGCACATCACCGTGAACTATAATCGAGTCGGCAGTTTGTTGTGGCTGTTTAACTCCAGAAAGCGCTCGGCCTTGAATGCGCTCTTTAGCATAAACCAGCGCATTTTGATAAGCGATGTCAGATACGCCTAAGCCCTGAATACCAACGCCAAGGCGAGCTTGGTTCATCATAGTAAACATGGCTTTTAGACCTTGATGAGGTTCGCCAACCAACTCTCCTACAGCGCCATCAAACACCATGACACAGGTTGAGTTACCATGAATCCCCATTTTGTGCTCTAACGCACTGGCACATAATTGATTGGCTTCACCTAAGCTGCCGTCATCGTTTACATGAAACTTTGGCACCGCGAACAATGAAATACCTTTCACCCCTTCTGGTGCATCAGGCAGTTTGGCTAAAACTAAATGGACAATGTTTTCAGCTAAGTCATGATCCCCTGATGAAATGAAAATTTTCTCGCCACTGATTGCAAATTTGCCATCAGCAACGGGGGTTGCTTTAGTACGAAGAAGGGCAAGATCGGTTCCAGCATGGGATTCAGTCAAGTTCATGGTTCCAGTCCATTCGCCACTGACTAATTTTGCTAAATATTTTTGTTTCAGTGCATCGCTTCCATGGACATGGATGGCTGAATAAGCGCCATGGGTTAACCCAGGATACATGGCAAAAGCCATATTGGTGGCGGTTTTCATTTCGGTGGCAAAGGTGCCAATGACTTCAGGTAAGCCTTGACCGCCATATTCAGGATCGCAGGTGAGCGTAGCCCAGCCATCATCAATGTATTGTTGGTAAGCCTCTTTAAAACCTTTAGGCGTAATGACGTTGCCATCTTTAAGTTGGCATCCTTCAAGATCGCCTGAGGCATTTAAAGGTAACATGATGTCGGTGGTGAAATCGGCGACGCCTTGCAAAATAGCGTCGGTTAGCTCTGGGTCTATTTCATCAAAGCCTGCGAGTTCGGTTTGATCATAGATAGATAGCAGCTCAGATAGGATAAATTGGTAATCACGCAGTGGGGCTTGATAAATCGGCATAATACGGTCCTTTGTTTTTTGCGTTTTTTCGCACCATAGTTGTGGTTGTAGAGTCGTCGTGGTTGTTATTAATTATTGAATAAGTTTTTCAGCGACTGGTTATAACTTAGTCTACTTTAGCGAACTTTGAGTAAAAACTCAGTTAATTTAAGCGGTAATAATTTGTGTTGCTTGAGCGCCATTATCCTTCATGCATTGCTTGGTTTTATTAACGCAGATTAACCAATAATTTGGTGGCGCTGCCAGAATGCCATTGCATGCTTCAATACTAGACTTGGCGCTTCTAGTTGAGGGTAATGACCAACATCATGCAGGCTGATAGCATCTGGAGTATCAATCAGAGTTTCATATCGCTCAAGCATATCTTGGCCAGAAATAGGATCATCTAGTCCATTAATGAAGCGCATCGGCGTTGGGTTATCAATAAGCGCATTGACCCAACGGTCACGATTCACCTTTCGCTCTTTCATGTATTGAATAAGCTTATGAAACACTCGCTCACCTTGATGATGTTTAATCAATTGCCAATGTTTTTGTAGTTCGCTTTCTGAAATGTTGATTGTGCAAATGGTATCAAAGTTACGTTTAAATGCTTTGAATCCCATTCCTTTAGCGACTAAAAAGCCGAGTGGGCTTAATAACAATCTTTGGATAAGAATTGGGTGAATCACTTCAGGGAAAATACCGCCGTTTAATAACACTGTGCTCAGTATTCGATAATTGGGTTGATTGTGCTGTTGCCTCGCCAGTAACTCTTGTGTGACTGTGTTGCCATAATCATGAGACAAAATATGCACATTAGTTATCTTGAGTGACGCGAGTAGTTGCTCGATTAAATTGGCTTGAGCGGCGAACGAATAGTGAAATTGGGTGGGTTTATCTGATAATCCAAAGCCAATCATATCTAAGGTAATGACATGAAACTGAGCGCTGAGACTTTGCCATATAGGCTGCCAATCATAACTGCTGGTGGGAAAGCCATGAATCAGTAATAACGCGGGATTATTGGTATCTCCTGCATGTTTTACGAAAATAGAATAGTCAGCTTCTTTGGCAAAAGAAAATTGCTGAAAATAGCTATCTTGTTGCCAGTCAGTCAATGTCGGCATGTGAACTCCATTTACCTTTTATGCCAAGGTAACCTGATTAGACCAGTTTGTAAAATGGCTGTTGACTTGGATAAACGAACATGATTTCTGTGACAAGCTCAGTTAAAAATGAATAGTGATGAAAGCAATAAGCGGGTAGCTCGGTCTGTATATAAGTGCTTAAGCAAGGCCGAATTAAAGGCCGAATTTAAGAGAGCGTTTAAGACAGAATTTAGATGACATTTGCGTTAAATCATTCTTAATATTTCCGAGGTTTGTCTGTATGAATGTGATTGATATTCACCATAACGGTGACCATATAAAACTCGCCAAATGGTTACTATTCGCTGCGGCAGTTATACAAGGTGTTTTATTGTCATCGCTAGCATGGGGCGCTGATGAGCAAGGTGATAAAGGGTATCAATTTCCCAAAGCCGCCGATTTTGCGCTGTTTGATGCTAATGGCAAACAATGGTCACTTGAATCGACTGTTGGCAAGCCCGTTGTCATTCACTTTTGGGCGACTTGGTGTCCTTACTGCAAAAAGCTGCAACCTGGTTTAGAAAGATTACGGCAAACTTATCAAGATACTGATTTAGAGATGATAGCGATTAGTTTTCGTGAAGATAAGGGCGCACAACCGCAGAGCGTGTTAAAAAGCCGAGGGATAGAGATGCAAACGCTGATAAATGGTGACAGTGTGGCCGACTTATATGGCGTTAAAAGTACACCAACTACCGTATTTATAAACCGAAGTGGGGAAGTGGTGTGGGTGACACAAGTGTCCGACCCTGACTCGCCTAAACTAGCTCAAGCCATAGAATATATCCTTACGCCGTAATACCGTTTAGTTATCCTTTTATAAGCTAATTAAGTCTTAGCAAATTTAAGGGATGTTTGCTCTGCGACTTAAATAGTAAGCCGCAGAGCCTGTATTAAACAATAATGCCTGAATCTGTTTTTGTTTCATTAGCGATGCTGTTATTAGCAGATGCTTCGCTGTCAGATTTTATTGATAAGGGCAGTTCTCTTGCTTGTTCACGTAAGAAGTCCATCCCAGCTAAAAAGCCTGAGAACATTTTCAAACCAATAAATTGACCTGCTGGTGTGGTCACATAGTTACTGCCTTGTTTATTCAGTGCGCCTGCTGAAATCAAATAACTCATCTCAAGTGGGAACGCTTGCCACAATGTTTTACCCGTATGTGCTTTAAATTGGGCGTTATCCAATAGTCCATGCCCCATCATCATCATTAAATGATGTTGTAATAATGCTTTGTTATCTAATGGTTTGGTGTAGCTGGTTCCGGTTTGATTAGATTGGATACGCTCAATATAGTCTGGGATATCAAAGCTTGAGATCCTGAACTGCTCGCCAAAACGCCCGAAAGCACCAGAGCCAACACCGAAACAATCTTCGCCATCTAATACATACTTATTTTCAACGGGTTGGCCAAAGTTACGACTGAAAGTCCATGGGAATTCCATAATATATCGCTCAGCCAGTGCTTCTTTTACCGCTAAAAATTGTGGCCAAAGTTCTTCGGGTTGGCCAGCAAGGCAACCCGCTTTTTTACGGTTTTGACCAATGCCTACGGTAAGCGGATAAGTGGTGATTTGATCTGGGCTGAGACGAATTGTTTGGGCTAAATCATTGGCTACAGTCTCTGGGGTCTGCATTTTAAAGCCGTACATCATATCGAGATTAACCGTTGGTATTACTTCAATCGCACGGTTAACGTATTCGGCTTGTTGTAATCCACTACCAAATTTTTCAAATCGACCACTGGCTTTTAAAATCTTGTCATCAAAGCTTTGTACCCCAATAGACATGCGATCCACTAATCCTTTAAGTAAATGTGGATTACCTTCTTTAAAGTATATCGGATCGCTCTCGCAAGAGACTTCTCTTATCGTGGTAATAGATTTAATCAGTTCGATAGTTTTGATTAATTCATCTTCTAAAATCGTGGTCGTGCCGCCGCCAATATACACTCGATTAAATCGGTATCCTTGTGCAATTACTGTGCGAATTTCTTGTCTTAGGGCTTTAAAATAAGTTTTAGCGACGCCTTCATTAAACTTAATTTTGTGGAACGAGCAAAATCGACACAATGTATGACAAAAAGGAATGTGAATGTATAAGGTCTCAATCGGTTTTTCTGGTACCGCTAATTGCTGAATCCCATCTAAAGGCACTGCATCTTTAAGACTTAGCGATTGTTTGATGGTGTGTCCCATGACCCAGTCAAGACTATTTGTCGCAAGATTTAATCTTGAGTTTGATAGGTAGTTTTTCATAGGCGTTCCTCAAATTATTGTCATGACTATTGGTTTTGTTGAGTCCAATAAGGCAGCTTTGCTGTTGATGACTTGTTGAATATCAGACTAGAGGAGTCAAAGAATAGAAAATGATAGCTCTCGCAAGAAAATACAATTAGCTACATAAACTCGGTGTTCTTGTAGTAAAAATTTGAACGGTATCACTTAAATAGTTCGTTTATGAATGGTTTTAGCTTGTTTGGAAGTGACAAGTGTTATGGTTTTTGTCGATAGATTTACAGATTTACTTCATTGAGGAGGATAAAAATCCTTAATACTAAGTGTATCTTGAATTAGTAATATTTAATGTATTGGCAGCTTTATCGCTTTGGTTGACTGTTTTTTGCTCATTAATCTGTTCTAGATCACTTTTGTTTCATCGCTAAATAGCGTAGATTACGTGTTGATTGTATTATTTTATAAACTCTACGTTTTATTTTGGTAACATTCGAGAGGGCAATATGGAACATCGTTGGCAAATAGCAATATCAGCAGGTCTACTCGCAGCGCTATGGGCTGGGGTTGCCGATGTTTTCCAGTTAGTGACTTGGGTTGGTTTTTTAAGCTGTAGCACTTTTTTTGCTCAAACAGAAACTGGCCTTAAAGGAATGCTGATGGCCATGAGTACGAATCTGTCAGGTGTTTTTTGGGGTTGGCTTATTATCTCGGGGAGTGGGTTCTTTATTTCACCGATGGTAGGTTACGCATTTACCGGTGTTGCCACTGCTGCGATGTGTTTACAGGCGAGTTATCAAAAACTGGCGTTTATCCCAGGTGCGTTTATTGGCTGCTGTATTACATTTGCATTAGGCGCTGATTTAGCAGCTATTCTACCGCCATTATTATTGGGCGCCATGCTGGGTTACAGCATGAGTTTAGTGACCAATCAACTTATTAGTATCACACCGAAAATTCAGGGGTTATTTACTGCAGCCCCGCTAAAGATGCTTAATTAACAACTCTTTTTATGTAAGTCTAAAGTGATACGTTTTTGAGCGGTGAAAACCCGCTCTTCGGGCGGTGTTTTACTTTAAATACGTTAAAGGTACTTCTATAACCATTTTTATTTCTTTTTTTATGTGCGGTTTTTATCCTTTAATCTCAGTCGTTTGTATAACTTTAGACTGACTTATTTCTTTATTCTTTTTTATATTCAGCGCTAATGAACTGATAACTTTCAGGTTTATATTTTTCCTGCTTTTATAACCCTTTCGACTATACTCTTAAAGCTTAATTTGGTTAAAAAGTGACCAGTGGATTAAGTTAACAATTAGGAGTGAACGACATGAACAAGACCTTAATAATTGCATTATGTGTTTTATTTAGTAGTTCTGTATTTTCAAAGGATAGATTAGAAGTATATGAAGATTACGATCTCGGCAGCGAAATCATGATGATGACCACGGTAAAAGTGGATCCCAATATGGGTGATATTTACTTAGCGGGTTTACGCAGTAGCTGGGTTAAAGCAGTTAATATTCAAAAGGAGCTTGGCTTTATTAAAGATTGGAAAATATACGGCAGCGATCTGGCAACCAGTGGTGACTTTAATATGTTGCTGGTGGTGACTTTTGACAATGCAGCTGATATTGAACCCAATAAGGAGAAGTACAAACAATTTATGCAGAAATGGAGTGATTCGGATGAAAAAATGTCTAACGAAATCTCTGCCAAATACCCCGAAGTGAGAACCTTAACAGGGGAGTATAGAATGCGAGAAATTATCTTGAAGTAAGATAATCGGGACTTGTTCATGATTTACTGACGAGTTTGAATAGGTTCCGACCCGGATGCTACTTTGGCATCCATGCTTCATATACGCCTTAATTTTATTGTGTGTTATTTTGCCTAGCATTGAAACACATGATGCAAATTCGCTATGAAATCGTTATGTATACTGGCGCTTTACTCGCGTTATTTGTTTAAAATGTCCCAATGTTACTCGTCAAATTTACTCTTAAAAGCAAACTCGCTAGGATGTCGCCTTTTATTTTCTAACAAGGTCCATCATGAAGTTTGTCACCGTCTTTGTTTCAATCATGCTTTCTCTGCTTATTATTACACCTAAGGCCAATGCTGCGCCTGAGGTCGGTTTAATGGTAGGTAGCGACTCAGGCATTAATGTCAAAATGAATGAGTATAAGTTTGGGGTGGGTTTTGATGACTTTTCATTTACCTTAGATAAAACATTTAATTTTAAGGACCACCCACATTTTTATTGGGGCGTGGGCGGCAAGATTGCTGATAAAAAAAATGATGATATTAAATTGGGCGCAAGAGCGGTATTTGGTGCTCACACTAAAGTAGAACGGTTTACTTTTTTCATCGAAGCGCAACCTACATTGTACCTAATTGATGATGTCAAAGTAGAATTAGAGGCTATTGGTGGCGTTAGGTATCATTTTTAGCAGTTTATTAGATAAGGAGGGAAGCAAAACCCCTTGCTTCCCTAAAGAATTATTTTTTAAGAATGGCTACTTGAGTTTATTGCATGTGTATTCGCTACTAACGACCAATTAATGTGTCGTTATTGATTAACTCGTAATGATAAAGCCTTAGTTATGGTGGGGTAATAAAACTCAGCAGATTCAAGCATGGCGTGTATTGCGCATTCTTAAAGGTGTAGATTGAATCTACTGAGTTAGCTTGTGTACATTGTTTATTGACGCTGGAATAACATCTGAGTATCAACGTCGCCATCACCATCTTCGTCGATATATAAAAGCAATGTATTGCCTTGTGCCGACATTGATAGGGAAGGCCCATCTTCACCGACAAAGTCAGTTAACCCAGTGTCTCCATTACTATCAAACGTTTGGGTTACTGTGACCATATTGCTTTCACTATCGATACTGTAGGTTCCCCATTCCATGCCTGACTCTTCGGCCGCACCATCTAGGTCTATTTCTGCATGAATGTATGTTCCATCATCGTTAAATAACAACATCAACAAGTCATTTTCATCACCGGGTTGATCATCGGTTGCTATTACTAACCAAGTGCCGACAACGCCCTCGCTGCCTTGCTTATCAAAATTAAGTGTTTCATCAATTGAGTCATTGGCATCTTCGTCGATTGAAAGGACTAATTGTTCTTCCATAACTTCGGCAAATAATAAAGGTGCACCATCTACGTCAGTAAAATCAGTTAGGCCTGTATCGCCATTTTCATCAAATGTTTGACTGGCAATAACACGGTTGGTTTCGCTGTCACGGCTGTACATTCCCCATTCCATTCCTGACTCTTCCTCTTCATCCTCTGAGTCAACTTCAAAATGCGCATAGGTGCCGTCGTTAAAGAACACTAACGTGAGTAAATCATTATCGTCATCTGGATAATGCCAAGTGCCTGTGATACCAACCTGAACGCCATTCGCCGCAACTTGTTCGGTTAAGTGGTCGACAGCATCGTCTGCATCAATTAAGTCTGTTACAGCGGTATCTTGACCGCCATTTTCAATAGTGGTTTTAACCGCAGGATCGTCGGCAAATTCATCTGTGCTTAAATTAAAATCAACCGGTTCAGCTGTTGCGATAGCGGTATCGGTAATGGTAATCCCATTGGAAGTATCGCCATCTTGGTCAAGCGTTTGTAGCAACCTTGCGATGTTTACTACTTGATTGTCATCAACACTTTCAGATGCCGCAATATTGAAAGGGGTGACAATTCCTGATGCTGGTGTTGCAGGGAAGGTTAGGTCGCCGATAAAGAAAGTGACGCTTTCGCCTTCTATATACTTGTATCTGCCTTCATCGTCGGTCACGCCAGTTTGAGTCTCTGTTCGGTAACCAATACCAATGACTGCACTATCGATAATTATCCCCTCAATCGCCGTAGGAGCTGGCGTTTCTTCTTCAGGCTGGGGTATTTCAGGTTCAGGTGTTGGAGTTTCAGGGTCATCGCTACCACCGCAACCCAACAGTAAACTTGAGATGAGTAGGGCTATTAGTTTATTGGACATTTTTCTCTCCTTAGAAATTGTCGAACCACCTATTGTTTCATTAGGTGACCATTTTTAAGGTCAAAAAATAGGTAAATCGGCAAGCTTTACCATAGTGAGTTTATGGTTTCGGATATCATCATTTTTCTTTGGTACTCACAAATAGCTAAAGTGGCTACCTTAGCTATTTGCTTTTCAGGGGCTAATTGAATTTATATTATGATTAATAATTAACCACAATAAGACTAACTGGTGATTTGTATCTCTATAGGTTTGAAGAAACTGTAAGGTATTGTAATACTTTATAATAGTTGTTTTTGGGTCATGACTTATATTAGCAGTGTTACCCCGTTATCGCTTAAATACTTGTCTGACTTTAGTGACAAAATTAAGCTTTAAGGCTTGTTTGCTAGAGAGTAAATCAGGCTGGAATTGAGCAATTAATCGATATAAATGGTAGTGAGTGACTTTTTTGGCCACATACCAATCAAGGCGGATGATTGAGCCACGTAAAGTCGAGCGTTCGAAGTCTACTAAGCCTAATTTGTTCTGATCATCAACAATGATGTCTCTTATGGGTAATGCGTGACGGGCAACACCTGCATCGAGCATTTTGTTCACTATGACAATCAAATCTTTTAAGTTATCACGGTTTAATTGGGCAGGGGTTTTACCTGAAATCTTTGACATCACCAGCGTTTTTTTACCATCATCACTGTCGATTAAATTGGGGATACCATTAATATTTTGAAGCCTAACTAATGACTCTTTCTCGATGTTATAACGGCTAATGTATTTTCGGTAAGGCTTAAAATGCTTCTCTACTGAGTCTTTACCAATCGTGAGGTACATTTTTTCAGTATCGTAAATTCCATTTACTATATGTGTCTGGGTTTTCATTGGGTTTATTGCTTGTTACAGAATTATTTCATTTTATTTTAGTTTAAGCCTCTTCGATATGGGACTTTTGGCTGAAGCTTAGTAGTGAGTTTTACTTTGCTTAAACCCTGAATTGTTACTTCGGTAACAAAGCGGTGACCTGCCAGAAACGATAACCTTATATCTGTAATTAACACCGCTTTGTTGTTAAGAATGAAACTGGAATAGGAGTCACTCACTACATGTATCTCATTTTTTGAGAGGATGACAATAAGTGGAGTAAGAGAAATACACCGTAATGTTGCAGCTTATTACAACAACAAGCTGCATCTAGTTTTTTGGGGGAGGTATAAATATGTGGTGTAAAACAAATACACCGAACTGTTAAAGCTCATTACAAAAACAAGCTGCATCTAGTTTTTACAGAGGGTTAGAATATGTGGAGTAAAAGAAATAAACCGTAATGGCGCAACTCATCACAATCACAAACTGCCTCATGCGTACTTGGGATACCTTGTTAGCAATATGGGCTGACATATAACCGCCAATTAAAGTACCAACCAGTACCGTAACCCCCTCGAACCAAGCAATTGCATCATTGTAGATAAATAAAATAATAGCGATTAAGGAAACCGATGAAGAAATGACTAGCTTAATGCCATTCATCGCATTGATATTAGTGTGCCCAGCTAATGCCAAATAGCTTAAACCGATAATGCCTAACCCCGCATTGAAAAAACCGCCGTATATACAGACAGCTAGTAGCACTAAAAATAACATTACCGCGCCCAATTGAGAGGCATACTTATGTTGATTCGATAAACGACTGAAAAAGGCATTGATTTTAGAGCCAAAAATAAACAGTAAGGTTGCAAATAATAGTAACCAAGGAATCGCTTGTTGGAACACGGTCTCTGGAGAAATGAGTAATAGCCATGCGCCGAAAGCGCCACCAAATAAACTGGTGATGATAATGGTTTTAATCTCTTTTTTATGAGCAAGCAGCTCTCGTCTAAATGCAAATGCACCACTGAGATATCCAGCAAAGGACGAAAAAGTATTGGTTGCATTAGCCATAATCGGTGGCACACCAACAAATATTAATGCAGGGAAAGTGATAAAACTGCCACCGCCAGCTAGCGAGTTTAAAACGCCGCCAAAAAAACCAGCAAGTAACAGTAATAAAATATCAAACGTCATGAAATTAGCCTAACAATGGCAATAGGGCAGAGCCTATTTGGGAAGATTAACCCACTATCTTACATGCAAAGCGGTAATTAAAGATTAAATTACAGTGCTCTTTTGCCACCTAATCGATATTTTTATATACGCAGACATATGAAGTAAGCATCCTAGAAGAGTAGAATACGCAAACTCTTTTGATTTCTCCTAAAGGGTTATTCGCTAAGTGCTAATCAATATTTAACTTATTTACAATTGATAATCATTCTCATTTATTGCGGTTTGTTTTAGTATGCTTTCGTTTTTAATAACAATGCATTCTATACCGTCACAAGGAAATGATATGACCAACATGATTAAAGCTACAGCTGCACTAGGCGTAATGTTAATGAGCCTAAACGTTAACGCAAGTGAGTGCGAACTAACAATTACGGCCAATGATGCGATGCAATTTGATAAGAAAAGTTTATCAGTGCCAGCGACCTGCAAAGAAGTGACCTTAAACTTACATCATTCTGGCAGTTTACCTAAATCAGCAATGGGCCATAACTGGGTACTAAGCACTGCTGACAATGTTCAAGCTATTGCGAATGACGGCATGACCGCAGGTGCTGATAACAGCTATATAAAAGCGGGTGATGAAAGAGTGTTAGCCCATACTGACGTTATTGGCGGCGGTGGCTCAACATCAATAACGTTTAATATTGAGGGGTTAGATAGCAAAGCCGCTTACCGATTCTTTTGTTCATTTCCAGGTCACTGGGCGATTATGCAAGGCAGCTTTGTGATAGAAGCCTAATATTTTTTAATGTGACTCTAGCTGGGATGCTAAGAGTGACCATGGCTTAACTGAGGCTATGTCGGCGTCGATAGGCAGGATGCCTGAATGTCATGTGGTGCATGGATGCACGAGAATGACCAGCCTCCATCACGCAAATGAGCTTAACGCATTCAGACACTTCCAACGGAGAGCATCGAGCCTGCAAGTTCATTTGGTGTTGGATAGAGAAAGTTTGATCTGACCCGACTTAACTTGTTTTTGCCTATCTCATTATTTCTATTTGTCTTTTGTGGGGTTCGTCAGACTCTGACCCCACTTACTTCGCTTATTTTTCAAAAATCAATAACATCATCTAGCTGTTGGCTTAAGAAAGTATCTGATAGTACATGCCACCTCCAAAAAACAGAAAATGGGTAATGCGCTCCAACCATTTCTGTTAACCGTGCTTTTGCTAAGGCTTTTTCATCTGGTGTATGTCTTTTCTTTTTTAATATTAATCGATATTGTTGAAACTCAACATGTAACTCAAATAACTTATCCATAAGAACAACTCTTGTTACACCTCTTAATGGTGTATTTTTCTCGTTGTAACACCTATTCAGTAACTCAACAGTGTTATTTGCCTGAGCGGTATTAAGCTGAGTTGTAACTTCGATATCAGAATCAGGACAGCTAGGTAGTAGACATTTAACTCCCCTAAGAACATCAATGTTTATATCACAGCAATCAAGAAGGTTAGTATGCCGGGTTCCTTTAATACTGTTACAGCGGCCACAAGAATAATAAAGGTTCCCCCAGTCATATTTTTTAGTCACATCTCCCATATGAGGGTCGAAATGTTCTATTTCTGGATCTGTTAGCTCATCTTGCTCACATAAGTAGCATTTACCATGAAACATAGGTTCCAGAATATCTATAACATCCTGAGTGTTGTACTGATTTCTATTAAGGCTTGCTGGCGCAGGAGCCACCCTTTCAACATTAAACACTACTCTTCATCCATGTCTGCTAGAACATTAACTGCCTGTAAATAAAATGATTTCTCTCTATTGTTCAACTTGTCTGACAAAGGCTCTATTGTATTAATTAATTCTTCAAGTTTTGAACGATCAACTTCTTGAGAATTTGTTATTTCTGACAGTTTAGAAATAGTATTTTCCAGTATTAATGATGTTGGCTTGATCCCTAAAACACCTTCTAAAACTGCTGAGTAGGAATAAAATGATAAGTCTTCATCCATTTGTGCATTTTTTTCCATATCAAAAATAACGGCATTATCTCCCGACATCAGGACAAATGGAGAGTGAGTAGAAACGATAAATTGTACTTTTGGAAAAAGTGATGAAAGGAAAGGTAGCACCTTCCTTTGAAGAGATGCATGTAGGTGAACATCTATTTCATCAATAATCACGTAACCTGAAATAGAGTGAGGAGAGTATTCTGAAACTTCCGTTTGCATCAATAACTCAACAAAAACTTTGAGTATCGCAGAATAACCAGATGATAAGTCCCTAAATGAAAAAGGCTCTTTACCTTTCTGAATTATTTCGTAATTAAGAGTATCATCATTGAATTCAATATCAGTAGAATCATCATCTAAAAGTACACGTAATGATTTTACAAATTGAGCTTTCCATTCTTTTAATTCTTCTGTTACTGAATAATCTTTTTCTTTTCCCTTAAAGCGCTTTTAACTTCCCAATTAGCCAAGAATCTTTCAATAAGTGAACCTGCATTAGAGTTTTTCCCTTTTTTTGATTGCGCCTTTATTTGTTTCTTTTCTTGCTCTAAAGAACCTATGTTCTGTACAGCCTGAAAAGATGAAGACCTATTTGCAGCAAAAAATAAAATCAGTTCCAAGTTATTTTCAGAATTTATTGCATCAGTGTCATAACAAATATCAAGGTGCTTAATCACTTTCTGTTTTTGATTCACTTGTTTAAGTGTCAAAAACTGTTCAAACTGTTTTCGTTGCTGTTGTTCTTGATTTTTGAATTGTGTGTGCAGTTGCTCTAATTGTATTTGCAGAGTTTCAGGTGCAATACTTTTTTTATAGTCTTCTAGCCGTTTTTCTTGTTGTTCTATCTGTCTTATGAATTGAGCTTGTTGGGCTTTCGGCCTTGATACTAACTGTGAATTGAGCTGTTTTAATGAAAGTTCGGTATTATCTATATGCTGTTGAAGGTTGCTCTTATTCTTTTCAAATTTAGCTTTAACAGACATTAAATTTCTATCTAACGAATCTTTATGAGTTTCTTGATTCCTTATGTAATTTAAATATTGGCTGTTATAGCTTTTAGCATTACTTAACACACTAAAAATAGCATCTAATAATTGAGTTTTACCGCTACCATTTTTCCCTGTAATGATTAAATCACCGCCATTAAGGGTGATATCAATTTGTTTCTCAGTAAAGGGAATAATTCCATTTATCTTTTTCAGGTACATTAAAAATTCCTAATAGACGATACGACCTATATCAATAGGTTAGATATAGAAAATA
This sequence comes from Shewanella sp. ENK2, assembly GCF_043568515.1. Lineage (NCBI taxonomy): Bacteria > Pseudomonadati > Pseudomonadota > Gammaproteobacteria > Alteromonadales > Shewanellaceae > Shewanella > Shewanella sp. ENK2. The sequence continues at coordinate 334,714 of NZ_CP171406.1, read as the reverse complement.
TTAACTTTATTGTGCTAAATATGACAGGTGTTTTTTGAATTTTAGAGCCTAATTTGTTTAAGCTTAATATATTTGTACTTTGACAAATCAGGTCAATTTAAGCTAACTCTATCTAATTCCAAGTTAGCCGCAGCCACAACAATCTCCATTCGAAGTTGCTGTGGTCGTTGAAGAAAATAACGTAAGTCCAGACACGGATGTCTGGCTAGCTTTCGAGGGGAAGGGACGCCCCATCGGAAGCGTTAGTTATTTTCGAATAAGATCGCAGCTTATTCGTTTTTCAGAATAACTTCGTTGGAGCGGCAAGGGATATCGAAAAGGGAAATGCTGTTGTTTCCCTTTCGTCTGGGGTGGGCGAAGCGCCACGACCTTGATTTTGCTTTTATCTTTGTAACTAATAAAATCCCAATTGAATTGCAAATCACCAATAAAAAAGCGAGCCTCCAATGAAGCTCGCTTTTGATTTTTTATCTAAAGTTAAATTGAATCACCATTCAATTTAAAACACCATTTCTGGTACATGCTCTGGCACGACTAACTTACCCGCTGTCTTAGATTGAATTTCTTCAACCGACACTCCTGGTGCGCGCTCTAACAAGTGGAATGCACCGTCTTTGATTTCCATAAAGGCAAGGTCTGTCATGACACGTTTGATGCAGCCGTAGCCTGTTAATGGCAGCTCACATAAAGGCAGTAGCTTAGAGTTACCTTTTTTATCTGCGTGCATCATGGTGACGATAATATTGTCAGCGCCAGCCACTAAATCCATTGCGCCGCCCATGCCTTTAATTAATTTTCCTGGGATCATCCATGATGCAATTGAACCATTAACATCCACTTCAAATGCACCTAGTACGGTTAAATCCACATGACCGCCGCGGATCATGGCAAAGCTTTCTGCTGATGAGAAAAAAGATGCGCCATCAACAGCGGTGACCGTTTGTTTACCTGCATTAATTAAATCAGCATCAATGGTGTCTTCGGTTGGGAACTCGCCCATACCCAGCAAGCCATTTTCAGATTGAAGCATGACGCTCATGCCGTCTGGAATGTAATTAGCGACTAATGTTGGAATACCGATACCTAAGTTAACGTAAAAGCCGTCTTGCATTTCTTGTGCTACACGTTGAGCAAGTTGTTCTCTTGATAAAGCCATGTTCTTGCTCCTTATTTTGCAGCTGCGTCAGTTGGTTTGACAGTACGTTGTTCGATGCGTTTTTCAAAGCTTGCTTGTATGACGCGGTCAACATAAATACCTGGGGTATGAATGTGGTTTGGATCTAATTCACCCGGCTGGACAATCTCTTCTGCTTCAACGACCGTAATCTTGCCCGCAGTTGCCATCATAGGGTTAAAGTTCGCTGCCGTTTTACGAAAGATCAGATTGCCCATCGTGTCAGCTTTCCATGCACGAACAAGGGCAAAGTCAGAGGTCAGTGAATCTTCAAGCACGTAATGTCGACCTTTTATTTCACGGGTTTCTTTGCCTTCAGCAATAGGAGTTCCGTATCCAGTTGCGGTAAAGAACGCAGGAATTCCAGCGCCGCCAGCACGGATTTTTTCAGCCAATGTGCCTTGTGGAGTCAAGATAACGTTTAACTCTCCCGATAACATTTGCTGCTCAAACGTGGCGTTTTCGCCCACATACGAGGCAATCATGGTGGCGATTTGGCGTTCTTTAAGCAGAAGGCCTAAGCCGAAATCATCAACACCAGCGTTGTTTGAGATGGCGGTTAATCCAGTTACACCCATTTTTACCATGTGGTTAATTAACCCTTCTGGAATACCACAAAGGCCAAAGCCACCAACCATGATGGTCATGTCATTGGTGAGTCCGTTTAAGGCTTCTTCGTAGCTATGAACGACTTTATTGAGTCCTGCCATCATCTTGTCCTTTTCTATCTTGCGTTAAGTGCAAATTATTGGGGCCAGAATAACCTTGGTTATTCACTGCAAATTGCTTGAGCAACTTTCGAGCCCGTTAGTCGGCCTAAAGCGGCGCTAATTTGTTGGCCAGCTTTAGCTAATTTGTGTAAGTCGATACCGGTTTCAATCCCCATACCATGAAGCATGTATACAACATCTTCTGTCGCTAAATTGCCAGATGCACCTTTAGCGTATGGACAACCACCTAGGCCGGCCACAGATGAGTCAATCACACTGATGCCCGTGTCTAAACAAGCTTGTATATTGGCAAGCGCTTGGCCATAGGTGTCATGGAAGTGTAGCGCCAGTTTTTCAACAGGCACTAATTTAGCCACGGCTTCAACCATCTTACGGGCTTTAGTGGGGGTGCCAACACCAATGGTGTCGCCAAGTGAAATCTCGTAACAACCCATTTTGTAAAGTATTTCAGACACGCGAGCGACTTCATCAATCTCAATGTCACCTTCGTAAGGGCAGCCAAGGACACATGAGACATAACCTCGTACTGGAATGTTACGGGCTTTAGCCATTGCCATGACTGGCTCAAAGCGTGCAATAGACTCTTCAATAGAGCAGTTTATATTGCGCTGACTGAAGGTTTCTGATGCTGCGCCAAAAATAGCAACTTCATCTGCTCCAGCGTCAAGCGCAAGTTCCAGCCCCTTTAAGTTAGGGGTTAAAGCGGAGTAAACAACATCTGGCTTGCGGGTTAATTGCTTAAAAATATCACCCGAGTCGGCCATTTGTGGCACCCATTTAGGGGAAACAAAGCTACCCGCTTCAATTCGCGTTACACCTGCATCAGCTAACTGGTCGATGAGCGTTAACTTGTCTTGCGTGCTGACGGGAAGCTCATTTTGTAATCCGTCACGGGCTCCAACTTCAAAAATACTGACTTTATGCGGCAACATTATTTACGCCTTATGCTTGTTCGGCGTCAGCCGTTGGTTCGACATTTAAAAGCTGAACACCGTCGGTGACGAGCTCGCCGCTTTGAAAATAAAACTCACTCACGACACCATCAAAAGGGGCTTCGATGGTGTATTCCATTTTCATGGCTTCCATGACTAGTAGCCCTTGTCCTTCAACGACGGTTTCACCGACCTCAACCAAGTGTGTTACCACAGTGCCATTCATTGGGGCTTTTAGTTTTTCTGCGCTATCAACTGTTTCTTCGGCTTCTTGGGCGAGAACCGCTTTAAAGTGATAACTACCAGAAGGTAAAAATAGCGTGAACTCATCGCCTTCATGGCTAACTGGTACTTTACTTTTATGGCCGTTAATTTCAGCCAGTAAGACCTCATCTTTGATGCTGCCAGCCAGTTTAAGAGCTTGACCATTTAAACCAAGGTGCAGCGAGTCTCCTAAATCAGTTATCACTAGGTTTTGCAGTTCGTGTTCGCCATCTGCGCCTGTGACATGCAGCAATGCAACATGATGCACACTGGCACTATTGAGCCTAAAACCGCTGACTTGACCCCAAGGCGAGTAAGGGTCATCGCTATTAGTGGCATTGATTTTTGCAGCTTGTTGACGGGCCAATACCTGGTAAAGACCAGCTAATGCAAGTGCATTTTCAGTTTCATCGGTGACATCGCCAATTAAGCTATTTGAGTAACGCTCAATAAAGTCGGTGCAAAAGTCGGCTTCTGCAAAGGCTTTATGTTCGGCAATATTGGCTAAAAATTCGATATTATGTTTCAGACCGCTGATTTGGTACGAGCTTAATGCGTGGGTTAAACGCTGCAATGCGCGAGGGCGAGATTCGTCCCATACAATGAGTTTTGAAATCATCGGATCGTAAAAGTTACTGATGGTATCGTTTTCACGGATACCCGAATCAATGCGTACATGACGGTTTTGATCAGGCTCACGTAGGAAGTTTAATTTACCAGCAGCTGGTAAAAACTCATTGCGGGGATCTTCGGCGTAAATACGCACTTCAAAAGCATGGCCGTGAACCCGCACCTCATCTTGAGACAAAGGTAATTCGCTGCCACTTGCTACCATCAATTGCCATTTGACTAAATCTTGCCCTGTGACCATTTCTGTCACTGGATGCTCAACTTGCAGGCGGGTGTTCATTTCCATGAAGTAAAAGCTGTCATCGGTATCAAGTAAGAACTCAACCGTACCAGCGCCAACATAATCAATAGCTTTTGCTGCTGCGACTGCCGCTTCACCCATTTGTTTGCGTAAACTATCACTTAGGCCTGGTGCTGGTGCTTCTTCGACCACTTTTTGATGGCGACGCTGAATTGAACAGTCACGATCGGATAAGTAAATCGTGTTGCCAAAAGTGTCAGCAAAGACTTGCACTTCAACGTGACGAGGTTGGCGAAGGTAGCGTTCCATCAATAGTTTGTCATTGCCAAATGATGATGCTGCTTCACGACGTGCTGAGTTAATGGCTTCAAGCACGTCGGTCTGGCTTTCAACAATGCGCATCCCTTTACCACCACCGCCATAAGCGGCTTTAATGAGCATTGGGTAGCCAACATTTTTTGCTTCATCAAGTAATGTCGCATCGCTTTGGTCATCGCCATGATAACCAGGCACTAATGGTACATTGGCCGCCCCCATAATGATTTTAGCGGCACTTTTGCTGCCCATGGCATCAATTGCATCGCTACCTGGACCGACAAAAGCAATGCCATTTTGTTCACAGTTGCGAGCAAATTCTGCATTTTCTGATAAAAAGCCATAACCAGGATGAATGGCTTCGGCGCCTGATTTTTTAGCAATATCAATAATTAAATCTGCTTTTAGATATGAGTCAGCAGGGGCACTGCCACCGATGTGAAATGACTCATCAGCCATGGCAACGTGACGGGCATTGGCATCAGCGTCAGAGTATAAAGCGACTGTGCGTATGCCCATATCTCTGGCGGTGTTAATAATGCGACACGCAATTTCACCGCGATTAGCAATTAATAATTTGGTAAACATTACTGAACTCCTTGTGCAGCATTCTTGGTGCTTGCTTGGGTGCTTTTATCGTTATTATTTTTGCTGGCAGTAATCCAAGCAGCAGGGCGTTTTTCAAAGAAGGCGTTAAGACCTTCTTGACCTTCATCAGAGACTCGAATACGGGCGATTTGCTCACTAGTGTAGGCAAGAGTGTCGTCGTTAATAACACCATCTTCGAGGTGAGATACTAAGGTTTTAACCCATGCCATGCCTTGGGGGCTATTCGCGTTAAAAGCATCGATAAAGGGTTTTGCTGCGGCATCTAAATCATCATTAATTTCGTGAATAACTTGATGAGCTAACGCAACGTCAGCACTAAAACGTTCAGCTGTGAGCATGTAACGTCTTGCTTGGCGGTTCCCCATTGCTCTGACAACATAAGGGCTAATTACCGCAGGGATAAGGCCGAGTTTGACTTCGCTTAAACAAAAGCTTGCACGCTCATTGGCGATGGCGATATCACAGCAGCATATAAGGCCAAGTGCACCGCCAAAGGCAGCGCCATTGACTAAGGCAATGGTCGGTTTGGGAAATTTGTCTAAAACATGCATTAATTTGGCTAGCTCATGGGCGTCATCGAGATTTTGCTCGAAGTCCATTTGAGCTTGTTTGCGCATCCAATTAAGGTCTGCGCCTGCACTGAAGTTTTTCCCGTTGGCTCGTAGAATTAATTGATGGCAAGTTTCGTTATTGGCAAAAAACTCAATTGCGGTGATCATTTCATTAATCATCACTTCATCAAAGGCGTTATGCTTTTCAACACGATTAAGTATTAACTCACCAATACCTTGGTTAAGCTGACATGCGATGTGTTGAAAAGAAAGCGGTAGTGTCACTGTATCAGTCATCATGTACTCCTATTGTTAAACCGCAATTACATGCGGAATACACCAAATTTGGTATCTTCAATAGGCGCATTTAGTGCCGCCGATAAAGCAAGACCTACCACATCGCGGGTTTGCGCTGGGTCGATAATGCCGTCATCCCATAATCGTGCACTCGCATGATATGGATGTCCTTCTTTGTCGTATTGCTCAACAATGGGTTTTCTAAAGGCTTGTTCGTCTTCATCTGACCATTCTTGTCCCTTACGAGCTAAACCGTCACGACGAACGGTAGCTAAAACGCCTGCAGCTTGCTCGCCGCCCATGACGGAAATTCGGGCATTTGGCCACATCCACATCATCGTTGGCTCGAATGCACGGCCACACATGCCGTAGTTACCTGCACCATAACTGCCGCCAATAATCACGGTAAATTTTGGCACATTGGCACAAGAAACAGCTGTCACCATTTTAGCGCCGTGCTTAGCGATGCCTTCATGTTCATATTTTTTACCGACCATGAAGCCAGTGATGTTTTGCAGGAACAATAATGGGATTTTGCGCTGACAACATAGCTCAATAAAGTGAGCGCCTTTTTGTGCTGACTCTGAAAATAAAATGCCATTATTGGCGACAATACCAACAGGGTAGCCGTGAATACGGGCAAAACCACACACTAAGGTGTTACCGTAATTCGCTTTGAACTCATCAAAGTCAGAGTCATCAACGACACGAGCAATCACTTCTTTTACATCAAATGGCTTTTTAAGGTCAGTGCCTACAATGCCGTAAAGCTCGTTGATATCAAATTTAGGTGGTTTCACAGGACTCAGCTGCGCAGCAATGTCTTTTTGATGATTAAGGCGCGCAATGGATTTACGAGCAAGCTCTAATGCGTGATCGTCATTTTGCGCTAAATGATCTGCCACACCAGAAATTTTTGTGTGCACTTCAGCGCCGCCAAGTTCTTCTGCTGTGACTTCTTCACCTGTAGCTGCTTTAACTAATGGTGGCCCAGCTAAGAAGATGGTGCCTTGCTCTTTGACGATAATTGATTCATCAGCCATTGCTGGAACGTATGCGCCGCCTGCGGTACATAGCCCCATAACCACTGCCACTTGCGGGATCCCTTTTGCTGACATTTGCGCTTGATTGTAGAAAATACGGCCAAAATGATCTCGGTCAGGGAAGACTTCATCTTGGCGCGGTAAGTTTGCCCCGCCAGAATCAACCAGATAGATACAAGGAAGATGACAGCGACTTGCAATATCTTGAGCGCGTAAATGCTTCTTCACTGTTATGGGGTAGTAGGTTCCACCTTTGACTGTTGCATCATTAGCAATAATCATACATTCAACACCGCTAACACGACCAATACCTGCAATGACCCCAGCCGCTGGAACGGCTTCATCATACACCTCGTACGCTGCAAATTGAGAAATTTCCAGAAAAGGTGAACCTGGATCGAGTAGCTTTTCGACACGTTGGCGAGGGAGCAATTTACCTCTCGAAAGATGACGTTCAAGTGCAGCAGGGCCGCCACCTTGTTCAATCTTAGCGAGTTTGAGTTTTAGGTCGTCTACGATGGCAGCCATGTCATTATGTTTGGCTTTAAATTCATCGCTACGGGAGTTAATACGGCTGCTCAGTTGCGTCACAATGCATATCCTTATTGAATCAAGTGAGGCGTTAGCATGGCTGAGACAATGGGGGAAACTCTCAACCACGCTACGCAAAACACTTTCGATTTACCGATTAGTTACGGATGCCCGCCGTTTGAACGGCTTAGGTTATGTGCTTACGATAGCGTGTTGCTATCTTGACTATTTTGTTTCGTTAAACAGTTCACGGCCAATTAGCATGCGGCGAATTTCTGATGTGCCAGCACCGATTTCGTACAGCTTGGCATCTCGTAATAATCGTCCTGTGGCATATTCATTGATATAGCCATTGCCGCCGAGTAATTGAATCGCATCTAACGCCATTTTCGTGGCCAACTCTGCACTGTATAAGATAGCGCCAGCGGCATCTTTACGAGTGGTTTCACCGCGATCGCATGATTTCGCCACGTTATAAACGTATGATTTTGCTGCATTCATACCGGTGTACATATCAGCAATTTTGCCTTGGATAAGCTGAAATTCACCGATTGATTTACCAAACTGTTCACGCTCGTGAATGTAGGGCACAACAATGTCCATGCACGCATTCATGATGCCTAATGGGCCACCAGATAATACGACACGTTCATAATCTAAGCCGCTCATTAATACTTTTACGCCATTGTTTAGGCCGCCTAGAATGTTTTCTTCTGGGACTTCACAATCTTCAAAAACAAGCTCACAGGTGTTTGAGCCACGCATTCCGAGTTTGTCTAGCTTTTGAGCGGTACTGAAACCTTTAAAGGTTTTTTCAACGATAAAAGCGGTAATGCCGTGAGGGCCTTTATCGATATCGGTTTTAGCGTAAATCACTAAAGTGTCGGCATCAGGACCGTTAGTGATCCACATTTTGTTGCCATTTAGAATGTAGCGGTCGCCTTCTTTACGAGCTTGAAGTTTCATCGATACCACATCGGAACCCGCATTAGGTTCGCTCATGGCTAAGGCACCAATGTGCTCACCACTAACCAGCTTAGGCAGGTACTTGGCTTTTTGAGCAGCATTACCGTTACGGTTAATTTGGTTAACGCAAAGGTTTGAGTGTGCGCCATAACTAAGGCCAATTGAAGCTGATGCGCGGGAGATTTCTTCCATGGCTACAACATGAGCAAGGTAGCCCATATTAGCGCCGCCGAACTCTTCAGGTACGGTAACGCCTAGTAGTCCCATTTCGCCTAATACTGGCCACATATGGTTAGGGAATGTATTGTCTTGATCGACCTGCGCAGCAATCGGTGCGATTTCATTTGTTGCGAAATCATTGATGGCGTCGCGAAGCATATCCACGTCTTCGCCCAGGCCGAAATTAAGGCTTGTGTAGAGTGATGTCATTGTCTTGTGTCCTGTTGAATATTAGGTACTTTTACCGTGAAACTATGTTGTTTCTTAGGCTTATAATTTTTATGTTGAGCTTTGTATTGGTTAAGCATCAGTTCTTAGTGACTAATTGCTTGGTTTAACGTTATATCGAGTCGATGAGTGCGACGTTTTGAGCTTAGTTGTTAATTGTGATGCTTTGAGGGGGCTCCCCCAATTATTTAATCTTGTTCTAGCGCCGCTCGGCATTGCTGCTCTGCAGAATTTAGCTCCATGAGTACGACTTTGATGTCATCCATTTGCTGCTGCAAGGAAGCTTTCTTTTCTTCTACTAAGTCGAGCATGGTATGTAATTGTGACGTACTGCTTTTATCCGCATCATACAGTTCGAATAACCGACGGGTTTCAGCTAACGAAAAGCCTAATCGCTTACCACGCAAAATCAGTTTTAGACGAACTCTGTCTTTTAAGCTGTAAATACGGGTTTGCCCACGGCGTTTAGGTTTAATAAGCCCTTGGTCTTCGTAAAAACGAATACTCCGAGTCGTGATATCAAACTCTTTTGATAAATCACTAATTGAATAGGTTGATTGTGGGTTTATGTTCGCGCTCATCATCTCACCAAAAATACGTCTTTTGATGCAAGATATATGAAGTTTACGTAAAGGTAAAGTTTGTCACCGGTTTGTGACGTGCTTTCGCTTGATGAAGTTGTAAATTGAGCTTGCCAATACTGACAAAATCTCAGTTTCGTTGAGGTGAAAAGGCTTGTGTTTAATTGAGCGAAGTGTAGCAAATTTTTGCTGCTGTTTATCATGAAAATTTATACGACTGTTTTAATTTCAGCTAGTTAGTTAATTATTTCTATGCTAATTGCAGCGGGATTTATCGCTATTTCTATATCCCTTGGTCTAATAGGGTTTATTTTTTAACCACGCCATAATGAAAAAATTATGATCAGAAATAAAAATATCAATTGCGAATAAAAAACTGATAGAGGAATAGCATATGGCTGGATTAGGGATGAAGATGCATCAGCAATCTATACAAGATAAGCAGACGTTTTGGCAACAAGCATCACAAGCAGTGACTTGGTTTACCCCCTTTAACACTGTGTTGGACGAGTCGAATGCCCCTTTTTATCAGTGGTTTGCTGGTGGCAAAATGAACTCTTGTTTTAATGCTGTCGACAGGCATGTTGAAGCGGGTCATGGCGATCGTATTGCCATCGAGTATGTGAGTCCTGTGACTCAAAATCACTACAGTATTACGTATCAAGAATTGTTATCTCAAGTCAGTCGTTTAGCAGGTTACATGGAATCCATTGGTATTAAAAAAGGCGATAGAGTCGTCATTTACATGCCCATGGTGCCAGAAACCGCTTATGCAATGTTGGCTTGTGCTCGTATCGGTGCAATCCATTCTGTCGTTTTTGGTGGCTTTGCTGCTAATGAACTTGCGACCAGAATTAACGATGCTAAACCTAAGCTAGTGTTATCAGCATCATGCGGTATCGAGCCATCTGGTGTTGTTAAATACAAACCGCTACTTGATGAAGCGTTAGAGCAAGCGACTCACCAAGTTAATCATTGTGTCATTTTAAATAGGCCACAATATCAAGCTGAATTACTGAGTGAGCGCGATGTTGATTGGCAGCAAGCAGTAGCAGATGCACCATTAATTGATTGTGTTCCCCTTGAGTCAACTCACCCTTTATATGTGTTATATACCTCAGGTACCACAGGGCAACCAAAAGGAGTTGTAAGAGATAACGGTGGCCACGCAGTCGCCATGATGTGGTCAATGAAACATATTTATAATATTGATGCGGGCGATGTATTTTGGGCTGCATCGGATGTGGGGTGGGTTGTAGGCCACTCATACATTGTCTATGGACCGTTAATGGCGGGAGCGACAACCTTAATGTATGAGGGCAAACCCGTTGGCACGCCTGATGCTGGGGCTTTTGGCGAATTATCGCACAATATAACGTTAAAAGTTTTTTACCGCTCCTACGGCCATTCGCGCAATTAAACGAGAAGACCCTAATGGTGATGGATTAGACGGCGTTGATTTGTCTTGTCTTGGGCAAGTCTTTTTAGCGGGTGAGCGTTGCGATCCTGATACGCTTTACTGGGCGCAAGAAAAGTTGAACAAGCCAGTGATTGATCATTGGTGGCAAACTGAAACTGGTTGGCCAGTTGCTGCCAATTTAATGGGAGCCGATCCTATTGAAGTTAAAGCAGGATCGCCAGCAAGGCCAGTACCGGGTTACCAAGTTGAAGTACTTGATGCTATGGGTGAGCAAGTGCCTGCCAATGAAAGCGGTAATGTCGTGATTAAATTGCCATTACCGCCAGGAAATCTCACCACGCTTTGGAATAACGACAGCCGGTACGTCGACAGTTATTTATCCATGTATGACGGTTATTACTTAACGGGTGATGCTGGTTACATCGATGAAGACGGGTATCTTTATATTATGAGTCGTATTGATGACATCATAAATGTTGCTGGGCACCGTTTATCGACAGGTCGATTTGAAGAAGTATTATGTCAGCATGATGCTGTGGCTGAGGCGGCAGTGATTGGTGTGCAAGATAAACTTAAAGGCCAAGTGCCTCTAGGGTTAGTGGTATTAAAAAATGGTGTCGATATTTCTGATGAGCAATTATATAAGGAGTTATTAGCCTTAGTTCGCCATGAAATAGGTCCTGTTGCCTCTTTTAGATTGGTGAGTGCGGTGCAAAAGCTGCCTAAAACCCGTTCAGGTAAAATATTACGGGCGACGATGCGCAAAATTGCCGACAATAGTGCCTTTACTGTGCCTGCCACAATCGAAGATCCCATGACTTTAGATATTGTGCGCTCAGCGTTAACTAAGATGGGATATGCCGATGCGTTAGCAAAGGAGCTCACAGCCTCTTAAGTTACACTGTGGTATAGCTGTGACAAGAATATGCGTTTGGGAGCAAGCTGAGTTTAATCTACGCTCAGCTTTTTTTGATGAGTTTTGCGCCTTGATGAATAATTGCCTGAAATCTCGTTTAACGCTGCGGGTTCGTCGCTAAAAAGTGACTCAATATGGCATGACTGGCGAAGCGACATTATTAGTCTAAAATGAGAGCTAAACACTGATTTTATTATTTAATTTTACTTTGCATGATAATAACGACTGCAAATTAGTTTTATAATAAGCTAATACAATCCGTTTTTGTTAGCAGCTTATTCGATTAAAAAGGTTTTAGCATTCATGATTTCCAATATTAAAGAATTGCCTGAAAAAATTAACACTAAAACAAGTCGTTTGTTTTGGTTAACGGTATTCACTGGCGGTATTTATCCCATTCTTTGGTTGTTTGCGAAATACCCTAAAATGGATGATATCACCTCAATTCGCACTGCTGACGACAGCTTCGTGATAACTATTGCTGTGTGTTTTGGCCTTGGCGGCGTGCTAACCCACAGTGATATGGGATTATTCGGATTTGTCGGAAATATGATGCTGCTGATCGCATTTGGTCTTTATGTTTTTTGGTCTTTTCGTGCCAGAGCGGCGATTCAAGATTATGCTCACGTTAACTTCGATATTGATTACAAAATGAATAAGCTTTTCACGGTAATTTTTAATATTTTTTATATTAATTACTGCATAAATCAATTACCTGAAGAACAACAAAAAGGCCATCCTACCTATGGCAAAGGCTCGATTAATATTACTGAGCTAAAGTAATCCTGTTTCAGTATTTTGAACATAAAAAAGAGAAGCTTTACGCTTCTCTTTTTTATGTTTCTGACTTTATTTTTATGAACTGGTATCAAATTATTTAATGAACAGTTTTGTGCGCTTTTAGTTTGATATATCTGCAATGTGTTGTTTTATTGCTCTTTTATGTTTGCGGTTTAGTGTAAACAACATATGACGACAAGCTGAAAAGTAAGCGATTTTCTAGCTCATTTTACGTAAAAACTTATCAGGTAATATACGGAGGATTAATTGAATCATCGCCCAAGGGTAACTCGGCACATAACAATTTGCAGGTTCCTTATTGATTGCTTTGACCATCGCTTTGCAGCCTGTTTCAGCATCGACCATAAATAATGCCCCATCGGCGTGATCGTTAATTTCTGTTTTAATGTAACCAGGGTGTACGCAAGTAACCTTAATCGGTGTATTCATTACATCTAACCGTATGCCTTCGGAAAGCGAGCTTAATCCTGCTTTAGTTGCTGCATAAACGGTCATTGCTCGTCTAAAACCTCGCAGTGCACTAATTGAGGAAACTGTGACTAAGTGGCCCGCGTTTTGTTTACGGAATATACTCATTGCAGCTTCACACTGAGCTAAAGCAGCGATGAAATTAGTTTGTGCAGTTTGTTTATTGGCTTCAAATAATCCTGTACCTATTGATCCACCTTTTCCCATACCTGCATTCACTATGATGCGATCAACTTGCCCCATTAACTGAGTAAATTGCTCAAACACGTCAAACACCTGTTGATGGTCATTGACATCTAGCGGTAATAACCAGACGTTGACATTGGGATTAATCGACTCGATTTGACTTTTTAATGCATCTAATCGTTCGGTTCTACGAGCACAAAGTCCTAGATTGCAGCCTTGTTTAGCAAACTCTATAGCCATACCTTGACCTAAACCTGAGCTTGCCCCTGTGATAATGATATTTTGTCTATGCATCTTGATTCCATTCTGATTAAACACGAACAAGAAAACTTAACGTTGTTTCTGTGTTATTTTTATCGATAAATTTCTTGCTGTTTTTCAACCGATTGGATGAGAAAAGAGCAAAAGCTCAAATTATCTTGCGGACATTCCAAACAAGTGTCAAATCTGAGTGAATAATAACGATGTTATTTAAACCGTGGGCCGGTAGATTACTGCTGAAATCTTACGGAACCAGTATCTCGAGTTGTCAGGCGTATTTAGAAATGAGCCTTGCGATGGCTTTTGCGTGTTTTGTGATTGAAAGGGAAGTGATGGCAAAGCATGGTAACACCAGCCATTGTGGCTGGTGTATAGAGTAAGGTTTCAGTATTTAGCTGATGAGTCTTTCTGGTATTTTGTTTATTTGTATTAGGTTAACCAACTATCAGGCAATCATTTTAGCGCTCAAATTGACAAGCTTTAATGCAGCCATTTGCGCCTGTGGTGATGAGCTCTGCAATTTTGTTTTTTACACATTCAGATAGCTTACGTTCAGACTTTCTGGTTTGCATGTAGAGCGTCATATTGGGCTTATTACGCATTAATTCTTCACGTTCTTTTCGTGGGACAATTTGCGCTCTGATGGTGTCATCATGGGTTAAATAATCTACCGCACCTTGAGATACCACTAAAGTAATAGCGTCAGTGCCGACTAAGAAGTCAGAAATTTCATTGAGGTTGTTTGTTTTAGCGGCAACGAGTAATTCTCTTTGACGAGAATCGGCAAACTGTTTTAGCGGTGTCGCTTCAAGTTCGCTATTAAAATGCAGCACTTCAGTCAAAATTACAGGGTAATTAAGCACACGATCTAAAATTGGCTTATACATCTCATCCCAAATTGGGTGGTTTTCTCTTGCGACTACAAAGGTGTCGGTAACTTCACAAATTTTCTGACTTTGTATGCCAACATGAATGGACGGATTGCAGGTAATGACGATGTCGCAATGACTATTCAATAACATTTCTTCGTCATTTGCGCCGTTGTCTTGCAATACTGCAGATTTAACGCAGGGTTTCATACACGCGTTATTACATTGGCAGTTATACAGTTTCCTTAGCACGCCATTTGTAAAACCAGAAGGCGCATGAATGACAATTTCACTGTTAAGTGTTTCGATGCTTTTATCTATTTCTTGTGCAAGATCGATATGGTTGATTTCAATACGTTTAAGGATAGGGTAAAGGCGCTGAGACTTATCGGTTATTTCTAAGCCTGACACTTTTTTGATAAACAAGGGATCATCAAAAGCTTCTCGTAACCTAGACAGGCAACGACTTATTTTTGATTGGGGAACGTTAAATGACTCAGCTGTGAGTTTACCGCTTTGAAACTCGTAAAGTCGAAGAAATACCAGCAAAGTCATGTAATCAAGATGCAGAAGACTTTCTTGTGTAGTTGTTGGCTTCATATATCACACTTAGTTGGAATCATGTATGAGTAATGTACCAACTAGGAGGTAATTTAGGAGTTAAAAACTAGATAAGTTTTACCTTAGTCACGATAAAGCGGCGTTTTTATTCTTGAAGTGTTAACTAACGAATAAGATTAGCGAAAATCAGTCAAAAGTTTATTCTGTACATAGCTAAACTGGCTTAAATATAAATAAGAAATTTAGCCTATATTGATTTTATTGGGGTGTTATTGCCTTATAAACGGCATATAAGGCAATAACGTTTACCTAAGCAGACCACTCAAATGGATCATGGTCAGCCAACACTTTGGCATAAGTGTTGGTCATGGTTTTTATGGAGAAGTAATAACCATGAGTTTGGGTTTCATGATTCTTGGCATCGGCTTGAAAATGAATGTCTTCACACCCCTCTGTTTGGCTAAATTTATCAATTAATGTCGTTAATTCACTGAGTTCAAGTTTATAAGGTGGATAGCTAAAGTTAACTGCTGCAACGAGTTCGCCCATTGCTGAATAACGGCGAATATAATCCGCCATTGTTTCAATTAACTTATTATCTTTCACCCCAATCCATTGGATGGCGTAACTTCTTACAATGAACCTTTTAGAATAAAAATAGTGCTCTTTTTCTCCCGTTATAATGGCGATATCGTGATATTGGCTATCTTCAATCAATTGTTGATGAGCGAGTTCAACATCTTCTATTTCTACATCAAGGCCTGCGACAGCAATAACTTGCTCGGCCGTCACCAGACGACCGTCCTTACTTAGCAAGCGAATATAATCAACCAGTTCAATCATATTTGATTTACCTATGCTGGTAACAACGCCAAGCTTTCTAGCTTGTCAGCGACGTAACCCAGTTTGAATTTTTCTAATGTTGCACGAGTCGGTACGCCAGTATCCTTATCCCAGCCCATTTCAGCGTAAAACATGTCTAAGCCTATTTGGATATCGTCTCGATCCATTTTAATCGTGCCTTCGTCGCCGAAATTCTTGTCATGATCTAAGTCATAAACCCATTCAGACAAGACATCATGTTTATTTCGCTGATCAATTTCATTCATTTGCAACACGGTAAGTGCGCGGTGCAATTGCAAGACACTTTCTGCCATGGCGTCCAGTTCGGCTTCTGATGTTTCAATGCCTGTGACAAGGCTGAACATTTGTGCTTCGATTGAGCTGTCACCGATATAGTCTCGATTCGCATCTGGTGAGACAACGAGTGGGAACATCCAGTTACATAGGGTTAATGAATCATGTAATACATTTTTCACTAAACACCATTTAGCAAATTTTGCTTTGGAGGTATTCATGGCGGTGTAATGTTGAACTGGATCAAATGCGCCTTCGCCCCATAGTGACGCGGCTACTTCGGCGATCTTGGCGTGGGGAAGGCCACAGTTAATTAAGTTGATGTGCGAGTGACATTGCGGATCACGGTTAAATACTGTGTTTAGCAGGGCTCCTACTTGACCTGCTGATTCACTGGCGTGGTGAACGCCACCCACCATAGAACGGTTAAACACTTTCATGTTTTTATCGAGAAATACACTGTAGGTTTTACCGACTAAATCATAATTTGCATCAGATTCTAACTCGAAGGTCAATTCCGCCATACGAGGGGATTCTACCTCATTAAGAATATCTTCAACGTTGTACAGTTCACCATCTTCATTAATGAATTCATGTAAGCCACGGCCTAGGCAGCGCCCTAGAATATTTGAGCCAGGATAATCTTCACTGTAGGCAATACGGGTATAGAAATCTTGCATAAAATGCGCATCGAGATCAGCGTATTGTGCCCAATTAATCGCAGCATATTCTTCAGCTGGTAGAATGATTTCCCAAAAGCCGCGGGCGGTAAACTCTCGCATTAAATGGGACAGTTGGCCGTAAGCACTCCAAATACCATTATCATCCATATAATAGGCACCAACCGTTTGAATGTCGGTTCGTTTTTCACCATTGCTTGGTTTCCCCATGGCGTACCAAGGATCGAGAAAACCTAAACATACATTGGTAATGTTTTCAGTTGGCAGATTGTATTCGGTTTTCATTTTTGGGTTTTTAACTTCACAAAAACAGCGAATAGGGCAAGAGTGGCAGCCTCCTGGACGTTTAAAGATTTTATTGGCTTCATCACGGCCAAAATACATTTCGGCCATTGAGGTGCGCATGCCCACTTTTTGGCGGTCATCCCATGGTGTTTCACCCACATCAACAGGATTGTCTGCAGCTCCCCATGTGACGCCTGGACCGCCTCGCCAACGACTGCCTGTAGAGCTATACTCTGCCCAAGATTGCGGCTGATTAGGAACAACTCCTTGATTGTTAGCACCAATGATCCCAAGAATATGGTCATCTAATGCACGTAATTGCTCATTGGTTGTCGATTCTGCGATATCGACTGTACCAGTGCCAATAATACCAATGGCCTTAAGTTTTTTAGAGCCTAGTACAGCCCCATGACCGCCTGCTGAGTGGCCACCTTGAGTTTGAATAGTTGATTGAGCTACAAGGTGTTCACCACTAGGGCCAATTGCTGCAACCTGAGCTTGTTGTCCCATTAATTTACTGATGCTGGCAAAGGTATCGAATATGCCTACTCCCCATAAAGAATCTGCGGGTTCGAGGGTGACAGTGTCATCAACAATTTTTAGCCATACAGGGGTTTCTGATTTACCTTCAATAATAATTGCATCGTAACCAGCAAATTTAAGCTCTGGTGAAAAGTGACCGCCAAAGTGGCCATCAGTGATTAAGTGATTTCGAATAACAGGGTTACGAGAAGTAATCGTTGTTCTAGCCGAACATATTGCACCTGAGCCACTTAATGGCCCCGCTGAAATAACTAATTGGTTTTCTTCATCAGTTGCTTTAATTCCGTCGACATGGTCATCCCATAAAACTTTATAACCGATTCCCATTCCGCCAATATAATCGTGATAGGTTTCTGTTGTTTCTTTAGTAATAGCTTTTGTTGTTAAGTTAACTCTTAAAATATAACCGGCCCAGCCACCATATGTAGTAGTCATAATTATTCCTTTTTAGTTTTTAAACTAATTCTAAATACTTTTCATGAAGTTCAACTTCGGCAACAGCGTCTTCCCAGGTATAAAACTTAATTGCGCCAGTTGGGCAAACTTGGGCACAATTAGGACTGCCTTCACAGAGATCGCATTTGAGAGATTTTCGAGTGGTTTTATCTATGGTGATAACTTGCTGCGGGCATTTGTCAGCGCAATAGCCACAACCGACACATAAGTCATCGTTGACCACTCTGGCTCCCGTTTCTTCGTTAACGGTAATCGCTTCTTGAGGGCAAACGGTCATGCAAACATCACATTGACGACAGGTTGATGGCACAATGGTGCTATCACCTTGTTCACCACGCTGGTCTTGATAGTTTGGCTGCACGCCATGGGGGCCAAAATTGAGGTTTTTGGCAACTTTAATTCTTGAGGTACTTGGGCTGACAGCTGATTTTCCGTGGCTCCAGCTACAGGCTATTTCGCAACGTCGGCAACCTACACATAAGATAGGGTTGACGACCATGAGTCCACCGGGTATGACTTCAACTATTGGGGTTTCTGCGTCATCACTGCTACCACACCCAGTTAAAAAACCGACTAATGTTCCACCATAAACGGTTCCGACAGCGACCTTAGCGCCATTAGCAAGTAGTGCTCTCCTTGTAATCATATTTGTTTCCTCTTAATTATAAATATTGCTTTTATGTTTATATTTATGATTCGAGTATTATTTAATTAATTTAAAAACAAGTTGATTATGATCACGTTTGTTTTCTTGTTTTTCTAATTAGTCTTAATATATATCTTAAGTCACATTTTTTTGCTGTGTATTTCATTTATTAAAATTTGCTTTTCTATTTAATTATTGAAAAATCCTATTCGATTCCATTTTTGGGAATTGTTACTTTTGAACTGAGTATTTTACTTTGTGGAATGTACTGTTTTGTTAGTTGTTGTTTTAATATTTTGAGTGGATTCATGATTTTTATCACAATAAGATTTTTATAAATAAATAATTATTACTAAAAATTAAAAATGCCGTGAATTAATAAAAGGAATAATAATGATGAGCAAATTGTTAATTAGGAAATATAAGAAGTGGATAACACCGCTTGTTTTAGTTCCAATGGTTGCACTTACTGCATGTTCCGGTGATGACGGAAAAAATGGCGATGATGGAGAGTCTGGTGACATTAACATTGCAATTTCATCGGCAAAATCATTACAAGCTGAAATTGAAAAGGTCACGATTGATGAGTCGTTGCAGGTTTCTTTTGAGTTTTATCTTAGTAATGCCAACGGTGTAGCTGTAAGTGGTTTAGCCGATGTGGCGTCCATTTCAACTTTAGGGGCAGGCATTGCTAAGCTCGGAGTTCAACAAAGGCGCGTGCGCCCATTGAATGAAGCAGGTAGCGCTACTGTTGTGACAACTGCTGAAACTGATTTATCACCACAATGGACGAGTTATATCAATAACGTGGTTGAGCCTGGAGACGTTGCGGACAATGATTTAGAAGAGGGCTGGGACAAGCACAAAGGGACTCAATGGCAAGCAAGTATTGAGTCGGATTGTAAAGAAGCTTGTATTGAAGCTATTGGAAACGGTTTATATCGCTATACGTTTTCACAGCCTTTAGATAGCTATTCAAATATTGATGGAATTAATACTGAATACAATGTAGAAAATATTCATCGGGTGTATTTAGAGTTAATGCCTTTTTCCGATGCTGACATCAGTACGATGTTGGTGAACACCACATTTGACTTTGACCCGACCACTGGCGTAAACGCTCCAGCAGAAGATACTCGGGTGTTACTGACAGCGGAGCAGAGTTGTTATCGATGCCATACAAATGACTTAAGTGCTGACAATAGCTTATTAATGCATGGCAATAAACGCTTTGATTACGAAGGCTGTGTGATGTGTCATACCAGTTATTCTGGCGATCCTGAAACAGGCGTGAGCATTGGCATGGCCAGCTTAGTACATAGAATCCATAAAAGTGATTATTTGGTCATTGGTTATAAAGGATCTGTCCATGATTATAGCGATCTGACTTATCCTGGTGATATGCATCAATGTCAGCAATGTCATATTGAAGATGGTGTGCCTCAAGCTGACTTTTACCAATACCCTGGTCAAGAAACCTGTTTAAGCTGTCATGAGAAATATGCACCTGACACCTGGAATGGGACTGCGGTAGGCTTATTTCACGATCGAGATGCGTTTCCTGATGCATGGGCGATGAGCTGCAGTGGTTGTCACCCAGATAGTAATAATCCATTAGGTTCGGCCATTTTCCACAATGCTACTGTGAGTGTGACAGATTCCTTGATTGAGCAATATCAGTTTGCGTTAACTGACAGTGTGTTAGATGAGGCGCAAGACACGTTAACAGCTACCCTAACTTTTAACCAATTAAGCACGAACCCAGATGCTGATCCCGCTATAGATAACCTTTGGCTGGTGGCATCAGGTAATCCGCAACAAGATGTTATGCCTGAAAACAATGGCCAGCGTAAAGTGTGGGACCTAGTATCAAGCTCAGAAGATATCACGTTAATTAGGGAGAGTTCAGTTGTTACTGTGACGATTAACAATGCTGGTGTTGCCGATCTTGGGCTGAATACGACGGGTACCTTATATGCGAAGGTTATGGTTTGCGGAGACAAACTAACGGGTTTAGCAGCTTCATGTGAGGCGCTAGAGGCGGAATCAAGTATCGTGCTTGCTGAGGTCCCAGCTGATGCCGCGATACCATTAACCACGAATGTTGAGCTTTATACTGAATTAGTGAATAACCAAAAGTGTATTGCTTGCCATGATGAACAGTTCCAGCAACGAGTGAATGAAGCTCACAGTAAAATCTCTACACCAGCTAATGGGGCAACTTGCGGTGCTTGTCACTCGCCACAAGTTGCGACAACCTTAACGGATGGTAGCTGTCAAAGCTGTCATACCAACGACATGGTTAAATACATGAATGCGACACGTAAGCACACACCAGGTGATGCAAGTATTAAAGCATTTAGAACTATTAATAATAGTCTAGGTTATCGAGAGTTAGTGCATTCACTGCATGCAAATACTCGCACAACCAAAGGCTATACCGGTAGTGAACGTGAAGCAATGACGTATCCGGCTTCTGCAAACGATTGTCGTGCTTGTCATGATAAAGGTCAGCTCCAAATGGATACGCTTGCTGCGCAAGACTCTGTCATAGTGGCAGCTCGTGATGCGACCTCATCGGGTCAAGTTTCTGAATATTCACCGACTGTTGCTGTGTGTGCCTCATGCCATAACACTGAAGCAAGCTGGGCTGCTCATGCTGAAAGCTTCGGCGGTGTATTCCAACAAGATGCAAGCTCTGGCGCAATATATCAGCCTGGTGATGAGTCATGCCAAACCTGTCATGGCGAAGGGAAAAGCTTAGGTATTGATGTGATGCACGGACTGAACTAAATCGTTCATCAATGTGTTAAAGGTTGTATGAGTTAGCTTGCTTAGATTAGCTTATACAACCTTTTTTAGTTACTTTTAAGCTAAAGTGAGCTCATTAATCATGTTTTATTAAGGTCGCTGGCTTGGTTATTTAACCAAAAATCTTGTATTTTCAGACTACTGGATTAAATGTTGTAACGATTATTTACAATCCGTTTTAATTTATTCTAACTCACTGTGTTTATTAGCTAAAACTTGTTTATTAGTTTGCTTTCCTAATTATGCAATTGTGTGTGCACATTTTGCGACTGTAATTTAGTTACATAAATCAGTATAATCACCGTCCAAATGGATTCGCTACGCGCGATTAATCTCTGTGACCTTTGGAAAATAATAATGACTACCCAACCCTTTCGTTCAGACATCGGTGTTATCGGCCTCGGTGTAATGGGCAAGAATCTCGCGTTAAATATTGCTGATAATGGCTACCAGGTCGCGGCTTTCGACCTCGACAGCGACAAAGTGAATACCGCAATAAATCAAGAACAAGCAGAAAGAAAAGCAAACTTAGCTCCCCGAATGCTAGGCTGTAATAATCTTACTGAAATGCTTGATTCTTTAGCTAAACCTCGCGTCATTGTGTTATCTGTGCCTGCTGGTGGACCTGTTGATGGCGTGTGTAATGCGCTTATTGAAGCAGGTATCGAATCAGACGATATCATTGTTGATACAGGTAATAGTCTATGGACTGATACTGTGGAGCGTGAAGCGCGCTTTAAAGGTAAGTTTGTATTCTTTAGTTCTGCTGTTTCAGGTGGAGAAGTTGGTGCACGTTTTGGACCTTCTTTAATGCCTAGTGGTGATAAAGATGCTTGGCAATACGTGGCACCTGTATGGAAAGCAATGGCAGCAAAAGTTGATCCTGAAACTGGCTTGCCTATTGAGCGGTTTGAGCCGGGCAATCCAGTGATTGAAGGGGAACCATGCACGACTTACATAGGTCCTGCGGGCTCTGGCCATTACGTTAAAATGGTGCATAACGGTATTGAATATGCTGACATGCAACTCATTTGCGAAGCTTATCAATTATTGCATGATGGCTTAGGTTTATCTGCTCATGAAGTTGGTAGTATTTTCCATACTTGGAACCAAGGTAGTTTAAATAGCTATCTTATGGAAATAAGCGCAGAGGTGTTACAACAAGATGATCCGTTAACCGGTCAACCTCTGGTTGAAATGATCTTAGATAAAGCGGGTCAAAAAGGCACAGGTCTATGGACTGCGGTAAGCAGCTTACAAATTGGCTGCCCTGCGCCAACAATTGCTGAAGCGGTTTATGCACGTGCGGTGAGTACGCAAAAAACCTTGCGGGTTAATTTAAGCAGTAAGCTTTCTGGTCCTGCAAAAATACCATTGAACGATGCCGAAAAAGCGGAGTTTATCGCTAACCTGGAAGATGCTTTATATTGCGCCAAGGTATGTTGTTATGCCCAAGGTTTTCAATTAATGGCGATGGCAGCTAAAGAGCAAAATTGGGATTTAGATTTTGCTGAAATCGCCAAGATTTGGCGTGCGGGTTGTATCATTCGTGCCACTTTCTTACAGTCAATTACTAAAGCTTATCAAGATGATGCAGCGCTTCCAAACTTACTCATGGCGGATACCTTTAGCGAGAGTTTATCAGCTAAGCATATGAATTGGCGCAAGACCGTTGCGGCATCTGTCATGCAAGGGATCCCTGCACCCTGCATTAGTTCTGCAGTGGCTTATTATGATAGCTATCGCAGTGAAACCTTGCCCGCAAATTTACTCCAAGGCCAACGTGACTTTTTTGGGGCCCATACATTTGAACGTACCGATAAACCAGCAGGTGAAAAATATCATCTAGATTGGAGTGCTAAGCAACGCACATTATCAAAAGTCTGATATCGACTTTGAATGACAGCTTTAGCTGGCTATTGATTAAAAAGCACTTCTATTTAGAAGTGCTTTTTTGTGTATAGAATAACGATATTACCCAATCAAGCGGGTAAGCAAAACTTGTAACTGCGGCTTGACTGCTATAGGTTCAACTATAAGCAGTAAGGTTTGTAAGTAAAAATTCATAGTTATGAGGGAATATAATGCCGACAAAAGCTGATAAAAAGAAACGAATAGCCGAAGCGATAGAAAGCGTCACGTTTGAATATGAACAATACTCCAAAAATGCTGCCAAAAAACTCCCCCCTTGAAATTGACAATAATGATGCACTAGAAAAATTACTTGAAGTCGTACTGCTAAGGGAATCGTTAAGTCAAAGAACGGCAGCTAAAGCACCTGCATCAGTGAAGTTAAGAGCTTCTTTAGCCGACATGATCTTGCTTAATGATGATTTTGACCGAAAACAGATCTCGGCCAATGCAACGGCAGAAGTTGAATCTTAAAAGTCTACAGTGCTAAGTTTTTACCTATGCCAAAACGCCTTTTCCCATATAAGGAAAGGCGTATTAAGCGGATTGCGTTTAACTTATTAACTGGTGGGTAATTTGTTTCGCTGTTTGCTTCAGCGCATTTTGAAGCAGGTTTAGCTCTGTGTGGTTTAGCACATTGGGTAACACTGAAAAGGTAAGTGCGGCAATCACTTGTCCTTCTGGTTCTCCAATCAATGCGCAATATTCCGCGATACCTTCAATATGGCTTGTATGCGTAAACAAAAAACCTTGTTGCTTAACTTCTTCCAGTTGAGCAGATAAAGCCATTTTCTGTTTTTGATTCATTGTTAAATAAAGTGCATCTCGTTTTAGTATCATCAAGGCGACATCAGGGTTACTGTTTGCCAGTAATACCTTACCAGCAGTTGATGAAACGGTAGAGAACATTGCTCCTTCAGTTATGTTGATTGACACTGGGGAGTGACTTTTTGCTTGTACAATAACCATTGCCTGACTTTGGTAAAGCATGCTTAAGTGACAAGCTTGACCTGTGGTAACCGCCAAATCCTCCATTAACGGCAGCGCTGCTTGCCTCACTTTATCAATCGGCGATATTCCTCTTGAGAGGTTATATATTTTCAAAGACAGCTGATATCGGCCAGAAGACTCATCCCGATGAAGATATCCCCGAGCTTCAAGGTTAACCAATACCCGATAGATATCATTTGGCTTACGCCCAATACCTTTGGCTATCTCTGATTGAAGTAAAGGGGTTTGTTGCTCAGCTAAAAATTCCAAAATATCAAAGCCCTTGTCCAATGCTGGCACAGAGTATTTTGGTTCTGCTATTAAGTTAACACTTGCTGGCATATCACCTTTCCCTTTTATTAATGGTGTCCAATTGTTCGCTTGGCCTTTTTCTTTGAGATGTAGGTAAGGCTATTTTGGCAAAATTTGCATAAAAACCGACAGGGCATTTATTCATAAACCCAATACTTATATAAATTTAATATTTATATGCAAATGAAAACTTGCGATCTTAATAAGTTTAATTGATTATTGTTAACAATACCTGATTTATTTAGGCGTTTATTTTGCCATTATCGAGCAAGATGAATAAAGACGGAACTAACATTAGCAATTAAAAGGAAGTATGGAAGATGAGTAAGCTTGAATTAACAGTTGAACAGATTAAAGATTTTAATCGTGATGGCTATGTCATTGTAAAGGGGTACTATTCTCAACAAGAAATGGCGAAATTGCAGCAAGTCGCTTTTAATGATGAGGGTTTGTACCAACAAGCATGGAATAAGAAAGACAGTCAAGGTGCCTTAAGCAAGGTATGCATTTGGCAGCAAACTGGTGATGACTTATACAGTATGTTTTCTAGAGGCCGACGACTTGTTGATTCAGTAGAAAAGATAATAGAAGAGGAGGCTTACCATACGAGTACCAAAATCATGATGAAAGAGCCATTGGTTGGAGGCGCTTGGGAATGGCATCAAGACTTCGGTTATTGGCATCAAGATAACCTTATGCTGTACCCAAAAGCGATTAGCTGCATGATTGCCATCAACCCTGCAACAGTTGAAAATGGCTGCTTACAGGTACTAAAAGGCTCACATCATATAGGAAGGTTAGATCACGCTAAAACTGGCGATCAAAAAGGCGCAGACATGACTTTTGTCGAAGAAGCAATGAAGTATCATCCTTTAGTCAATGTTGAGTTAGCAACGGGGGATGTTCTGTTTTTTCATTGCAACTTGCTGCATAAATCAAATCAAAATCGCTCAGATAAACCTAGATGGTCGATGATATGTGCTTACAATGCAATTACTAATCAAGCATTTAAACCAAATGAAGCTGTGTATTATCCGCTTTCTAGGCTGGATGATAGTGCTATTCTTGAATGGCATGAAGAGGGAAGAAAAGGGAAATTATTACAGGATTAAGTATAGGCTTAATAAGGTAAAAAGCTTCCTATGACATGCTTGTATTAATGTTAAAGCAAGTTCATAGGAAGACTTATTGGGCGAGCGGTCAGTTACATTGGCAAACTAAAGATTAACCCTATGCTGAACAATAGGCTGAAAATCATTGTTAACTTAGCTGTTCGCCCCAAGATTGGGTTTAAGGCTTCACCACTGGTATTACTGAACTCTCCGCTGAGTTGACGAGCGTAGATTAATGATAAACCTGCTAGCAGCACTGGAAGGCCTGCAAGGTTACCCATTAAAAAACCACCAATAATAAGACCAAAAGGTAAATAGACTAATGCTTGATATAAGACTCTAGCTTGAGCTTGCCCAATTTTGACAGCAAGGGTATTTTTACCTGCTTTGGTGTCTGTTTGAATATCACGGGTATTATTTACCAGCATAATCGCTGCGTTAAACATGCCAATAGCGCTTCCTAACAGCCAAGCACTGGTACTCGTGTCACCTGCTTGTAAGTAATAACTACCAACGACGGCAACAAGTCCAAAGAATACAAATGCTGCCACTTCACCTAAACCATGTGATGCTAAAGGGTAAGGTCCACCGCTGTAACATACCGCACCAAGTAAGGATGCCACGGCTAATATCGCAATAGGCCAGCCACCATGAAAAATAAGTGCTGAACCAACCAATAATGCAAGCAATAAGCAAATAACCATGGCATTGCGTACACTGCTAGGTGATAACATTCCGCTTTGGGTCACTCTGACAGGCCCTACTCGTTCTTCTGTGTCGATGCCATTTTTAAAATCAAAATAATCATTGGCTAAATTGACGGCAATTTGCAATAAAATGGCACATAACATTGAAATGCAAGCAATGGTATAACTGAATTGCTCAAGGTGTAGGGCTAAAATATTACCAATTAATAATGGACCAATGGCAGCAGGTAAAGTGCGAGGTCTAATGGCTAAAATCCAAGATTGCATATTGTTAAGGCTTCAAGATATCGAGTTAAATTAGGATAGACTAATAGCATAGCAACTTTTTTTGATTAAGTACGAGGTTGTGATCGCGCAATTAAGTAAAATCTTGTTACTAATTGTGCTGAATTTTATCGTTTTTTTGTTTATTTGTACGTAAATTCGAGAATATATTTACGCTAGGCGTGTGGTTCTAAGGTAATCTAAGTTTATTGAGTCAGATTGTGCAGACGTTAGGGAAATTATGAGTCAAGTTTTAAACGATTTATTATCACTGCTTTCATTAGAGCAAATCGAACTAGGGCTGTTCCGTGGGCAAAGTCAGGATTTAGGCTTCGGTCATGTCTTTGGCGGGCAAGTGATGGGGCAAGCGTTAAGTGCTGCAAAGCAAACGGTAAGTGAAGATAGGCATGTGCATTCATTACACTCTTATTTTTTGCGGGCGGGTGATGAGAAACTTCCTATTGTCTACGATGTTGAAAACATGCGTGATGGGGGCAGTTTCAGTGCAAGACGAGTAAAAGCGATTCAAAAAGGCCGCCCTATTTTTTACATGACTTGCTCGTTTCAAGCTCCTGAAGAAGGTTTTGAACATCAAGCTGAAATGCCAGTCGTCGATGGTCCAGACGGATTACTAAATCAGCAAGAATTAGCTTCTACAATGCGCGATAAAGTACCCGCTAACATACTTGAAAAATTCATGGCTGACTCGCCAATCGAAATGCGCTTGGTTAATCCAATACACCCTATTGCTCCAGACTCTACTGAACCCAAGCGGTATATTTGGATGCGAGCGAATGGCCATATTCCAAGTGATCACAGTGTTCATGAATATTTACTCGCATATGCGTCAGATTTCAACTTTCTGGTGACTGCGGCTCAGCCTCATGGTGTGTCATTTTTAACGCCAGGGATTAAAATGGCGACGATAGATCATGCTATGTGGTTCCATAGGCCGTTTAATTTTTCAGATTGGTTGCTTTATAGTGTAGAAAGTACCAATGCCAGCGGTGGCCGCGGTTTTGTTAAAGGGCAGTTTTTTGATCAACAGGGTCGCTTGGTTGCATCTGCAACACAAGAAGGCTTATTAAGAATGACGAAAGGATAAAAATATGAAGCTCGGTGTAAAAGCAGCAATGTTTGCGTTGATGACATTTATGATGACTGCGTGTGTAACCGTTACCCCAGATGAGCCGGTTATTATTAATGGCTATGCGGGTTATCTTGAGAAAATTGTATTACCTCAAAACTGTAAAATTAACATTGCGATTATTGGTCTTAATACCCCAGGTTTAATTATCTCGCAAAAAACGTTCGATATTGCCAGAGCACCAGTACCGTTTAAGTTTACGTTACCTGCGGACAGTATTGATGAAGATATTGAGTATGGGGTTGTTGCGATGATTCTGTATCAAGATAGACCTATTTTTCAAACCTATGAGAAATTTCCGGTTATCAATAATGATAAGTTCACCACTGAAGTTATTATGAAAAAGGTAGAGCGCTAAACTGATCACTTTACATCTGCTTAAAAACAACAGGGTTCAATAGTAAAAATATTGCTCGAACTTTAAGTTATGTCTTAATGATTATGCTGACAAATTAAGACATAACTCACATCTTTAACTTTCTCAAATTGCTTATGGTCTTCATCGAGCAATAATCAATGCTCAGTTAACTATTTAATCGAGGCTTATGTTGTGCCTGATTTACTTGCCAAAGAAGCCCCTGAAAACCAATCTGGTGGCGAACAAAGATTAATTTGGGCATTGTGTCTTGCATCTATCGTTGTTTATATCAATTTATATGCAGTACAAGGCATGCTGCCCTTAATTGCTGAGCATTTTAATGTCAGTGGTGCTAAAGCAACATTGATCTTGTCTGTTACCAGTTTTTCGCTGGCTTTTTCGTTACTTATTTATGCGGTAATTTCAGACCGAGTAGGCCGTTTAGCGCCAATTATGGTCAGCTTATGGATGTTAGTCGCTTCCAATCTATTACTTATTTTTGCTCGAGACTTTGATGCTTTATTATTGGTTAGGCTATTGCAGGGGGTATTACTCGCAGCAGTACCTGCCATTGCAATGGCATATTTTAAAGAGCAATTACCAGCAGGTTTTTTATTAAAAGCGGCTGGTATTTACATTATGGCAAATAGTTTAGGCGGCATTGGTGGCAGGTTAATGGGAGGGCTTTTGTCTCAATACTTTACCTGGGAACAAGCCATGATGGTGAATTTTTCGGTTACTTTGATTGGGATTTCTATAGTCACATATTTGCTACCAAGAAGAGAAATAAAGTGCGCGGCAACCCACCACTCAACGAGCGTCATTAATAAAATAAAGCACGATATCGGTGGTTTTATTTATCATTTGACAGATCCCCAGATGCGGCTTGTATATGCCATCGGTGGACTTGCTTTTATGATGATGGTGAATCAGTTCAGCTTTATTCAATTACACTTGATGGCCGACCCATACAATTTTAGCCGTTTTGCGGCGACTTTAATTTTTCTTTGCTATTTAAGTGGAACATTAACGTCTTATTTATCTGCCAAGTGGGTGGTTAAATTTGGTGCTCAACGATTATTCAAAGGTGCATTGGTTGTGATGTTGCTTGGCACGTTATTGACCTTAATGGATAATCTACTTTGCATTACAATTGGTTTTTTACTGACTGCGAGTGGTTTTTTCTTAACTCATAGTTGCTGTAATTCGTTTGTGGCGATAAGAGCATCGACTCATAGAGCTAAGGCGACTTCCCTATACCTTTGCAGTTATTATCTAGGAGCGTCCCTTGGAGGCCCTTATTTGATGATATTTTGGCATCAATCAGAGTGGCAAGGTGTTGTTATTGGTTCGGTAGGGTTATTGTCTCTGTTATTAGTGGCTATTTTAAGGTTGACACATCATCAATCTAAGGCAGCTGAACAAGAGCTTAATACGCAAACACAGTAACGACATAGATAAGTTTTCTACCTTTTGAATTAGAGGCCTAAAGGCCTCTTTTTTGTTGTTTGTTCTTGCGCTAAGCCTGCTCTACGTTCAAAACTGAGTTGTCTATTGAAACAAATTAGTTTCCAGTTATTACATTCACTTTGTACCTCATGTACAAATACAATACGTAATGTTTGATTTTAATTGTTCAGCACTCATTTTAGAGCGAACTTTAAAGAATAGCTAAAGCCTCAACTCACTAAGTATCCTAGATAGATTATGTAATTATTAAGAGTTCATCTTGATTTGATTGGCGTTACTAACTAACACTTTAGGCGTTGACATTATAGTCGTTACGTATAGGTATTCATTTAGAGAGGTCTTTTTGAGTTAGCGATAAATTTCAGAGATAAAAAAACCACAATTAAGTGGCTTTGATATTACTTAAAACTCAGTTTGATAACTCAGAGTTAAGAAAGTGGTATCCCCTAGGGGATTCGAACCCCTGTTACCGCCGTGAAAGGGCGGTGTCCTAGGCCTCTAGACGAAGGGGACCCGGACTGGCGTTATACTCTACCAAAGAGTGAATAACTCATTAAGTTCTGTAGGCTAAAACTTAACGCTTTTTTATTTTCTCGAAGTTCATCAAGAAAAAATAAATATTGGTATCCCCTAGGGGATTCGAACCCCTGTTACCGCCGTGAAAGGGCGGTGTCCTAGGCCTCTAGACGAAGGGGACCCGGACATATTGTTTTACTTCCAATATAACGAAGACCTATAAGTAACACTTTAGAAGGCTGTTAAAGTGAAACCGCCTTGCTCTTGTAATAACAGCGCGGTGTCCTAGGCTCTCTCTTCTTTAATCGAAGGGGACCCGGACTGCATTAGACTCTGCAAAGAGTGAATGACTCATTAAGTTCTGTAGGCTAAAACTTAACGCTTTTTTATTTTCTCGAAGTTCATCAAAAAAATAAATAGTGGTATCCCCTAGGGGATTCGAACCCCTGTTACCGCCGTGAAAGGGCGGTGTCCTAGGCCTCTAGACGAAGGGGACCCGGACATATTGTTTTACTTCTAATATAACGAAGACCTATAAGTAACACTTTAGAAGGCTATTAAAGTGAAACCGCCGTGCTCTTGTAATAACAGCGCGGTGTCCTAGGTTCTCTCTTCTTTAATCGAAGGGGAGCTGGACTGGCGTTATACTCTACCAAAGAGTGAATAACTCATTAAGTTCTGTAGGCTAAAACTTAACGCTTTTTATTTTCTCGAAGTTCATCAAGAAAAAATAAATAGTGGTATCCCCTAGGGGATTCGAACCCCTGTTACCGCCGTGAAAGGGCGGTGTCCTAGGCCTCTAGACGAAGGGGACCCGGACATATTGTTTTACTTCCAATATAACGAAGACCTATAAGTAACACTTTAGAAGGCTATTAAAGTGAAACCGCCGTGCTCTTGTGTAATAACAGCGCGGTGTCCTAGGCTCTCTCTTCTTTAATCGAAGGGGAGCCGGACTGCATTAGACTCTGCAAAGAGTGAATAACTCGTTAAGTTCTGTAGGCTAAAACTTAATGCTTTTTTATTTTCTCGAAGTTCATCAAGAAAAAATAAATAGTGGTATCCCCTAGGGGATTCGAACCCCTGTTACCGCCGTGAAAGGGCGGTGTCCTAGGCCTCTAGACGAAGGGGACCCGGACATACTGTTTTACTTCCAATATAACGAAGACCTATAAGTAACACTTTAGAAGGCTATTAAAGTGAAACCGCCGTGCTCTTGTAATAACAGCGCGGTGTCCTAGGCTCTCTCTTCTTTAATCGAAGGGGAGCCGGACTGCATTAGACTCTGCAAAGAGTGAATCACTCATTAAGTTCTGTAGGCTAAAACTTAACGCTTTTTTATTTTCTCGAAGTTCATCAAGAAAAAATAAATAGTGGTATCCCCTAGGGGATTCGAACCCCTGTTACCGCCGTGAAAGGGCGGTGTCCTAGGCCTCTAGACGAAGGGGACCCGGACATATTGTTTTACTTCCAACATAACGAAGACCTATAAGTAACACTTTAGAAGGCTATTAAAGTGAAACCGCCGTGCTCTTGTAATAACAGCGCGGTGTCCTAGGCTCTCTCTTCTTTAATCGTAGGGGAGCTGGACTGGCGTTATACTCTACCAAAGAGTGAATAACTCATTAAGTTCTGTAGGCTAAAACTTAACGCTTTTTTATTTTCTCGAAGTTCATCAAGAAAAATAAAATAGTGGTATCCCCTAGGGGATTCGAACCCCTGTTACCGCCGTGAAAGGGCGGTGTCCTAGGCCTCTAGACGAAGGGGACCCGGACTGGCGTTATACTCTACCAAAGAGTGAATAACTCATTAAGCTCTGTAGGCTAAAACTTAATGCTTTGATTTAAATATAATTGGTGGAGCTACACGGGATCGAACCGTGGACCTCTTCGCTGCCAGCGAAGCGCTCTCCCAGCTGAGCTATAGCCCCTCAACTATACTTAATACATTTGGACATGCTGCGATAAATAATCACGTTGTGTCTCAACTGCGAGGCGCATTCTATGCAGCCTCGCCAAAAGTGTCAACTCGTTTTTTAAGAATTTATTCTATCTGCTACAAATTCAATCGCTTTGGATATTCTTTGTTCGCAACGAGCCTTTCCAACCAAAAATAAGGTTAAATCTACAGCAGGTGACATACCAGCGCCTGTAACGGCTACACGTAAAGGCATTCCGACTTTACCCATTCCCACTTCAAGTTCTGCAGCTGTATCTTCAATTGCTTGATGAATTGCTTCAACTGTCCACTCTGGTAATGCAGAAATTTTTTGCTGAATTAGCTTTAACGGCTCCATGGCTACGCCACGTAAATGTTTTTTAGCGGCATTTTCGTCAAAACCATCGAAGTCTTCGTAAAAGTAGCGGCTAGAAGCTGCTAACTCTTTCAAGGTTTTTGCTCTTTCAGATAATGCAGTAACAACTTCAGCTAATGCTGGGCCGTTTGCTGTATCAATTTTTTGGTCATCCATGTGCCATTGAAGATGCTTTGCTACATATTCTGGAGCAAGCTCCTTAATGTAGTGTTGGTTCAACCAATTCAGCTTTTCTGTATTAAAGGCAGAAGCGGCTTTATTGATATCGTCTAGTTTGAATAGCGAGATCATTTCTTCCATCGAAAACACTTCTTGGTCGCCATGTGACCAACCTAAACGTACAAGATAGTTAAGCAGTGCTTCTGGTAAGTAACCATCATCACGATATTGCATTACACCAACAGCACCATGACGTTTTGACAATTTTGCACCGTCATCACCTAAAATCATCGATACATGAGCATATTCAGGTACTGGTGCACCTAATGCTTTAAGGATGTTAATTTGACGAGGGGTGTTGTTGATGTGGTCTTCACCACGTACAACGCAAGTGATACCCATATCCCAATCATCTACAACTACACAGAAGTTATAAGTCGGCGTACCTTCTGTGCGGGCGATAATTAAGTCATCTAAAGTGTCATTAGCAAATTCGATACGACCACGTACATGATCATCAAATACCACACTGCCTTCTGTCGGGTTCTTAAAACGGATGACAAATGGTTCATCAGTATCACGAGGCTCAAGATCACGACAGTGACCATCATATTTTTGTGACTCACCATTCGCAGCTTGTTCTTCACGCATTGCTTCAATACGCTCACGGGAACAATAGCACTTATAAGCAGTACCATCTTCTAGCATCTGCGCAATGATTTCGTTATAACGATCGAAACGTTTAGTTTGGTAATACGGACCTTCATCCCAAGTTAGTCCTAACCATTCCATTCCTTCAAGAATGGCTGCACATGCTTCAGGTGTTGAACGTTCAATATCAGTATCTTCTACACGTAAAACAAACTCGCCTTGGTTTGCGCGGGCATAAAGCCAAGAATAAAGTGCTGTTCGAGCACCACCTACATGTAAAAAGCCTGTTGGGCTAGGAGCAAAACGCGTCTTAGTTGTCATAATGGGACACTAACCTATTTCAAAAACGTCTATATAAAGACAGATATAATAAAGTGGGCGATATTCTATACCTAAACTACCTTATTATGCGAGTTTCACTTTTGATTATATAAGCTGGGTCGCTTTACTTAAGTGATATTGTTCTTGTGAAGAAAAACTATAGCTAACAAGCGAATGTCTTGCTGCTTGAAGTTTACTAATTACTGAATGAGTTCTTGATTGCACAAGATAGGTTTAATCTGGATAAAGCTCGGCGATTAAAATTAATGCTAAAGCTTAAATTCTTGATACAAGGTTAATGACGAAAGTAAGAAAAAGAAAAGACATGAAAGCTTATGACCCTAAGCACTTGCTTAATAATGCATCAAAAGGTTAAGTATTCATGTCTGTTATGGGTTTAAAGCGTTTAACAATTCAGCAGTATGCACGTTTTTAGCGCTGCTAAGCTTTGTTTCGTGAAAAAGTCGTTGACAGTATTTTGTTGCTCCCTATAATACGGCCCCACACAGCGAGGTCGATTAGCTCAGCTGGGAGAGCACCTCCCTTACAAGGAGGGGGTCACTGGTTCGAGCCCAGTATCGACCACCATTATTTTTTAAGAATTAAATCATTGTGTAAATCCCAGGTCGATTAGCTCAGCTGGGAGAGCACCTCCCTTACAAGGAGGGGGTCACTGGTTCGAGCCCAGTATCGACCACCATTCTTTTTGTAAAGAATTAAAACATTACGAAATCCCAGGTCGATTAGCTCAGCTGGGAGAGCACCTCCCTTACAAGGAGGGGGTCACTGGTTCGAGCCCAGTATCGACCACCATTCTTTTTGTAAAGAATTAAAACATTACGAAATCCCAGGTCGATTAGCTCAGCTGGGAGAGCACCTCCCTTACAAGGAGGGGGTCACTGGTTCGAGCCCAGTATCGACCACCATTCTTTACTGTAAAGAGTTTTTGTAAAGAATTAAAACATTATGAAATCCCAGGTCGATTAGCTCAGCTGGGAGAGCACCTCCCTTACAAGGAGGGGGTCACTGGTTCGAGCCCAGTATCGACCACCATTCTTTACTGTAAAGAGTTTTTGTAAAGAATTAAAACATTACGAAATCCCAGGTCGATTAGCTCAGCTGGGAGAGCACCTCCCTTACAAGGAGGGGGTCACTGGTTCGAGCCCAGTATCGACCACCATTCTTTACTGTAAAGAGTTTTTGTAAAGAATTAAAACATTACGAAATCCCCAGGTCGATTAGCTCAGCTGGGAGAGCACCTCCCTTACAAGGAGGGGGTCACTGGTTCGAGCCCAGTATCGACCACCATTTCTTCTGCTTTATCTCATTAATTTCTCAAACCTTATTTATTTCTCAAATATTAAATTTTTCTGTTTTGATTATTCATTTTATTTTGCGGCAATCTATAAATTCTTCCTTTATCAGAGCCTATTCCGCATGATTTGTTGGCAAGCTTAAGCAAAAACTTCATGGCCTAGGTTGTTAACTGTACTGATAATCTATATTCACTCTTTGAGTAGGTAATTGAGCCATAAAAAGCCGCTCAGTGATTACATTGAACGGCTTTGTGCTTTATAAACTCAATTTAAGCTTAATCGATCCCTAAGAACCCACCTGTTTGATGTGCCCAAAGCTGTGCGTAGATCCCACCCGATTTGATTAATTCTTGATGCGTACCTTGCTCAACTATTTTGCCTTTATCTAATACGATCAATCTGTCCATTGCAGCGATAGTTGATAAGCGATGAGCAATAGCAATTACCGTTTTACCTTGCATCAACTCATACAAACTTTCTTGAATCGCAGCTTCAACCTCAGAATCTAATGCCGATGTCGCTTCATCAAGTAAAAGAATCGGCGCATTCTTAAGTAGAACACGGGCTATAGCGATACGTTGACGCTGACCACCAGACAATTTAACACCACGCTCACCCACTTGTGCATCTAAGCCTGTATTACCAAATGGATCTGATAAATCCTTAATAAAGTCAGTAGCCTGTGCTTGCGAAATCGCAGCTTCTAGCTGTGCTTCAGTTGCAGTTGGATCGCCGTAGAGTATATTTTCCCTAATCGAACGATGGAGTAATGAGGTGTCTTGAGTGACCATCCCTATCATTGAACGTAATGAGTCTTGGGTAACATCAGTAATTTTTTGGTCATCGATGGCAACATGGCCTTTTTCGACATCATGAAATCGCATGAGTAAGTTAACTAATGTTGACTTACCGGCACCAGACCGGCCAACTAAGCCGACTTTTTCACCCGCTTTGATATGGAGATCTAAATCGTTAATCACCCCAGAGTCTTCACCATAGTTAAAGCTAACATCATTGAAATCGATTTTGCCGTTGTCGACACAAATATCTTTGGCATCAGGCTTATCTTCAATTTCAATAGGCTTAGATAAGGTGTTCATTCCGTCAGTGACAGTACCGATGTTTTCAAAAAGTGAGCTGATTTCCCACATGATCCACTGTGACATCCCGTTTAAACGTAATGCTAAACTTACTGCAATAGCGATAGCACCAACGGTAATAGCATCATCAGCCCAAAGCCAAATCGAAACGGCAGCAATGGTAAATGCCAGTAAGTAATTAATCCCTTGCACCAGCACATTAATAATCGTGACAAGGCGCATTTGACCATAAACAGTGTGCAAAAAGCCCATCATACTGTCTTGAGCATAATCGGCTTCTTGTTTCGTATGAGAGAATAATTTTACAGTCGAAATGTTGGTATAGCTGTCAACAATACGGCCAGTCATTGTCGAGCGAGCATCAGCTTGCTTGGCTGAAATTGCTTTTAATTTTGGTACTAACTTCCATTGGATGGCGATGTAAGCAAATAACCATACAAGCATAGGCAGCATTAAACGGACATCAGCACTGGCTATCATAACCAGCATAGAGGTGAAATAAATCAAGATGTACATCAATACATCAAGTAATTTCATCACTGTTTCACGAACTGCGAGAGAAGTTTGCATGACTTTAGTGGCAATACGACCCGCAAAGTCATCTTGGTAAAATGAAATACTTTGCTTAAGCAGATATCGATGTGCTTGCCAGCGTATTGCCATCGGATAATTGCCTAATAGAGTTTGATGCACGATAGAGGCATGTAACCATACGAGTAGCGGGATCACTACCAGTACAATGACAGACATGCCAATTAACGTGTTACCTTCATCTTGCCATAGGGTTTCAGGGTTTTTAGTGACTAACCAGTCGACTAACTTACCCATAAACCCGAAAAGCGAGACTTCTAAAATGGCGAGTGTGGCAGTCAACATCGACATAATAATCAGGTGTTTTTCAAACCCTCGGGTGTAATGGCGACAAAACGCGTACACGCCTTTAGGTGCCTTGGTGGGCTCTTCTTGAGGCAAAGGGTTCGTTAAAGATTCAAAAAATTTAAACATCAACAACTCGAATGAATATTAGTTATTGCTAGGATACCGTAACTTATGATGCAAGTGTTGAATAGATTGTGACAATCCTTGTGCGAAGTTAATCAGCATTCAGTTCCGTTTTCCGCTAGTTGTGAAGGTAAACTTTGGGTAAAGTGACATTATCTCCATCACTGACGTATCGACATATGATGACTAGTAAACACAACCAGCCACATCCAGATAACGAGCTCGATCCGGTGCCAGAACCTTCAATTGCATGTTATTTGCCGAATGATGTTTGCAGACAGGCGAGGTTAAGTCGTGACGCACGCTTTGATGGTCGCTTTTTTATTGGCGTAAAAACGACAGGAATTTATTGCCGTTCGATTTGTCCTGCATCGCCTCCAAAAGAGCAAAATGTGGTGTATTTTGATTCGGCGATAAAGGCTTCTCAAGCTGGGCTGAGGCCTTGTTTGCGCTGCCGACCTGACAGTGCTCCACAATCTAATGCATGGCAGGGTACAAGCACTAGTTTGCAGCGAGCTATTTCGTTAATCGAAGGTGGCAGCCTTTCTGGTGAGAATGCGCAGTCTTTAACGGAATTATCAGCAAGATTAGGGATAAGCTCCCGTTATTTGTCACGTTTATTTAATCAACAACTCGGGACTTCACCTAAAAGATATGCCTTATACAGGCAATTGATGTTTGCGAAACAATTACTACATCAAACCAGCTTATCGATAACGGACGTCGCGATGGCGGCAGGTTTCAATAGCATAAGACGCTTTAATGAAGTGTTTAAATCACAACTGCTACTGACGCCAACACAGCTGCGCAAAACCCAAAAAGTAAACAAGTCTGCAGAAACTAACTCGCAAGGTATTAAGTTATTGTTGGATTATCGGCCACCGTATTCATGGCAGGATATTTGGTCGTTTTATCAATTGCGTGCAGTAGATGGTATGGAGTGGCTGAATGAAACAACTTTTTCTTATGGGAGAAGTTTTGCTTTTTCATTCAATGAGCAAACAGTGACAGGTGTCTATGAAGTTGTTCCTGTCAAAGGCAAGAATCAATTAGCGTTAACAGTTGAATTTGAACAGACTGAACATATCCGGTATTTACATCAAACCGTGCGATTTATCAGGCAGCGACTAGATTTAGACGCGGATATGGACGTGATTGAACAATCATTTGAGCCGCTGCTGAACTTAGGTATGAAGGTGAAACAAGGCTTGAGAATTCCTGGTACTGCTTCTGTATTTGAGGCGGGGTGTCGCGCGGTACTTGGCCAGCAAGTGAGTGTGATTCAAGCCAGTAAACTTCTCAATATACTCGTTAAAAATTATGGTGCCGTTAAGCGAGTTGGAGGTAGGGAAGTGCAGTTTTTTCCTAGCGCTGAGTCCATCGCTGCAGCGAGTTTAGATGAATTTAAAATGCCTGAATCTCGAAAACGTGCGCTAAATGGCCTTGGTGACTTTGTTGCTAAAAATCCATTTGCTTGCCCTAGTAAATGGATAGATATAAAAGGCATAGGTCCTTGGACTATTGCTTATGCTCAAATGCGAGGAGAGAGTAACCCTGATGTGTTTCTGGGCGGAGACTTAGTGATTAAAAATCGAATTAAAGCCCTCTTGTTTGCCTTAAATGACTTGCCTGATAACAACCCGTTTGCGATAGCAAATAAGGGTGAGTTTACCCCTAAGTTGTATCAAACATTCGTTAACAACCTCGCTAAGCAAGTTAGCCCATGGGGCAGTTATCTCACGTTTCAATTGTGGAGCCAAAATGAAAATTAATATGTTACCCCCTTGCATCAATCTATTTTTAAAAGTCCTGTTGGCGATTTAATGCTGCAAGCTTCAGTGGCAGGTTTAACGCATTTGCAAGTGATTGATAAAGACTCACCTGCCGCAAATTATTCATTATCCTCTGAAATAAAAGCAGCGACTGGCGCAGACATTAGCCAAGCTAAACAATGGATTGAACAAGCTATTCACGAGCTCGAAGAGTATTTTTCAGGCCAAAGAGTTCACTTTGATGTGCCACTTGCTGCCAAGGGGACAGAGTTTCAACAACAGGTTTGGCAAGCGCTAGTTGATTTACCATTTGGCAAAGTCTGCAGTTATGGTGATATTGCCAATAAAATTGAGCGCCCTAGAGCGGTGCGTGCTGTTGGCGCTGCAAATGGGGCAAACCCAATAGCTATTATCGTGCCTTGTCATCGAGTTATCGGTAAGAATGGTACCTTAACTGGTTATGCTTATGGACTTGAGATGAAGCAATTTTTATTAAATCTTGAAAGTCGTTAGTTCTCAATTAGAGCTAAACGATTGGTATTCAGTCAAACTTTTCGAATGATAAACTGGTGGCCGTTTAACCGCTTATTTGACCACCGATGATACTGATACACTGTTATCGCTCAAGACGGTTTGCATATGAGTTTAAATTGGGTGTTTGGCTTTTTGATGGGAAATATCTGTATCTAATACCGATTAAGGTTATTAATTACTCATAACTTGCGCAATATCGCTAACTTAACCGGCTCAAATAAGCTAAAATAAACCTTACTGTTTTATTCGATTTATATTTATATTTGAGCACCCTAATTTAATGACATCAGCTAATCATTCTCCTGAAGCTTTACACAACAGTGCAGCCAACTTTGCCGAACTTGGCCTAATTGCACCCATTACCAATCGTCTAAAGGAAATGGAATATAGAACGCCAACGCCGATCCAGGCGCAAGCTATTCCAAGTGTGATTGCAGGAAAAGATATATTAGCGGGTGCCAACACTGGCTCAGGCAAAACGGCCACATTTGTTTTACCCATTTTGCAAAAAATTCATCAAGCACAACAAACGGAGAAAAAAGACAAAGGTAACTTTGTTTCAGCATTAGTGCTAGTTCCTACTCGTGAGCTTGCTAAGCAAGTCGCTGATAGCGTTAAATCTTATGCTGTGTATTTTAATGGTGCTATTAAATCAACCGCAGTTTTTGGTGGCGTATCAGCCAATACTCAAATGCTGTCATTGCGTGGCGGCACTGATGTATTAGTTGCAACACCAGGGCGATTGCTAGATTTGATTTCTAGTAATGCTATCAAGCTCGATAACGTTGATACCTTAGTGCTTGATGAAGCAGATAGAATGCTGAGTCTAGGCTTTACTGAAGAGTTAGCCGCTCTGTTAGCCTTAATGCCTCATAAAAAACAAACGTTATTGTTTTCGGCAACGTTCCCTGAAGAAGTACGCACCCTTACAGATAGCTTGCTCACCACGCCAGTAGAAATTCAATTACAAAGCGCCGACGCAAGCACGTTAGTTCAGCGTGTTTTTGCCGTAAACCGTGAAAAGAAAACCGCATTACTGGCCGAATTGATTAAACAAAATCAATGGCGCCAAGCACTGATTTTCGTCAATGCTAAAAACAGTTGTAAACACTTAGCTGAAAAACTCTCTAAGCGGGGGATTACTGCAGAAGTGTTCCACGGGGATAAAGGCCAAGGTGCACGTAATCGAGTTCTTGATGGGTTTAAAGCGGGCGATATTGAAGTGTTAATTGCTACCGATATTGCCGCTCGTGGACTCGATATCGAAAAACTTCCAGTGGTCATTAATTTTGATTTACCTCGAAGCCCCGCTGATTACATGCATCGCATTGGTCGAAGTGGTCGTGCTGGTGAAGTCGGCTTGGCCATTTCGTTAATTGCACACGCTGACTTCCATCACTTTAGTGTGATTGAAAAGAAAAACAAAATTCGTTTAGAACGTGAAACCTTTGTTGGATTTGAACCTGACGAAGAGGCGCCTGAAGATGAAGACGTTACTAAGCCTATGGCAAAACCTGCAGGAACAGGCAAAAAGAAGAAAAAAACAAAGTACCAGTGAATGTTGATATTTGGCATTCAGCTGCAAAAGATAAACAATAATACTGGCGACTTAATGGGCAGAATGCGTGATGTATCTGTTCAATGAGGCTGTCAGGGTTTTACATCCTACCTATGAAATAAGAGCAACCATTAAATATGAAGCAGTTATTTTGGTTAGTTGACGGCGTGATTGCCGGTCGTAGTGGCCCTAATAAGGATGAATGGGATTTAGCAGAATTAAAAGCCGCCGGAGTGGGCGCAGTTTTATCGGTCAATAACGGGGATAATGTTGATACTGATGAGATTGAGAAACAAGGTTTACGCTATTTGTGTACTCCTTTTTCACGCAACATTCCTCCACAAGAGGAAGATGTGGCGATTTGTGTTAGCCAAGCAAGAAAAGCGCTAGCGTTTATCAGGCAATGTGAAGCTGACAATGTCGCCGTGATGATCCATTGTCGCTCAGGTAAAGACAGAACTGGGATAATGATGGCATATTATTTAATGGATAATGGCGCAGCGCCAGTTCATGCCGTCAGCCAAGTTCGCAGTGTTCGTGATATTGCATTTAGCGCTGAAGGCTGGGACCAACTGGTGTTTGATGTGCTATACGCGCTGCAAGATTAAATTAAGTGAGGGCTAGTTGACGTTAATATAGCCCTCAACAATAAACTGCTGTTATTCGAAGCGTTATAAATCGAATATAAAATAATCGAGAAAGGGAAACTTGATGCTTAAAAATAAATACATATTACTGCTTTGCTATGTGTTTGCTTTTATTGTGTCCGGCTGTGCCTCCAAGGTCGATTTTGCCCCCTTGAAAAGCAGTATAAGTTTAACCCGCCAACCGATACATCCCTCGCTAACTATATAAACTCTCAGAAAAAGCCAAACTTAACAGGTATAAAAGCTTTATCAGATGGTATTGATGCCTTTATCGCAAGGCTGGCGATGATAGATAGCGCGCAAAAGAGTATTGATCTGCAATATTACATTTATCGAAATGATGAAACTGGGAAAATACTTACCTTGTTTTTATATAATGCAGCTGAGCGTGGAGTTCGAGTTCGTATCCTTCTTGATGATCTGACGACTGCTAACCATGACGATGGGTTATTGGCTGTTGCAAATCACCCTAATATTTCTATCAGGTTATTTAATCCCTCATACGAACGTCAGTATCGTGGTTTAGCATTCTTAAGTGATTTTGGCCGCATGAACCATCGGATGCATAACAAATCATTGACCATTGATAACCTCGTAACCATTGTTGGTGGTCGAAATATTGGTGGTGAGTACTTTTCCGCCAATGAGAATGTTGAGTTTGGTGACTTAGATGTGCTGGCTGTAGGCGAAGCTGTTGATGAAGTCTCAAATCAGTTCGATACCTATTGGAACTCTGAACAGGTACAAAGCATTCAGCAGCTTGCTGATGCAAATGAGCTTAATTCTGATCTTGAGATGCTAAAGGTAAAGGCTGCAGAGTTTGAAGCCACATTAACCCAAGGTGAGTACGTCAAACGCCTTGAAAACAGTAGCTTGATTGAGAGGCTTAAAAATAAAACGTTAGATTGGTATTGGGGAGAAGCTCATGTGGTGTTCGACCCGCCAAATAAGCTTGAACAAGGCCGTGAAGATGGCATTTTACTTGATGATTTAGCTTTCTTTTTTAATCAAACTCAGCATAAGTTGTTAATAGTATCGCCTTACTTTGTTCCTGGTGATGAAGCCACAAATGGACTAATTAGTGCGGTCAAAGAAGGTAAAAAAATTACCATTGTCACCAATAGCCTTGCCGCGACCGATGTCCTTGCTGTTCATGCTGGTTATCAACAATATCGTCAAAAATTAGTAGAAGGTGGCGTTAAAATTTATGAAGTTCGAGGCGATGCAACTGAGAAAAAATCGAGCTGGAAAGGAGCAGTAAAACCAGCTTACATGCTAAAACCTTTGTCATAGATGAAGAGATAATTTTTGTCGGTTCGTTTAATTTCGACCCTCGTTCGGCTTTAATTAATACAGAAATGGGCTTAGTTATCGAGAACGCGCAATTCGCTCAAGATATATTAAATGGGATAGCCATTACTGCAGATGAAAAAGCTTACGAACTCAGTATTGAAGAAGGTGACTTAGTCTGGCTTGATAACCTCAATGATAAAGTGATTTATGCTGAGCCTGGTGCGGGTTTTTGGCGTAAGTTTATGGCAGATTTTTTATCATTGTTGCCAATAGAGTCACAACTTTAACTTTTCTCAATCATAAACCTAAACTGTGATTTGCTATGCCATTTAGGTTGTGATTAACTCAATTCGACATGGTGCTGAGTGTTACTGTTTTTAGCAGAATACTTGTTCATGAGCACCCGTTTTTTGTATCAGCTACCTGCGAATGATTATGTTAGTGTTGCTGTAAACTTAGCACAGCTTTTATTGGATGGTTTATGAAGAGCAAAGCAGGCCAGTCACAAGGGTTACTCCTTTTTCATTTAACCCAAATGCAGCAGTTTGCCCTCGGTACTTTAAAAATTCGTGAAATAGTGCCTTTTAGCGCGTTATCGAAAATCCCTCAGTCTCATCCTTATATTCTTGGCACATTAACTGTGCGTGGTAAAACCATTGCCATTATTGATATGGCAGGTGCAATTGGATTTAAACCGATCGCTAAATATGAACAAGAAAAGTGTTATGTAATTATTACTGATTGTCAGCGTATGGTGATTGGTTTTCTGGTTCGTGGCATCGATAAGATCATTGAATGTAATTGGCGTGATATTGAAGCGCCAGCGGCTAATTTAGGTCATTCCGCTTTTTAACCGGGGTAACCCGAGTGGATGATAAGCTAGTGCAGTTGCTGGATGTTGAGTTGCTTATGGCAAAACTATTCCCACAAGATCCAGCAACAAGTCGCGCAATGCTCACCGATGTTCAGCGTGAGCGATTAAAGCCTATGCGGATTTTGCTTGTCGATGACTCAAAAGTCGCTAGAAAGCAATTATCTGACGCCCTTGATTCAATCAACATTGCTTATGACGTTACCGCTGATGGTCATGATGCATTGACCATTATGCAAGAAGCGGCCAACCAACAAAAACCAATTAATATCTTAGTTAGTGACATTGAAATGCCGGGGCTTGATGGATACGAGTTGGCATTTGAAGTTAAAAACAATCCTGATTTGGCTGATGCCTATATCATTTTACACACGTCATTATCGAGTGAGATAAGTGTGAGTCAGGCACATCAAGTTGGCGCCAACGAAGCCTTAACCAAATTTGATGCCCATGAATTAATCGAAGCCATGCTACGAGGGGCGAAATAACAATTTTTAAATGATTTAACCCACTGCATCATAATTAGTCACATGTTGGCTAAATGTGGTTTGTTTGGTAATAGCGAGTAATATTAGCGCATCATTTCTTCTCTAGACTAGACTTTAGCCAATTCATCCGATATATACCTATCAGAGCTTATTAAAAGCCGCACAAATATTAGAGCTTACTAAAAGCCATAAATATAATAATCATAGGTCAAGCAATGAATCAAAATCCATCTCTGTTAGCGCGGGTCGCTAGCGGTAGCTTAGTGCTACAAATTCTCGCCGGTATTATTCTGGGTGTTATTTTAGCTACTTTCTCAACTTCAGCAGCCACACAAGTTTCTTTTTTAGGAAGTTTGTTTGTTGAAGCACTGAAAGCGGTTGCACCTATTTTAGTCTTTATTCTCGTTGCTTCATCGATAGCAAATCAAAAGAAAAATACCCAAACTAATATGCGCCCTATTATTGGCTTATATTTAGTCGGTACTTTAGCGGCGGCATTAACGGCTGTGGCATTTAGTTTTGCATTTCCAACAACGTTACTGTTGGCTGGCGGTGTTGAAGGTTCTAATCCGCCACAAGGCATTGCCGAAGTATTAAATACATTGTTATTTAAAATTGTTGATAATCCAGTCAATGCATTATTAACAGGCAACTACATTGGTATTTTGGCATGGGCAGTGGGGCTGGGGATCACGTTACATCATG
Source organism: Shewanella sp. ENK2 (assembly GCF_043568515.1). Classification (NCBI taxonomy): domain Bacteria; kingdom Pseudomonadati; phylum Pseudomonadota; class Gammaproteobacteria; order Alteromonadales; family Shewanellaceae; genus Shewanella; species Shewanella sp. ENK2. Next base: position 289,844 of record NZ_CP171406.1, on the reverse strand, counting down.
CTAGTGAATCAACTAAAAAAATCGTGTCGGATTTAAGTGACGGTGTGACTAAGATTGTTCGCTTTGTTATTCGTTTCGCCCCAATTGGTATTTTTGGTTTAGTCTCAGGCACTATCGCAGAAACGGGATTTGATGCATTAGCAGGTTACGCACAGTTATTAGCCGTACTCGTTGGCGCGATGTTGTTTATTGCATTAGTCGTTAACCCAATTATTGTGTACCTGAAAATTCGCCGTAATCCTTACCCATTAGTATTAAAGTGTTTACGCGAAAGTGGTGTGACGGCATTCTTCACTCGTTCAAGTGCGGCAAACATTCCTGTCAACATGGCCTTATGTGAAGAGTTAAAGCTTCATAAAGACACTTATTCAGTATCAATTCCGTTAGGTGCAACCATTAACATGGGCGGTGCGGCAATCACGATTACAGTGCTGACATTAGCTGCTGCAAATACCTTAGGTATTCAAGTAGACTTTCTAACTGCTGTGTTATTGAGTGTAGTTGCGGCAGTTTCTGCATGTGGCGCTTCAGGTGTTGCAGGTGGTTCATTACTACTGATCCCATTAGCATGTGGTTTATTCGGTATCTCGAACGACGTTGCAATGCAAGTGGTTGCAGTGGGCTTCATTATTGGTGTGGTTCAAGACTCAGCTGAAACCGCGCTTAATAGTTCTACTGACGTGGTATTCACTGCTGCTGCATGTGAAGCTGCTGAAGCAAAAGAAAACAGCTAAAGCTTATTGTAAGCATTAAAAAACCGCTCGTATGAGCGGTTTTTTTGTTTTGAATTTACAGTTTTTCTACAGCTTAGTCAGTACATCTAAGAATAAACTTAGTCGCTAAAAGGGTGCTTACTGAAAAAGGTGCGCTGCTTTTGGGTGTACGGATGGGTTATGGTTAGCATTTGCGCATGCAAACTTAACCTATCCCTTAGTGCGATAGTTTGCTCATCTGCATAAAACGCATCACCAAGGATCACGTGGTTGAGTGCAAGCATATGAACACGCAGCTGGTGAGTTCTACCCGTTTCCGGTATTAATTTAACTAGGGTATGTTCTGGATGTCTTTCAATGACTTCGTAATGGGTAATTGCGGCCTTGCCAGCTTCTGAAACAACCTGATATGGCGGATTACTTTTGTCTGCAGCTAATGCTAAATCGACTGTACCTGAATCATTTTCAATTCGTCCTTTCACCTCAGCGATGTAGACCTTCTTAGTTTTACGGTCTTGGAATTGGGTTTTTAAATGAGATTCTGCTTTTTTATTACGTGCAAACACCATAATGCCTGAAGTATCGCAGTCTAAGCGGTGTACTAAAATAGCCTCGGGGAACAGCTTTTGAACACGTGTGATAGCACAATCGTGGGTTGCTAGTGCTTTACCTGGATTAGCAAGTAACCCAGCTGGCTTATTAATCACAATGATATCGCGGTCTTTGTAGCGAATATCAAGCCAAGGGATACTAGGTGGTTGGTAATCAAAAATTTGCATTAAGTGGCATCGGTTTACAAGAATAATCGGCTATTTTAGCAAACTTTTAGCTGTGCAGTAACGCTTAAACACACAGCATGTGGGTAATAATTGCAACTTAGAGGTGAGGTGGGTATTTATGGCAGGTATTGTTCTGGTGTTTTTCGACTGTAAATACGGCTGTATGCCATTAACTGCGGGTAGAAGGTTCTAAATGCGATTTCAATATCAACATACAACTTATCGACATCTTTAATGGCCGTTTTGAAGAGTTCTGGCTTTGATATACGTCGGCTAACCCCTTCGATGGCTTTATTCATCCCTTGTTTAGTTTGGTAGGCGGATAACCAGTCTTGTTCGATAATGCTAGGAGCAATAAGTTGCAGCTTTTCAGGCAGTTCTTCTGTGGTGTCTAAACTGTGATATGCCTTCTTAGTAAAATCGGCAAGTGAGTCTTGATGGTATTCTTCCCAATAAAAAGCCAAGTAATGATCAAATGCTAAATCGATAAGGATGGGAGCAACTCTTTTAGAGGATTTAGGGAACAATTTAATTAAATCCACAATTATTTCATGGCTATCGGTAATTTTATCAATTTGTCTATGTAGCCAAATTCCTTGTTGAAGATGTTTTGGGAAGTGTTTTATATCGCCTTTTGCAAAGTCACCAGCGAGATTGGCTGCCAAATGAGTATCACTAATATCGGCTAGATGTAGGTGTGCAAGAAAGTTCATATTTTGTACTTTTAATTTTTGAGTTTTTCAGTATGATGCTAAATCACGCAGACAGAAATTAACCATCAATTAGCATTTTTTATAAGTCTAGAATCAATCATATAGATTTCTACTCAAATGTCATTGCTATTATTTCTGAGGGACGTTGCGACATAATAAATAATCGGTTTAAGGATCACGGATGATGAAAAACTGGATAATGTCAGTATTGGGACAGCAACCTAATCGTAAACGCACAAAAATCGAAATTGATCTCCGCTTTGAAAAGCAATCCTTTCGCCCTGAACCCCAAGCGCTTGCCGAAGAAAACGATTCAATTAAAACCCATTCCGGTATCCCTGATTTAGACAGTAATGTGAGTCAATTTAAATCACCTAATTCCAAATAACGATTTACTCATAGATAGTAGACTTCATTGTATTAACGACTTTGGCTGTTACTCGCTTTTCACTCAAGCCGATGATTAATATTCGGGCATCGGATTTACTGTGTAATCTTCAAGCACTATTTATTGCGAGAAACTTGATATTAACGGCTGGTAGTCCTAGACTAGCGCCCGTTTTTATTGTCCTTTGAATAGAGTATAGATATGCGCGTTGCTGACTTTTCTTTTGATTTACCTGATGAACTTATTGCTCGTTACCCAATGGCAGAACGTAATGCATCAAGATTACTAACGCTTGATGGAAATAGCGGTGCATTAGAGGATCAGCAATTTACTGACGTATTATCAAAGGTTAATCGTGGCGATTTAATGGTGTTTAATAACACTCGCGTTATTCCTGCACGTTTGTTTGGCCAAAAAGCGTCAGGTGGAAAGTTAGAAATACTTGTCGAAAGAATGTTGGATGATAAGCGTATTTTAGCCCATGTGCGTTGCTCAAAATCCCCAAAAGTTGATTCAATCGTTATCTTAGATGGCGGTTATGAAATGACAATGCTCAAGCGTCATGACGCATTATTCGAACTTGAATTAGACGCTGATAAGACAATCTTAGAAGTGTTAGAAGAAGTGGGCCACATGCCGCTTCCGCCATACATCGACCGCCCTGATGAAGATGCAGACAAAGAGCGCTATCAAACGGTTTATAATCAAACCCCAGGTGCAGTCGCAGCGCCAACTGCAGGCTTGCATTTTGATGATGCCATGCTTGCGGCGTTAAAAGATAAAGGGGTTAACATTGCTTTTGTTACTTTGCATGTCGGTGCTGGCACCTTTCAACCTGTTCGAGTTGATACGATTGACGAGCACGTGATGCATTCTGAGTGGGCTGAAGTCTCGCAAGAAGTTGTCGGTTTAATCGCTGAAACCAAAGCAGCGGGTAATCGCGTGATTGCCGTAGGAACCACTTCGGTTCGTTCACTTGAAAGTGCAGCTAAAGCAAGTGGGGAGGCTCCTCTTGCCGCGTTCAAAGGCGATACGGATATTTTCATTTTTCCTGGATACGAATTTAAAGTGATTGACGCAATGGTGACCAATTTCCATTTACCCGAGTCGACGTTGATTATGTTAATTAGTGCATTTTCGGGTTTTGACAATGTGATGAATGCCTATCAACACGCGATCGAACAAAAATACCGCTTTTTTAGCTATGGCGATGCCATGTTTTTAACTAAAAAAGCCCCGTAACGTTTGATTTTGATCTAAAATACCCGCCCACAGAGGTGGGTATTTTTTGGGTTAATTTTAGCTTTAACCTTGAAGTTATCTCTAATGCCCTTATGTCTTATGCAACAACAACGAGTCAGACTGTTTATCTGGCAAGGTGAAATATGAATTTTGAACTTGACACAACAGACGGACGCGCACGTCGCGGTCGTTTAGTTTTTGAACGTGGTACGGTTGAAACCCCAGCATTTATGCCAGTTGGTACATACGGTACTGTAAAGGGTATGACACCAGAAGAAGTCCGTGCAACGGGTGCTGATATTCTATTGGGCAACACGTTCCATTTGTGGCTACGTCCTGGTGAAGAAATCATGCGTAAGCATGGTGATTTACATGACTTTATGAATTGGCAACGTCCTATTTTAACCGACTCGGGTGGGTTCCAAGTATTCAGTTTGGGTGATATTCGTAAAATCACCGAAGAAGGCGTGCACTTTCGTTCTCCGATTAATGGTGAGAAGATTTTTTAGATCCAGAAAAGTCGATGCAAATTCAAAACTCATTAGGCAGTGATGTTGTGATGATTTTTGATGAATGTACTCCTTACCCAGCAACACATGATGAAGCGCGTAAATCGATGCAAATGTCTTTGCGCTGGGCACAACGTTCACGTGACGAGTTTAATCGCTTAGAAAATCCTAATTCGCTGTTCGGCATCGTTCAAGGTGGCGTTTACGAAGATTTACGTGATGAAAGCGTTAAAGGGCTAACAGACATTGGCTTTGATGGTTATGCTGTTGGTGGGTTAGCCGTTGGTGAGCCTAAAGAAGATATGCACCGCATCCTTGAGCATGTATGTCCTCAGTTACCACAAGATAAACCTCGTTATTTAATGGGCGTAGGTAAACCTGAAGATTTAGTTGAAGGTGTTCGTCGTGGCGTTGATATGTTCGATTGTGTAATGCCTACACGTAATGCCCGTAATGGCCATTTATTTACATCAGAAGGCGTGATTAAAATTCGAAACGCTCGCCATCGTGATGATACATCGCCATTAGATGAAAGCTGTGATTGTTATACTTGTAAGAACTACTCACGTGCTTACCTGTATCACTTAGATCGCTGTAATGAGATTCTAGGTGCTCGTTTAAACACCATTCACAACCTACGTTACTATCAAATTTTGATGGAAGGTTTGCGTGGTGCTATTCAGACGGGTACATTAGACGCCTTCGTGACAGATTTCTACACCAAGTTAGGTCGTGAAGTTCCACCTGTACCAGAGTTAAAAGACTGATTTTTAATTTAGAAAACAAGAAGAGAGTAATATGTTTATTTCAAATGCATACGCAAACGCAGCAGGCACTCCACAAGGTGGCGGCACTATGGAACTGATTTTCATGCTAGTAGTTTTTGGCTTGATCTTCTACTTCATGATTTTCCGTCCTCAGTCTAAGCGCGTTAAAGAGCACAAAAACCTAATGTCAGCATTAAGTAAAGGTGATGAAGTGCTAACAAGCGGCGGCATTTTAGGCAAGATTGCTAAAATCAGTGACGACAGTGATTACGTTTTATTAAGCATTAATGAAACTAGCCAAATCACTATTAAAAAGGATTATGTTGCAGCGGTATTGCCTAAAGGCTCTATCCAGTCGTTGTAAGCCAAGAGGGCTCAGGTGTGTTAAATAAATACCCAATGTGGAAAAACATCATGGTGTTGCTTGTCATCACCATTGGTGGTTTCTATGCAATTCCAAACCTTTTTGGTGAGGACCATGCGGTACAAGTCGTAGCGACTCGTGGCGCGGAAGTCACGGCTTCAACACTATCGTCAGTAAATGGATTACTTGAGAGTAAAGGCATTGCGGTTAAGCGCGCTGAGCTCGAAGACGGGCAATTAATTGTCCGTGTTCAAAATGCTGAACAGCAATTGTTAGCAAGAGAAGCCATTGCTGAAAGTTTAGGTGATAAATATACCGTTGCGTTAAATCTAGCGCCTGCTACTCCAGAGTGGCTTGAAGCTGTTGGCGGAACGCCAATGAAGCTAGGTCTAGATTTACGTGGCGGTGTTCACTTTTTAATGGAAGTGGACATGGGGGAAGCCATCCGTAAGATGGAAGAAGCCAAAATTGCTGACTTTAGAAGTCAATTACGTGAGCAAAAGATTCGTTATGCTGGTGTTAGAAAAACAGTAAAAGGATTGGAAATTAAGTTCCGTGATGCTGATAACTTGGCAAAAGCTGAGCGCTACTTAAAATCATTAAGTAACGACATGGTATTTACCGACAATAGTGTTGGTGAAAACTATATGCTTCACGCAAATATGAGTGATGTATACCTTAAGCAAATTAAGGAAGAAGCTCTTCAGCAAAACATTACGACTATCCGTAACCGTGTTAATGAGCTAGGTGTAGCTGAGCCCGTGGTACAGCGTCAAGGTGCAGAGCGCATCATTGTGCAGCTTCCTGGTGTTCAAGATACTGCTCGTGCAAAAGAAATTCTTGGTGCAACAGCATCGATTGAATTTCGTATGGTTGACGAAAATGCGGATCAAGCCGCAGCTGCAAACGGTCGAGTACCAGCATCTTCTGAAGTATACCCTCGTCGCTCTGGCGGTATTGCTGTATTGAAAAAGAAGTCATGTTAACGGGTGATCATATTACCGGTGCACAACCTTCTTTTGATGAATACAGTCGTCCTCAAGTGTCTATTAACTTAGATGCGAAAGGCGGTAATATTTTCTCTAACGTGACCAAAGATAACATTGGCAAGCCAATGGCAACGTTGTTCATTGAATATAAAGATAGCGGGCAACGTAACCCTGACGGCACGGTAAAAATGACTAAGATTGAAGAAGTCATTTCTGTTGCTACGATTCAGGCGCGTCTTGGTCGTAACTTTGTGATTAATGGCCTTGATCATGCCGAAGCACAAAGCCTGGCATTATTGTTACGTGCCGGTGCCTTGATTGCGCCTGTGACGATTGTTGAAGAACGTACAATTGGTCCAAGTCTAGGCGCTGAAAACATCGAAAACGGTAAAATGGCAATGATTTGGGGTATGGCAATCGTACTTATCTTCATGCTGGTTTATTACCGTGCATTTGGTGTTATTGCTAACTTAGCGCTTACTGCTAACTTAGTGATGGTTGTTGGTGTGATGTCAATGATTCCTGGAGCGGTACTAACGCTTCCTGGTATTGCTGGTATGGTACTGACTGTCGGTATGGCGGTTGATGGTAACGTCCTTATTTTCGAACGTATTCGTGAAGAATTACTGGCAGGCCGTAGTGTGCAACAAGCGATTCATGAAGGTTACGGTAACGCATTTTCTACTATTGCTGATGCGAACATTACCACCTTTATGACAGCCTTGATTTTGTTTGCTGTGGGTACGGGTGCTGTAAAAGGTTTCGCTGTAACTCTAATGATTGGTATCGCAACGTCTATGTTTACTTCTATTGTGGGAACTCGCGTAATTGTGAATCTCATGTGGGGTGGTAAACGCGTTAAGAAACTATCTATCTAAGGGAGGAGTTGACCATGTTACAAATATTTTCAGTTACCAAAATGATCGACTTCCTAAAGCATGCGAAAGTCATCAGTATTTTTTCAATGTTTTTGGTTATCGCCTCTTTAACCTCTTTAGGTGTAAAAGGGATTAACTGGGGACTTGATTTTACTGGCGGTACTGTCGTAGAACTTGAGTTTTCGAAACCTGTTGATCTACTTGAACTTCGTGCTCAGTACGAAACTGATGCCGCAAGTGGTGCCGTGGTTCAAAACTTTGGTTCAAGCCGAGATGTGTTAATCCGTTTACCTGTACTTGAGGATCTGAAAAGTGAAGTTCAAGTTGCAGCTGTAATGGATGGCGCACAAACTATCGATGCTGGTGTTATTCAAAAGCGAGTTGAGTTTGTTGGTCCACAAGTGGGTAAAGAGCTTGCAGAGCAGGGTGGCCTTGCGGTTATCGTAGCATTAATCTGTATTCTTATTTATGTATCTTTCCGTTTCGAATGGCGTTTGGCAATGGGCTCTGTAGCCGCACTTGCCCATGACGTTATCGTAACATTAGGTATTTTCTCAATTTTACAACTTGAGTTTGATTTGACAGTTCTAGCTGGCTTATTGACCGTTGTTGGTTACTCATTAAACGATACTATTGTTGTTTATGACCGTATCCGTGAGAACTTCCTTAAGATGCGTAAAGGCGGACCAAATGAAGTGGTAAATACGTCTATTACCCAAACAATGAGCCGTACCATTATCACAACAGGTACTACGCTGGTTGTTGTCATCGCCTTGTTCCTAAAGGGCGGTAGTATGATCCACGGATTTGCGACAGCGTTATTATGCGGTATTTTCGTTGGTACATATTCTTCAATCTATGTGGCAAGTTACCTTGCAATTAAACTGGGTATCTGTCGTGAGCACATGATGCCTGTTGAGATTGAAAAAGAAGGTGCTGACCAACCTTCAATGATGCCGTAAACAGTATTAATCTAGAAAAGCCACTCTATTGAGTGGCTTTTTTGTATATAAATTAAGGTTTTTGATGGCTAAAGTGTGTTGCTGTATGCCATTTATGTTCTGCAATTAGCGCTCAATTAGCACTGCAGTTGCGCTAATAAGTGCTGCACGACAAACGGCTGTAGCTGTTGAATGAATTTTATGTTGTCGTTGTGGTTGATATCAAGTTCTACCCAACCGTCTGTTGAAAGTTGTGATAAAAGATTTATGTGTAAGGCGGTCTTTTGTTCGTAATCTGAGTTTGGCACCCAATGTCCGTTTAATTGCACAATTCCGACTTCTGTGTGCAATCGACTGATATTGAAAGGTATCACAGTGAGGTTATTTCCATTTGGTAGTTAGCTTGCCCCTTTTCACCAGAGGTAAACCTGCCTTTGCCGTCAATATTCGCTAGCTCTCCTTGTCCTGAATTCGGCACGATGATAAAACTACTGATTGCGACGCCTTGCTCAAACTTACCGTTATGCTGCAATACGAAACTACCAGACTTGCCGTTGATAGTGACTTCGACATTTTCATAGCCACAAAATACCGCTTGGGCATCGGTTGTATAACACATAATGTACTTGGGCTGACTGACGCCCTCAAGATCACCAGAATACATTTGGGTTATACTGGCTGATGTTTGCTTTGCTCCATCTGGGTGCTGAATATCAGTGGTTTCATCCCAACTGGTTATTTGAAAAATGCCTGATATATGAAGTGTCATACCAATCTCCTTTGAGTGCACTCCTTTAAGTACCTTGTTGAGCATATATTGAGTATAAAGTTTAATCAATGCTCGACATTAAGAACCATTTACAAGTAGGATGATTAAAAATTTGCCAGCAGAGCAATAGCTGTAGGAATAATAATGGAAGATAGAAAAGTATTACTCACCGGTGGAAACTTACTTCAAGCCCATACGTGGAAAGGCTTACTCGAGACCCATGGCATTATGGTTGAACTCACGGGTGAAGCGCTTGTCGGCGGTGTTGGTGAGTTACCAACCGAAATGCAAACTGTCGATTTATGGGTGAATCAACATCAAGTTGAAAAAGCCCGTAACTTATTAGAGTCCCATGATATGGAACGTCCACAATGGCAATGCTTACAATGCCATGAAATGAATGAGGGCAGTTTTGAATTATGCTGGCAATGCAGCTCCCCACAAAGTACTCCTCATAATTAATCTATAATCAATCATTATTCTTGATAGCAAAATTGACTAGGACAACTGAGTCAGTTAATGGGATAGTGAGTGATATTGTTCACGACTGTTTTCAGTCATTGTGATTTTTTTGAGAGTGATAAATGCAATACTTTCCATTGTTTGTGGATACAAAAGAATTAAAAGTGTTAGTGGTTGGCGCTGGTGAAGTCGCTACTCGTAAATTAGATTTACTCTCACGCACCGAAGCCCATATTGACGTTATTGCCCCTGAAATTGCTGATGAGGTCAAGGCCTATCAAAAGCGAGGTCGAATTTCATTATTTCAGCGAAGTGTCAATACGGATGATATGACAGGTTATGATTTACTTTACATGGCTACAGCTAATGCACAGCTGAATATGGATTATGCCGTTATTGCCCGTGAAAAAGGCATTTGGGTAAATGTTGTTGATAATCCAAGCTATTGCCGTTTTATCACCCCATCGATTGTCGACAGAGGCCGATTAGTCGTTGCTATTAGTACTGCAGGGGCTGCTCCTGTATTTGCTCGTACCATTCGCTCTCGCCTTGAAACTATGTTGCCGCAATCATTGAACCCTTTATTTGATTTTGTTGCCTCAAAGCGGGTAGAAGTGCAGCAGCGAATTACATCAGGTAAAGAGAGGCGCTTGTTTTGGGAACGTTTTTTTCAGCAAAATAATGATAGGTATGACACCGTCACCGAAAGTCACTATCAAGAAGCGTTTTCTCAAATATCTCATCAAGGTGAAATTCTACTGTTCAATAAACATGATGATGCCAATTTGCTGCCTATAGCGGCCATGCCATTACTGCAAAAAATTGACATTTTTTATACCGAAGCAGAGCGAGACGAGTCGACAAATACAATTAACGAGCTTGTTCGTCGAGATGCAAGTCGAGAAATCATTCCCAGTTTAAGCCAATTAGCTGAACAGTATAATCATGGTGATAAAGTCTTACTGGTGGTAGACGACAGTATGTTAAACAAATTAAAGGCGCATTTTCCTATGGCAAAACACCTGCAACCAGGCGCTCTTTAATCACAACTTGCCAATTATTTAGCGCTGACGATAACTGACCATGTTAACACGCTAGGTGATCGAGTCAGAGATAAGTTCAAGCCGAGTTTCATACTGAAGTTAAACAGTATAAACTCGGTTTTTTTATTTTATTGGAATCCCCATGGCGCCCAAAGCTACCGTTTATAAAGCCGCTCTTCAAATTGCTGATATGGACAGACATTATTATGCTGACCACCAGTTGACGATTGCACAACACCCTTCTGAAACTGACAGCAGAATGATGGTACGTATTTTGGCTTTCATTATGAATGCGTCGGACTCGCTGCAATTCAGTAAAGGTTTGTGTGTTGATGATGAACCTGAGTTATGGGAAAAAAGTTTATCTGATGAAATTAACCTGTGGATTGAGTTTGGCCAGGCTGATGAAAAGTGGCTGCGTAAAGCATGTGGTCGCTCAAAACAGGTTCAGTTAATTACTTATGCTGGCCGCAGCGTACCGATTTGGTGGCAGCAAAATGAGCAAGCATTACAACGTTATAAAAATCTGTCAGTGTTTAATATTGACGAAGAAGCCGTTAAAGCGATGGCAGTTTTTGTTAATCGCAATATGAAGTTACAAGTCAGTATCAGTGATGGCGAAATTTGGCTATCTGATGACAGTAATAGTCTGATGATCCTGCCACAACGGCTTAAATAATATCGCAGCAAATTTGGACTATAATTTGTAGGTTACCAAGTCTTTGTAAAACGACGAGCACCGATTTAATAATAACCTAGATTTATCTTAATCTAGGTTAGTTCGGATTATTCATCGATGGCCTACCAATCGAAGTAAGTGATTGTTTAATGATAACTGTGATAGCGTTAACTAACTGATTAAAGGCATATTGCAACCATATCTATATCACCTGATTCAGGCTAACTTACATTGAAACAACCTAAAAGACTCGATAACGAATTGGAATTTGTATTAGTTCAGTCTATTAAGGAAGTGACGATGAAGACGTTATCATTACATGGGGTCGATAAAATCGATCTTCTTGCCCAACCAGAAGTCTCAGAACATATTAATTTATTTTCCGCAGCAACCTCTGTATTTACTGATTTTAAATTACTCAAACCATTGGTTATTAAGTTAAACACTGCTGCAGTAGATGTTGAACACTTAATGAAGCAGTCCCATGTCAGGCTTAAAATTGTTATCGATGAAAGAGGGCACTTTATGGGCTTAGTAAGTTTACAAATGCTCCATAGTCAAGAAATGCAAAAACATGTGGCTCAAGGCTTCCCACGCGAGCAATTATTACTTTCTGACTTTATGTTGCCCAAAAGTGCGCTTAAAGCGATCCATTTTGAAGATCTTCTTAATGCGAGAATCAGTGATGTGGTCGAGACGCTGAAACGCTCTCAACATCAACATTGTTTGGTGGTTGATAATAAGTTGAATGTGATTAGAGGGCTTATTTCTGCAAATGACATTGTCAGAAAGCTCAAGCTTTCTATCGATGTAAATCAAAACCCAAGCTTTATGGAAATATTCGATAGCATTGAAAAAGTTAAACTTGCCAGTTAATCAGCAACGTATTGTTTTTAATGAGCAAAAATAATATCGTATTATAAAGCCCTCTAAATAAATGATTTATGCACATTAGAAAAGCGACCAAGGATGATGCTGCCGTTGCATTTGAAATTCGTAAACTTGCGATTTTAGCTCAATGTAAAGGCCACTATGAGGATGAAACTTTACAAAAGTGGACCGAAGGCAGCCTTCCCGCACACTTTGTGACAGACTTTGCCGCTAATGGCTATGTTTCCATTATGAATGACAATATTGTGGGTGTGGGGATGATAAACCTAACCACTGGTATTGTCGATGCTATGTTTGTGCAGCCAGAGTATATTGGTCAAGGATTTGGAAAACAGATGATTCAGTACCTTGAATTACAAGCACGCAAAGCACAATGCAAAAAATTATCTTTGGATGCGTCACTCAACGCTGTCGACTTTTATCGTGCTTGCGGTTTTGAAGGACAGCGAGAGGCTATTTTTTACTCGCCTAGAGGCATTGAATTAACTTGCTTACCTATGACGAAAGCGCTCTTGTGATGAAGCGCTGTGATGAAACAGTCTTATGAAGCAGCCTGTATACTCATCATTAACCCAAAACAAAAAAAGCCTCTTAGTGAGGCTTTTTTGTTGTGGCCATATTATTATTTTACTGATGTGCGATAAGCTGTTCAAAGCCCCCGCCATTATAGGTTTGGGTAAAACCTGCTTCCACAAGGTCGTTATTGGCAATACCGCTTCTTCTTCCACTTCTGCAATACAATACAATCGCCGTATCTTTATCAAGCTTTTGTTTGGTTAATTGCTTTAGTACCAATTCAAAAGGAATGTTAATCGCTCCATCTAAATGATCAGCTGCAAACTCTTGCTCTGTACGCACGTCAATGATCATGGCGCCATTATTAATTTTATCCCAAGCGACCGCTGGAGGCATTTCATCAGCAATAGATACTGTCGACAGCACCAGTGCTAAGCCAGCGAATAGGAGTAAAGCGACTTGATTTAAAAAGCGTGTAGGGTGTTGTTGCACAATGAATCCTCTATGGTTTGTCGGTCATTGCCAACTCTGCAGCAGGCTTAGCGCCGAGTTTTTTAAATAATATTGCTGCAGGGCAAAAACCAGTAAAAGCACTTTGTAATAGATTAGCGCCTACAAATACCGTTAGCCAGATAAAATTATGATTTATCCAAGCTGTTAACGCCATTGATAGCAATACCATAAAGCCTGCAAAAGCCATAATTATGCGTTCCAAAGACATGCTTATCTCCTTAGTTTGATGGTCGATTTTTCATTACGCTGTAATACAAAATCGGGATAACAACCAGCGTGAGCAAACTGGATATAAAAATGCCAAAAATTAAGCTAATAGCTAATCCATTAAAAATGGGGTCATCAATAATGAATAAAGCCCCAATCATCGCAGCAAAAGCGGTGAGCATAATCGGTTTCGCTCTGACCGCACCAGATTGAATAACCGCTTGCTCAAGTGGTACACCTTTAGCCGTTTCTAGTTTGATAAAGTCCACTAATAGGATTGAGTTACGGACAATAATGCCTGCAAGTGCAATCATGCCTATCATCGATGGGGCTGTGAAGTGAGCACCAAGCAGCGCATGCCCTGGCATAACACCTATGATGGTCAGTGGAATAGGTGCCATGATGACCAAAGGCACTAAGTAAGATTTAAAATGTCCTACAACAAGCAAATAGATTGCAATCATGCCAATGGCATAGGCAATTCCCATGTCTCTGAAGGTTTCATAAGTAATCTTCCATTCGCCATCCCACAAAATGGCTACGGTGTCTAATCCATCTGGTTGATTGATCAAATGTTGCTGTACAGGGATAGGGTTCACGCCACTTAGATTGTCTTTTTCAATATCGGCATACATAGAAAACATGCCATATAGCGGGCTGTCTGTAGGGCCTGCCATATCAGCCACAACCATGATCATTGGCAGCATGTTTTTATGGATAATAGGGGTATTGATATTACCGTGCTCGACCTTAACTACGTCATTAAGGCGAACGGGTTCTCCGTGACTATTGTTAAGTGTTAATTGAAGAAGCTGTTGTAAATTAATTTTAGCTTGCTCAGAAGCTTGCAGCTTAATGGGAACGGGCACCTGAAAGTCTTGGTTTCGAATGTAACTAACATGCTCACCTTCTATTGCACTCGCAAGGGTGGTTACAATATCTTGATACTGTAATCCCATTAATTGCGCCTTACTTCTGTCAATATACACTCGCCATTGAGATGCCTGAGCAGGAAGGTAAATATCCACATCGACCACATGCTCAGTTTGTTCAAATCGCTGTTTAAGCTTGTTGGCTGTTTGTTCACGCAGTGCGGTTGTGGGTGCGTAAACCTCAGCCAGTATTGGTGACCAAACTGGTGGACCTGGAGGGACTTCAACAATTTTGATATTGGCTTGGTAAGGGGCACCAATGTGTTGTAATTGGCTGCGTACGGCTGTGGCAATTTGGTGGCTATCTCGGGTTCGATGAGCTTTATCGACCAAGTTGACTTGAATATCACCTAACTCTTGGCTTTGGCGCATAAAGTAATGCCTTACAAGGCCGTTGAAGTTAATTGGTGCATGCGTACCAGCGTAAAGCTGAAGGTGGTCAACTTCATCAACTGTGAGCAAGTGATCACCCAATGCTTTTAGTACTCGCTGTGTTTGTTCCACAGGCGTCCCTTCAGGCATATCGACTAATACTTGAAACTCTGATTTATTATCAAATGGCAGCATTTTTAAAATAACTGCTTGTCCAATAGGTAATGCAACCGCTATAGCAATTAAAAAGATGATGGCACCAGTGAGTCCTAAGCGGGCTAACCTTGCTTTTTCGCCGATTAAAAACGGTGTCATCAGCCAGGTAAATAGACGCTGTAATTGACTACCTTTAGTGGATAACGGCTGTTGGTCTGCGAACTTGTTCGCCACAGGCTGTTCTGAAGTAAGGTTAGTCGGCTCTGAATGACTGTTATTTGGGCTAAGGTTTTCACTCAGATTTTGGCGATGGTTTGCTCCATGCCTTAATAGTTTTAAACTCAGCCAAGGGGTTACAACAAATGCAACGACTAACGAAATAAGCATCCCCATACTGGAATTTATCGGAATTGGGCTCATATAAGGCCCCATAAGGCCAGAAACAAACGCCATTGGCATAAGTGCCGCTATTACGGTAAACGTTGCTAGAATTGTCGGACCGCCAACCTCATCGACAGCTAAAGGGATAAGGTTTTTGAAGTCTTTATTGTCTAACGCCATATGACGGTGAATATTTTCAACAACGACAATGGCGTCATCGACCAATATTCCGATAGAAAAAATTAAAGCAAAAAGCGAGATTCGATTGAGGGTGAACCCCCATGCCCAAGAAGCAAATAAGGTCATGGCTAAGGTGATAATAATAGCAATGCCGACAACCATTGCTTCACGCCTTCCCATTGTTATCAGCACCAATATGACAACCGCTAAGGTAGCAAAGACTAACTTCAGTATCAGAGTATTGGCTTTATTACCTGCAGTTTCTCCGTAATTTCTTGAAACCGTGACTTCGACATTATTTGGTATCAGCAGGTTGTCGACTTTATTCAAACGTTCAAGAACTTGAGCGGTTATATCGACGGCATTCTCGCCACTTTGTTTACCGATAGCGATAGTTACTGCAGGGTAAACACCTGACTTATCTAGATGCAGGACATGTTGAGTTGCAATATCAGTTGCTAAATTAACCTCGGCAATGTCAGATAAATACACCGGGCTTTGATGTTCTTCTTGATTAGCCACCTTAATAACCAAATTTCTAACATCGTCAGCACTTTGTAAAAACTGCCCCGTTTGTACTTTAATAAGTTGATTATTTTGGATTAAGTCGCTTGGCGATGAAATATAATTATTGCTGGTAATAACTTGCCTTAACTGGGAAAAACTAATGCCATAATGATTCATTTTAATGGGATCAAGCCTGACATTGACTGCTAGCTCTTGGCGGCCCATTGAGTAAATTTCGCGTGTGCCTTTAATGCGCTTAAATTCATTTTCAAGCTCAGTTGCCACAATGGTAAGAGACTCTGGTGTTACATTTTCATCTTTCGACCATAACGTTAATCCGACAATCGGAACATCATCGATTCCACGCGGTTTAATCAATGGTGAACCAATTCCTGCCGCTTGATTGAACTTATCTTGGTTTGATTGGAGCTGGTTGTATAAATTGACAATAGCGTGATCTCTAGGTACTCCGACATCAAATACAGCGATAATTAATGCGCCATCATTCATTGAAAAAGAATAAAGGGTATCGATGCCTTTTAATTCAGAGATGATTTTTTCAGCCGGTAAGGTGACTTGCCTTGCTACTTCATCTGGAGTGGCACCTTGGTAAGGAATGTAGACATCAGCAAAGGTCACATCAATCTGCGGTTCTTCTTCTTTTGGTGTGACAACAATAGCGAATAAGCCCAGTAATATTGCCAGTAATGCAATTAATGGGGTCATCGCGCTTGACTGAAAAGCCTGAGCGATTTTTCCAGAAATACCAAGAGTCTGTGATTTGGTCATAACTACTTCCTGGCTTATTTATCGTTGTTGGTAGACTGGAGTATGAACTGGCTTGCTTGAGCAAGAATAATATCGCCATCCATCAATCCAGCATCAATAATTACGCTTGGCTTATCGCTACTATTAGCCATAGTTCTGACCCTGACTTGAGTCTGCACAAAGTTGTCAGCTTGTTTCATAAAGACTGCAGTGTAGTCACCCCGTCTAAAGATGGCCGATTCTGGAACGACAATGTGTGGTTGCTTTTTGCCTGAAATCGCGACTTTTACCCATTCACCCGCTGTGTATTCTGTTTCTCTAACAGGTAAATTTACTCTGATCTGGTAGGTTTGACTTGGCGACTGCAAAAATGAGAATGGAATAATATCACTTGATTGAATGATAACGCCTGAAGCTAGCTCGATAGTAACCTTAGTATCAGTTGTGACATATGATTTATATTGCTGCGGAAGCTGAAATACTGCGCGCATATCGTCGATAGCGTAGCCTGCATAAAGTGGCTGACCAACAGTAACGGTTTCGCCTTGCTCGACAAAGCGTTGTGTTACTCGTCCACTAAATGGCGCGCTCACAGTGGTGTAATTTAAGGTTTCTTTGGCGGTAATTAATTGAGCTTTTGCTGCGGAAACTGCTTGAAAGCTGGCAGTAGCATTGGCGGTGGCTTCATCCATTGCGCCTTTAGATATGGCTCCTTTGGGGAAAAGGGCCTGATAACGAGTGAACTGGGCTTGTGCTTCAATGTTTTTAGCTTCCGCTCTTGCTAATTCAGCTTCAGCAGCAGCAAAACTCGCACCTTGTTCTTTACTGGTGATTTCTAATAATGGTGAACCCGCAGGCACTAAATCGTTAATATCGTAATGAAGCGCAAGTATTCGTCCTGCCGTTTGAGCTGATACTGTTGCGGCTTTTACCGCTTCAATTTGACCATCAAAATATAGCTGCTGAGCCTGTTCAACAGTTCTTATTGTTAATGTCTGCATGCTGGATTGATTAGGATGGCGCTCTGTACTGATATCATCGCTCGCTTGCGCAGGGGACAGTGAAGCGTTACCTATAAATAGCCCAATAAAGAAAACCCATTTTAAAAGCATGATGACACCATTAATAATTATCTATAAGAAAATTCTAATGGACTTTTTATGCTGTGGCAATCACTTTATGAGAAAAATCTAATGGAAGGTGTCAATGGTACAAATTAAACGTAAAAAAACGCCTAAGTAAACTTAGGCGTTTTCATCGCATTCATGTTAACGATCGAATCGTTAAATTTAGAAGTTGTAGTTGTATTGCAAAGAGAAGTAGTTAGCACCTGATTCAGTATAAGCACTGACTTGTCCAACTAATGCACTTTGCTCAAGAACATGAACTTTCTCACCGTCAACTAAGGTGTAACCAAAGTCTAGGCTAGAGTTTTGGTTGATGTTGTAAGTAAAACCAGCTGAATACCAGATACGATCTGAATCAGGAATTGATAATGATGATACTTCGCCCACTACCCCTTGGTCATTTGCGATACCCGCTCTTACTGTCCAATTCTCATTGATATCGTAAGTTGCACCAAAGCTTAAGAACCACGAGTCTTTCCAGTTGTATTCTTTTAAGATTGCTTCACTTGAGCCTGCATCACCATCAACTAAACCGATGTGGTCGAATGTGCTCCATTGAGTCCATTGCGCTGTATAGTGAACAGCAAATTTTTCAGTTAACTGATGGAAACCAGCGAACTGAGCAATGTCAGCCATTGGGATTTCAATCTCATCAAAATTTTCAGCAGGTGTTAGTGGGTTCGCATTGTAAGAGATGTCACCAGAAGCTTTCATCTCAGGGCTGAAACGGTAGCTAAAGCCAAATCTGTGGTTTTCATTAATTTCGTAAGCTAAACCAATGATGCCACCTACAGCCCAGCCATCAGCATCTACATCAACAAGGTTTAAAGCAATAGGATCCATTCCTGGAGCCAGAGTTAAATCACCTGAACGGGTTAACGTACCAGAACCTTGGATGATATCTAAACCTAAACCTAAGCTTAAAGAATCGTTGATACGGTATGACATGCTTGCATTTAAGTTGATAGTGACAACTTCGGTGTTACCTAACAAATCAATAGGGGTGTTGAAGTCTTGGTTATTATTTAACTCACCAAGATCCGTGCCTGTACCGTAGTTGCTGAATGCGGCAAAACCGAAAGCGATTTTGTCATTTACTGGATTGATGTAGTAAAAGTTAGGGATAACTTTATTTTCAGCAGCATTATCTAAGCTACCTAAGTGGTTCGTGCCACCGAGTATAGTGTCATATTGAACATCGCTAACTTCAACATTGATGTCAGCATAGGTCATGCCTACAGAAATTGCTGTTTCATCAAATAATGCCATTGCTGCCGGGTTACGTGCTAAAACTGATGCATTATCTGCAATGATTGCATCACCAGCCATTGCACGGCCAATACCTGTAGCTGATTGGCTATTAAGTTGGAATCCAGCTGCCATGGTTTGTGTGCTAGCTAATGTCACTGCCATCGCAAGCAAGGTCTTGTTGAATTTAGTCATCATTTTTTCTCATCGTTGTACGTCAGTTTATTAATTTCCTAAACGCTGCCGTTTAAGTCCCCAATTAACACCAACTTTAATAATGCGGGCATATTAGGTAACAGTTGTCATCCCTGCAACTCCGACCAGTTGCTAGTTATTGTTAACTTTAAGTTAATTGTGCATAGTCGAGTATTTTATAGAATTTGAGTAAATACTCTATAACGCCTGAACTGTATGGGTTCTATGATTTTATTGATAAATTAAAATGTTGCTAGCTGGTTAATTTTGCAACAAGTGGGCAGCAAGGTTATTTTTAAAAAATGGTACGGGTGTATGCTGAAAGACCCAATTATTGAAAATTCACAATAATTGGGTCTATTGAAGATTAAAGAGAAGCTTTGAAATTATCGAATTGAGTCTTAATGTTGTCGGTTGGAGGCGACAACTTACTGAATACAAAGCCAGCGATGCTAGCAAATAAGAATCCAGGTAGAATTTCATATAAATCGAACAATCCGCCTGACAGTTGCTTCCATATCACAACAGTTAACGCACCGACTACGATTGTCGCAATTGCGCCATTTCGGCTAAAGCCTTTCCAGAATAATGCTAGCAATACGACCGGTCCAAATGCCGCACCGAAACCAGCCCAAGCATAACTGACTAAATCGAGAACTTTACTGTCAGGATTTAAGGCGATGACGATAGCAATTATTGCAATGGCAAGAACACCAAAACGACCAACTAACATGAGCTCCTTATCCGATGCTTCGGGGCGTAACCATTTACGATAGAAGTCTTCTGTAATAACACTTGAGCATACAAGTAATTGAGAATCGATAGTACTCATAATGGCTGACAGAATTGCCGCAATTAAAATACCACCAATCCAAGGGTTGAATGCCACTTGTGCTAAATGGATAAATACGGTTTCTGAATTAGCTAAAGGAGCATCGGCAAAATAGATAGTGCCGGCAATACCAGTCGCTAACGCACCAACTAAAGCTACTAGCATCCAACTCATGGCGATTCGACGTGACAAAGGAATGTCATCAGGGCTACCAATGGCCATAAAGCGTGACAGAATATGTGGCTGACCAAAGTAACCTAAGCCCCACGCAAGCAATGACACTAAACCTATAGTGGTCATGTTGCTGTGTAGCAGCGACAGCATTTTAGGGTCTAAGGTTTCTAATGCGACTTGCGTATCTGGTTTGCTGAAAATGGCGACAGGGACAATTAATAATGCAAGTAACATTAAACAACCCTGGAAAAAATCAGTCCAACTTACAGCAAAAAAACCACCAACAAACGTGTAGGCCACGATAATAATCGAACCAATCATTAAGGCGATGGTGTAATCAAGGCCAAATATTTGTTCAAATAAAATGGCACCACCGACCATGCCTGAAGAGGTATAGAAGGTGAAAAATATTAAGATAGTAAACGCAGAGACTAATTTCAAAATGCCTTTTTTATCTTCAAAGCGTTTTTCAAAAAAGTCGGGTAGGGTAAGTGCATTATCAGCTGCTTGAGTATAGATACGAAGACGTCGAGCGACGAATAGCCAATTTAACCAAGCACCGAAAACTAAACCAATGCCAATCCAAGCTTCACCTAAGCCACCTAAATAAACAGCCCCAGGTAAACCTAATAACAACCAGCCTGACATATCTGATGCACCGACACTTAATGCTGTCACTGCTGGACCCATTTTTCGGCCGCCCAGAATATAATCGTCAACGGTGTCTGTTTTGCGGTAGGCCCAATAGCCTATGCCCATCATAAGTGCGAGATAACCAATAAAGGTAATGAGGATTGGAGCTTCAATTGCCATGCTACTTCCGTATTGTTCTGATTATTGTGCGACATGCTAACAGATGTTTGACCTAGTGCACAATTTTGAAAGGAAGTGTGAAGAGTTATTGACCGGCTAGTGAAAATTCACTAGCCGTTTTGTTACTTAAAAGAGTGAATGTTAAATGAAAGTTTGCTCGATTTCATTTTTCACAAATTGCAAATCAGCATCCTGTTCACCAACGAGTAACATGAAGGTGTCTGCAGTTTGAAAACCTAAACCTTGATAGTTTTTGTCAGCGAACGATTCTTCCGTAACCATACGGTTTTCAGCGGGGACAATGAAGAGTGTCACCTTACCTTGTTCGCCTTCCATGACTAAATGTAAGCTTTTAACGCCTTGGAAGTCACAGTAAGAGGTGTAATACACTTTACCTGGTTGTTGGATAAATTTCGCATTCTCTAAACCGCGAATACCTGCCAGTTTAAAATTAACGTCTTCAAAGCCAACATTTTGATCTACTGATAATGCTTTAGGCTCATGGTATACATGCTCTAATGCATGCTCTGCTAAGGCAACAGGCGTAAATCTAAGCATGCTAACACTTAAGCCAATGACGAGCGCAACGGATGCTGCCATCGCCATTAAATAACGTGTTTGCTTTTTCTGCTGCTGATGTTTACCTAATTGTTGGCGTAAAATCAGTTTCTCTGCCAGATCATCAGGCACATCGATATTCAGTGCGCTGGTAAGCTTACTGTCTAATGCTTTCAAGTCGTTGACGAGTTTGGCATCAGACTCAGACGCTTCAATCTGGGCCAAAAATTCTTCATCTTGGCTATTTGGGTCACCATAGGCATGGCGACGAAATTTTAGATCATCCATTTGATTGACCTCTAACTTCAGGAGACTCTAAGGCGTCTTTTAATTGATTCCGGGCGCGAAATAGTCGCGTCATAACTGTGTTTCTGTTGAGCTCTAATAAATCAGCAATCTCTTCACCACTAAATCCACCGATAAGTTGCAGTAATAGTGGCTCTCTATACTCGACTTCTAATTGACCTATTTGCTTGCGTAACCAATATTGTTCGGTCTGCTCTTCGGTTGTGGAAGACTTTTCATCTTCTAGCAACTCTTGTTCTACGTCACTGTAATCAAACTGCTTGCGTTCAAAGCGGCGAGCATTTTCACGGCGTAAAATCGTAATGAGCCAAGCTTTTGCCGCCTTATCATCCTTTAAAGAGTCTAAAGCACGCCAAGCGCGTAGAAACGTTTCTTGAGTGACGTCTTCAGCTACATGTTTATCGCCGATTAACCAATAGGCATATCGGTAGATATCAGTATGAAGTGCCCTGACGAGGCTGTCGTATCGTCGCTGTTTAGTTAGCATGTCAGATAAGACCGTGGGTTCGGACTTTTTATTTCGCAAGCTATCGAACATTTTATGACTTATTGTTAAATATTATGTTCGATAGCTTAAAAGGTTGGCTGTGAATAGCAAGCTTATTTACTGCTATGGGTTCAAGCTACTTAAAGGTGAAGCATCGCTTTGTGTTTGATTTAACTGAGTTTTCTTTATCGCATTAATCAGTTTCTGTTTATCTATCACGACACTGTTTTGGCTATATTTGGCTTGTTGAAATTGTTCAATTGCCGCTGATAACTCAGGCGATAATTTTGCTATAGCAGATAAATTTATCGGTTTATTGAACTGAGAACCATACCATTTTTGTAGTAAAGCAATCACTTTCGATACATCATTATTATCACAAGCATCTTCTATATCTTGTAAACTAATTGCCGCTTTTACAGCGCTTTGTACTGAGGTGGTATCGGCTATTTGGGACGGCTTTTGACGTCTGGCTGTTAACCAAAGCGCCAAGGTTAATAGCCATAGTGTCGCAAATAACAAGGTTAACCAAGGCCATAATCCTGCTGTTGAGGAGGTCGCTTGTGGCTGTTCTGCCACTGTAGGTTGAACAGGATTGATAGGGGCTGAACCTGTGATGGTGACAGTTCTTGCGGGGATAGTGGCATACTGCTGCTGACGTAAGTGTGGATTCCACCACGGCACTGAAATTTCAGGCAAGGTAAAAGTACCAGGTTGGGTTGGCACTATTGCAGTGGTTAAACTGTATTGAGCTATGACTTGATTCTCACGTACAACGGTTTGTCTGACTGGTTTTTCTGGGTAGGCTTTCAAGCCTTCAGGCATCGTAATTTTTATATCTGGTAAGCTGTTACTGTCAGCATTAGAGGCGACAATATTAATGGTTCTGGTGATTGGAGTTCCAATTTCAAACGCATTATTATCATTTTCTTCAGGCCATACTTCTTTAGCAATTAATAAATCACTGACTAACCAGTCACCTTGATATTGCTGAGGAATAGGGTTAATGACAATTTGAGTGTTTTCTGCACTCGCTTGCATTGGGCGGCTTTCATTAAAACCAAACATCCCGCCACGCCTTGGAGCTTCAACTAAAATATCTCCTGAAAACCCAGCAC
Organism: Shewanella sp. ENK2; assembly: GCF_043568515.1. NCBI lineage: Bacteria > Pseudomonadati > Pseudomonadota > Gammaproteobacteria > Alteromonadales > Shewanellaceae > Shewanella > Shewanella sp. ENK2. Next base: position 266,327 of record NZ_CP171406.1, on the reverse strand, counting down.
CTTTTATAGCCAAAGTACCAGGTGTGTCAGCGATGATTGAGTAAGTACGTTCGATAACTCGAAATCGACGCCCATCAACTATTTCAACTGAATCTTTATCTTCACCGATTTGTTTTATTTCAGCGCCAGATATTTCAGGTGAACTGATGACGCCTCGTTGAAGTTCAGCGGCTAAAAATAGTTTTACTTGGTATGTCACAAGTTGACCAACATAGGCTTCTTGTGTGCTTAATTCGCCTTCAATAAACAAATTACGCATTTGTTGCGGTTGGCTGCCCGCTTTGGCGACGGTTAACGTAATGGGGTTAGATGTTACACCTTCCATTGTAAATGGCGGAATGGTCACAATGCCTGCATTTTTAGCGGACAATAACACTTGCCAGCGGGTTTCTTTTGTTGTGTCAAAATTAACCATCTTTGTACTGCGGCCAACGCTTGTTCGGCCGACAACAAAGTCTTTTAGTAACACAGACGTGTCTAATGAGCCTGCGTTTAAATCAGCATCAGCAGTGACATTTAAAACAAAATACTCACCCTGCATGACAGGGTTTCGATCAACTGTTGCTTGAATTTGACTGACTGCAAAAACTTGCCCCGTAAAAAGAATAGTAAGAAGGGCGAAAACGATTCTGTTTACCACTGTTGTGTATCCTTAGGCAATTGGCCGCTTTGGCGACGCTTTTGATATTCTAATAGCATTTTATTTCTGATAAGCACTTGCGGATCTTCACTAACGGCACGCAATGCTCTCTCTAAATCTGCTGGTAACGGTTCTTCTGTAAGCTCACTGGCTGCAACAGATTGAGTTTGACTAGGGGAATCTTCAGTAGGCTCAGGTTCTGTTGTGGTTGACGTTTGCTGTGAAGCGTTATTTGTCGATTCATTTGACGCATCTTCTGAAGTCGGTTCTGGCTCTGAAGTTGATTTAGCTTCCATTTTTGCATCATTATTCGCAGCCTGCTTGGGATCCTCAGTAGCATTGCTCTGTGCATCTTCTTGTTCTTGGGCGTTGTCTGGTTGAGCCTGATCTGATTCAGATGAATCGGCATCTTGGTCGTCTTGCTCATTTTGGGACTGCTCTTGTGAAGACTGGTCTTTTGATGCGCTGTCGTCTGAGTTCTGCTGTGATTGGTCATTTGATTGACTATCATCGATCTGATTTTGTTCAGAATCGTTGGATTGATTCTGTTGATTATTAGCATCAGAACCATCTGATTTATTGTCAGACTGGCTGTCATCATTATTTTCATTATTACTATTTTGCTGCTCTTGCTGCTCTTGCTGCTGTTTCATTTGCTCAGCAATTTGCAGGTTTTTCTGCGCTTGTGGGAAGTCCGGTTGTTGAGTCAATGCTTTTTGATAGCGCGCAATAGCTTCATCTAGTTGATTGAGTTGCATCAGGCTATTGCCTTGATTATATAGCCCCTGTGCTGTGCTATCTTGCTCAAACCCTGCGAGGGCGTTTTCATAATCCCCAGCTTTATATTGGGCACTGGCTTGCCATTGAGGCTGATTAAACTTTTTAGCGGCTTGGGCAAAATCTTCTGCAGATTGCGCTTGCATAAATTGCTCGCTAGCTTGCTGATCAGAGGTTTTCCATAAATCATCCCAAGTATTAGCTTGTGCTGGCGCCGGTTGCAGCATCATACCTAATGTGAAAAACGACATAATGGGTAATAGGGTAAACCTAAAGCTTAATAACACAGGGATAAGCAACAATAATGCAATATAAGGCCCTAAATCTTGCCAAGCTTCACCTTCTAACTCAGTGGCTTTGGCATCGCCGTCATTAGCTAACCAATCTTGCAACTGAGTTAACGAACGTCCATCTGCAGTCGCCGGGATCATAATCCCACCAGTAGGTTTAGCGAGTTTTTCCAGTAATGAAAAGTCAGTTTTGTCGATAACCACGTCACCGCTATTATTTCGTAAAAGTTGACCATCAGGTAATTGAATAGCCGCACCTTGTGCAGTACCAAATGCCATCACAGAAACTCGATATCGACTGCCTTCTAGTGCATTAGCTGCATCGGCATATTGCCTAGGATTCACCCCATCTGTCATTACAATAATATCGCCACTGATATGCCCACCCTGGGCTAGCAATTGCTGTGCTAGCGCGAGTGCAGAAGATAAATCTGAGCCTCTCACTGGCATGATATCTGGAGAAAGTGTTGGAAGCAGGTTGAGTAAAGTTGCATTATCACGAGTCAACGGGCTAATGGTAAATGCGTCGCCAGCAAATGCGATTAAGCCTGTTTCACCTTCAGTTAAACTACCAATAAAGTCCGTTGCACGGTATTTGGCTTGAGATAAGCGGTTAGGTTTTTGATCTGTGGCATACATGGATAAAGACATATCCATGATTAATACTCGGCCTTGTTCATTACTATAAACAGGTAAACTCTGTTTGTTCACAGCTGGCCCCGAAAGTGCCACGACTGCAATTATCCAACAGATAATTAATCCCCACTTAGGCTGCTTTTTAACCTGAGCAGCCTCTGTAATCAGTGTTTTGGCCAAATGTGGCGCAATATATTGCTGCCAAGCTAGATTTTGTTTTTGGCTACGCCATAGGAGCAGCCCAAGCACTAATAATGGGATAAGTAATAGTAACCACTCAGGACGAATGAAGTGTAATTCCATTATTTGCCCCCTCGTGATGATATTTTGCTAAATGAGAATTGGCTGTGAATACTTATTACGACACTCATTAAAATAGCGAATAGTAATGGCCAATAAAATAATTCACTTTTAGGGCGATAGGTGAGTTGATCGCGGCTTACGGGTTCTAGTTCATCAATTTTTTGATAAATCTGAGCCAGCTCTTCACTATTTCTTGCGCGGAAGTAGTGGCCGTTGGTCATGTCAGCTAAGTTTTGTAGTTGTTCTTCATCTAAATCAAGTGAAGGATTAACTCGTTCGGTACCAAAAATGCTGCGACGCTCTAATACTTCAGCACCGACACCGACGGTATAGATGGTAACGTTTCGTTTTGCCGCTATTCTTGCTGCGACTTCAGGTTCGATGTTGCCAGCATTATTTGAACCATCGGTGAGGAGAATTAACACACGGTTACTATCGTTGACCATATCAAAACGTCTTACAGCTAAAGCAATTGATTCGCCAATGGCAGTTTGTTTGCCCACGAGGCCAATTTCGCTGTCAGCGAGGAATTGTGCAACAGAGCGTCTATCTTGAGTCAGCGGCGCTTGTAAGTATGCATGATCGGCAAACAAAATGAGGCCGAGTCGATCGCCATTACGACGTTCAATAAAGTCACCAATAACATGTTTTATTAAGGTGAGTCGATCGACTGTTTTACCATTAATCACCATATCTTCAATTTGCATACTGCCAGATAAGTCCACTGCCAGCATGACATCTCGCCCCTCAGAGGGCAGCTCGATTGGCTCACCGAGCCATTGTGGTCTAATTAATGCGCAAATTAAACATAACCACATGAACCAATAGGCTTTTCTATTAGGTTTTTTAGGCGTGCTAGATACCGATATTTGAGCTTCACTGATTCCGGGAAGTTGTAAATGACCACCAGTATTCTTGCTAACTTGTTTAGATTTAATAAAAAACGGTAATGGTAAAAGCAATAACAACCAAGGCCATGTTATTGAGAACATGAGTCCTCCTTGTCATTTTGCTTTGCTATCATAGATGGCGGTAATTCGTTAGGGTTAAACGCTGTTAAGCGGGCTGATTTGGCAAGAAAAACATGAGCAAGCTGTTGCAATTGCTTCGTTTCTTCTTGGGATAAGCCTTGCGATTGGTATCGTTTATTGAGCAATAATCCAATTTGACCGTGATGCTGTTTTGGTAAGCGTAGTTCTAGCCAAGCAAACCAGTGGTTGCCGTCAAGTTTGGCAAAATCTTGTCGTGGGAAATAACTCATCGCTGTTCGTTTAAGAAGGCTATTCACTTCAGTTGCATACTGTGGGCTGGCAATATCTAATTGGTTTAATACATCTAAAGCCGCTTTTCTTGGAGCATGGTACTTTTTATCTCGTTTAAGCTTAACCACCATTGCTATGGTGATACCGATGACGAGTGCGGCAAGTATCCAATAACCTGGCGCCATTGGCCATTGAGAAATTTGCTGAGGCAGCACGATATCTTCTAATTGCATTAAAGCTGGATTTGCTTGAGCTGAATTCATTTAGCGTAGTACTTCCAATTGGTCACTTAATCGTTTCCCTGCGTCAATAAATCGTGTGGGTACTTTAATCATCTTCATTAAATCAATAAATTGTTGTTGATTTTTAAGTTGGTTTTCAAGCCAAGTATCATAACTATGACGAGTTAATGTTAGTTGCTGCTTCCCATCACGTACTGGCAATGAAAAGCGCTTTGGAAGTGCTAACGTGCCTTGCCTTAATGGATCACTAATGACAAATGCTCCGACATCGCAATGGCGTTTGAGTTCAGTTAATGCGGCTAAACATTCTTGAGTAAAATGTTGGCCATCGGTAATAATCCATACTAATGAGCCTGGTTTAGCGATACGTTGCAAGCGTTGGCAAGCACGGAGTATGTGTTGAGGATCATGGGGTAGCTCATCAAAATGATTTAACTGATTACCATGTACCTTCATTAAGGCTGATGTTAACTGCAATATACCTTGTCGACGGCTTCGAGGCTTGAGCTCGAGATGTTCAGTTTCACTGGCTATGAATGCACCTAGTCGATCGCCATGATTAATTGCATTCCAACCTAGTGTTGCTGCCACATGTGCAGCTTGTACTGATTGCATTAATAGGCGTGAACCAAAAAACAAGCTATGACTAAGGTCAATGAAGAGAATAATAGGGCGTTCACGTTCTTCTACAAAAAGTTTTGTGTGCGCTTTTCCTGTCCTTGCCGTTACTCGCCAGTCAATGGTTCTGACGTCATCGCCATTTTGATAATGACGAACTTCAGCAAACTCCATTCCGCGACCTTTTATCAAGCTACTTCTGTGTCCTGCTTGACTTGCTTTAGCACGGCTGCGTTTATCGGGCATTGCACGAGCTGTGCTTTGACAGCTGAATAGCTCTTGCTCGGTCAAATTGACCCCATTACTGAATAACGGTAACGGGGAAACTTGTGCTTGTTCAAATGGCATCTTTGCAGTCCGGATTTAAGGTACAGCCACTTGGCTTAAAATATGGCTAATGACATGATCTGCATTAATTCCTTCAGCTTGTGCTTGATAACTTAATAATAAACGGTGTCTTAGCACATTCGGAGCAACTGCTTGGATATCCTCTGGTGAGACATAATCACGTTCTTGTAGCCACGCTCTAGCTCGAGCACATCGCTCTAATGATATTGAAGCACGAGGGCTGACGCCATATTCTAACCATTTAGCTAGCTCTGGACTGTAGCGCTCAGGTTGGCGTGTCGCCATAATTATCTCAACAATGTAACTTTCTAGAGGCTCTGCTAGATAAAGCTCCATGGCTTGATCGCGTGCGGCAAATACATCTGACTGGGCGACAGGCTCAATAGTCGGTAATGTTTGAGTAATCGCTTCTTTGCGCGATTGTCTTAAAATTTCACGCTCAGTATCGGCACTTGGATAATCCAGATTTAAATGCATCAAGAAGCGATCAAGTTGTGCTTCAGGAAGTGGGTAAGTCCCTTCGTTTTCGAGTGGGTTTTGCGTTGCCATGACTAAAAACAAATTTGGTAGGGGGTAACTGTTTTTACCCACCGTAACTTGGCCTTCTGCCATTGCCTCAAGTAACGCCGATTGCACTTTTGCTGGCGCACGGTTAATTTCGTCAGCCAAAATGAGGTTATGGAATATAGGCCCTGCTTCAAATTCAAATGTGGCTGTTTGCGCACGGTAAATATCGGTACCGGTTAAATCTGCAGGTAATAAGTCCGGAGTAAACTGAATACGGTGGAAATCACCTTCAACGCCATCACATAACGCTTTCACAGCACGTGTTTTTGCAAGACCTGGCGGGCCCTCAACTAATAAGTGTCCATCTGCAATCAATGCAATCAGTAGGTTTTCAGTTAATACAGGTTGTCCCAAAATGACGTTGTCTAAATAGGCACGTAAAGAATGAAATCGACTCAAAGGCATGATGATACTCAATTAATTTCAGAAATTTATCTAATTAAACCTATGTTAATGAATTTCATTAGCCTTTGGCTAGTAGCATTAACAGATTTTCATTTTTAATTAATTCTGAGTGATATTTTGTGAATTTATTCATTGGGAAAGAGCAAATATAGCGAAATTAGGAATATTTTAAAGTTAATGCTCTATATTTTAATTGTATGATTATTAATGATTATTTATTGGTTCGGTCAGTGATTTTGATGATAATTACTGCTATTTTTCATACGGATGTTTAAAACTTCGCAATTAAAAGTTAGAATCAGATCACACTTTTATGGTCAGACCAGATCTGTCTGACATAATTTAAGTATTCACTGACAAGCCAGATAAGGCTAAACAATTAAAAGAGGGTGAACAATGAGTGATAGACAACAAGTAACCAACGCTCGTGGGGAGCGTATCGCTATTGTGGCGGGTCTTCGAACCCCGTTTGCAAAGCAAGCAACTGCTTTTCACGGTGTATCAGCACTGGATATGGGCAAAATGGTGGTTAATGAATTGCTGTCTCGTTCAGAACTTGACCCTAAAACAATTGAGCAACTGGTATATGGTCAGGTTGTTCAAATGCCTGCAGCGCCAAATATAGCACGTGAGATTGTACTGGGAACGGGTATGGATGTCTCAACAGATGCATACAGTGTGACTAGAGCTTGTGCCACAAGTTTTCAATCAGCGGTCAATGTTGCTGAATCAATTATGACTGGTAATGTTGAAATCGGTATTGCTGGCGGTGCAGACTCCTCGTCTGTTTTACCTATTGGCGTTTCAAAAAAACTGGCACATGCCTTAGTTGATTTAAATAAAGCACGTACTTTTAAACAAAAGTTTGCCATTGCACGTCGACTCGGTTTAAAAGACTTAATGCCAGTACCTCCGGCGGTTGCTGAGTACTCAACTGGGTTATCAATGGGCCAAACAGCTGAACAAATGGCAAAAACATACGGTATTAGCCGAGCTGATCAAGATGCGCTAGCACACCGTTCTCATACGCTTGCAACTGAAACATGGAATTCAGGTAATCTTGCTGATGAGGTAATTACAGCCCATGTTCCTCCTTACAAGCAGTTTATTGATCGTGATAATAATATTCGTGAAAACTCAGTATTAGAGTCTTATGCCAAATTACGTCCAGCCTTTGACCGTAAACACGGCTCTGTAACAGCTGCAAACAGTACACCATTAACCGACGGCGCTTCTGCCGTTATTCTAATGAGCGAAGGCCGTGCTAAAGCATTGGGTTACGAGCCTATCGGTTATATTAAAAGTTATGCATTTACTGCAATTGATGTGTGGCAAGACATGTTGATGGGACCTTCATACGCAACACCATTAGCACTAAAGCGTGCTGGCATGGAGTTAGAAGATTTAACATTAATTGAAATGCATGAAGCATTTGCAGCACAAACATTAGCCAATATGCAAATGTTTGGTTCTAAGAAATTTGCGGAAGAAAAGCTAGGTAGAAATCGCGCCATTGGTGAGATTGATATGAGCAAGTTTAATGTATTAGGTGGTTCTCTTGCTTATGGACATCCATTTGCAGCAACTGGAACACGTTTAATTACCCAAGTATGTCGTGAACTTAAACGTCGTGGCGGTGGTACTGGTTTGGCTACAGCATGTGCTGCTGGTGGTCTTGGCGCAGCAATGATTGTAGAAGTGGAGTAATTCTGATGGAAAAGACATTTAATTTATCTCGCCGCGAAGACGGAATTGCAGTGTTAACAATGGATGTTCCTGGTGAAACCATGAACACCTTAAAAGCAGAATTTGGTCCAGAAATCAGCGAAATACTAGCTGAAATCAAACATGATGCCAGTGTGAAAGGGCTTGTGGTTATCTCGGGTAAAGCTGACTCATTTGTTGCTGGTGCAGATATCAGCATGTTAGATGCATGCACGAGCGTTGCAGCTGCTAAAGAGCTGTCTCAGCAAGGGCATGTTGTATTCAATGAGCTTGAAAATTTATCGATTCCTGTCGTAGCAGCTATCAATGGTGCATGTCTAGGTGGCGGTTTAGAGTTAGCGTTAGCGTGTCATTTACGTGTTTGTACTGATGACAAAAAAACCATCATGGGTGTGCCGGAAGTGCAACTTGGTTTACTACCTGGTGGGGGGAACACAACGTTTACCGAGAAAAGTCGGTATTACCACTGCACTTGATATGATGCTAACAGGCAAACAAATTCGCCCTAAACAAGCGCTTAAAATGGCACTGGTTGATGACGTAGTACCTGAGTCTATTTTATTAGAAACTGCTATTTCAATGGCTAAAAAAGGTAAGTCAGCAGCAAAAGTCGCTAAAAAAGTGCATTAAATAAGGTGCTTGAATCAACAAGCGCAACTCGCGATATCATTTTTGATCAAGCTGCAAAACAAGTCCTTAAAAAGACTCAAGGTAATTACCCAGCGCCAGCCAAAATTATTGACTGTGTTAAACAAGGCATGAACAAAGGCATGATTAAAGGGCTTGAAGTTGAAGCCAGTCATTTTGCCGAATTAGTCATGTCGTCTGAGTCAGAAGCACTTCGCAGCATTTTCTTTGCTACGACAGAAATGAAAAAAGAAACAGGTGCCGATGGAGCTGAGCCGCGTAAGGTTAATAAAGCCTTAGTTATCGGTGGTGGTTTGATGGGAGGCGGTATTGCTTCTGTGACAACGACTAAAGCTAAAATCCCTGCACGTGTGAAAGACATTAATGAAAAAGGGTTAAGTAACGCGTTAGCTTATGCTTATAAATTATTGGCTAAAGGCGTTAAACGTCGTCATATGACTCCAGCTGTTAGAGATAATTTAATGGCATTGATGACGACAACGACTGAATATAAAGGTGTTAAGGATGCCGATATTGTCGTTGAAGCCGTTTTTGAAGATTTAGCTCTTAAGCATCAAATGGTAAAAGATGTTGAGCGTGAATGTCATAAAAATACTATTTTCGCTTCAAATACGTCTTCGTTACCGATTGGACAGATTGCAGAGGCAGCTTCCCGTCCTGAAAACGTGATTGGTCTTCATTATTTTTCACCTGTTGAAAAAATGCCGCTGGTCGAGGTGATTGCCCATAAAACGACATCACCAGAGACGATTGCAACTACGGTTGCATTTGCGCGTAAGCAAGGCAAAACTCCGATTGTTGTTCAAGACGGTGCGGGTTTCTATGTGAACCGTATTCTTGCTTTATACATGAATGAAGCCGCTCAAGTTTTATTGTCTGGCGAAAAAGTAGAAAGTTTAGATAAAGCCCTCGTAAAATTTGGTTTCCCTGTGGGACCCATTACATTATTAGATGAAGTCGGAATAGATGTTGGAGCTAAAATTGCGCCGATCTTAACCCAAGAGTTAGGTGAAAGGTTCAAAGCCCCAGATGCGTTTGACAAGTTGTTAGGAGACGATCGAAAAGGTCGTAAAAATGGCAAGGGCTTTTATCAATATGGTAATAAGAAGTCTAAAGCTAAATTGGTTGATGAGTCCGTTTATCAGGTACTTGGTGTCAATAATCAATCTACTGGTTCGGGTAGTGATATTGCCATGCGCTGCGTGGTCCAAATGCTCAATGAGGCCGTTCGCTGTTTAGATGAGGGTATTATTGCCAGTGCTCGTGATGGTGATATTGGCGCAATCTTCGGGATTGGATTCCCACCTTTCTTAGGCGGTCCATTTAAATACATGGACAGTATGGGAATCGCTAACTTAGTGTCAAAATTACGTCAGTATCAACAACAACATGGCGATAGATTTGAACCTTGTGAAAGGTTGGTCAACATGGCTGAGTCAGGCAGCACTTTCTATTAGCCATAAGTCATACTTTATGGTTGATTTAAATTAACAAAGCGGCAACATGTTGCCGCTTTTTCATTCTAAAGTGGCATGTTTTAGCCTAATAAATAGTCTATATGTCTATTTTTTACTTTCCAGTATAATAGTCTTATTTGCTACTCTTATAGCTAACAGCTTAGTTCTTGGTTATAATATCGCCGTTATTAGCAGGGTGAGATAGCTGATAAAGAATTAAAAAAATGGAATGTTGTTAACTGAATAAATTATTGAGGTTTCAGTGATATTTCTACTCTTGTTGATTTCGTGTTTATCAGGATATTTTCTGGGTAATCAAGCTTTTGTAAATGGGATGGCTGTTAAAAGATGGTCTGTAGCTGGAATGCTTATGGGACCGCTTGCTTATCCATTATTTAATAGTCATAAGTATTTATTAACGAAGAAGATATCTAACCCAAATGAACATAAACGTTCATTTTAAATAGATGTAGATCTAAAAAAAGGAGCGTAAGCTCCTTTTTTATTGTCTGTATGAAGTGGCTAATTGCAGTATTAGCTCCACCAAGCTTTTGCTGGAATCACTTCTAAGTGCTCTAGCCCTTCTGGCAACTTAACTCTTTTACGTTGTGGTTTCGCAATGCCAAGTACTTTCTTTAAAGAATTAAACATAATGAATCTCCTAAGCGATGCTTGAGTTGCTGAACTTAATGTTTGGCAGGCCAGCGACTTGTGTTTCAGTAAACTTGATGTTTGGTAGGCCTGCGACTTGTGTTTCAGTAAACTTGATATTTGGTAGGCCTGCGACTTGTGTGTCTACAAACTTGATGTTTGGCAGGCCAGCGACTTGTGTGTCTACAAACTTGATGTTCGGTAGGCCAGCGACTTGTGTGTCTAAAAACTTGATGTTTGGCAGGCCAGCAACTTGTGTTTCAGTAAACTTGATGTTCGGTAGGCCAGCGACTTGTGTGACTACAAACTTGATGTTTGGTAGACCAGCAACTTGTGTGTCTACAAACTTGATGTTCGGTAGGCCAGCGACTTGTGTGTCTACAAACTTGATGTTTGGCAGGCCAGCAACTTGTGTTTCAGTAAACTTGATGTTCGGTAGGCCAGCGACTTGGGTATCAACAAACTTGATGTTTGGTAGACCAGCAACTTGGGTATCAACAAACTTGATGTTTGGCAGGCCAGCGACTTGTGTATCTACAAACTTGATGTTTGGTAGACCAGCAACTTGAGTATCAACAAACTTGATGTTTGGTAAACCAGCAACTTGGGTATCTACAAACTTGATGTTTGGTAGACCAGCAACTTGTGTATCAACAAACTTGATGTTTGGTAGACCAGCAACTTGGGTATCAAAAAACTTGATGTTTGGTAAACCAGCAACTTGGGTATCAACAAACTTGATGTTTGGTAGACCAGCAACTTGGGTATCAACAAACTTGATGTTTGGTAAACCAGCAACTTGGGTATCAACAAACTTAATGTTTGGTAAACCAGCAACTTGTGTATCTACAAACTTGATGTTCGGTAGGCCAGCGACTTGTGTGTCTACAAACTTGATGTTTGGCAGACCAGCGACTTGGGTATCAACAAACTTGATGTTTGGTAGGCCAGCGACTTGTGTGTCTACAAACTTGATGTTTGGCAGACCAGCGACTTGGGTATCAACAAACTTGATGTTTGGTAAACCAGCAACTTGTGTGTCTACAAACTTAATATTCGGTAGGCCAGCGACTTGCGTGTCAATAAACTTGATATTAGGTAGACCAACAATGTAATTGTTATTTGACTCAATTGACTGTGAAACTTCCATTGTCATATTAGCGGCAGTAGAAGTAGAAGTTAAAAGTGCAGCTATGATAATTCCGTTAATCATTGTATTAATCTCTCAGTTCAGGGTTAATAAAAAAGTTTTTTATTTGACGTCTGAACTGCTAGTTGCACTTGTTGTGCCAATGTCAACTTTGTAGTGCTTTTAATTCCTGTTTATCGAAATTGATATTGAGTAATTCAGTAAAATCTTTTTCTGGAACAGGTTTACTGAATATGTAGCCTTGTATCTCTTCACACTTTAGTGCTTTGAGTATATTGAGTTGGGCATCGTCCTCGACACCTTCACCAACGACTGATAGCCCCATGTTATGAGCAATGGTAATAATACTGTCGACCATTTTAAGATCTCGATCTGATTTACTAATATCATCGACAAATGACTTGTCAATTTTTAGACAGTGGATCGGGAATCGTTTTAAATAAGACAAAGAGGAATAACCAGTACCAAAATCATCAAGTGCCAAGGTCACGCCCATTTTAGAAAGTTGATTCATGACTTTGATAGCATTTTCAGGGTTTTTGATAATGGTGCTTTCAGTGATCTCTAGCTCTAAATGACAAGCGGGTAATTTAGTTAGCTGTAATACTGTTGAAATGCGTTGTTGCAGATCTGGTAGGGCAAACTGCCTAGAAGATAGATTAATTGCGACACGGCCTGTGAAGATGCCTTGTTCACGCCATTTTTGAGCTGCAAAGCAGGCTTTTCTGAGCACTAAGTCACCAATCTCAACAATCAACCCATTTTCTTCTGCTAATGGAATAAATTCGTTGGGAGAGATAACGCCAAAGTCTGGGTGAACTAAGCGAACCAGTGCTTCCATTCCAACAAGGTTATCATTTTTCAAATCGACCTTGGGTTGATAGTAAACCTCAAATAGGTCTTCTTTTAAGCCTTCGCGAATGAGATTTTCAACTTCTAACTGACGAAGTGCATTTTGGTTTAAAGACTCTGAGTAAAACTGATAACGATTGCCGCCGCCAGATTTCGCGTGGTACATCGCAATATCGGCTTTTCTTAATAGTGCTTGCTCATTTTGCTCATCTTCTGGATACAGCACAATACCAATACTGAGGCCAACAACTAAGGACTCTCTATCAATTTTAAATTCTTCTTTTAATGAATCTATTATTCTTGATGCTATAGCAGCACAAGAGCCGATATCAGGGTTTTGATCAACTAATATTGCAAATTCATCACCACCAAGTCGATAAAGACTAACGTGCTTAGGAACATTGTTTTGAATACGCTTGGCGACATCAACTAACAACTCATCACCGATCTGATGCCCTAACGAGTCGTTTATTCGCTTAAAGTTATCCAAATCTAAAACCATTAACGTGTGATGGATATCTTTCTTAACCAAATTATTCAGTGTAACTTGCAGGCTTGAACGATTTGGCAACCCAGTTAGTAAGTCACTATTGGTTAATTTACGTAGCTCTTCTTCCTGTTGTTTACGACGAGTAATATCAGAGAACACTCCAACATAATGAGTTGTTTCACCTTGCTCGTTATAAATCGCATCAACGGTAAGCTCCATTAAGAAGTGACTACCGTCTCCTCTATCTGCTTCTAATTCATTACTCCAGCAACCTTGCTGGGACAATGAGGCGTGCACTTGATTAGAGTATGATTCTGGGTAACGACCGAAGGTAAATAGCTGGCCTATAAACTCTTCTCGAGGCTGTGCTGTTAATACACAACAGGCATCGTTAACTTCGACAAAACGGTACTTTTCATCAAGAATAAACATGCCTTCGGAGATGTTTTCAATGGCTCGCTCAAATAAACGTAATTGTTCTTCGGTTTGTTTTAAATTATTGATGTTTTTAATCGTACCTGTCATTCGAACAGGGTTTTCTTTGTGGTCTCTTTCAACAATCTTGGCTCTATCAAGAATCCACATCCATAAATCTTCGCGACTTTTAACTCGGTAAGTGACTTCGAAGTGATCTGTAAGCCCTTTGAAGTGATCATTTAACGCAGTTTTGACGCGATGTTGATCAAGAGGGTGGATATTACTTTCTTCACCGGGTTTGCCTGAGCGTCGACCATCTTGCGGAAACTCAAGCGTTCCCCAAATGTTAGAGCGGTAGATTTCGCCCGTTTCAATATCCCAATCCCACATTTCATCGCCGCTTCCCCACAGAGACAGTTTTAGTCGTTCTTCACTGAGAGCTATCTGCTTTTGAATTTCTCGACGACGTAAAAGAATTTTAGATACGACTAATAAAAATAGTAAAAACAGAAGTGTATAGGTTAGTTTAGCTTCAAAAGAGTAATACCACGGTGGTGTAACAGTCACTGTTATAGACTTCGTTTTACCTTGCTTACCTGAAAGTTTATTAATTGCATAAACATTAAATTGATAAACACCAGCTGATAAGTTGGTATAAGTTGCTGAGTTAATATATTGAGATGGAAGCCAGCTATCGTTTAGGCCTTGCATTTGATAGAAAAACTCAAATTCATCTAAGTCTTGACCAGGAGTTACAAAAGTAAATGTGAAAGGGTAGTCAGAATATTTTAAAGTAATATTTTCTTGTTTATTAATCGGTTGCTGCAGGATGTCCCCGCCAACTTTTTCAGAAACGTTAAATAATGAAAAATCTATTAAAGCAACATCTGTACTTCCAGAAATAAGTATTTCATTATAGATTTCATTGGGGTTAACAATACTTAGTCCCTTAGCACCACCAAATAAAGAGTAATCATCCAAACGAATTGAAGCTAGGGAGTTGTAGTCACCTTGAGCTCCATTTCTAGATGACAATTTCAAATTTTTAAAGTTTGTTTTATTTGTAATGTTGAGTTCCATTGCTGATGATGAAACTAAAAAGTTATTAAATAACTCTATTGAGTAAACTAATTTATTATGTTTGAAAATTTCTTTGAGTTGGTTTGATATTATTTCTAACTGTAATAATGAATTTCTTGTACCAAAATAAAGGTAATTCTCGTCAAATTTTAATGTTGTCACCATGCTTTCTGAGTAAATTTTTTCAGAATTCCCATTAGTTATTTTAAATAGGCCACCTTGAGTTGCGACCCATAGGGCACTATCTCTCTCAACGAGATCAAAAATTGGATAACGTTCACCCGTAGTAAGTGTTTCAATAACCTCATCACCTTCAATGACGAATATTTTCCCATTGATTGTAGAGGCATAGAGTTTAGTTTTATCTTCACTTAGTTGTACATTACTTATATGACGCTCAAGTATCTTGCTAGTTTCTAAGGTTTCGAGGTCAGTAATTGTTAAACCAGTTATATTACCAGTATATAAATGTTTGTTGAGAACCTTGATTGATTTTGGGCCTGAAGCATTTTTAATTGAAATAGAGTGGGAATATTGAAGTGATTTATCCAAAACTCTGATTTCAAAAGAATCAGTTGCTAAATATATATTTTCTTCAGTTTGTGTTATTGCCCAAATATTGTCTGTTATGAATTTAGAGCTTTTAATTAAGTTTCTATTACGATCAATTTTAATAACACCTAAATTCACATCAGTAATGAAAATTGAAGATTTAGTCTCTTTAATATATGGACGTTTTCTAGCTGCATCTTGCTCTATAAATCCAATTTTTTTGATCACGTTTTCAGAGTTTATTCTAACAATATCCGAGTCAATAATTGATGTTAGTTCATTTCCTGATATTGAAGGCTCAAGGTAGGTCATAATTTCATCAGAAATTTTTTCCTTCTTGTTATTAATGATACTAAACAGGCCTTCCTGAGTGGAAATAATTAATTTATCAGAAATTATACCAATATCATTAGATTCGAAGGCAACTGTTGTAAGTTGGTCTTCTTCAAGTTTAAAAACGATACCATTGTAGTTTCTAATATATAGTGATCCATTAACTTCTATTACTTTTTTGACTTCTTGTAAAACTTCACTTTGGAAGTCCCACATGGCTCGAGTTAAATCTTCATTAAGTATAATTATCTTATTATCGAGACCAACGACTAATCCTTTTGATAAGGCTGATATTGACCATATTGATTGGGTAATGGGTTGGTTATCAATAATAACAGGTTCGAATGTTTCTTTATCTCCACGGTACAATGCTAAGCCTGAATCAGTACCTACTATTAGGCGGTTATTCTTATCAATAAAGAGACTTTTTATGAATGAGCTAGGCAATTTGGAATTCAAATCTTCAGCGAAAAAGTGTTTGAAATTTGTGCCGTCAAACCTGTTTAAACCATTAACAGTCCCTAGCCAGACAAAGCCTTCTGCATCTTCTGCAATACTTGTAACTGTTACTTGAGAGAGGCCATCCTCAGTATTGTATACTTCTGTACTGAGTGTAAGGTCATAATTTGTCCCTGAATCAGCCAAAGCTAAACCCAAAAAGCTTTGGATTAAAAGAGTTGTACAAATTAACAACCGTCTTAGTAATTGCATATAAAGTATACTTTTGTCTTTTGTATTCGAGAATTATTCAAGGTAATACTCCACTTTTTCAGAAAGTTAATACTTTGTCAAAAAATCGTAAGTGTAAATAAAATAAATATTTTTTACGGTTGTACTTTTTTTATACTACGTAAGTGCTTGCTCGTTTAACTTTTACGCAATTATCACTGTTTTACTGCTAAAAATCGGTTTTTTTCGCTGTTTTATCTGTCGATTTAAATACTTTGTAAAAGTTGTAATAAAATTTAAGCTCGACAGTCGCCCCTCTAAAACTCAAATTTATTTGCTTGCGCTTTAAAACCTTTTAAGTCAGTAATTTTCGTCGCTGTAGGCAAGGGGTCAAGATGATCATGTTGTTCTCCAGCATTGAACATCACTAATCTATCGCTATGCTTGCTGCGCATATTGGTAACAATAAACTTGATGAGATCTGCTCGGGTGAACTTTTTAATCTCTTCAACGACTCTTTCCCTTTGCTTAAAGTCGTAATCTCGATTGCCCAAGCAGACCCAATAACGTTGGCTGCGACTTTTTAAGTTGGCATCTTTTTCAAGTATTTGATTGATTAAGCCAAGCTTTGTCGCTTCCCATTGCTCTTTCGTTATCTGCATCACTGCATAATTAAAGTCTGCAATAAACTCATCAATGGCTTCAAGCAGGTTTCTTGGACCTGTGGTTGGTGATTGTATGTAGAATATCATCCCTGGATGGCGATTGAGTGGCAGATATCCCGTTCCGACCATATAACCGAGTTGCTTTTCTGTACGAAGCTCATGGAAAAAAGTAGACGACATTGTGTGGTTAAGCAAACTAAATAAGCCTACTTTATGAGCAGAAGTGTCACTAGATTGGTAATAAACAATAATGGCACTGTCTTGATGTTCAACCGATAGTTCACGTAATAACGTCCCTTGCCCTGCAATATTTATTAGTTCTCTACTCGATTCTGAACTGGGTTTAGTGACAAGTGACAAGACTTGTTTTAACCGTTTAGCGAGTTGTTGGGCTTCGTTAACTAACCAGTCACCGTAAACAAGACCTTCTACGTATATTTTCTCGTAAAACGCGCTGACGTGGTTGTGAAGCTCATCGAGAGTGACGTCCTCAAGCATCTCTGCCATGCGAGCAGGCTCATAGGAACGTTTTTGTAAGGTGACCGTTAAGCTGGTAAATAATTGCGCTATCGGCTTAGCTTGTGAGGCGTTAGTCCAGCTTCTGAGTAGTTGTTTTTTAATTAGCTTAAACCGATCTTGTGTGAAGTTTCTTTCTCTAGCCTTTTCAATAACCAATGCTAGTAGTGTTTCTTGGTTACCGGTGAAACCTGTTAAGTGCAGAGTGATCCCTCCTTGGTGAGGGTAAATATTGTAATTTAGTCCTGCGACCTCAGCTTGGTAAGTGGCCTCAGTCATGTAGTCCAATACCATTTCAACATAAAGTCTGGTTAATGCTGCGTGTTTAGGTGTTGGGCTTGCATTTTCAGAATCTAATGACAAAAAGATATGGCCTTTGGGGACATTAAATTCATCGTCCTTTCGGTGCCAAATTCTGTATCCTGCATCTTCTGCAACCACTAGTGGTACATCACTTTCACTGTGCTCTACTCTTGATGTTGGGTTATCGACTATGAATGGATTTTTAGTGGGAAGCGTTAGCGCTTTCCTTGGGGTTACTTTTCCCCATTGTGCAATTTTTTCTGCTGGAATTTTTTCAACAGAGTAGGGAGTAAAGTACCATTGTGCTTGCTGGTTAGTGCTTACTTCTTTGGAAACTAATTGTGTTCTCATGTTGTCAGGAGATAACAATGCCAATAGCGCGAGAGTCTCGTCTGCATGCATTGCATCCATACGATAATCGCCGTATACGACGTCTTCGATATCATAGTGCTGCATATTGATGCTTAAATGACTGGCCAGATCGAGCGCCTTGATTTGTTCTTGATATTTAAATGCTGTGGCTAACAAGCTGGCTCGCTCTTGATAACGCCATGATTCAATTCCATCAGTAGTGATTAGTTTTATATATTCAAACGTGCACTCGATAATGGTATCGAGTTGTTCTAAACCTTTATCAGTGAGTTGGATACTAATGCTGTAATCTTTGAAGTTATAGCCATTGACGCCACCTCCAGCAGACAAGTTATTAGCAAAACCTTGCTCTTTTAAATATGACAACAAACTTCCAGGGCTTTCATTACCCAGTAAATGACTTATAAAAGTGAGTGGTTTACGCTTATAAAATTGCTCAATTGAGGGTAGCGCAAAACTGATGTTCAGCCTTTTCTGGTCTTTTACCGGGGAAATGTTGATATGGGTAAGGCGCTGATTATCAGTTAAATATGCGGTATCTGGATAACTGGATGTAAGGTTACGGTTTACAATGCTGGCAAAAAAATGTTGCGCATATTGTGCTTGTTGATCAAGAGAGTGTGGAGATACCAAGCATAAGGTCATGATGTTGGCGCTGTATTTAGAACGGTAAAAGTCGAGTAACTCTTGACGCACTTCTGCTTCATCGCCTGCTAAGGTTTGTAAATTCCCCACGGAGAATTTACTGAATGGATGCTGAGGATTAATAGACTCTTTTTGAACTTGATAAACCCGTCTAATGTCATCTTTTAATTTAAGACTGTATTCTGAATCTATGGCATGCCTTTCTCTGTCGACTAGTTCTAAATCAAACTTGGGTGCGATAAAAAACTGGCTGAATCTATCAAGAGATTCTTCGAAATGCTCTGCGTCGATACTGTAAAAAAGTTTGTTTGTTCTGTGCCAGTCCATGCGTTGTTTGAACCACCATGCTGATTGATGAATTGATGGTATTCACCTGAATCAGGAAATTTTTCAGTGCCTAAAAATAACATGTGCTCAAGAAAATGTGCCATACCAGGGCGTGAAACAGGATCGTCAAAGTGGCCGACAGACACGGTCATCGAAGCAGCAGCTTGGGTTGCTGTTTTATCTTCTACAAGTAAGACTTTTAATCCATTCGATAACACGACATGACGATAGTGTCGATGGTCATTTGGACTTGTTATTATGTTGTCTACAGTTTTTAATTCGATGTCTGGTTTTATGGTCAAGATGATGCTCCAGATAAGAAGGCTAGCTATATATTGATCTCGTTGCGGCTTTTTAGCAAATAACTAATGAAAATATCGACTAAAGACTAATTAAATATCCTTCATTGTTTCTTTGTGGATGAGTTATTTAAGGCTACAATTAACCTATAAACACAATAATAATGAGTAGCGAGAGAAGTATGCAGCTATTTTTAATGCGACATGGTGAAGCGGGTTTCGATGCACCGTCCGATAGAGAAAGAATGCTATCACAACTTGGTCGAACTCAATCTAACGCAATGGCGAATTGGTTAACGGAAAAAGTCAGCAGTGTGGACTTAGTTATTGTTAGCCCTTATCTACGAGCACAACAAACGTGGCAAGAGGTGGCAAAACATTTGCCTGAGCCAAACAAATGGTTAGTACTGGACGACATTACCCCTTCGGGTAGCCCGCAAATTGCCGTTGATGCGATTTTGGCTTATGCTGAACATTACCAAGCAAAAAAAGTGTTAGTTATCGCTCACATGCCTATTTTAGGTTATATGGTTAGCGAGCTAGTTGCTGGTATGGAACCGCCCATTTTTGCGACTTCAGCGATAGCATCTATTGAGCGTAATGAGCATGGTGGTCACTTTGATTTAATGCAAACACCTGCGCAAATGAGTGCTTAAACTGAGTTATCATAAATAATGGCAGCGACCGTTGCCATTTTTGTTACATGCCGTCACTAATGTTTGCACAGCCAATCTTTCAGATTCGTTTGATTACCCTTTGGTATTGTCATCAATATCCACTAAGACCAATAATGCTGCGTCTGCTCCCCATTCTTTAGGTGCTTGATGAAAGGCGCTGACTTTAGGATGTTGAGCCAACCACATCGGCAGTTGTTGTTTTAAAATACCCGAGCCATAACCATGCATAACACAACAGCAAAGCACGCGCTGTTTGACACAAGCTTGCAATAATGCAGCTAGTTCAAGTTTGGCTTCTGCTTGGCGCATACCATGTAAGTCTAGTAGCAGGTCCGGTTGATAATCTCCACGTCTTAAACGCTTGAGCTCAATTTTATCCACGTTGTCGTTTAGCCAACGCATTGGACCTTCAACAGGCAAAATAGGTTGATAATTATCCGAAAAGTAACTGTCAGCATAAACCTGCTGTTCTTTTACTTCGACTTGTTGTTTGGATTTGACCGACTGTTTAAAATGATGTTTGTCTTGATTTAACGGCTTAATACCGCCAAATTGCTCTGAAAACAGTGCAAAGTCGGGATTATTTTCTTTATTCATGGCGCTATTGTATTGAATTCTAGGTCATCTTAATAGACTTCAGTTACAATGGTCAGGAACAATTTTTCAGGAGTTATGTTTTGGATAAAATCTTTGTAGATGAAGCTGTCACCGAATTAAGAACCGTTGGCGATATGTTGCGTTGGGCTGTTAGCCGTTTTAATGATGCGAACATTTATTATGGGCACGGAACTGATAACGCGTGGGATGAAGCGATTTCTTTGGTTTTTCATGCATTACACCTTCCTGAAGAGATTGGCCAACAGGTGGTAAATTCAAATTTAACCAGTAGCGAAAAACACAAAATCGTTGAATTAATTATTCGTCGTGTTCGTGAGCGCTTACCTGTGCCATACCTAACGAATAAAGCGCGTTTTGCTGATTTAGAGTTCTATGTCGATGAACGAGTATTAGTGCCTCGTTCACCCATTGCTGAAATGATCAACAATGGCTTTAGTCCTTGGTTATACAATAAACCTGTTAATCGTGTGATGGATTTATGTACTGGAAGCGGCTGTATTGCGATAGCTTGTGCTTATGCATTTGAAGATGCTGAGGTGGATGCACTTGATATTAGTGAAGATGCCTTAGAAGTTGCGCAAATTAATATTGAATCGTTAAATGTACTTGACCGCGTATTCCCGATTCAATCAGATATTTTCTCAGCGATTCCTAAAGGGCCACAATACGATTTGATCGTATCTAATCCACCATACGTAGATGAACAAGATATTGGTGATATGCCTGATGAGTACCACCATGAGCCTGCTATTGGGTTAGCATCTGGCCGTGATGGTTTAGATTTAACTAAGCGTATTTTAGCGAACGCGGCTGACTATTTGACTCCAGATGGGTTATTAGTAGTCGAAGTGGGTAACTCAATGGTTCATTTAATTGAGCAATTCCCTGATGTTCCTTTCACTTGGGTTGAATTTGAATTTGGCGGCGATGGCGTATTTGTTCTCACCTACGACCAGCTAGTTGAAAATGAATCACTTTTCGCCATCTATAAAGATAGTGAATAATAACGATTAAATGAATTACGTTGAGGTAAGCAGATAGCATGTCAGGAAATAGCATAGGTCAGAATTTTGTCGTAACGACTTTCGGTGAAAGTCATGGTGTTGCATTAGGTTGTATTATTGATGGTTGCCCACCAGGTCTTGAATTAACTGTTGAAGACATGCAACGCGATCTAGACCGTCGTCGCCCTGGTACCTCTCGTTATACAACCGCAAGACGTGAACCTGATGAAGTGCGTATTTTGTCTGGGGTATTTGAAGACAAAACCACGGGGACATCCATTGGTTTATTGATTGAAAATACCGATCAACGTAGTCAAGATTATTCAAACATTAAAGATCTGTTCCGCCCAGGTCACGCAGATTATACCTACCAACAAAAGTATGGTTTACGTGATTACCGTGGTGGTGGGCGCTCTTCAGCCCGTGAAACAGCCATGCGGGTTGCTGCTGGTGCGGTTGCGAAAAAATACCTCAAGCAGGTTCATGGCATTGAGATTAATGGTTATATGTCGCAACTGGGCCCAATCAGTGCAGAATCGGTTGATCTTAACGAAGTAGAACAAAACGCATTCTTTTTCCCTGATGCATCAAAATTAGAGCAACTTGATGAATATATGCGTGATTTGAAAAAGTCAGGTGACTCTGTTGGGGCTAAAATCACTGTTGCAGCGACAGGTGTACCAGTAGGTTTAGGTGAGCCGGTATTCGATAGACTGGATGCCGATATAGCTCATGCTCTAATGGGGATTAATGCAGTTAAAGGCGTTGAGATTGGTGATGGTTTTGGTGTGGTAACCCAAAAAGGGTCTGAAGGACGTGATTTAATGTCACCTGCAGGGTTTGAGTCAAATCATGCTGGTGGAGTATTAGGCGGTATTTCTTCAGGTCAGCCGATAGTGGCGCATATTGCTCTTAAACCGACTTCCAGTATTTCAGTGCCGGGACAAAGCATGACTGCACAAGGCACAACTGCTGATGTTGTTACCAAAGGTCGTCATGACCCATGCGTCGGTATTCGCGCTGTGCCTATTGCTGAAGCCATGTTAGCAATTGTGTTAATGGATCATTTACTTCGTCATCGCGCTCAAAACCAAGATGTTGTTTCACAAACTCCTGTTATTGGTATGAAATAAATGCCCAAGGCTGTATCTGCTGAGCCCAACGCCCGTTGGCTCAGCGCTTGTTACTTTTTCTTTTTTCAATTCTCGGTTTAATGGTTCCATATCTCGGTGTCTTTTTTGATAACCGTGGCTTTAATGCGCAAGAAATCGGCTTTCTTATGGCGATATTGATGGGAACTCGGATTGTTGCACCTAATGTTTGGGCAATGGTTGCTGACAGAACTGGAATGCGTTCAGAGCTAGTCAAGTTTGGTTCAGCGGCAGCTGCTATCACTTATGTCAGTTTTTTCTTTGATGGCAGTTTGACTTACCTTGCCATCAGTTTGATGATTTATACTTTTTTGGAATGCAATTTTAGCTCAGCTAGAGGTGATTACATTAGAGTCGTTAGGCGATGAATCCCATCGTTACGGTGCAATTAGAAGTTGGGGAAGTGTCGGTTATATATGCTTGGTGATTGCAGCAGGATTTGCTATTGGTGAATTTGGCGCTGAGATTGTGCCAGCGCTTGGAATGGTATTATTTATCGGCATGTTTATTTGTGCCATGGCTCTGCCGAGTAATCGCGTCAAACTGTCAAGTTCAGCACCAAGACCGCCACTTAAATTATCTTCTGCAGTTGTATGGTTTCTTATTTCAGCCATTTTACTTCAAATGAGTGTCGGGCCATTTTATGGCTTTTTTGTATTGTATTTAAAACAGGCTGGTTATTCAGAGGGCGTTGCCGGTTTATTTGTTGCTTTAGGTGTTGTCGTTGAAATTTTAATGTTCATGTTGGCGCCGAGGTTATTAGGTCGATTTGGGGTTAAATTACTTCTACTAGTCAGTATCTTGTTAACGGTATTAAGATGGGTTTTGTTAGCATATGGTGTGGATAATATTGCTTTACTCTCATTGAGTCAGGCGTTGCATGCCTTTACATTTGGGTTAACCCATGCGGCCTCAATCCAGTTTATTCATCGCAATTTTGACATTGCCCACCGCAGTAAAGGCCAAGCGCTATATGCCAGTTTGAGTTTTGGTTTAGGTGGCGCAATTGGCACTTGGATAAGTGGCGTTATTTGGGGGGATGGCTCAGGCTCAACCCATACTTGGTTTTTTGCCGCAGCGTGTGCAGGATTATCACTCATTGCAGCGTTAGCGATTACTGAGCCAAAACCCATTATAAAAAGTGACAGTATTAGCCCATAGAAAGTGATGGGCAAAGGGTGACAAAGAAAGGGCTTTATCGCCCAGCTTAGATATAAATGAAAGGATTGTATGCAGTGAAGCGTTTTAGGTTAGGTTTAATTATTAACCCTTTAGCAGGTTTAGGCGGCAGTGTTGGGTTAAAGGGGTCTGATAATGTGGCAGAGCTGGCGATCTCAAGAGGGGCTGAAGCTAAAGCCGGATTGAGAATGAAGCAAGCATTAACTGTCATAAAGCCCTTTAGCGAACAAATTGATATTGTGACCGCCAGTGGTGATATGGGCGAAACTTTAGCGCTTGAATTAGGCTTTTCGGTCAAGTGTGTTCATCAGATATCACCAGGGGAAGTAATAACAACACCTCTGCAACGGATACCAAGCAAACTGTAAAAGCGTTGCAAGATGAATCACTCGACTTGTTACTGTTTGCTGGTGGCGATGGCACTGCTAGAGATATTTATTCAGTCGTTGATGACTCATTACCTGTTTTAGGCGTGCCTGCTGGAGTAAAAATCCATTCCGGTGTGTACGCAATTACCCCTAACGCTGCAGGGGTTGTCGTGAGCATGCTACTTCAAGGTGAGTTAGTGAGTTTGATGACCGCTGATGTGATGGATATTGACGAAGAAGCATTCAGAAAAGGAACGGTAAAAGCCAAACGATTTGGTGAAATGCTTGTTCCTGCAGAGCCACGATATATCCAAGCGGTAAAAATGGGCGGCAAAGAAGTCGATGAGCTTGTATTAGCTGATATCGCAGCAGATGTTATAAACCAAATGGAAGATGAGTTATATATCATCGGCAGTGGCTCCACTGTTGCAGCAGTGATGGAAGAGCTTAATTTAGATAACACCTTATTGGGTGTTGATGTTATTCATGAGCAGCAGATCGTTGCCAGTGATGTTACTGCAAACCAATTACTCGAGCTGACCCAAAATAAGCCGACGAAATTAGTGATCACCTTGATCGGTGGGCAAGGACATATTCTAGGACGGGGTAATCAGCAATTGTCTCCTGAACTGATAAAACGGATAGGAAAAGACAATATAATTATTCTTGCGACAAAAACTAAGTTAAAAGCACTTGAAGGAAGGCCATTAATTGTGGATAGTGGCGACCCAGAATTAGATAGTGCATTAAGTGGTTATTATAAAATTACCACTGGATATCATGATTACGTGATGTACCAAGTTGCCAACCCAGATTTATTGGAGAGTTAGACCATGTTAGAGAAGTATGATGCAGCATTAGAAGGGTGGATTGAAAATACGGTTGCTAATGGCGATGATGATGCCTTATTTGCCTGTGGATACCTACAAGGTCACATCGCTGTCGTCTTGTCTCAACTGGAACAGGAACAATCTACAAACATAGAGTCGCTTGACGAAAAAATGGTAGATTGCTTGGGATTGGCTGATGATGAATTAGAAACCGCTGACTTTGAACTGGTAAAATCGGCTTGGCAACAATTGCGTCAAATTATCAGTGAAATTAAATAAGCATGAAATTAAATAAGTAAAATGGCATGACTGAATCTATTCAAAAGCACAGTGCCATGATTGGCCTCGTTAACCCTAAAACGCCAGTAAATGTAGGTGGCATCATGCGCGCGGCTGGTTGTTATCAAGCTAATTCAGTTTTCTATACCGGAAATAGATATGAATTAGCGGCCCGTTCAGGTGAGGCTCAGTATGACGTTGATACTAAAAATGCAGCTAAAACCATTCCATTAACTCGCGTTGAATCATTGCTGGAACAAGTACCTGAAGACAGTAAGTTGGTCTGTGTTGATCTTGTTGTTGGCGCAACGCCATTGCCTTTATTTGAACATCCTCAAAATGCCTTTTATATTTTTGGTCCTGAGGATGGCACCATACCGCAGCAAATTATTGATGCTGCGGATGAGGTGGTTTATGTGCCAACTGTTGGTTGTATGAACCTTGCGGCCTCAGTCAATGTGTTGCTTTATGATCGTTTATCGAAAAGTGCTCAAGTGACAGCAGATGATGAACTGATCAAAGAAAGCCGAGATAACAATAATCGAACTAAAGTCAAAAAATGGTTGAAGTAACTTCAGCCTCTTTTGATGCTAGATAATAATTGGGTGTTTTCTAAATAATGGTCAAGATATGCTTGGCCATTTTTTTGTTGTAATTCAGCTGAAAAACAGTTCAAAATGGCTGTTTCATGTTGTGCGATGATAGTCATGATTGATTGATGCTCAGTCGCAGAGGCTTGCCAGTTACGGTATTCTTGCTCGTAGGGTTTAGCCCAATCATAAAGTGTTTTTAATAACTCTTCCCAGGGAAGGTGTAGCCATTTGCGTGCATCTTGCTGACCTTTTTCAGTCATGGTTACCACGTCAAAGGGATATGTCTCAGGTTGTTTTAATAAGTGAGACAACAGTATCTCCGCAGTGATGCTTTCAACTTCAATTAATTTATCCCACAACGCAATACGCGTGGCGTCTTCTTCAATATTTTTAAATAACGTAAAAAAGGCAATGCCATACAGTTCGCCTAGATACGCTTGATGTATTTGCTGATTCATTGTTATTCCTTTATCGGGGTTTTAGCTAAGCAAAGATTTACCTTTCAATAGTTTTCTTAACCACATTCTATTTGGGTTTAGCATTGCAAACATGTCATAGCTGATCGGTGGGGTTTGATGACAAATCATTGCAGCTAAAGCTTCTGCAGCCAAAGGTCCTGAACTTAGTCCTCTTGAGCCGAGCCCACCTAAAACATAAAGTCCGCTATATACTGGTGCGGAGTGATGACGCCAAAAGTCACGACTGGCTACAGTGAGCTGATGTTGATCCAAAGGCTCGGTATTATATTGATTTAATATGGCGTCAATATCTGGTGCAAGCCCCATCATAGGACAGTGGTCTCTTGTGACCATTCTGACACCCACTCTGGCGTTGTTGTCTGATACATCAATATCACTAACCCAGTCTCTTTGTGGAAAACTATGATGCATTTTTTGCGCATTTTCTTGTTGCTCGCTAGGACAAAAACGTAAGTCATCAGGCGATTTTACATAACTAGCGCCAACACAATGGTGTTGATTATTTTCAGGGGTTAAATAACCATGAGCACAAATAACGCTATTAAGTTTAGTTAATTGTCCTTTTGACGGAATATGGCTTACTTGCCCTCTAAAGCCTGTGACTTGTAGTTGTTTTGTTTGTTGATACTCAGTGAGTTGCGCCCCTGATGCAACAACGACCTCAGAATGAATAAATGATTGTACCGCAGAGTTTTTGTTCGAGTTAGGGGGGCATTTAGGGTGTAAGTCTGAGGTTTGCTCAGTCGTGTTTAACTGCCAAAGGGTTCCTTGACGAGTTAGTTCACTAATTGGGGTATCAAGTCTGATCTCGACTGTAAGCCCTTTGTTTTTCGCAATAGCTTGCGCATAGTCTACGGCCGATTGAGCGAATTGATGCGGACAAATCCAACCAGCCCAAGGGTAGTAAAAGGCAGGCTTATCTATGGTGATACCAGCGAGCATATTAGCTTCACTTGGTGACACTTGGGCTGCAACTTCACTTGGCCAAGCTTGTCCTTGGATGATTTTAGTTAATCTTGCATCGCTACGCTCATCAAACCCCGTTTGTAACACGCCACAAAACTGGTGCTCAACAGCGTAACCTGCATTTTCAAGTTGCTTAAGCCTACGTCGACTGAATAAAAAAGCCTGCTGAAAGTATTGGCTCATTAAGTTGTTATCAGGCGTTAAAAGCGGATAAATAGCGCCTTGTTTATTACCTGAAGCTCCATCAGCAAGCATACTGTCTTTGCAATAAATCGTGACGTTTTTGCCTTTTTCTACGAGCGATAGTGCAAGGTGAGCCGCTGCAATACCACCGCCGATAATGGCCACACTCTCTTTTGAAGTCGATGTATTCGTAGGTTGAGCGCTTGCACTGGGTAAGCAATAAGTGTACTGGCGCTGATGGGAATACCTTAATGCTTTTCTTTCAGCTGCAGGAATGTCGCAATCTGGCGTACTTGAGCGTTCACTGGTATTGCTAATGTCATCTCTATTGCCACTTTGCGCATTGATGATAAAGCCTGATTGACTCGCTAATACTGTTATCGCTGAACATTCAACACGGTCAATTTTCTGCGGATAAGCATAAAAGCATGCATTATCTTTACTTAACCTTCCCATCTGCCAAAACAATTTTTCTGAAATATGGTGATCTATATACTCATTTGAGCTCGTATGAGGAAGGCAATGCCAATACTCAACGGCATCAGCTTCGACACTTTGAATACCTTTAAGGTTATGCTCAATATCACCAAAAAAATATCAACAATGAATTGACCATGATCAAATATGAGCCGCTGACAACCTTGAATATTGGCAATGCAAGCAGTCTGTAACTGCTGTGAAAATTCCGCTAAGTGCTGTGAATTAATCGTTGCTTGATTTTGCGGCATTGCTAAAAATTGACCTAACTCAATGCTGTTAATTGAATAGGGGTCAAAAACACTCAGCCTTACAGGACGTTTTAATTGTTGAGATAATTGCCACAACAACATGATTTCCATGGCGTTACCGAAGCCAATTTGCCCAATCGAGCAGCTTTTAGTTGAGTTTGCCTTGTTGGACAAGACAGTTTCATAATAATGCCTTATGCTTGCTGCATAATTAGGGTTTTGACAGTAACTACTTGGAAAATTAGTCGATATTGTTGCACAATCTCGGGTAACTATAGGGAAGTCAGTGGTTATTTGGGTCAAAGCTCATTACTCAATGTGGTTCAATTGAGATTATTTTACCTATGTTTATTGAAAGCTGACCACTTTATTCGTCTAAAGCGGATATCATTGCGGCAGCAAAATTAGGTACTGACATGTACAAAATGGATAGCAAATAATGAAAAGAGTCGTAATAACAGGTTTAGGTGTTGTTTCTAGCATCGGTAATAACAAGCAAGAAGTGACAGATTCACTAAAAGCTGGACGCAGTGGTATTACCCATTCTGACCAATTCGAAGAAATGAAATTACGCAGTCATGTGTGGGGTGATATTAAATTAAACCCAGCGGACCACATTGATCGTAAAGCGTTACGCTTTATGGGTGATGCTGCCGCTTATGCATACATTGCAATGCAAGAAGCGATCAGTGATGCCAACTTAACAGAAGAACAATATTCTCATCATCGTGTTGGCTTAGTTGTTGGTACAGGTGGTGCTTCGTCTAAAAACCAAGTTCAAGCGGCAGATACGTTACGTGAAAAAAGCGTAAAACGTGTTGGTCCTTACATTGTTCCTCGTATTATGGCGAGTACGGCAAGTGCATGTTTAGCCACACCATTTAAAATTAAAGGTATGAACTATTCAATCAGTTCTGCTTGTGCAACTTCTGCGCATTGTATTGGTCATGCAGCTGAGCTTATCCAAATGGGTAAGCAAGATATGGTGTTTGCTGGTGGTGCAGAAGAATTGGATTGGACCCTAACAATGGGCTTCGATGCAATGGGTGCATTATCAACTAAATATAACGAAACCCCAGAAAAAGCATCGCGTACTTATGATGCAGACCGAGATGGTTTTGTTATCTCTGGTGGCGGCGGAATCGTTGTTGTTGAAGAGCTTGAGCATGCATTAGCTCGTGGCGCTAAAATTTATGCTGAAATCATTGGTTATGGTGCATCATCAGATGGCTACGATATGGTGGCACCTTCTGGTGAAGGCGCTGTGCGTTGTATGCAAATGGCACTTGCTGATGTCGATACTCCGATTGATTACGTCAACACTCATGGCACATCGACTCCTGTAGGTGATGTTCGTGAACTTGAAGCGATTCATGAAGTTTTCCAAGACAATATTCCACCAGTAGCGTCGACTAAGTCTATGACTGGTCATGCCTTGGGCGCTGCAGGTGTTCATGAAGCCATCTACAGCTTATTAATGATGGAAAACAGCTTTATTGCACCTAGCATCAATATTGATACTCCAGATGAAAAAGCGGCTGGCATCCCATTGGTTACAGAATATCGTGATGCAGAACTGACGACTGTAATGAGTAACAGTTTTGGCTTTGGCGGAACTAATGCCACATTAGTTATGCGTAAAATGAAGTAATATATTATCTCATCGCTGGCGTAGGTTAGTGTTTTGATATCGATAAAGCCTTTAGCTGAATGCTAAAGGCTTTTTTATTGCAATTAACCCACTTTGACAGTCAGTCAAATTACCAATTAAGAACACTTTATTTCTTTTTGTAGATAACTGCTGAGTGTCATTAGTTGATAGAATGATCGGATAACTCACATAAATAAGGTCAAACATTAGAATGAACATAGTTGCAGACGAGAATATGCCGTACGTCGAAGCGTTATTTGGTGAAATCGGAGAGATTACCCGTATAAATGGTCGCCAGTTAACGCCAGAGCAGCTTATTGATGTTGATGTTCTTCTAGTCCGTTCTGTCACTAAAGTGAATGCAGAGTTGTTATCACAAGCCAATAAACTTAAATTTGTTGGTAGTGCCACCATCGGTACTGATCATATTGATTTAGCCTTACTAGAACAACGTCATATCCCTTTTACTAATGCACCTGGCTGTAACGCAGCAGCAGTGGGGGAGTTTGCCTTTATTGCTATGCTGGAATTAGCTAAACGATTCAAACAGCCTTTAAAAGACAAAGTGGTAGGAATTGTTGGCGCGGGTAACACAGGTAGCGCACTTGAGCATTGTCTTAATGCTTATGGTATGAAGGTCTTGTTGTGCGATCCATTACTTGAGGAACAGCAGTTAGCGAACCGCAGCGCGACTAATATCAGCGACAAAAATTCCCGTCAGTTTGTGTCGTTAGACACCATTATTGAGCAAGCTGACATAATTAGCTTACATGTGCCTATCACTAAAACTGGACCACACAAAACCTGGTACTTGTTTGATGAAGCTAAATTGAATCAATTAAAACCGCATGCTTGGTTACTGAATTGTTGCCGTGGTGAGGTTATTGACAATCGCGCTTTGATTAAGGTGAAACAACAACGGGATGATCTCAAACTGGTACTCGATGTGTGGGAAGGCGAGCCTAACCCTATGCCAGAATTAGTGCCACTTGTTGAGTTTGCGACGCCACATATCGCAGGATACAGCTTAGAAGGTAAAGCTCGCGGCACTTATATGTTGTTCGAAAAACTGTGTGAAATCTTTGGTCTTGAACACCAAAAATCGCTGTTGAACTTACTGCCTAAATTTAACATTAGTCAATTACACATCACTGACAAGGTATCTGAAACTCAATTACTCACGCTAGCAAGATTGGTCTACAACCTCGCAGATGACGACTATTTGTTTAGAAATAGCTTCCTTAATAACCATGGGTTTGACCATATGAGAAAAAATCACACTCATCGGCGTGAATTTAGTGCATTGTCGCTAGTCAACACGGGGCATTGTGAGGTAGATTGGATGTTTAAATTAGGTTTTTCAGGAGTCGAGCGTTAATTATGTCACAGGAATTTAATGTTGTTGTTTTAGGTGCGTCGGGCGCAGTGGGTCAAACTATGATTGAGATCCTTGAAGAGCGAAAATTCCCAGTCGCAAACTTATACCCATTAGCGAGTAGCCGCAGTGCTGGCGAAACCGTAAGCTTTAATGGTAAACAAGTAGAAATTCTTGATGTGGACACGTTTGATTGGAGCCAAGCACAAATTGGTTTCTTCTCAGCTGGTGGTGACGTTTCAGCTAAATGGGCGCCAATAGCAGCGGAGCATGGTTGTGTGGTCATCGACAATACTTCACATTTCCGCTACGACATTGACGTACCGTTAGTTGTGCCAGAAGTTAATCCACAAGCGATTGCTGACTTCCGTAATCGAAACATTATCGCAAACCCTAATTGCTCAACCATTCAAATGTTAGTGGCATTAAAACCTATTTATGATGCATTTGGTATCTCACGTATTAACGTGGCAACTTACCAATCAGTGTCTGGCTCAGGTAAACAAGCTATTGATGAATTAGCAGGGCAATGCGCTAAATTGTTACAAGGCTTACCTGCTGAAAATAAAGTTTATCCAAAGCAAATCGCTTTCAATGTGTTACCACAAATCGATGTGTTTATGGAAAACGGTTACACCAAAGAAGAAATGAAAATGGTGTGGGAAACTCAAAAGATTTTTGGTGACCACGATATCGTTGTTAATCCAACTGCTGTTCGTGTTCCTGTGTTCTATGGTCACTCAGAAGCAGTCCACTTAGAAACTCGTCAACCTGTTGAAGCTGAACAAATTAAAGCGGTTTTACGTGACGCTGAAGGTGTGGTGCTTTTCGAGAATGATGAAGACTATCCTACTGTCGTAACTGACTCAGCAGGTACCGACCCTGTATTTGTTGGCCGAGTAAGAAAAGATATTTCTCACGATTACGGTATAAATTTATGGGTTACGGCCGATAACATCCGTAAAGGTGCTGCTTTAAACAGTGTTCAAATAGCTGAAGTTCTGATCAGAGATTATTATTAATCTACTATGAATAGAGTTATTTAGACTAAAAAGCCTGCAGCCTGCAGGCTTTTTTCGTTTTACCGCTGTCAGCAGTAGCAGGGTGACTAATTCTGGTTTATAGTCGTAATTAATAAAAACAATTACCTAAAGCCAGTTGTCATGAAGACAACCCGATCGCGCTCAAAGGGAAAGATTGATGATTTTTCGAACCTCTTATTTTGTTGGCATGATGGCCTGTGCATTGGCCGCTGTTTCTGCATCTCAAATTATCGAGCCTGCCCACGCAGAAACGCTCAAAATTACCGGCCCCAATGGAGAAGTTGTCAACGCTCCAACCCGTCAATATGGGCCAACGACTTCTTCGGATACGTTTTGGAGTATTGCCCAAAAAGTTAGGCCAAACCAGAACGTCTCTGTTTATCAAGTGATGGCGGCATTATTTGATGCTAACCCTCATGCGTTCAGTAGTAATAATTACAACTCACTTGAACGTGGCATGACCCTACTCGTGCCATCGGCTGATGTGATGGCACAGATCAGTGCTGCAGATGCTAAGTTACGCGCCGAAAATAATGACAAGAGATTACCCAACGCTAATCCGGCTAAACCTGCAACGAACATTACTACTGCCGTTGAAACATCAGTGCCTGCTACGGGTAAAAAACCATTACAAATTGTTGCCAAGCAACCGACAGCTGAAGAATTGGCTCAGCAAGCGGCTTTATTAGCGCAGCCTGAAATTGACGAGCTAACAGCGAAATTAGAAGACGCGCAAACCAAAGCATTGTCACTGACTGATGAACTTGCTCGCGCTGAGGATACATTATTAGTCAAAGATGCAGATAACAATGCATTGAAAGCAAAAATCCAAGAGCTCACTTTGCAGTTATCTGCAATGCAAGAGGATTTGCAATTACTTACCGAGAAGTATCAAGCATTAGATACAGAACATCAGGCATTAGTTGAAAAAATAATCAGCCTCAGGTTATTGAAGAGCCAACAGATTTTTGGCGCTCATTGTCAGATAATATGATTTTGCTAGCAATTGTTGCAGCATTACCACTGATTATTATTTTCCTCGCTATCTTCTGGCTCATGCGTCGTAAAAATAAAACAGAACCTGAGTCTGCAGCTCAAACAGAGCCTGTGATTGATCAAGCTGGTGAAGAGACCGTATCAGAAGTCGATGATATTGATAATTTAGCGGTTCACTTAGATGAAGATGAGAAATCGCCAGAAAACATTGAAGACTTATTAGATCTAGATAACCAAGATACAGGAGAGCTCACTCTCGATGGTGAATCTGATGCTGATATGTATATCACCGAAGAAGAACCAGCGGAAGAATCTGATGAAGGCACTTCTTTAGATGATCTTTGGGCTGAGGCGATGGAAGAGCAAGAAGAGGACATGCAGCCGCTTGAAGCGGATGAGGATGACTTAGATAGTCTTCTTGAAGGGCTCGATACCAATGATGATGTCATTGAGACTTCATTGGAAGAACCATTACCTGTTGACAGTGTTCCTGCCGACAGTGACTCAGATGAAAGTGCTGCAGAAGATGATATTGATAGCTTACTCGCAGGCTTTGAAGAGCCCGCAGTTAATGAGTCAACCGCAGAAGAGCCAGTACAAATAGATAGTAAAAGTGATACACAAGATGACATCGACAGCTTACTAGCAGGCTTTGATGAACCAGCAATTGAAGAGCCCGCGGTTAATGAGTCTGTCGCAGAAGAGCCTGCTCAAATAGATAGTCAAAGTGATGCGCAAGATGACATCGACAATTTACTAGCAGGCTTTGATGAACCAGCAATTGATGAACCAGCGGTTAATGAGTTTGTCGCAGAAGAGCCTGCTCAAATAGATAGTAAAAGTGATGCGCAAGATGACATCGACAGCTTAGTGGCTGGCTTTGATGAATCAGCAAATGATGAACCAGCAATTGAAGAACCAGCGGTTAATGAGTCTGTCGCCGAAGAGCTTGCTCAAATAGATAGTCAAAGTGATGCACAAGATGACATCGACAATTTACTAGCAGGCTTTGATGAACCAGCAATTGATGAACCAGCGGTTAATGAGTCTGTCGCAGAAGAGCCTGCTCAAATAGATAGTAAAAGTGATGCGCAAGATGACATCGACAGCTTACTGGCTGGCTTTGATGAGCCTGCCGAAGAAGAGTCAGCTGAAATAGATACTCAAAGTGGTGCAGAAGATGATATCGACAGCTTACTTGCTTCAATAGATGTACCTGCAGAACAAGAGCAAGATTTCACTGCAGAGATTGCCGCAGAGCTCGAAGAGGATGTTGCTGTCAGTTTGGATGAATCGTCCGATATTGATGACCTCCTTGCTGATGTTGATACAGAGAAAGAGTTTGCTCCATTAAACAACGACGGATTGGATGTTGAACAAGTTTTGACAGCAGAGCTTGAGCAAATTGAATCTGAGTTAGCCATTGACACTGATAATGATGATATTGACTCGCTTATTTCTGATTTAGAAACGGACTCTGCAAATGAAGCTCAAAATCAGTTTGCTGAAACGTTAGAAGAAAGCACTGCGGTGTCTGAATTAGATTTAGATGAGTTGCTAGCCGATGTTGAAGCAATAGAGCCAGTTTCGGTAAATAATACCGAATCTTCAGGTGAGTTGAAATTTGCACCGGGTGATGAATCAACACTGAATATTCAAGATGATATACAGACCGGTGAGCAGCAAGAGGATCCTTTAGTTGCTGAGTTATTAGCAGCTGAGCATGCCGATCAACAAGTGCAGCAAAGTCATGATGAGCAAGACTCTGATATTGATGAATTGGATGCATTATTGGCTGATTTCAATGTTGAAGACTTTGATATTGATAAGAGTGATTCAGACAAAAGTGAGTTAGATAATAGCAACAGTGAAGTTACTGCTCCAAAGGTGGCCGACACACTTGAGACTGATCTTCATGAGCTTGAACTTAATGAACAAGATGACGTTCCATTATTTGTATCTGATGAAGAAATAAATGAGCAGGACAGCATCTCAGAACAAGATTTTGATGCCATGTTAGCGGGATTATCTGCCGATGAGCCAGATACCATCATCGAACAACAACCTGATACAGAGGCATTGTCGAAAGAGTCAGGCTTTTTCGACGATTTAAAATCTAAAAAAGCGGATGCAGCGAGTCTTGATTGGGAAGCTGATTTATTCCAACAAGCGTCAAATCATCCAGCATCGGAAGCGCAAGTTGATGATATCGATGATGAGACCTTCCAATTAACCGATGACAATTTAACGGTTGATGAAGCGCTAGCAGCCCTTGATGCAGAAGAAAGTAATAATCAGGATGTTAGGTTAGATTCTGATGAGCCATCTGACATGGTTTCAGATACTGCGCTAAATACCTTCGAGCAAGAAAATGGCTTTATCGACATAGATAAATTGTTAAATGATGCTGATGAAGATGTCGAAATTAGCGATCAATATAAAGATGTTGCTGTTGAAATGGGCGAAGTGAACTCACTCATTGGTAATGCTGAAATGATTGATGTTGACGATGAAGAAAACTCAGTGAACGCTAAGTTAGACTTAGCTAGAGCCTACATTGAAATTGAAGATGAAGATGCAGCAAAAGCAATCTTAAAAGAAGTTCAAATTGATGGTAATGAACGCCAGCAAACTGAAGCTGGCAAACTACTTGACGAGATGAGTTAAGCTGGAAATTAATTAACCATCATTCATTCGATTATAATTTCCTATTTCATCACGAACAAACGGCGCTAAATGCATGCGCCGTTTTTTTGTGCTAAAATGCGCGCTCTTTAAATCTGAGGGTAATTTCAATGCGAGTGGCGTTAGGTGTCGAATACGATGGTAGTCAATATTTCGGTTGGCAAAGACAAAAGAAGTTGTGTCTGTGCAAGAAAAAATCGAAGCCGCTTTATCATCAATAGCCAATGAATCCATTGAAATTATTTGTGCAGGTCGAACAGACTCAGGTGTGCACGGTACTGGACAAGTGGTCCATTTTGATACCCAATCTACACGTCAAATGTCGGCGTGGACCTTAGGGGTCAATGCCAAATTACCAGATGATATTGCCATTCGATGGGCAAAAGAAGTCGATGATACATTTCATGCTCGCTTTTCTGCCACGGCGCGTCGATATCGTTATATTATTGATAATAGTGAATTTAGGCCTGGTATATTACGTCACGGATTAAGTCACTATCATTACGCACTTGACCATCAATTAATGCATCAAGCGGCGCAACTTTTTGTTGGCGAACATGACTTTACTAGTTTTCGCGCGTTACAGTGCCAAGCTCGTAGTCCAGTAAGAACGATAGAATTTGTGAATGTCACTCGCCAAGGCGCATTCATTATTGTGGATATTAAAGCGAATGCTTTTTTACATCATATGGTGCGAAATATTGTTGGTACACTCATCGAGATTGGACAATCTAATCAAAAAGTCGAGTGGGTCAATGAGCTTTTGGCGCTAAAAGATCGCAAGTTTGCCGCACCAACATCTAAGCCTAATGGTCTATATTTAGTGGATGTAACTTACCCTGAGCATTATGAGTTACCTAAGCCACCTATGGGGCCATTATTTATGTTGGATTGATTAATCCATCCGCTAATCAATGACATTGAGTTAAGGAATAACATGAGTTCAGTTAGTGACAATCAACCTTGTTCAGCACCGACAGATTCGGCAAGCTTGTCTCAGTGGTTGGATTATCTTTTATCTATTCATCCAACCGAAATTGAAATGGGGTTAACGCGTGTAACGGAGGTCGCTAAGCGATTAAATGTACTATCCCTTCAATCAAAAGTGATTACTGTCGCTGGCACAAATGGTAAAGGGACAACCTGCGCCATGATTGAGTCAGTATTAATGCAAGCTGGCTTTACCGTTGGCGTTTATAGCTCACCGCATTTGTTAAAATTTAATGAGCGAGTGCGGATTAATCAGCAAGATGTTTCTGACAGCGCATTAATAGCAGCATTTAATGCAATCGAAACAGCGAGAACTTTGCCAGATAGTGCCACTATATCCTTGAGTTTCTTTGAATATGCAACCTTAGCTGGCCTGTACTTATTTAATATTGAAAAGCCTGATGTAGTGCTATTGGAAGTTGGGCTAGGTGGGCGCTTAGATGCCACCAATATTATTGATGCTGATGTCAGTGTGATCACCTCGATTGATATTGACCATCAAGAATACTTAGGTGATACCCGCGAGCTAGTCGGGCGTGAAAAAGCAGGCGTGTTTCGTCCTGAATGCCTAGCCATTATCGGCGAGCCTGACCTGCCTCACACGGTGTTAGATTACGCAGCAGAAATTAATGCGAATGTTTATTGTGTTAACCATGACTTTAATTACCACCTTAATGGTGACACTTGGCAGTACATTGGTGCTAATTGTGTCTTTCATAAGTTGCTTTTACCAAAACTGCCGCTTGCCAATGCCGCCACAGCTGTTGCAGTAATAGAGCAAACTTGGCCAAGCATTAGCCCTAAAGATATTATGACGGGTATTGCTAGAGCATCATTAGCTGGGCGTTTAGAGCAAGTACAAGACAGCCCAAAAGTGTTAGTCGATGTGGCGCATAACCCACATGCAGCAAAATATTTGGCTTCTCAGTTACAGCAATATAAACCTGCACGTATTATTGCTTTATGTGGCATGTTAAAAGACAAAGATGCAGCCGCAGTCTTGTCTGAACTGAAAGGCGTTATTGATGAATGGTACTTTACCGATTTACCAGTGGAACGAGGGTTAGAGGCCACTGCATTAGCTGGTATGCTTGCACAACATGAACCACCGCTAAAATCATCACATTTTTCTTCGATAAATCAAGCATGGCAAAGTCTTAATGTAAATATTACCACTGATGATGTGGTAATTGTTTTTGGCTCATTTTACACTGTGGCTGGCTTTAGCGAATTATTATAAAAGGGAATACACATTGTCTGCTCAATTTCAAAATCGTTTAGTTGGAACTGTCGTAATTGTGGCGCTCGGGGTGATTTTTTTACCTGATTTGCTCGATGGGAAAAAACAACGAGAAGTCGAACAATTTACCGAGATCCCACTTCGCCCTGTTATCACTGAACAAGCTAAAGATGATATCGGTGAAGGGTATAAACCTGAGACTTTTGAAGTCGAAGAAATAGCGCAGACTCAAGATTTGGTTAGCTCTTCTGAAGAAGAGACTGTGGAGCAAGCTCAAACTGAACCTGCTAAAAAACCAACGAATACTCAAACGAAGCAAGTGGCTAAATCTGAGCCTGTAGAGAAAAAAGCGACCCCAATTAAAGCGGGTTATACGCTACAACTCGGTGGTTTTAATAATGCCAAAAATGTTGAAGGGTTAGTAAAACAACTGCGACAAAATGGGTTTACCGCTTATACCTTACCTGCAAAACCAATTGATGGCTCGCTCACAAAGGTGTTTGTTGGCCCAGATTTATCGGCCGACAAGCTAAAAACTCAGCAACAGAAAATTAAAAAAATAACGGGTCTTCAAGGTAAAATTGTTAAATACAATCCCCTAGAAAACTAACTATTCACTATTGTTTGGTACAGCGCAAAGTCAATTTATCTAGCAGTGGGTGAGAAAGTTTTCTGTCTCTGTTAGAATCGCGCCGTCTTAACATCTATACCGGATCCCCATCTCAATGGTTTGGATTGATTACGCTATTCTCATCGTCATCGGCATATCAACTGTCATCAGTTTGGTTCGCGGATTTGCCAAAGAAGCCATGTCTTTAGTGGTATGGTTTGCTGCCTTCTTTATTGCTAGCCAATTTTATCAAGATTTAGCCGTTCATTTGACTCAAATGAGCGACGAAACTATGCGAAATGGCGTAGCCATTGCCATCTTATTTATCGCCACACTAATCATTGGCGCGTTAGTTAACTATTTACTTGGTCAACTGGTTTCTAAAACCGGTTTATCAGGCACCGACCGAGTCTTAGGCTTGTGTTTTGGTGCATTACGCGGGGCATTAATTGTCAGCGCGATATTATTTTTCTTGATGCTTTTACCGGTTCGCCAAATCAGGACTGGTGGAAAGAATCAGAACTTGTACCCCAATTTGGTGTGGTTATTCAGTGGTTTTTTGACTATCTGGAAAATACCTCCAGCTTTGTACCCAAAATATAAATATAAAACATCTTACAATGAGGAAGCTTACCCATGTGTGGTATCGTCGGAATAGTTGGTCAGTCATCGGTTAATCAAACCATTTATGATGCATTGACCGTGCTTCAGCACCGTGGTCAAGACGCAGCAGGTATTGTGACTGTTGACAAGAACGCGTTTCGTTTACGTAAGGCAAATGGACTAGTTAAAGACGTTTTCGAAGTAAAACATATGCAACGCCTACAAGGTAAAGCCGGTATTGGACACGTGCGTTACCCAACCGCAGGTAGCTCAAGTGCTTCAGAAGCACAGCCGTTTTATGTTAACTCACCGTTTGGTATTTCATTGGCTCACAATGGTAACTTAACCAATACAGTTGAGTTGGCTGAAGGCCTAGTGAAAAAACGTCGCCACGTTAACACCACATCAGATTCTGAAGTGTTGTTAAACCTGTTAGCAGACGAACTACAAGAAACAAGAAGCTTAACGTTAAGCGCTGATGAAGTGTTTGATGCTGTGGCTAAAGTTCATGCACAAACTCGTGGTGCTTACGCTGTTGCAGCGATGATTATCGGTCAGGGCCTAGTTGCATTTCGTGACCCGTTTGGTATCCGTCCGTTAGTGCTTGGTAAGCACGAAACCCCAACGGGTACTGAGTATATGGTCGCTTCTGAAAGCGTTGCATTAGATGCCGTAGGCTTTGAAGTGATGCGTGATGTTGCGCCAGGTGAAGCGATTTATATCTCATTAGATGGTCAGCTATTTACTCGCCAATGTGCAGTTGAACCAAGCTATGCACCATGTATTTTCGAATTTGTTTATTTTGCACGTCCTGATTCGTCAATGGATAAAATCTCTGTTTACGGTAGCCGTGTAAATATGGGCGCAAAGTTGGGCGCTAAAATTCAAAAAGAATGGGAAGATCACGACATTGATGTTGTTATTCCAATTCCTGAAACCTCATGTGATATCGCGTTAGAAATAGCACGTTGTATGGATCTTCCTTACCGTCAAGGTTTCGTTAAAAACCGTTATATTGGCCGTACGTTCATCATGCCAGGTCAGCAAGAGCGTAAGAAGTCTGTTCGTCGTAAACTCAATGCTATTAACACTGAGTTTAAAGGCAAAAACGTATTGTTAGTGGATGACTCTATTGTACGTGGTACCACTTCTGAGCAAATTATTGAAATGGCTCGTGAAGCTGGCGCAAAGAAAGTTTACTTTGCTTCTGCTGCTCCTGAAATCCGTTTCCCTAACGTTTATGGTATTGATATGCCAACCACTAATGAGCTTATTGCTCATGGCCGTGATGCTGATGAAATTGCTAAAATCATTGGCGCTGACGGTATTATCTTCCAAGACTTAACTGACTTAGTTGATGCAGTTGGCATGGAAAATCCAGAAATTAAACGTTTTGAAACCTCAGTATTTGATGGTCAATACATCACTAACGATGTTGACCAAGCTTACTTAGATCACCTAACACAGTTGCGTAATGACGATGCTAAAGCAAATAGCAAAGACATTGGTACTAACTTAGAGATGCACAACGTTTGTCATCCTTAATTTGACGTGACGTCATTGCATTTGAAAAGCCAGCGAAAGCTGGCTTTTTTGTATCTGAAACCCAATCAAACATTTATGATATAAGATTAAATACAACCTGTTTTTACATCGTTACCCCCACAATATTGTGGTTTAGGAGAAGGGCTTAATGTCTAAAATTGAACTGACAGCAGAACAAAGAGAAGTGATGGTGAATAAGCTTCAACGTTATTTTGAAGATGAGCTAGACCAAGACTTAGGTCAATTTGAAGCAGAGTTCTTGTTAGATTTTTTAGGCAAAAATATTGGCGCGTATTTTTACAACCAAGGTTTACACGATGCAAGGACTATTTTTGAGGCTCGTATAGAAACAATTGATGAAGACATTTATGGTATTGAAAAAGACGTCAACTAACTGAAATGGGAATCGCTATTTACTTTTTTCCTTCACTCCACTAGGTTAGATAAATCGTGATCTGTGTATCATTATTTTGATGGAGGAAAAACAATGTCTCAACCCAAAAGAGATGATATCCCGCAAGAAGCGTTTGATTGGTATGATGAATATGCCCACGGTGGTATGGACCGTCGAACCTTCATGAAGAAGCTGGGCACTTTAGTCGCTGTGGGATACTCCATGAGTGTTCTGACATCTGCGCTTTTACCTAATTATGCTCTTGCTGAGCAAATATCATTTAATGATGCAGATATTAAAGCGACTTATGAGACATTTGACTCGCCACAGGGCCACGGTAAAGGTCAAGGTTATTTTGTGGTACCTGCGAATAAAACAGGTCCATTACCTGTTGTATTAGTGATTCACGAAAATCGTGGCTTAAATCCTTATGTTAAAGATGTCGCTCGCCGCCTAGCTAAGGCAGGTTTTATTGCATTCGCACCTGATGCGCTGTATCCACTTGGTGGCTATCCTGGTAATGATGACGAAGGCCGTGCGATGCAACGATCAATGGATCGCGATAAAATTCAGCAGGACTTTATTGCCGCAGCCAAGTTCTTAAAATCCCATGAAAACAGTAATGGAAAACTAGGCGCGGTAGGTTTTTGTTTCGGCGGCTATATCGTCAATTATCTTGCTGCAGTCGAATCTGACTTGCTTACCGCAGGGGTGCCTTTTTACGGGACACCCGCTAAGAAAGAGCTTCGAGAAAATATTAAAGCGTCATTAATGGTACAACTTGGTGAAGAAGATGAACGGGTTAATAAATCATGGTCTGACTACGAAGCTGATTTAAAGCGTTATAAAGTGCCTTATCAAATGCATATGTATAAAGGCGCCAAGCATGGTTTTCATAACGATTCGACAGGTCGCTATGATGAAGCCAACGCTAAACTGGCATGGGATCGTACCATTAGCTTTTTTACAGAGAAATTAAGTTAACGACTCGTCATTGATGGTGCCACAATAACAGGAAGCTTCGGCTTCCTTTTTAATGCGAAAATTTTGAACGAGTGGTTTGTTTAACTCATTTTCATATTACGACGTATCACTTGTTTAGGTTAAAAGACTAAAAGGTGGTGATATTACTCATTTTAGTTAACCCTAAAAATATTAAACTACTGATTTTATTAGTAAATAATAGTGGCCTTATAATTGCTTTAACCAAGTGCTCAAATTATTACATAAAGTGCATTACAAAAAGTGCATTACATTAAACGGTAAGCGTAAAGCCGCAAGCTTAGCGTTAGCACTAGGTTCATCGCTAAACATAAGGGATTATGATGATAAACAAACTCACAAAGTTGCTAAAAGAGTATAAATCACTGTTAATTTTTATTGCGTTAATGAGTGTATTTAGAAGTGCAGTTGCTGATTGGTATACCGTGCCGACAAGCTCAATGAAGCCAAGCATATTAATTGGTGACAGGATTCTTGCAAAC
Organism: Shewanella sp. ENK2; assembly: GCF_043568515.1. Lineage (NCBI taxonomy): Bacteria > Pseudomonadati > Pseudomonadota > Gammaproteobacteria > Alteromonadales > Shewanellaceae > Shewanella > Shewanella sp. ENK2. Next base: position 223,417 of record NZ_CP171406.1, on the reverse strand, counting down.
AAAATGGCGTACGATGTTCGCATTCCTTTTACTCATGTTTCTTTATATAAAACTGGCGATCCAGTTCGTGGTGATATCATTATTTTTGACTCCGAGGCTGCTGGAAATAGACTGGTAAAGCGTGTCGTTGGAGTCCCTGGTGACACAGTTTCGCTAAACAACAATCAACTGGTTATCAATAATCAAAGCATTAGCTATCAAGATGATTTAGCACTAACAGGTAAAGCTTCTCAAAATCTTGAATTCGATACTGAGCAAGAAAGCCAAATAATAAGCAGCCATGATTCGCAGGATAAGATTGAAGATTTACTCGGCGTGGCGCATTCAATTAGAGTGAATAAATTTGGCTCAACACGCTCAAACTTTAATGAGGTTACTGTTCCATCGGGTTATTATCTCGTATTGGGGGATAATCGGGATAACAGTGCCGATTCACGAGTGATTGGGTTTGTCCCTCGTAATGAAATCATTGGACGTACAAGGACTGTTGTGATGTCTTTTAATTATGATAATTACTACTTACCGAGACAAGATAGGTTTTTCCATTCTCTCGTCAGTAGTTAAAAGTGGTTGAAAGGGCTAAATAGTCGCTAAACCACTTTACTATTTGTTGACCAATTAATTCAAAATAAGCCACTCATCAATGAGTGGCTTATTTTATTCTGCATTGAACTTAGGCCTGCCAGTTTTTATTTAACTTGTTTTATATCAATAAAATAAATCAGATTTTTTCTAATTAAAGCCGTACAATCTTAGTGATAATTTCACATTCAATTAAAAGGACATTGCATGTCGACTTCCACTCAACAGCAAATCGGAATGATTGCATTAGTCGTTGACGATTATGATGACGCTATTGCCTTCTACACCCAAAAACTACAATTTACCTTGGTAGAAGATACCGATTTAGGCGATGGCAAACGTTGGGTGTTAGTGTCACCGCCAAATGGTAATGGCACCAAGTTGCTATTAGCCCAAGCCAGCAATGAAACTCAACAGCAATCGGTAGGTAATCAAACTGGTGGGCGGGTATTTTTGTTTCTGCAAACCAACGACTTTTGGCGTGACTATAAGTTAATGCAGGCCAATGAAGTGGTATTCAATGAAGAACCTAGGGTAGAAGACTATGGCACAGTCGTGGTGTTTCAAGATTTATACGGCAATAAATGGGACTTACTGCAGTTGAATTCGTAAGTTGACTAAGCGTGTTGAATAAGCCTGTTTAATAAAGCGATAACAGTCCTATTCTAAGCTGCGTTAAATGCAGTGGTTAAGTTTAATATTCGTTTATTGAGGTAATGAATGGGAATGGTGATTGCTTTTATTTTATGGGGTGTGACAGTAGTTTTTTCTGCTATCACTATAGGGGTTATTCATCTGTGCAATAAAAAAGCTAAGCAGCGAGAGGTCAACAGCAAGTACATACTTCATATTGTCTTAAGCTCAATACCATTGTGGTTGCTGATTTTCTATTTTCCTGTCAATGATTACACATCTCATAACGATCTCGACGTACTGATAATGGTATGGTCAACTAAAACTGCACTGACGATATTGAGTCCTGCTGTCACCGCTATTGTTATTTTAATGGTACGTACTATGAAAGCGCAGCAAATGGCCGACAATGCAGATTAGGGGATAAATAGTTTGCACATCGTTCTTTACGACATTGCACTTAATTTATCATTAAAAATAGCACTAAAGCCAAAATACACTCTGGTTAGGAGCTTAAATAGCAGCCATAAAAAAAGCAGTGTTAGCACTGCTCTTTTATCAAAATTCATAGGGCTTTGTTGCCACTTTTAGCTTTATAAAATCAGCAAACTTTACTTAGAAAGTGCTGGTCAGCATATCGATTAACTCAGTTTCAGTGGTTGGCATTTTTTCAAGTTCAACCATTTCTGGTGAGCCACCATTTAACATGTAAGCACTTGTAGTCAAATGATCATGATGAAACCATTTCCCGTTAACGCAGACGTCTGTGTAACACTTCTCACATTGTTTCAATTCCATAACGGGCTCCTGAGCTCAAAATTTGCGATAACTAAACCTATCCCAAGAATTCATTAACAATGATGATCCAGATCAACTTTATTTCAGCTTTAATCATCTTAATTTAGAAGAAACGTTTGTTTTTTGCGGTGTAAAAAGTCAATTATATGGCAGTTGGGGCGATTTCATATTCTTTATGTTTCGGTTATGAAAATAAACTACAAAAAAAACAGTAAAACTCGCCAATTCTAGTTCGTTAACATGCTTGAAGGTAATATTTTGTCGTACAGGCGTCATTTATTGCCATCGATTACCAAACTAAATTTTTTATGGATAAAGTAAAAAAACTTTAAATAATTACTGTAATTGTCCACTGTAATTATATACAGTATCAGCATGATATTAAAAAGCCTGCATTAAAAGGCTTAACTGATTTAAACGGTTTGAATTGAATGATCCTGTATATTGCCGAGAAACCCAGCTTAGGTCGCGCTATTGCCGATGTATTGCCAAAGCCCCATAAAAAAGGCGACGGTTATATCATGGATGCTAATGGCAACTATGTTTCTTGGTGTGTCGGGCACTTGCTGGAGCAAGCTGAGCCAGACGCTTACGATCCAGCCTACAAGTCCTGGCAAATGGCACATTTACCGATTGTACCTGACAGTTGGAAGCTTAAGCCTAAATCTAAAACGCGTTCGCAGTTATCCACCCTTAAAAAATTGATAAAACAAGCCTCAAGTCTTGTTAATGCGGGCGATCCAGATAGAGAAGGGCAATTGCTGGTTGATGAAGTGATAGCACATGCGGGTGTAAAAGCCGACAAACTTGCCCAAACCCAACGTTTGCTGATTAGCGACTTGAACCCTAGCGCTGTCAAAAGAGCACTAGGACAAATGCGCAGCAATAAAGAGTTCGTTCCGCTTTCAACATCAGCATTAGCTCGCAGCCGTGCTGATTGGCTATATGGCATGAATATGACCCGAGCCTATACCATTCAAGGCAAAAAAGTGGGTTATCAGGGGGTATTGTCGGTTGGCCGAGTACAAACACCGGTTTTAGGTTTGGTCGTGAGGCGTGATGAGGAAATCGCCAATTTTGTCCCTAAACCTTTTTATGAAGTACTTGCGCATTTATTAACTGACAAAAATGAATCATTCTCCGCTAAATGGAAGCCAAGTGAAGCGTGCCAGCCATATATGGATGAAGAAGGTCGCGTGTTAGCAAAGGGCTTAGCTGAAAATGTTGTTGGTCGAATTACTGAACAGCCTGCACAAGTGACTAAGCTTGAAGCTAAAAGTAAACGCCAAAATCCACCTTTGCCCTATAGCTTGTCGTCACTGCAAATTGATGCAGCTAAACGTTTCGGTATGAGCGCAAAAGACGTCTTAGATACTTGTCAAAGCTTATACGAGCGCCATAAACTGATTACTTATCCGCGCTCAGATAGTCGTTATTTACCTGCTGAACAACACGGCCTCGCACCGCAGGTGATAAAAGCAATTGTCAGTAATGACGCGACGTTAATTGCAAAAATTGATTCGCCAAACGCTAAGCTTAAATCTAAAGCTTGGGATGATAAAAAAGTCGACGCTCACCATGCCATCATTCCCACTGAAAAAATGGCTAATTTAACCTCTTTGTCGAGCAAAGAAGCGAAATTGTACTCGCACATTGCGAGGCAATATTTAGCCCAGTTTTATCCAGCTTATCTTTATGATGAAACCCAAGTGGAAGTGACCATCGCTGGAGGACTCTTTACCACTAAAGCGAAACAAGAAACTGCAATGGGGTGGAAACAACTATTTGTTTCAAGCCAATCGAGCAAAACAAGCATGAGTAATATAAATGGCCCAAGTGGGCATAAAGATGAAGAGGAACTCAGCACCTTACCTCCGCTCGTAAATGGTCAGCAATTACATTGCTCTCGTGGTGAACTGCTTGAGAAAACCACCCAACCACCGAAGCATTTTACTGATGCGACATTACTTGGCGCCATGACAGGGATTAATCGTTTTGTGAGCAATAGCGAAGTAAAAAAATCCTTAAAGATACCGATGGACTCGGCACTGAAGCGACTCGTGCAGGCATTATTGAATTATTATTTAAACGAGGTTATTTGCAGCGTCAAGGGAAGTCAATTGTGGCAACCCAAGTCGGAGTCGGACTCGTTCATTCACTACCAGAAAGTGCGACCACACCTGATATGACCGCATTATGGGAAAGTAGTTTAGATGCCATTAGCCAAAAGCAATTACGTTACGACGCATTTATGTCTCCGTTAATTACCCAGCTCAATGAGTTGGTTACTCAAGCTGCTAATCAGTTACCTAATGCCTTAGCGGGTGTGACAGGTCCTGGTTACAAAAAACGCCGAAGCGGCGCTAAAACGGGTTATAAACGCAAGTCCACAACGGGTGCAAAATCGGCCTCTAAGAAAAGGCTACCTAAGAAGACGACGAGTTAATTGGTTTTATGGAATAAGCCAAGCAATATAAAGGTATGGCTATTGATTAGCTTAGTGTTGATCGAATAGCGTTACTGTCACTGAGTAACGTGCGTGCGAATACAAGCTTTACAAGGTTCTTTTTGATTTGATGTTGCGATTTTGTTTGTTTTAGGTAATCTAGCGCCTTTAATTTAACTACGTCATTAAATCAAAAGGAAGTTTATGAATATCAAGGATGTTTTTAGCACAGGTTCGTTATTTAAAGCCTTGCCTTTTTTATTATTAATCATTGCAGTTTTTAACTCTTACTACATCGTTATCGAGGGGCATGTAGGGGTTGTTAAACGCTTTGGCGAAGCAATGGATCAACAAAACCCTGGATTACATTTTAAAATCCCATTTATTGAAACTGTCGAAGTCATTGAAGTTAGAACCCGTAAAAATGCGGAAAAAATGGCTTCAAGCACTAAAGAGCAAATGCCTGTAACCATCGAAGTATCGGTTAACTGGACTGTCAATAAAGAAGCCGCTTTAGATTTGTTTAAAAGTTATGGCGGCTTAAGTCAATTTGAACAGCGTATTTTAGATCCTCGTTTTCGTTCTGCGACCAAAGATACGATCCCACAGTTTGAAGCTGAGCAGTTAATTCAAGATAGGGCCAGTGCAATACAAGGGATTGAGCGTCGTTTATCAGAAGAAATGGCAAACTTCCCAGTGGTTGTAGATAACATTCAAATCGAGAATATTATTCTTCCGCAAAAATACATTAACTCGATTGAGATTAAACAAACTGAGAAGAACTTAGCTGCAGCTGAAGAGCATAAGCTTGAAAGACAGCGTCTAGAAGCATTACGTGCGGTGAATACCGCAGATGCTAAAGCAAAAGGTATTTTAAAAATAGCCGAAGCTGAGGCGCAATCAATTCTGTTAAGAGGTAAAGCAGAAGCACAAGCCATTGAAGCAAAGGCGAAAGCTCTTAAAAACAATCCACTAATTGTGAAGTTAACAGAAGCCCAAGCATGGGATGGTAAGTTGCCTAGCACCATGATGGGTGAGGGGGTCATGCCTATTATGGATATTCGTGAGACTAAAAGTAATTAAATCCAGCTCAGTCCTGAATAGCCAATAGCTACAATCGATAAGCGCAATAGTCTTACTATTGCGCTTTTTTTGCTCCAATGTATTACGACCGATTTTATCCAGTAAAAAATTGTGGCGCATAATGGTAAGTTTAGCACGCGTGCACTCCCTATAATTTCTGCCATACCCGATGATTCATTCACATTACGTTAAGGCAGGTTATGACAGATACAGTTACTACAACGCATCCTAACACTCAGTCAGCTAACGGCTTTTTTGCTCGTCATAAAGCTAAGTTTTTTATCTTATTGGCATTAATCACAGTGGCTCTTGGTTCGGTATTTTTGGCCAGTGGCTTTACTGTCCATCATCAAGATATTCCAGCTGATTACTGGACAACAACATCAGCACTTAAAGACAAGTTCTTAGACACTGAAGTCTTTATTGGCGCATTAACAATGATGTTAATAGTGACAATTTGCTTAGCGATTTGGGGGTATTGGAAATTGCACTCACTGCCTAAAAAATATGCGGCACATACAGGGCAAGCCAAGTTAGTGTTCTGGCTATGTACGATCGGCTTTTTTTATAACGAGTTATGGATAGCGGCCATCCTTATCGTGGTGACAGATTGGAAGAAAATTTCTGCAGTAATAAAAGCGAGACAAGCATAATGAAAGAATTACTTTACCCATACATTTTAATTTGCTGGATTTTAATAAAAACCGGTTTAGTGAAAAAAACCACTGCTAACTACATTTCAATGGTAGTGGTAGGTGTACTTATTAACCTTGCTGTGTTTTTTGCGCATCGCTTTTATTCACCAGTCGACTTAACTGACTCATCGGTTGTTCGGGCGCAAACGGCAGTGTTAAGCCCAATTACAGAGTCGATTGACCAATATTATGTGCAGCATAATCAGAAGGTTAAAAAAGATCAGTTGCTTTATACATTGGTCAACAATGAAGAAACGAATAACTTGCGCAAAATAGAGGCTGAAATTAACAGTTTAAATACTGAAATCAGCCAAACTGAGCAAGATTTAGCTAGATTAACGCAAGTTGAACACGTAGTTGCTAAGCGCGATATTGACCAGTATCAGTCAAGACTGAATGCTTTGAAATTTGATCGAGAGTCTTTAGTTGCTCAAAAACAACAAGTGGAATTCGAAGCAAGCCAACTTGAAATCAGAGCTCCATTTGATGGTGCAGTCACCCGCCTTGATACCGCTGCAGGGTCAAGGGTTGGTAACATCCAACTGTGGAATACTGAAACAAAAATTTTAGAAATGCGTATTCCAGATCAGCTATGGAGCAGAGTCAAACAAGGTCAATTTACAGAGTTTTATGTCGATGCGTATCCAGGCCATATTTTTAGAGGACGAGTCCATTCTGTGTCATTGGCAACAGGTGAAGCACGAGGCAGTCATAGTAGCCAAGAGCAAGGCGTAGCACAGCAGTTAGTGAGTAACGCTAAAAATATTGGCCGCACAGTGCTAATTGAGTTTACTGATCCAGAGGGCATTGAAATTCCAATAGGCGCCCGAGGGTCTGCTTGGATATCAACTGAGAAACCTTTTTCGTTACTTGGACCGATTGACATGTTAGGCGCAGCAACCTTAAGACTAAAAGCCATGAAGAGTTATTTTGGCGCATTCTAATCATCATTAAGACTGAAAGCTATGAAGAGTTACTTTGGCGCATTCTAATCAGCTTCGAGTTTGCAGTAAAAAGAAACCAATATAGCCCAATATAAACGGAATTTTAGATTGAAAATTGTTGTCAACTTGTTAGGGTGATGTAAGTGGTGTTATTTGATTAAATATTAGAGGTTTATGATGTCTGAAGAGCAAACAACTTTAGCAAGACCCTTACATGGTTTTAATAGTCCTCAACGGTACTTCGTGGGTTACACTCTCGCCGTTTTAGTCGATTTAACGGTATTGAACCTACTTGATGAGTTTTGGCAACACATTAACGTGTCATCATTTTCGATTTCATTACTTGTGGCTATTTTGCTGCAATTATTACTTAAGCTCACTATTGCTTTTGAACATAAGTTAGCTGATTACTTTAAAAGTAAACCAGGAACTGCACCAAAAGTTTATCGCGCTTTAAGCACTTGGGCGATTTTGTTCTTTTCAAAAATAATCATGCTTGAAGCAATTAACTTAGCATTTGGTGATGCCATTACCTTTACGGGGCCTGTTGATGGCTTGGTTGCGTTCTTTGTTCTGGTCTTTGGTATTTTGATTGCTGAATTTATTGTGTCAAAAATATACTTTTCATTGCGTGATAAGCCGAGTGACAACGAATTAGAGACCACTGCATAAAGAGCGATATTGCCTAGGTAAAATCAACTTAGTTGATTTGATAACTGATGACAGCTAGATAAGGTATTTTCTGATTAGCCAAAGCAAGCTGAGTTTGCTTTGGCTTTTTTATTTGTGTTTACAGTGCAAGGTTAATCCAACCTATTGCTTTATAATCTTTATTTTTAAATTCAATAAATTGAAGGCAAAAAAATGAGTAAGCTCATTAAGAACCTACTCATAAAATTCACTAGTTCACAACATAAAGGGCGGAACAGGTTTGAGTATGGATGCACTTACTTAACTGAAGATTAATTTAGCGTTCAATAGTGTGATCTGACGCTGCTTTCAGCTTAAAAGTATTTATCTCAGGCTCTTAGAGCGATTTAATGAAATCAATTTATCTAGAATGTGCTCGCCATCGATGCGGATCCCATTATGCTCATATTCCGAAGTCACCCAATACTGTAAGTTATCGACTAATGCCGCTGTTTCAAGGCTGTAGTTCATATCAACGTACATATCTTCGCTATAAATAGCTGCAGCTACCGGCACCGTATTTTGCATCAAAATATCGACGTCATATAAATTAGTCCAATCAGATTTAGCTGCAACAGCATCAGCTAAGTCTTTAAGAGGCTTAAGCTGATTAAATTGTTCAAACATCCATGGATATATCATTTCACCAGTAAAGAGTAATCGTTGACCTTTTTGATAGTTAAATTGCTGAAATTGTTCTCGCACACGATGTGCTGACCAATTTGCGCCACGTTGATGGAACTGCTGGCAATAGATTGATTCATGCATTAAAGCAAAAATTGGATTGGTGTTAAAATCTAACAATTGGCAAAATTGATGCAAGAATAAAGGGTTTATTTGTTTACCGTTTGCGGTGTCGATTAAGGCTTGTTCCAACAAGTAATAAACTGCTTCAGGCCCTTGTTCCATACCAAGGTTAACGCCTAATAACTGCAACATCTCAACCGTTAACTGCTCACCCGTGGCTAATATAACGTTGTTGTTTTCAATAAATTCAGCTAATTCGGCAGTCAGTTTGGCAGCGTCACCGAAGCGGCGATAAAAATCATTGTTCTTTTTAATCACTCGCTTATAAGTGGCTTGGTAGACATCGTCAGCTTGGCGCGTTAATGAAGGAATGCCGCCAGTAATATAGGCTTCTTTAATTGAATCTGGCGCCGCTGATAAATATTGCAGCACACAGAAACCACCAAAACTTTGGCCTAAAATACTCCATTGGGTATTGTTAGTTAGCTGCAATCGAATCGTTTCAGCATCCCGAATAATATTGTCGGCGCGAAACTGGCTGACATATTCAACTTGTGCTTCAGGGGATAAATGGCTCAGGGTGACATGATTTAATAAGGTTGATAAGCCAGTGCCACGCTGATCGAGTAAAATAACACGAAACTCTTGCAATGCACGTTTAATCCAGCCGCTGTTTTCAACAGGTCTTACAGCGCCAAAGCCCGGCCCACCTTGAAAATAAACCAAATAAGGTAAGTCTTTATGCTGGTTTTCAGTGCTAACAATTTCACGGGCGAATACAGTAATTTTCTCGCCTTCAGGTTGTTGATAATTTAAGGGAACCGAGAAAAAATGTTTCTTTGAAACAATACCTGAAAGTATGCTATCCATTTGCATGCTGTACCTGTGAATAAAGGCTAGAGAAAGGTAGTATTGTAGAAAGCTTAACTATCAATCACAATCAAAAACTGAGGGTATATTAGTAATTTACCTTTCGCTTTTACTGATTTATGTTTGTTATCATTTACAGCGTTTTTAACTTGTTGATTATTTGACCTTTTAATCGCTTTTCACGTGTTAATAACCGAGTGATTTAATTCAAGTGGCTTTTGAATATCATTTTTCGTCAATTTATTTTGTTGATTGCAAAGATAGATCAAACTTTTTTGCGCCACTTAACGCATAATAGCGACAAAGCAAACGCCTGCTAAAGTGAGGATGTAAGACATGAAATACCAAATCATTCCAGTGACCCCGTTCCAGCAAAATTGTAGTGTGATTTGGTGTGAAAAAACCAAACTCGCTGCAGTCGTTGATCCTGGTGGTGACATTGACCGCATCGTCACTGAAGTTGAAAAACTTGGACTCACTTTAGAGAAAATATTATTAACACATGGGCATATTGACCATGTTGGCGGCGCCAAAATGTTATCTAATCAATTAAATATTGATATTGTTGGCCCACATAGTGCCGACAAGTTTTGGTTTGATAATCTAGCTAAACAGAGTCAAAACTTTGGTTTTCCGCATATCGACCCCTTTGAGCCGACACAATACCTCAATGAAGGTGATAAGGTGACAATCGGCGAACAAACCTTATCGGTATTGCATTGTCCCGGCCATACACCTGGCCATATTGTATTTCACTCTGCAGAGTCGCATTTAGCTTGGGTTGGCGATGTGTTATTTAGAAGCTCTATTGGTCGCACTGATTTTCCGCAATCTGACCATAAGCAATTAATTCATTCAATTACTCAAAAGCTTTGGCTATTAGGCGATAAAGTCAGCTTTATTCCGGGCCATGGGCCGATGTCAACATTTGAAGAAGAACGTCAGCATAACCCGTTTGTAGCAGATCAGCTGCTTGGTTAAACCGTTATCAATAATTAATGGGTCATTGATTCAGTTATTGTTACATTTTATTACGCTTTTACTTCTACTTCATAAGCCAGCAAGAGCCCCGTCTTGCTGGTAATACGCCGACTAAATCGTAAACGGTATTTTTATTAGGCGTTACTAATCTTTGCTTTATGCCAATCCTTTGTTAGCTTATACAGACTCGCTTTGCAGTATGCTCATTTTCGTTTGTCTATATCCAATGACTTGAGGTGCAAAGGTCAGTTCGCTTTGGCAGCGTTATGCTGCCAGCTGCCTTTTGAGGTTAGCGCAATAAGTGCGAAAAGGAATTAAAATGATAGGCAAGGATTTATGGCACATCACTTATTATCATTGTTAGATACTTGGGCTGAAAAGCCGCAACTAGATTGGGCATTAGCCATTATTACCTCTGTTGAAGGTTCATCTTACCGTAAGCCTGGGGCAATGATGTTATTCGATCCTTTGGGTAAAACATTAGGAATGCTCAGCGGTGGATGTTTAGAAGCTGATTTACGTCGTCATGCCCAACATGCGATTCAATCACAACAAGTATTGCAACTTACCTATGATGCTACCGATGAAAATGACACCAGCTATCAGTTAGGCTGTGGCGGCATTGTGCACATTATGATGGTTCCTTTACTGGCTGATAACCAATACCTAGGTTTGCATGAGCTACATCAGCAACTCACTGTCGGCCAACAGGGCTATTATCAATTATCACTGAATGACGACGGTTCCCATGCCGCAAATACTCGAGGGAAGTTTATTCCTGCAGTGCAGTTACAATCCTCTTCGTTAACTAAAACAACCCAAATAACAAACGAGCAAGGTGAACTTCTACAAGTGCCAGTTAGAGCACCTTTTCATCTTGGTATTTTTGGTGGTGGATTAGATGCGCAACCATTAGCAGCCATGGCAAATCAGTTAGACTGGAAAGTTACCGTATTTGATAGCCGCACGGCCTATGCAAGAAGTTATGACTTTCCAACTGCCAAAATTAATAAAACCCCATTAACACAATGCCAGCAGAGTGATTTTTCTCACTTAGATGCTGCCGTTGTGATGAACCATAATCTTGAGCTAGATAGCGATGCATTAACGGCGTTACTGCCGACAGCAATCAGATATATTGCATTACTTGGACCTGGTCATCGACGTGACAAAGTGTTTGCCATGGCAGGTTTACGCCCACAAGATTTTAGTGGATTTATCTCAGCACCAGCCGGATTAGCGATTGGTGGCGAGCTACCGAGCTCAGTCGCTTTGAGTATTTTATCTCAGTGTCATGGGGTACTTCATCATCATTTTGCGCAACAAGATGATGTCAGTAGACTTGATAGGGTGATGGACTGATGACTTTTTTGTCTTCTATTCCCAAAATTACCACAGTAATGTTAGCGGCAGGACAAAGCAGCCGATTTGATGGTGCTAAGCTTGCTGCTTTGGTGTCAGGTCCAGAAGTGAACGATCCTGATATCAAGGCTAAAAACCAAAGTTTGCTAGCTCACAGCTTAGATGAACTGACGCAAGCAACTGAGCAGATGGGCATGGATAAACCAGCTGTGATGCTCGGTGGTCATAAAGATACTTTGCTTCCTTTATTACCAAGTAACACTGAGTACCTAGTCAACCCAGATTGGCAGACAGGTATTGGCAGTTCAGTTGCGATGGCGGCGGAATATGCCCAAGCACAACATGCCGATGCTTTATTGCTATCGCTGGCTGATCAAGTTGCTATCACTCATCAACACTATATGAGCCTTTTTCGTGTGTTTTGCCTTTTTGGTCAAACCACAGCAGCGTATTACCAACAAAACCCTGGAGTTCCTGCGATATTTTTGTCTGAAGATTTTCAACAACTACAACAATTACCAGGTGATGCTGGTGCTAAAAAATTATTATTACAACATTTATCAAATCAAAGCTTGGCAGTACTACCGTTAGAGCAAGCTGCCATTGATATTGATACTAAAGCCGATCTTAATTGGTGGTTGGCTAACAAGGAGTAAGTGATGTCACAAGAGATGCAAACACTTGAAATTAATGGAAAGAGCTTCACCTTAGATGCAGATCCGAATATGCCGATATTGTGGGCACTACGAGATATCTTAGGATTAACTGGTACTAAATATGGGTGCGGTGCCGGTCTATGTGGGGCTTGTACTGTGCATGTTGATGGTAAACCTGTTCGCGGTTGTTTAACCAGCATTAAGCAGGCCGCAGGTAAGTCTGTAACGACCATTGAAGGACTTGAAGCTGACAAGTTAAAAGCGGCATGGGAGAAACACAATGTGCCGCAATGTGGTTATTGCCAAGCTGGGCAACTGATGTCTGCTGCTGCATTACTTAGTACCACAGCCAAACCTTCTGACGCTCAAATCGATGATGCGATGTCAGGCAACATTTGTCGCTGCGGCACTTATCCCCGTATTAAAGCTGCGATCAATACCGCTGCAGACAATAGTAAAGTGGAGGCATAACCATGACCACATTTACCGCAGTAGAGAATATTAGTCGCCGTAATGTGTTAAAGCTGTTTGGTGCAGTAGGAGGCGGTTTAGCATTAGGGGCATCAGGTTTAGCTTGGAGCCCTATGGCTATCGCTCAAGGTGCTATTGCACAAGGCAAACAAGCGCAATTAAATATCTTCATCGCCATTGGTGAAGACAATAAAGTATATTTAACCTGTCATCGCTCCGAAATGGGACAAGGAATTAGAACTGGCGTACCGCAAGTATTAGCTGATGAATTAGAAGCGGATTGGGATCAAATAGTTGTCGTACAAGGCCTGGCAGATGAAGAGTTTGGTAGTCAAAACACCGATGGCAGCCGCAGTATTCGAAAGCATTATCAAAGAATGCGCCAAATGGGCGCAACAGCAAGAAGTATGCTAGAGCAAGCTGCCGCTAACCAATGGCAAGTCTCCCCATCAGATGTGTATGCAAAAGCGGGTAAAGTGCATCACAAAACCAATGGTAAAAGCTTATCATTTGGTGAGCTCGCGATTACAGCGTCCGCTTTGCCAACACCCGCACTTGATAGTGTCACATTAAAGCCTGCGTCGAAATTTACCCATATCGGAAAATCGCCCACGATTGTTGATATGGACGATATGCTTAACGGCCAAGCTGAATATGGTTTTGATGTCAAAGTAGCAGGAATGGTGCACGCCTCAATTACTCGCCCGCCAGTATTAGGTAGTGATGTGGCTACTTTAGATGATAGCGCCGCCCGTCAAGTCGCTGGGGTGTTGGATGTGATTCAAATCCCGATATCAAAAGGTGCACCGTTATTTCAGCCATTAGGGGGCGTTGCCGTTATCGCAACCAATAGCTGGAGTGCGCTGCAAGGACGAAAAGCCTTAAACATCACATGGACAGAATCAGCAAACAGCCAATATGACTCGGATGCCGATTTAGCAGAGCTTGTTAAACGGGTCGGTGAGCCTGGAGCTGTGATTCGACAGTTAGGTGACTCAGTGACCGATTGGAGCGATGATAATAGCTTGTCAGCGGTTTATACCGTGCCGTATTTAACTCATGCCATGATGGAGCCGCCAGCGGCTGCGGCATCTGTCACCGAAGACGGCTGTGAGTTGTGGGCATCGACACAAACGCCGCAAAGTACTCAAAAGAATGTCGCTGGCGTTTTAGGCTTAAAAGATGAACAAGTTAAAGTGAATGTCACTTTACTCGGTGGTGGTTTTGGCCGTAAATCAAAACCTGACTTTAGCGCCGAGGCCGCGTGGTTATCACAAAAAATCGCCAAACCTGTAAAGCTGTTATGGAGCCGTGAAGATGAAATTCAAAACGGGTATTACCATGCGATTAGTGCGCAGCATTATCAAGCTAAGTTAGATGGCAATAACGCCCCAACGGCGTTACTTGCCCGTACAGGTTTTCCATCAATTAGCTCAACCTTTGCAGAAGGCGTCGATATGCCATCAGCAGGGGAGTTAGATCTTGGTTTTTCGGATATGCCGTTTAACTTAAGCCAAATTCAATTGGAATCAGTCAAAGCTACTGCGCATTCCCGTATCGGTTGGATGCGTTCAGTGTGTAATATTCAGCATGGTTTTGGTGTCGGCAGCTTTGTCGATGAACTTGCTGTTAATGCAGGTAAACCCTGTATTAGCATGTGGCGTGAGCTATTGGGCAAACCGCGACAAGAAAAGCTTGAAAACCAACTGGTTAAATACGGAAACTATGGTGAGACGCTAGAGGACTTCCCCATTGATATTGGCCGCTATTTAGATGTGATTGATGCCGTTGAAAAGGCTATGGCTAAACAGCCTAAAATCAAAGCTAATCAAGGCTGGGGTTTTGCCGTGCATCGCAGCTTCGTCAGTTATGTTGCTGTCGCCACATTAGTTGAAATGGATGGCGATAAGCTAAAGGTTCTGAAGAGTATCGCCGCCATTGATGCAGGCACAGTGGTGAACCCTGATAGAGTGCACTCGCAAACGGAAGGCGCGATCATATTTGGGTTAAGCCTCGCAATGATGGGCGAAATTAGTTACAAAGACGGTAAAGTTGAGCAGTCAAATTTCCATAACTATCCGCTGCTACGCATCGGTCAGTCACCAGAAATTGAAACCATTATTGTTGAGTCAGATGCCAAACCTGCAGGCGTAGGTGAACCCGGCGTGCCGCCAGTGGCACCGAGTTTAACCAATGCAATATTTGCCGCCTCAGGTAAACGTTATCGCGATTTACCACTGAGTAAAGTGTTGAAGATGTAGCTTAATTCTAGAGAATGATATCAATGCCCAAGTTAGCAATAGCTTGGGCATTTTTTGGAAAATAATTAGGTGGGAGGTAAATGAAATGGGTGATTTTAGGTCGTTACTTATCTACCTAATAGCCTATCTATCAACAGGACTTACCGTATGGCTAAAGCGACTTCCAATAACGTGGGTGTATAACTCAGTTGTTTTTAGATCTGTATGGCCTAATAGCTCTTGAACAGTTCTAATATCTGTACCTTGAAGTAATAATTGAGTGGCAAATGTGTGCCTAAAGGTATGTGCTTTGACTTGTTTTTCTACCTTAGCATTCATTACAGCTTTTCTAAGCTGTTTTCTAAAGGATGTTTCATGAATGTGATGTCGACAAATATACCCATCATAGGGGTGAGTACATCGAGTAGAGGAGGGAAATAAATACTGCCATGAAATATCTTTAGCTGCACTTCCATACTTTCTCAATAAAGCTGGAGGTAGAGAAGTTAACCCAAACCCTTGAGACAAATCTTGCGAGTGTTTGGTTTTCACTTGGCTAATTTGTTCTGATATATGAAGTTTCAATGTTTTAGGCAATAGTGTGTAACGGTCTTTCTTACCTTTACCTCTATAAATGAACAGAGTGTTATCGTCTAAATTAATGTCTTTTATTCTTAGTTGTAGTGCTTCATTTATTCTTAGCCCACAACCATATAAAAGTGATGCTACAAGCCAATATTTGCCAGCTAATTGAGAGATGATTAGTTTGGCTTCATCATGAGTAAGTACCGTTGGCATTGCCTTTTCGCGTTTAGTGAATGAATACCTTAAGTCGACAATTTCTCTTTGAACAATATATCTATATAAAAAAATGATGGCGCATAATGCTTGATTTTGAGATGAGCCACTAACTTGTTTATTGACAGCTAAGTGATTTAAAAACCTCTCAATCTCTTGGTTTCCCATGATATTCGGATGTCTCTTATCGTTAAATATAATAAATGCCTTAATCCAAAATAAGTAAACCTTCTCAGTTTTTATACTGTAGCGTCGAGTACGTAATTCTTTTCTAACAGATTCAATAAATGGCGACGAAGACATAAATCCCTTACTGGTATAGTGCTGTATGTATATACAGTTATATGTCAATATTGCTTAAATGCAAACTTTGCTTCTCGTTATGTAAATAACCAAATTCTCATTTTAAATTTTTATCACATATTAAGTATATGAAAATAAAAAGAATTTTTATCATAATTGTTTACATAACGACCCCAAATAATTCTCGGTTAACTCAATTCTCGCTTTTATCCATAGTTAAGCTGGTTGATTTAGTTAATGGTGGCTGTTAAGTTATTAAAATTATTAATAAATAAAGCTTTATGCGATTAAAGTTTGGTAAAGCTCCCAAGAGTGTTTATCGGAATTCTCGCTAATAAGCTGTTAGCGGTTTCTCTCGGATTGAGTATGATTATTCAGAATAACGAAGAAAAAATTGAAAGTTTTAATCAATTTCTTAACGAAAAATTAAGAAATATTTGCTCAATTGAGTCAGATGATAGCCGACTATTTAAAAAATATTATTCGTCACTTTTCTTGATTCTTTAGCAGCTTCAGTTTTTCCTAATAGAGGCAATAAAGATCGCTTTATTGCTTTAATCGACCGATTTTCTAATTGGGACAAACGAAATGATATTTGTTTACTGCATTTAGCTAAGTTTTGCTCTTTGAATTCAGATCCTGCATTAGAAAAAATCAGATTATATTCCCATGAACAAGTTGAGCTTCTATTAAGTAAAAAAGATGGGAAAGGCTGTATTACCTTAGAACAGCTACCAAACTCTAATGAAGTAAAAGACTATTGGTCACAGCCAACTAAAAATTCAAAAATCGAATATCAACTTGATGATTTTAAATATTCAGCCTTACTTTACAAACTTAGAAACTCACTTGTACATCAATTTCAATCTAAAGGTACTGAGTTAGGCGTATATCTTCCTCAGGAGCCGTTTTATCAAGTTATAAATAAATTTACCGATAGTGATGGGTTCCAGCCAACAAAAGTTGAATTGGTTTATCCTACTAAGTTTATCGAGAACCTTTGCATTACGACTTTAAGTAATGTGATGGAATATTTAAAAAGGGCAATATTAACCCTTTTCCTCACTATTATTCGGGTGAATATTGGCTTGAGGGCTTAAACCGCTAACAAGTCACTTAAAAGGACAAATAACAGTTGGTTTTTGCTCCTTCGTCGCGTATTTTAACCAACTATTATTTGCCTCTTAGTGAGGCGTTATATTTCAAATTAACATCATGCAACTCATCATGTTTCTATTGGAAACGTGTTTTTTAAAATGACATCTGGTAAAATTTGATATTTACTCAGTTTCGGCTTTTTACGATGTACAGATTATTATTGTTATTATCTTTTATACTTATCGCACCAAGTGTATCAGCAAAGTTGACCATTGATGCAAGTAGTGGTTGGCATTTACATGTTCGTGATCAATATGAGCAGGGTACCGTTCAAGTTTCTTATAATTGCCACGCAATTTATTCATACGATAGACTTGTCGAAAATGTGCGGTTTTATGGTAGTAACTTTAGTAAGTTTTCATTCGAAGAGTCTATTGCACGTTACCGAGATACAGCATCGTTCGATGATTTTATGAACTCTAAATATGTGTCTTTGTATGATTACGACGACAAATTTAAGGGAAAAATCGATCTAGTACCGATCCAAAACTTAATCAAGTCTGAGTCTCTTGAAATAGAGAGATGTAAAAACAAGTATCACTCTCAAATGGCTGAGATCGAGCAAAGAGAATTGCTTGAGAAACTAGGTATTGCAGCATCAGTGATTGGTGGATTAATCGCAATATTCTTTGCAATAAAGTTTTTTGTACGGAAGTTCAAAGTTGCAAAAGAAAAGTCAAAACGAGCTCTAGTCGTAGCATCTAACTCAATGAAGCATCGAAAAGAAAAAGAAGTTATAAAAAATGCTGCGCTTGATGAAGCAACGCGAATATCTGTTAGAGAGGCTGCAAAAAAGAAAGATTCGTAATGAGTACAGAAATATAACAAAGCATTTAAGAGTGATTCCCAACGCTTGGCATTTTTCATTCCATCGTTGGGTTTTGTGTTTATGGTGGTATGGTTTGGGTTTCGTGGTTGCGTTGCTCACACCTTAATGCTGCGTTAGCATGCACAAGCTGAATTCACGTTCCAAGTGCACAACTTTTAAGCTATGGAGATTCAAAGTAAGTGGAATTAATCAAATATCTAAATAAATATTTTTTTACTCAGCAAGAACTTCTTGATATTACAAAAATCACAGAACAAGACTTATTGAAATATCAAGAAGATGGACTGATGCCCAAATGCTCTTATAAGTTGAGCCTAAATATTAAAAGTGATTCATTTTTCGGCTTGCACGATGATGAACAAGAAATTGAATATTACGCCAAAGGTTATTCTTCTTGGTTAGCTATAATTCAATCACTTAATTCAACAGAAGCGATTTATTCAGTATTTGCTAACCGTTATAAAGTTGCTATCGAACGCCTTAAAGAGCAAGGATATTATTCAACCAATTCTAAAGTCACCTCAGAACTTAATGAACATATTAAAGAAGAATGGAGCCATTTTTTAAATGGAATTTATGGTTTATGTACTAAATCGGGATTACCAGAGGATATAGCTGCTAAGGAGTTATCAATTCTCGTAATAAATGAGTTGTCAGAGCATAATGAGTTAACTCCTGAGCAACTTAATAAGCTAACTCTAGCTGTTGATCTCTTAGATTCAGCTAGTTCATTATTTGCACCACACGAAAGGCTCAAAAGCTCTCGTCATCGTTTGGTAAATGAAGTTCGTCGTAAATATCAGTTAAAAAGCTAACAAGAGACTATGGCGTCAATAGCTAATTTCAAGCTTTTGGCGCTTCCCACATCACACCATCTCTTAGCATTGAATTAAGCGTCACGACCATCTTTCTAATACAGGCAATAATAGCTACTTTCTTTGGTTTTCCGGCTGCGACTAAGCGTTGGTAAGTTTCTTTAAAAACAGGGTTTGATTGTATGGCTGACATCATTGCCATATACAAAACAGTCCTGACCTGATGCCGTCCACCTTGAATTTTTCGTTGGCCTTTGAAGCGACCACTTTCTTTATTCATTGGTGCAACACCAACTAATGAACTCGCTTCTTTATTATTAATATATCCAAGTTCAGGCAGGTTACTGATGATTGAAGCAGCGGCGATTTTACCTATTCCTTTCATGCTTTGTAGAATGATATTTTTGGCTTGGCTGATTTATTACGAGAGGCTGGGTTGGACTCGATGAGTTTAACTATTTTTGCTTCTATCTTTTCTATCTGATTTTTAAATACAGTTAAGATAGGTTTGATGGTCATCGCAAGCTCTTTCGGCAGAATTTGCAGCCTGTTCTTCTCCATCGTTTGCATTGCCATAATTTGATTACGTCTTGAGACTAAATCGCTCATAGCCTGCATGATGTCAGGCTTTAAAGTAGATAGCTTAGGCTTAATCGCATCGCCATAGTGGGCGATGAGCTGCGCATCGAGCTTGTCTGTTTTAGCTTTTTGACCAATGGCACCTGCAAAGCGTTTTATGTGTATTGGGTTCGCAATAACGAAGGGAAGGTTTGCTTCAGCGCAGGCCATAATAAATGGCATTTCTAAGCGACCTGTTGCTTCAATAACGATACGTTCAGGATGGTGTTTCTTGATTAAGTTAACAGCTTCTTTAATTCCTTTCTCATCGTTTTTGACGGTGAAAAAGATATCGAGTGGTCGAATATATATATCGAGCTGAAACTTACCCGTATCGACACCGATGTTAATGTTTTGATTAGTTTTTGAATTCATAATAAGCTAACTCTTGCTTGCAAATGCGGGTTCGAGACCCAGTAGACTATTCGAGTGTTTTGCTTGGAGTCCTTTGTCGCGTTCTTTCTTGTTATCGGTCTCTCAATAGAGGAACCATCGCTCAATCGAACTACGACAAGGAAAGCTTTAGTTGCAGCTAAAGCCTGGGTCTCACATTACCCGAAACAGGGAAGTATTTGTAAATTAGGTGGGTTTATTATCCATACAAGCGGTTTATGGATGGGACGTCTTAATGTTTGGCTGGCGCTCATTCTTCGCTAATTTTAGCCAAGCATTATCCGCCCCATAACCGGGCGTTAAATTACAAGGAGGTATCGTGGAAAGTTTAAAGGAATATCCTATCTCACTTCATGAGATATATAAGGCTAAAAAGGTGGTTTCAGCATACATGAAGCCATCACCTCTAATTAAGTATGATGGTTTATCCCGATTACTTGGTTGTGAGGTTTACGTGAAGCATGAGAATCAAAACATTACGGGAAGTTTCAAAATCAGAGGTGGTATAAATATTATGTCACATCTCAAAAAAGCTAAAGTGAATGGTGTTGTTACGTTTTCAACAGGTAATCATGGCTTATCTGTTGCCACGTCAGCAAAACTATTTGATATGCCAGCAATTGTAGTAGTGCCAATTGGCTCTAACCCTGTGAAAATTGAGTTGATAAAACGTGCAGGTGCTGAAGTCATTGAAGCTGGTGAAAACTTCGATGAGGCGGCTAAGGTTGTGGCTGATATTAATGAAACGAAAGGTTATTACTACATTCACCCTGCTAATGAACCCCTTGTAGTAAATGGTGTTGGTACTGAGTTTCTTGAAATTATCGAAGATATTCCAGACGTTGATGTTGTAATTTTACCGTTAGGTGGTGGTAGTGAAGTTGCTTCAGGGATTAGTGTTTTAAAATCAATATCACCTCAAATTAGCGTCTACGCTGTTCAAGCTGAGCTATCGTCAGCTGCTTATCAGTCATGGAGTAGTAAAAAAATTATTGAAAGCAGTAATCAAACCTTTGCAGGTGGCTTTGCTACTGGAACAGCTTATGACACTACATTTAATATTTATCGTGACAAATTAGATGACTTTGTCCTTCTTTCAGAGCAAGAAATTTTACAAGGCATAGCTTTAGCAGCTCATCACACGAAAAACTTAGTGGAGGGCGCTGGAAGTTCAACAATTATGGCTGCATGGAAGTTAAGGGAACAATTGGCAGGCAAAAAAGTGGTGCTTCAATTTAGTGGCTCTAATGCATCACCTGATGAGCTAGAAAAAGCTTGTGAGTTGTCTAGCTTCCGTGATGGAAAAGTAATTTAACAAACGCTTTAAACGGAACAAAAACAGTTGGCTGTTTCGCTATCGCTCACCATTTTAGCCAACTATTTCCGTCCGCTTAAGCGGGCGTTATAATTCACACAAACTTAAGGAGTAAGTTTTGAATAAATTACCAGAATGGAATACGTTACAATCTCATTATCCCGCACTTCCTGCACCAGTTGTCTTCAAACAAATCGGTGGTAAAGTTGAGCTTAATTTTGATATGGGAATCTTTGGAAATGCTTGTGCTACAAGGGTCTCTAAAGCTCTAAACATGTCAGGGGGAACACATTTAATTCCTTTTTATAAAGCAGTTGGCCCAAATGGAAAGTATGAAGGTCAAGTATCATCCGGCAAAAATAAACATTGGTATATTTTCAGAGTTAAAATTTTAAACAAATATTTAACAGAAAAATATGGCAAGCCTGAGGTTTATTCACCTGCTGAGCATACAAATAAACTGAATGGCCGTAAGGGGATCGTTATTTATGAGGTGCATGGTTGGTTCTGATGCTACAGGTCATGCTGACCTTTGGGATGGAACAAAATGTGTATATAAAGGTTACGGCAGTGTTTCACATAAAGTACTTTTTTGGGAAGCATCATAATGAAGTACATAAATTTAATTGCTGCTTTTAGTATGATCTTAAGTCTTTCTTCTTGTGCCACAAAGCAAATTAAGGGTGAAGATGATCTAATTAAGTTTGCTAAATCAAACTGTTTTTTTTGGTATTTTAAATCACAGGGTATAGATACCACCGAGATTCGAAAGGTCACTACAGGTGTTGTTGAAATGAGTACATACTCAGCTGATAAGTTTCAAAAAGTAGCTTTTTTAGTAAAGGGGTACTCTCCTGACGTCTCGACTAAGAATAATGTTAACAAGGAACTATCTAAGTGTTTTACTTTAGGAACTGATAAAGACTTTATTAGTAAGCTACATGCGATAAGTGAATTATAACAAGGCGTTCAAACGGAAAAATTACAGTTGGCTCGCGCTCCGCGCAGTTTAGCCTAACTGTAATTTTTCGCTTAGATTGGCTACATGGACTCCCCTTTGTCAAGCAATAGTAATCCGACAACAACAGTGGATCTGACAGCAGCTCTACATTCGGCGTTTGTTTAGCTTGCTGCCTAAACAGCTTTTGGCTATAGCCCTGATGATTTGCGCTTGAGCAAAGATCTCATTCGTTAAACAGTATTACTGACTTTTTCAAGCAAGATGTACTTCCCAACTAACCAGATTCAATTACTCTCGGTCTGACCGTGTTATCGTCAATTGCTAATGCGTCGACTCGGTGGGGTTAACCGTTTTGGTTAAACCTTTTACGTTTTTACATAGTTAACTTGGTATTCTTGACCTGACTGGAGCAGAGACCAAATTAATCGTGCATTTTTAGCCGCTAAAGCGACTACGGCTCGTTTAAAACCTCTTCGTTCAATAATGGCTTTAATCCATAAACTGGTTCTATCCATTTTATTAGTACAGTTTGCGATGACAGCGCGAGCAGCATGTATTAAGGAGGTGCGGATATGCTTCTCACCGCGTTTACTTATTCTGCCTAACGTAGGCTTTCCGCCTGTTGAATACTGCTTAGGTACCAAGCCTATCCACGCTGCAAATTGGCGACTAGTTGAAAAGTGTTTTGCATCGCTGACTGTGGCTACAACTGCTGTAGCAGTGACTTCGCCGATGCCTGGAATAGTCATTAATCGCTTGGCATCTTTCATTTGATTAGCAAGGGCATAAAGCTTTCTATCAGATTTCAATATGTCTTGATTTTGTAATTTGATGCTTTGCCATAGGTCATCGAGTAATTGGCGTGCTAAAGCAGGTAAAGCGTTGTTAGTATCTTCAAGAATGCCAACAATGTGTTTTTGAGCGGGATAACGGCCTTTAGGCATAATAATACCGAACTCAGATAATAGACCACGAAGCCGATTAATCATGGCTGTACGGTCTTTGATTTGACCTTGCCTAATGCGGTGTAGACATAGCACGGCTTGTTGTTCTTCGCTTTTAATGCTGACAAAGCGTGTTTTAGGTCTTGTAACTGCTTCACAAATTGCTTCAGCGTCATTGGCATCGTTCTTTTCACTTTGGCGATAAGGGATAACAAATTTAGATGCCATGATACGTACATCGTGACCGTATTTAGTAAATTCCCTTGCCCAATAATGCGCACCAGAACAAGCTTCCATTCCAATGATACAAGGTGGAATGTTAGCGATTTTCTCTAATAACTTGTTTCTTTTAACTGTTTGCTTTAGTTTGGTTTTACCGTATTCGTCTACACCATGAATGCTAAAAACTAATTTGGCGCTTTTGATTTAATAAAGAGTGATGCCAATTGCTTTAATTAAGGACATATGGACTCTCCTTGATTGAATATTTGCACTTTCAATATGGCACATAGCGGCCAATTGGTAAGGGGAGTCCATATCATTCGTTAGCTGCATTCAAATTGGAGTATATTTTGAGGTTTGCAATATTATCATTACTATTCGTTAGTAGCCTTTCCTATTCAGGTTCTTTCATTCCACTACTTGATACATTTGTAGTTGATTCAAAAGAAATTATCGCAGCAGAAAAACCAACATTCGTAGTTAAGACAATTCAAAGAGGTACTGACGATGGTAATTCCTATTCGACATCAGATGCGGGTATTCTCACTTTAAAATTACAGAATATGCCGGCGAAAAAGCAAGGTTATAAATTTGAAGTCAGTGAAGGATACTTTGAAGATAGTTTATTTACTGGCGAAGTTGTAACACCTTCTGAATACGTAGAAAATAAAAAGGATTTTTCATTTATTTGGTTCGATGGAAACAGCTACGAACAAGAGGCTTTTAACATTAAAGTTAAAATTATTGGTGTTTCTGCATCAGGAGCTGAAAGCGAACCTCAGTTTTTAACAGTTAAACATGATGGTATTAAAAAGCCATGGTGGCGTATTTGGTAAATAAATCTAACATGAAACTATGGCGTAAATAGCTACTTTCTTTGGTTTTTCTAGCAGCAACGAAACGTTGCTAGCCTCAATCCTTGAATGAAAGCTGCGTTTGCTTTTGAGGCGCCGCTTTTGTTATTCATTTTGGCACTGCACCAACTACCAACTATTTATAAAGACATTTAATTTTTGAATAGTTTCAATATCAGCCCCTAGTTTAAAGTTTACTTCGTTAATTCAGTCACCTTGTAATAGCTCCGCTCCGCATTGAGCAAAATATCTTGATATAAGTTGGTTTGTTTTAATTGCGAAATAGCCTCATTGACTAGCATAGCGGTATGGGGATCATGGCAAGCAATATAGCGAGGCGCTTGGTCGAATAATTTGACCTTAGTGACTTCAAAAGGTGCTTTGATTCGCTCGTCGATTTGATTGCGATAATAGTCGAAAATCCGTTGTTCAAGAATGATAGCTTGAATACGCTCACTGAATAGCATCAAGATTTGGTTTTTTTGACTGGCAATTTCATGATAACTCTTATGTGTTTTCGATAACTCTGAAAACTCTGCCCCTAAGTATTGATTGGCATTTTGAAACCCAACCAAAGAGTAGTTTTTAAGGTCTTGAATCGTGTCTATTTTAAGCTTGTTTTTAGAAAGAAAATAAACACTGTTTTGATACTCTAATAAGCTTTGGGTTAAAAATAATCCGTCGCTATTTGAAGGGGAGTTGATAATGCAGTCGACTTTTTGGGTTTTGACTAATCGCAAAGCCCTGAGGTTGGTCGCAAAGGTAATTTCTCCAAGCTGCAAACTGCTCGTAGTTAAAGCCGCATCTAATAAGTCATATTGCAGGCCGCTTTTTCTTATCAACAAAAAAGTAGGGTTCGATGCTATTACTGGTGGTAAAGTGGATGGCTTTTTCTTCAGATGCGAGAATGGGCTGACTTGTAAATATAAGCGTCACATAGATGAATAAGCTAACAAATACATGCTTAGTTTTTGAGGCTTTGGGGTATTTGATATGCTTCAACTTATAAAGTCCTTTTATAGTTGTGGCTCCATTCACAGCTAAACTAGCTATATAACCACTTCCTAATGTAAAACATAATAGCATAAATACTATTTGCATAGGTTTAGCCAATCAACCTTACAAGATAGGGAAGTGCGTGAAAATATACTCTGAGAGGTATTCTGTCTCGCCTCAAAACAAAAAGCCTAACGGATTAACGTTAGGCTTTTGGGGTTTGCAGCTCATATCGAGCTGTCACTCTCAACTAATTACTCATTTCTAGTCAGAGAAGGTGCTCCAAATCGGCGCATGATCAGATGGCTTTTCAATGCCACGTAAATCGTAATCTACGTCTGATTCAGTCAGGCGTGGTAATAATGACTTGGTTATCATCACCACATCAATACGCAGGCCGCGGTTATCGACAAAACCTTTACTGCGGTAGTCAAACCACGAGTAACGTTCAGTGCGCTCAGGGTGTAATTCACGGAAGCTATCGACTAAGCCCCAGTCTTTTAGACGCTGCAGCCATTCACGCTCTTCTGGCTGAAAGCTACATTTACCGGTTTTAAGCCAGCGCTTAGCGTTCACATCACCAATACCAATGTCTAAATCCACTGGTGAGATGTTGATGTCACCAATAATGGCGATGTCTTCATCTGGGGTGTGGTTGTCAGCCAGGTGCTGCATTAGGTCTTGGTAGAACTTACGCTTAGCTGGGTATTTGGTTTCATGGTTGATGTTTTCACCTTGTGGGAAATAGCCATTCATCACGGTAATGACGCGGCCATTTGCTTGGGTGAATTTACCCATGATCATTCGGCGCTGTGCATCTTCAGCATCATCTTTAAAACCTTTGATGATTTCGATTGGTTCAGCTTTTGACAGCATAGCAACGCCGTAATGGGCTTTGCCGCCATGGTAATGCACGTGATAACCCATAGCTTCAACGTCTGCTACTGGAAATGCTTCGTCGTGAACCTTAGTTTCTTGCAAACCGATAACGTCAGGTTGGTGGCTGTCGATAAGTGCTTGCAGTTGATGTAAGCGCGCGCGAATACCATTGATGTTGAATGAGACAATTTTCATTAGACAAGTACTCGCTTAAATGGCTTAACAATCACACTAGCGTATACGCCAGCATCGATGTATGGGTCTTGGTCTGCCCATGCTTGCGCGGCAATTAATGACTCAAACTCGGCAACTACAAGTGAACCGGTAAACCCTGCTTCTGCTGGGTTTTCGTTATCAATCGCTGGGTGTGGACCTGCAACCAATAAGCGGCCTTCAGCGGCTAAGGCTTCTAACCTTGCTAAATGAGCAGGGCGGGCACTCAAGCGTTTTTCTAGACTGTTTTCAACATCTTGTGACGAAATCATGTACCACATAGATAGGTTCCTTGAATTATTTTATTTGTTCCGATTCATCATGTTCCATATGTTTATACAGGTACATAACGGTAATAACAGTATTCACTAGGGTAAGGGCGGTTAAACCAAATACTTTAAAGTTTACCCAGGTTTCTAACGGCATGCTAAAGGCGATATAGATGTTGCCTAAACCACAAGCAACAAAGAAGGCGACCCAATACCAAGTGACATTAGCCCAAACTTTGTCAGGGCATTTCATCTCTTTACCCAGCATGCTTTTAAGGATTGGCTTGCCAATCAATTGGCTAACTAGCAGCGCGATAGCAAAGAAGGCATAAACAATGGTGACTTTCCATTTGATAAAGGCATCGTCATGGAAGATAAGCGTTAAGGTACCGAAAAATGTCACCATTGCAAAAGTGATGAGGTGCATTTTTTCAACTTGCTTGTACAGAATATAAGTGACGATTAATTGCACCGCTGTGGCGGCAATTAATGCACCTGTGGCGGTATAAATGTCGTAAAACTTGTATATGGCAAAAAAGATGACCAATGGAAGAAAATCGAGCAATTGTTTCATATGATGCGACAGCCTAAATAAAAAAGTCAATTTACTGATTAATAGCCATTCTTGCCTTATTGAGCTTGGCTTGGGTATTAATCATGATGGAAATAGTAGGCTCAGAGTCTAGCATGGCAGCTAGGTTGATATGAAGGGCAGTAGAGGCTTGTTTATTGGATTTAGTCGTAATAAGGGTTAATAAAAATTCATAAAGGCGATAACAAAATGCCACTCGAATGAGTGGCATTGATAGTCTTAAATCAAGCTTAATAATGAGCGGTATAACCCACTATTTTATTCGCTATTTTTGAGCGGCTCTTAAAACTGGTACTTATAAGCCGTTACTTAAAAGCTGTTATTTAAACGTCGCCGCTTTCATGTTGCGGGTAAACTCAGCTAGCGCGCTAAGTAAGGCTTTTTCATCGTCTTTATTGCGCTCGATGATTTTAACCACTGCAGAGCCTGAAATTGCACCTGCTGCCCCCGCTTTAATGGCTTCGCTTACTTGTTGTGGTTCGGCGATACCAAAACCTAATAACGGAGGCGGCGCATTAAACTCGGCAAGCTTGGCAAGGATTTCATTAATTGGCTGACCTGCTTTTGACTCCGTACCTGTTACACCTGCACGTGACAACAAGTAGGTATAACCTTGGCCATGCTCACTCACCATTTTTAAGGTGTCGCTGTCCGCATTCGGCGGCGCAATGAAGATTGGAGCAACCCCATGTTTATGCGCTGCTTCGCTAAATGGCGCAGACTCTTCAACAGGCACATCAGCAATCAATACTGAATCTACACCCGCTTGTTTGGCTTTTGCATAAAACTCATGAACGCCATTGGCGAACACTAGGTTAGCATAAAGCAATAAGCCAATAGGCATCTCAGGGTATAATTCACGTACTTGTGAAAGCAGCGAGAAACAATCGGCAACTGTGGTGCCAGAATCTAACGCACGTAAGTTAGCACCTTGAATAACAGGGCCATCAGCTAGTGGATCTGAAAACGGGAAGCCAAGTTCAAGGGCATCTGCGCCATTATCCACTAGGGTTTTAATGATCTTTAAAGATAGGCCAACACTTGGGTCGCCTAAGGTGACAAACGGTACAAATGCACCTTGTTGTTTTTGCGCTAATTCGTCAAAAGCGGCTTGATAACGAGTAGTCATAATAAGTCCTTATTTCGCCGCTTCTGCTGACGCTTGTTGTTCTAAGATGTCAGAGACGGTAAAGATATCTTTATCGCCACGCCCTGATAAGTTAACCACCAGAATTGTTTCTTTAGTGGCTTCTTTTGCCATTTTCACTGCATAAGCAATGGCATGGGCAGATTCAAGCGCAGGAATAATCCCTTCTGAGCGAGCAAGCAGTTGGAAGCACTCTAAGGCTTCATCATCGGTTGCTGATTCATATCGTGCGCGACCAGTGGCATTAAGGTAAGCATGCTGCGGGCCAACAGACGGAAAATCAAGACCCGCTGACACAGAATATGACTCTTCAATTTGACCGTCGCTATCTTGCATCAATGGCGCTTTCATACCAAAGAATATACCCGTTTTACCGTGCTTAAGCGGTGCGCCGTGCATTGGCGTATCAATGCCTTTACCTGAAGGTTCAACGCCGATAAGTTCAACCTCTTTTTCATCGATGAAATCAGCAAACATACCAATAGCGTTTGAACCACCACCAACACATGCGATAACCGCATCTGGTAAGCGGCCTTCTTTTTCAAGAATTTGCTTTTTAGTTTCTTCACCAATCATGCGTTGAAATTCACGCACTATTGTCGGAAATGGATGCGGCCCAGCGGCTGTGCCAAGCAGGTAATGCGCTTTGTCATAACTTGCTGACCAGTCACGCATGGCTTCGTTACAGGCATCTTTCAGTGTGGCAGAACCTGATGTAACAGGGATCACTTCAGCGCCCATTAGCTTCATTCTGAATACGTTTGGCGATTGACGCTCTACATCTTTGGCGCCCATGTAAACCTTACATTTAAGGTCTAGCAGTGCACAGGCTAGTGCCGTTGCAACGCCGTGCTGTCCAGCGCCTGTTTCAGCAATGATTTCTTTTTTGCCCATACGCTTAGCCAGCAATGCTTGACCTAACACTTGGTTAGTTTTGTGCGCGCCACCATGGAGTAAATCTTCACGTTTTAGATAGATTTTAACCATAGGGTTAGGGCTTAAGTTACGGGTTAAGGTTAATGCGGTAGGGCGACCGGCATAGTTTTTCAGTAACTCAGTAAATTCTTTTTGAAACTCAGGATCTTCTTGGGCGTCAACAAATGCGGTTTCTAGCTGCTTTAACGCTGGAACTAAAATTTGCGGTACATACATGCCGCCATATTCGCCAAAATAAGGGTCAAGCTTAAGCTTTGTCATTGGGTCTTCCTTATCAAATTTAGGTGAAATATCCATATTGGCTATTTCGTAATATTGTTAACTGTTTGATGCCAGGGCTACTTCTGAGCCATGGTGATTAATTTTTTCTGATTGCGGCAAATGCCAAAGCAACTTTTTGCGCATCTTTAATGCCTGGTGCTGACTCAACACCAGAGTTGAGATCTAATCCGTAAAAACCTTGCTGGTTAGCATCAAATGCGTTTTCAGGTGTTAGCCCACCTGCAAGCATGCTGTTTTCTCGTTCTGAAGAAGTCATAGCAGAAGTGTCGAGTAACGATTGCCAGTTAAAGGTTTCGCCTGTGCCGCCAAATCCAGTGATATTTTTGCTATCGAAAAGGAATCGATCGCAGCCTTGTGGCTTATCGCCTAATGCATTATTGGCGCTTACAGAATTAGCGTCGGCTGCAGTATCGACGCTGACCGCTTTCCAGATTTGGCAATCAAGTTCAGCTTCAGCCAGTAACTGTTTTAGCTCGCTAATGTCTTCACTGGTTTCGCTGCCATGAAGCTGCACTACAGCTAAACCAACAGCCTTAACGGTTGCTACGATTTCTGGGTTAGGCTTGTTGACGAATACACCAACAAAGTTCAAACTTGTTTTCGCTTCTGATTCTGTTAGTGCTTGTCGGCTTTGCTCAACTAATGAAGCTGCTTGCTCAACAGTTACGCTACGAGGTGATTTAGGGTGGAAGATTAATCCACCGAACACTGCGCCAGCTTGGGTGACGGTTTTGATGTCTTCAAGACGGGTTAAACCGCACACTTTGTTATTGCCAAAAATGAGCTGTCGACAGGCAAGGTCAATATTGTCTTGCGCCATGATAGAGCTGCCAACAAGGTAACCGTCTACCAATGGATTGAGTCGTTTCACTTGTTGGTTGGTATAGATACCTGACTCGCTAATAATGACTCTATCGTTAGGTATTTGCGGTGCTAAAGCTTCAGTGGTGGCTAAATCGGTACTTAAATCACGTAAGTTACGGTTGTTAATACCTACAATCCGCGCATTAAGATCAATGGCACGTTCAAGTTCTGCTTGGTTACTGACTTCGGTTAAGGCATCTAAATTGTATTTAGCCGCCTCTGCAGACAGTAATTTGTATTGCTCATCATCAAGGACAGACAGCATCAACAATACAGCATCGGCGCCTTGATGGGCTGCCAGTTTGATTTGATATGGGTCGACAAAGAAGTCTTTACACAAGATAGGCTGAGAGACTCGAGCCCGCACAAGTGGAATGTAATCAATATCGCCTTGAAAGAACTGCTCGTCAGTTAACACAGAAATCCCAGCAGCGTACTTACCATAAATATCAGCGATGGCTTCGACATCAAAATCTGGGCGAATAAGCCCTTTTGATGGGCTGGCTTTTTTGCATTCAAAAATGTATCCCGCATTAGGGGCTTTAAGGGCGTCAAATAGACTGCGGTCTGATATTTTAGGCTGCAGAGTCGCTTCTGGGTAACGCTGCTTTAATGAAGCAATATGCGCGACTTTAGTATCAACAATTTTGGTTAATACATTGGATTCTTTCGCTGTGCGATTAGCAACTTCAGGCATGATTAAGATTCCTCTTGCTGGCTTGCTTCAGCAAGTTGCGTTAATACGGCGTAAGCTTTGCCGCTATTGATGGTTTCAAGGGCAAGTTGAGTGCCTTGCTGCACTGTGTCACACACTCTGCTGACATAAAGCGCACAACCTGCGTTAATGGCAACAGCATCTCGATGGGCTGGTTGACCTTCACCTTTTAATATCGCTTGTGTAATCAGCGCATTATCACTTGGCTCACCGCCTTCAAGGGCTGAAATTTCAGCAGGCTCTACCCCTAACTCTTGCGGGGTTAACTTATAAAAACGAATGTTGCCGTCGTTAAGCTCCGCCACTTGGGTTTCACCGTGCAGGGCGACTTCATCAAGGCCACTTCCGTAAACTACCATGGCACGTTTAACACCGAGTGCATTAAGCACGTTCACGATCGGAGCGATTAATTTAGGTGAGTATACGCCCAGCAGCATTGACTCTGGCTTGGCTGGATTGATTAACGGGCCAAGGATATTAAAGATAGTACGGGTTTTCAGAGCTTGTCTTACTGGAACAGCATGACGTACGCCTGCATGGTAGTGTGGCGCGAATAAGAAACATAGGCCGAAGTCTTCGATACATTGACTGGCGGCTTCTGGTGTCATGGTTAAGCCGATGCCGCAATGTGACAACACATCCGATGCGCCAGATTTACTGGATACGCCACGATTACCATGCTTAGCGACTTTGGCGCCAGCTGCAGCTGCGACGAAAGAGGCCGTTGTTGAGATATTAATGGTGTTATGACCGTCCCCCCCGTACCAACAATATCAACCACCCCAGTAGCGAGCGACTTTGCGCTACGAGGAAATGGTTTTGCAGCTTGACGAAGGGCATCTGCAGCGCCTGTTATTTCTTCAATCGTTTCGCCGCGCATTTTAAGGGCAACTAGCATACCTGCCATGGCAACAGGATCCATTTCACCTTCGACAATAGCACTGAATAATTGTGCACTTTGTTCACGGGTAAGGGCGTTACCTTGATAAAGAGAGTCTAATAGTGGTTGAAGCTGAGACATTATAAGGCTCCTTTGGGGTTATTGTGGCTTGCAATTGCATGGGTGAGGTAAGTCAGGGTTTGCGTCAGTAGCGTACTGCCAAGCGTGGTTAAAATTGATTCAGGATGAAACTGAAAACCAACCGCTTTATCTTGTGGGTGAATCACAGCCATTGGCATGTCTTCAGTGGTCGCAATGACAGACAAACAATCAGGGACTTGGGTAGCTACTAGGCTATGGTAACGAGCCACTGGTAGTGGAGAAGGCAAGTTTGCAAATACACCTTCGCCATTATGAATTGTAGGGCTGGCTTTACCGTGAACGACAAATGGCGCACGCTCAACTTTACCGCCATAATATTCGACCATAGCTTGATGCCCTAAACAAATGCCTAACATAGGTACTTTACCAGCGACTTTTGCAATTAACTCCATCATGCAGCCAGCTTCATGTGGTGCGCCAGGGCCAGGTGATAATACTAATGCTGCTTGGCCTTGCTCTGCTATCAGTTTTTCAGCTAAATAATCGGCACTGACATCATTACGGTAAATGAGTACTTCAAATCCTAAACTACGAAATTGATCCACTAAGTTGTAGGTGAATGAGTCAAAGTTATCTAATAGATACAGTTTCATATTGCTAATGCTCATATTATTCGTGTTCATCATATTAGCGTTTGCTTGTTGAGTGCTCATAGTCCACCGCCCATTTTTATCGCTGAAATCACGGCTTGTGCTTTTTGGCGGGTTTCGTCAGCTTCGGCTTGTGGGTCGGAATCAAATACCACACCAGCACCAGCTTGAATAAAGGCCACTTCATTTTTAACGAAAGCAGAGCGAATTACGATACAGGTATCCATATCACCTAGACCGTTAATGTATCCCACAGCACCACCATAACTGCCGCGGCGAGCTTGCTCTGCTTCTCGCACAAGTTGGGATGCACGCACTTTAGGGGCGCCTACTAAGGTGCCCATGTTCATACAAGCTTGATAAGCATGTAGAGCATCTAAATCTTCTCGTAATTGCCCAGTCACACGGCTAACTAAATGCATAACATGTGAGTATCGGTCGACTTTAAGCAACTCTGCCACTTTACGACTGCCACTTTGGCTAATTCGTGCAATGTCGTTTCGGGCTAAATCAACCAACATTAAATGCTCTGAGAGCTCTTTTTTATCAAGACGCAACTCAAGTTCAATACGACTGTCTAGATCATAGTCAATTTGGCCATCGACAGTTTTACCGCGCTTACGGGTACCTGCAATAGGGTAAACTTCAACTTGATTACTGGCGGCATCATATTTAAGTGCGCTTTCAGGCGAAGCGCCAAATAAAGTGAAATCAGGCCCACGGAAATAAAACATATATGGACTAGGGTTGGTCAAACGAAGCGCTCGGTATGCCCCTAAAGTATTTGGGCAAGGTAAACTAAAGCTTCTTGAGGGAACAACTTGAAAAATATCGCCTGCAACAATGTGCTCTTTTAAATCCACAACCGTTTGCTTGAAAGTATCGTCACTGATATTGACGTGAGTTTCAGCGTCGATGGCAACTAATGGTTGAACGGGGGCAAGTTTTTGGCACTGCTGTTTAACATCGATTGCCCGCTGAGCAAGAGTTTTAGCGAATTGAGTATCGGTTGAAAATTGGTGAGTAATGATTTCTGCATCTTGTTGCTGATGATCAACCAATATCAAGGTTTCTGCGAGATAAAATAAGTAATCAGGACAATCGTTATCGGCATTGGGGACTTCAGGCAAAGGTTCAACGGTATCGATTAAATCGTAAGCTAAGACTCCGCCTAAAAATAAATCTTCAAAAGCATCTTTTTTGTCGGTCTGAATGTGCTGAATAAACATTCTTAACCCATCAAGCGGCGAGGTAGACTTTAATCGTGCGTCTTCATCCTGTCGCTCTTGAGCCTTGGCAAGATGTACGGTGAGTACCTTGTCTTGCTGTTGCTGCTCACTTGATTTGAAAAAGGCACTGATAGGAGAAAGTAAGCTAGCACCATTATCGGTTAACGCGCTGAATGTAAGCTTATAACCGTCACATCTCACCATCATTGCAGCGTGAGTGAGCACGATACTTTTTAAGTGATCTTTGCTGTCGATTTCAGCCGACTCAAGTAACATGGTGTGCGGCGCATTGGCAGTAACATGTTGATAAAGACTAAGCGGATCAGCATGATATGCTAACGATTGTTTTTGTGTGACGACATGGGCAAACTGATGTTCCATAATGCTTATTGCGCCTCTCTCTGATATTGATTCTTCATACTCGATACTCTTTTTAAAGCAATTTCGTGCTTGGTTTGCGTTAGTTTTTATTTCAGAGTGCAAGCCGTAAATAGCAAGAAAGCCCACATCTCTGCGGGCTTTCTAGTAAAATCTTGTGTTATTTAAATAACCACAACGCTTCACACCACCCGTTAATTTGGGAAGTGCCACCACCAATTGATGTTACGTGCGTTAAAGTTGGTCATGTAAATTAATTCTCTTGAATGTAGTCGTTATCTAAAAAGTTAGCAAAATGCCTTTGGCTAACGTATGCCTTATAGAAGACCTTAGCTGGCGTTTAATGTCAATTGAATATTTCTCAAATTTAGCTTTTTTTATTCATTGAGGTTAAAGGGCCATCAATTTGCTGAATATGTAGCAAATAATCACGATAGGGTTAAGCTTTTCAACAAAGATTAAAGTACAATAACGTTATGATAACAGACACACTCTTGGCCGATCTTCATAGCCATACGACCGCATCTGACGGCGTACTTACTCCTTCTGAACTCGTTGAACGTGCCATCGAAAAGGGCGTTCAAATGCTCGCCATCACAGATCACGATACTGTGGCAGGACTTGCTGAAGCGCATCAATTTAACCAACAACATGAAACACCACTACAATTAATTGATGGTGTTGAAATTTCTACTCGATGGAACAACTTCGATATTCATATTGTTGGCTTAAATATGGATAAAGAAAACTCAATTTTACTGAAATTTTTAACTCGTCAACGTGAATTACGTGAAGAACGAGCCCAAGAAATTGGTAACCGTTTAGCCAAAGCCGGAATTGAAGGTGCCTATGATGGCGCTAAAAAGTCTGCCGCAGGCGCAGCTATTAGTCGCGGTCATTATGCTCGTTGGTTAGCAGAAAACGGCTATGCTAAAGATATGCCGAGTGTTTTTAAGCGCTATTTAGCGCGAGGTAAAACAGGTTATGTCCCCAATAATTGGGCTGACATGGCCAATGCGATTGACATTATTCATCAAACTGGTGGCGTAGCGGTATTGGCACACCCCAGTGGTTACAAGCTTTCAGCTAAATGGTTAAAGCGCTTAGTACGTGAGTATAAAGAGGCTGGTGGCGATGCCATGGAAGTGGTATTAGGCCAACAGAGCATTGATGATCGCGCTAACTTAGTCGCTTTAAGTCATTTGAACAACCTAGCGGGTTCAATTGGCAGTGATTTTCATTTCCCAAGCAATTGGATTGAGTTAGGCAAAAATTTATTCCAACCTGCTGGTGTGCAGTGGGTGTGGCAAACAGAATCTTGGACGGAGCGAACATGAGCCAATTTTTTTATATACATGACGAAAACCCGCAAGCAAGATTAATTAGCCAAGCGGTGAACATTTTAAAGCAAGGTGGGGTAATTGTTTACCCGACAGATTCAGGTTATGCACTGGGTTGTATGATTGGCGAAAAAGATGCCATGACCCGTATGGTGCGTATTCGTAAAATTGAAAATGATAATAACTTCTCACTAATGTGCCGAGATTTATCTGAATTGGCTAATTTTGCTCGTGTGGACAATCAAGCTTACCGATTACTGAAAAGCTGCACGCCAGGTCCATATACCTTTATCTTCAAAGCGAGTAAGGAAGTGCCGCGCCGTTTACAGTGCGATAAAAAGAAAACCATTGGTATTCGTGTGCCAAATAACTTAATTGCCTTGGCTTTATTAGAGGCGCTTGAAGCACCAATTATGTCGACCAGTTTAGTGATGCCTGATGAAGAGTTTGCAGAGTCAGATCCTGAACATATCCGAGATATATTAGAACACAGCGTAGACGCAATTATTCATGGGGGTTATTTAGCTGAAAACCAAACCACCGTGATTGATATGTCAGAAGGTGACATTGATATTATCCGTGAAGGTGCGGGTGATACGAGTTTATTTGAGTAAGTCTTTGTTGCAGGTGTTGATAGATGCCTGCGCTTGATGCTTGGTGTAATGCCACCGACAAGTGTTAGATTTTAGCCACAAGATTAATGGATAGTTGTTTCAACCCTTGCCAATAGTGCGTATAATCGCGCGTTTGGTAATTTCTAGCTTCAACAATATGCGCTAGTAGTAAGAGTCGCAGCGGCAAGTTTACTTTTAAATAGCTTAGCTGTTTTTATGTAACTCGCTGAAACTTATTACATTGAGAATATTAATAAAGGAATTGTTCAATGCAGGGGATACAAAAAAGTTTACCTCTTGCGATTGTACGCGGCGAAGCAATTGATGCAATGCCGACCGATTTGTTTATTCCGCCAGAAGCACTGGAAGTGTTTTTGGAGACCTTTGAAGGTCCTCTCGATTTATTATTGTACTTAATTCGCAAGCAAAAACTGGATGTTGTTGACCTGCCAATTGAAAAAATTACGACTCAATATTTAGTTTATATTGATATTTTGACTGAAGCACGCATAGAGCTCGCTGCTGATTATTTAGTTATGGCAGCAACCTTGGCAGAAATTAAGTCTCGACTCCTGTTACCTAAAGTCGCGACCGCAGAGGAAGATGAAGAAGATCCTCGCGTGGTACTTATCCGCCAACTTAAAGCTTATGAAGTGATAAAGCAGGCAGCTGCTGACTTAGACGGTTTGCCGCGATTGGAACGAGATGTGTTTTTAGCACAAGCTAAAACAGCACCGAATATCAAGCCAGTCATCATGCCGCCAGAAGTATCGCTAGTTGATATTGCTCAAGCGTTTTCGGAAGTGTTAAAACGCATTGATGCGAACGAACATCATCATGTTAAGCGTGAAGCGTTATCGACACGCGAGAGAATGAGCCAAATATTAGCTAAACTTTCAACAGAACATTTTGTGCCATTTACTGATTTATTTGATGTCAGTGAAGGAAAGGCTGGTGTGGTAGTGAGTTTTTTAGCGTTAATGGAATTGGTCAAAGAGTTGTTGGTTGATTTAGTGCAAAACGAACCGTTAGCACCGATTTACGTTAAAGCGTTTTAACAACCAAGTGTTGATATGAGAAAGGACATCATGCAAATAAATGATATTCAATTAAAGCAATTAATCGAAGCCAGTTTGTTTGTGATGGGTAAACCGTTAAGTATTAAAGCGATTAAAGAAACCGTTTTAGTCAAATTTGATGTATCACGAGTCAGAATTAAAAGCTGTCTTGATGAGTTACAGCAAGATTATCAAGAGCGTGGGGTACAACTGGTTGAAGTTGCCAGTGGTTATCGCTTTCAAACCCAAGAGTTGTTGAGTGAATTCTTACAACCTTTGTGGCAAGAGAAATCCCCTAAATACTCACGTGCGACGTTAGAAACCCTAGCGGTGATTGCTTATAAGCAGCCAGTAACGCGCGGTGATATTGAACATGTAAGAGGTGTGGCCGTCAGCAGCCACATAATAAAGAGTTTAGCTGATAGACATTGGGTAAAAACCGTTGGTCATAAAGAAGTGCCAGGGCGACCTGCATTATATGCAACCACGACAGAGTTTTTATCTTATTTTGGCTTAAAAACCTTAGCAGACTTACCGTCGCTAACGGATGATGAGTCATTGCAGGCGTTGTTTGAAAAGGTTTCATTAGCGCCACAACAAACAGAAGAGTCGAACTAGATGAGCGAAAAATTGCAGAAAGTCTTGGCCCGTGCAGGCCATGGCTCCCGTCGTGAGATGGAGGCATGGATTGCTGCAGGCCGTATTAGTGTAGACGGAGAAATTGCCAGTTTAGGTGATCGCGTTGAAGCAGATGCTAAAATACGCATTGATGGCCGTGCCATCGTTATCAAAACTGAAGATGATATTATTTGTCGCGTGTTGGCTTACCATAAGCCAGAAGGCGAGATTTGTAGTCGAAAAGATCCAGAAGGCAGACCAACCGTCTTTGATCGTTTACCTAAAATACGTGATTCACGTTGGGTTGCGGTAGGGCGTTTGGATATCAATACCTCAGGTCTATTATTATTCACATCTGATGGTGAATTAGCTAACCGTCTAATGCACCCTTCAAATGAAGTCGACCGTGAATATGCAGTGCGTACCTTTGGCGATGTGCCAGAAGCCGCTGTGCAACGTCTTCGTAAAGGGGTGACTCTTGAAGATGGGCCAGCAAACTTTGACAGTATCAAACCTGCTGGTGGTGAAGGACTCAATAAATGGTGGCATGTGACTCTTAAAGAGGGGCGCAACCGTGAAGTCCGTCGTTTATGGGAATCTCAAGAGGTTCAGGTAAGCCGACTTATTCGTGTGCGTTATGGCATGGTTGAGTTACCAAAAGCCTTACCACGTGGTGGTTGGACAGAGCTGGATATGGAACAGGTTAACTACTTACGCCAGCTTGCGGGATTAGAGCCAGAAACACGTACTTTATTAGGTACTGATAAGCACAGTGTTGCACGTGCTAAAGTTAAAGGTGCGAAAATTCGCCGAGCAGTACGAAAGCACAAAACAACTGCCGCGCGTCCTAAATCGACTCGTCAACGTAGTTAAGCATCATTATTCAACGTGATACAAGTCAACTAAACTCACGAATCAGAAAGGTCACCTAAGGTGGCCTTTTTATTACTTCATTGCATGTCATTGTGAATGCTAGTTAGGGTTACTCAGATTTACTTGCCGCTTTCTTGAAACTGAGCATATCGCTAACTATAGTTTGTTTGGTGTTTTTTTAATCAGTTACATAAGTTTACTGTTGAAGGAGTATTAAATGAAAAAGTTACTTGTTGTAGCACTTGCTGGTTTATTGTTTAGCTGCGCATCTGCACCGTCATGGAAAGGTATGTCCGAGCGAGAAATTGCTGATTGGAAAGCCATTGGGTTTGATGCCGCCAAAGCGCAAACATGGAGTAAAAGTGGTTTTAATGCCGAGCAATCCCAGCAGTGGAGTGCAGCCAGTTTTGATGTCGAGTCAGCATCGGATTGGTCAAAAGAGAAATTTAATCCAGAAGAAGCCGGAACCTGGAAGCAAGCAGGCTTTGAATTAGATGATGCAGTTGAAGATAGAGCAAAAGGTTTAACGCCAGTAAAAATGGATAAATAGTGTTAATTTTAGGCATTAAAGCCGAGATTGCTGCTCAAATAGCCAAATGAACAAATTATTTCAATTTCTACTTTACACCAGCGAGGGAGATAGCTATTATCTCGCTCGTTCGGAGAGATGGCAGAGTGGTCGAATGCACCGGTCTTGAAAACCGGCATGGGTTTGTAGCCCATCTAGGGTTCAAATCCCTATCTCTCCGCCATATTTATCGAAAGAGCCCGCTAGCAGTAGCGGGCTTTTTTGTGTCTGGATTTTGAAATTTAAAGAAAAGTCGATGAATAGGTTTGTAGCGCGTCAATGTAGGGTTCAAATCCCTATCTCTCCGCCATATTTAGAAAAGCCCGCTATTTTATAGTGGGCTTTTTGCTTTCTGGAATTTGAGTTAGTTCGGCCAAAGAGTAAAAGGTTTGTTGCGCATCAATGTAACGTTCAAATCCCTATCTCTTCTTCATATTTCGTGGCATTTTACTCATATATTTAATGATGGATTTGCCCCTAGGCGTCGCTATTAAAAAGAAGCTAGTTCCAAAAGAAAAGCTCGCTGGTTAGCGAGCTTTGAGGTTTATCTGCATTTCAATAGATTTTAACGGCTATTTCTTTTGAAGGTCGCTAGGTCTCCATGATTTATCGAACCAAGCTTCTGTAGGTCCGTAAGCTCTAAATATCACATTGAAGCCTTTATTTGGCATTGTTTGCACCCAGTTATTCTCCCAGCCTTTTGGTGGTGTTGGTGAAAAGTGAATGGTTATTGAGCCATCTTCATTCTTGCGTATATTTTCTCCTAAGCCATCTACTCCAGCTGACTTTTGATCTGTTTCTAGCATAGAGCGTGTTTGGTTGTCGTAAACCATAAATGACCAAAATGAGGCTACTGGTATATCTTTAGGTAAAGTTACGGTGTAATGCTCGCCGCCATCTAATAATTGTTCTTTGTTATCTCGGGTTCCTAGTAAATAAGCGGAGCCTTGACCGATTTTATTTGCAACCATGTCAGGAGTGATCCCTGTTGCCATAAAGTGAAAAGACGTTCGTCCGTCAATTGAGACAACACCATTGTCATCTTTAAATTCATGGCCTGATATTAGGGAGGTAAACCAATAGCGATCATCGTAAACTTTCATACTTTCTTCTGGATAGAAGTAAGTTGCTCTAGCTTCAACTGATGCTATTTTTGAAGCTTCATCAAAAATATTCTTCATACGTGGATCTGGTGAAAATGGTTTGCCTTTTTCTATTCCAAGATCTTTAGCCATTGCTATCCATTCTTTATCCCAAATATAGCTAGGCTCATATTGAATCAATGCGTTGACTTCATCATAAAATTTATGATTCATTGCATGAACTGTATTGTATTTTAGATCCGTTAAGTCAATGAATTCAGTAGCTTCCTTTTACCGTACGGGTACAGCTTTAAAGTATCTTTTAGCTCTGCAATATTAGTTTTAGCTGCTGACTTATCACCGACGATACGTAACAACAACCAGTGTTGAAAACCTTCTGTTTCAATTGGAATGTATCCTTGAGGAATATCGCCTTTGTAAGATTGATGATAAATAAAGTATTTCCCACCCTTTCCTTGATCCTCAGGGTGGGTTACACCCACTTTCCCGGCAAAGTTGAAGGCTGCATTATCAAGTAAACCTAACACTGGAGTGCTTAGTTCCAATATGACAGGACCATCTTTTACATCTACTTCACTGGTGACATAAGGAGTGGTTGTATTGGGGGTTAACCAAATGCTGCGGGCATTGAGCATTCCTTCAGAAATCCCAACAGTATGATTGGGTTTCATGCCAACACTTTCGTGACCTGCAAACATTCCTTGCATTGATGCGACTTGAATTCCAGATAAGAATACTCGAACAGCTGTGGCGGTATCGATAAAGTCTCTAGTCTTATTGAAGGTATCTTGGTTGGGAGCGCCAAAAGTGTAATTCAGTTCACCCAGATATTTTGATTGAACTTTATCTGGTGTAATCACTTCACTAGGAACCTGAGCGCTATATTCAGGGGCTGCAAATGTAGGCGCAGCAAGTGAAGAAACAATTGCAGCAAGAATCAGTTTTTTCATTTAAACCTCAATGTAATTAAGACAAATTAGATAGCTGTGATGTTATTGAATCATCAACTTAACATGCTAAGTGCTAAATAATGTATTTCTAATTTCCCATAACAGCAAATGATGTTTTTTAATGTCTGATATGCCCAAGATGAATATCACTGGATTTGTTGTGTGTATATTGATATGCGTTTTTGGTATATCAGTAATTACAATTAATGATTTATTGATATGGAAAAAGGTCTGTATATTTAACTTTAGAATATTAGCGAAAGGTTGAATTTAGTTTTTAAATTCACTAGCCTAGAAAACTGTCTATACGCTAATAATACTATTAACTAATTGTAATAGCGTTGAAAAGGATTTCCCTTCGTTACATAGACTTAAAAAGAGGCTGTATGAAAAATTTAAATTTAACCACACTAGCTCTGATTACAAGTACATTAATTTCTGGTGGAACGATTGCTGCACAAGCACCTGAAACTATTTCTGTGACAAATGAAAATTTTACTCATGCTGAAACTGCTCGTAATTACCGTAACTGGGGGAGCAAAGGGGCTACTCAAGAGTTTTTCAAAATGAGTGATTTACCTCCTCGTGGTAAAGCTGCTCCAACAGTGCAAATGAATGACGATACTTTATATGGTGTCGCCATCGTTAAAACTGTAGATGGTAAGGCTAGTTTTTCTATACCAGAGACTAAAAACTACATGGCTGTGCAGGTTGTAACTGAGCGTGGTCATGGTCAACATTACGTTGTTGAAGATGGTCAATATAACCTCCCTGTAGAGTCTGAGTTTGCTTTGCTTATTTATCGTTCAGGCACAGAAAATGGGATAGATGCTGCTAAAGTTGCTCTGGATAAAGTTGACTCGACGGACTTCAATTTTGCAGTTGATTACCAAGTCCAGCCTTATGATTACGCTGAAGTTGAAGCATGGGTGAAAAAGTTTACCCAAGAAGTGAATAGCATGGATAAGTTTACTTATACTTTCCCTCGAACATCTGACAAGGTAACTGACCTTCATCAATGGAATTTAGAGAATGCAGCGGGGTGGGGCGGGGCGAGCCCTGAAGCAAATGTTGGTAACAAGTACTCAAACAGTCCTCAAATGGATGCGAGTGTATGTTATTCGACAACGTTTGAAGACCCTGAGAATACCTTTTTTACCTCTATCACTGCTTATGATAAGGATAAATACTTGATGGAAGGTGTTCGTAATATCAACTCTCATTCTTGGGATAAGAATGAGGACGGTACAATCACCATTTCATTTAATTGCGGCGATTCGGCAAGCAATAATATCGATACCAATGGAACTGACTTTACCTTTACTACTCGTCATTACGGTGTGAATCCCAAAATCATGGCAAGTAACGAAGATCCAATTATTTCAGCGATTAAATCACAGTAAATAAATCGTTATAAACTAAAACTGCTGAGTTAGTTGAAGGTGCTGGATTTATCCTGCACCTTCAATCATTTCTACTTAATTAAGAATTGTGAATATGTCAAAAGTGACCTTAGAGTTAGCGAAGGCTCAACATGCCTCTTTATTAAAAGCACTGGTAGTTAAAGCGTTTCAAGCTGACTTTGAACAGTACGGTAGTTTTCCGCCGCATATTGAATCTACACCTTGGCATCAGCAAAGTATTGAGTCTGGTCACTATTATATTATTAAGCATGATAGTCAGACTGCTGGTGGCATTTTATTGGTACCAAAAAGCCTGACAGACATTGAAGTGAAGTACTTCTTTATTACGCCAGCATTTCAGGATAAACGCATAGGCTCTGGCACTATTGCTTTACTGGAAAAACGCTATCCTGATGTGCTTAATTGGTCACTAGTGACTCCCTATAAAGCCTTTCGTAATCACCATTTTTATCAAAAATTAGGTTATAAAAAGGTCGGTGAAATTCAACCAGAACCCAATGAAAACTTTTGGTTGTTTGAGTACCAAAAAACGATTTAATTACACATCTTTCTTCATTTTTCATTCCTTAGTTTAATTGCTCCGCTTATCTACCTTGATTATCCCTTCGTTTTAGCCTTGGTTTACGCTCTTAGTAATGACCTTTGTGACGACCTTAGCTAACAGCCGTTGCAGTTCAGTTTTTTATTCAGTAAGTTACAGACTTAAATTAGTGAAATCAGATGTAATGGTTCTTAGCGTTAAGGAAAATATGATGAAATGGAATTTTTTAACTGGAATTTTTTAACTAATATGGCTCAATTATGGCTCAATTACGTGTATCGCTGCAGATGTTGTTGGCTTTGTCTTTACTTGCTATTACACCGTTTAAAGCACTGGCTGAAGATAAACCGGCTGCAGTTGAGTTTGACTATCAAGCGTTTACTCAAGATTACTTTGAAGCATGGAAGGGTTCACAAAAACCTGATGCCACCAAAGAAGATTTAGAACATTATTTATCTTTTTTAACTGATGATGTGGGTTATCAACATTTACCTTGGAGTGATGATGATAGTCGTCAGCCAGATGGCAAAGCTGCACTGCGTAAAGGAATGACTTACTACTTAGCATCACACGATGAGTATTCAGCCAAACTCACTAATCAAGCTTATGGACATAATGTGATTATGATTGAGTTTCATACCGTTGCCAAAGGAGTACACCCAGATAATGGCCAAGTTACCCATCATGATAATGGTTCATTTGAAGTGCTTGAAATCGACAATGGCAAGGTGTCAGTGATTAGGCATTATTCTAAGTAAAGAGCTAAGTAGAAAGCTAAGTAAAGTGCTAAATAAGCTAAGAGCAACCAAGGAATTAAGATGTCAGGCATAACGGATTTATCAAAGCTACTATCAAGTATGTCACCAGAGCTACAAGCAGGAGAATTTGTCTTTTGCAGTGTTAAAGGGCGCATAGCTGATTATGCTCATT
Source organism: Shewanella sp. ENK2 (assembly GCF_043568515.1). Lineage (NCBI taxonomy): Bacteria > Pseudomonadati > Pseudomonadota > Gammaproteobacteria > Alteromonadales > Shewanellaceae > Shewanella > Shewanella sp. ENK2. The sequence continues at coordinate 178,858 of NZ_CP171406.1, read as the reverse complement.
TAAATCCCTTATGCTTTTTTCAAGAGCAAGAAGGGCTCACATTAGTACTTGCAGCTGAATCAGCTATTCAAGCTTATTTACCATTTGAGGCGAGGTTTAAACAAATTACCTTAACTGTGCATTCTAGCTTAGAAGCGGTAGGACTCACCGCTGCCGTTGCTCAAAAGTTGACTGATAATGGCATCAGTGCCAATGTTATCGCTGCTTATTATCATGACCATATTTTTGTGCCTGTAGATAAAGCATCACTTGCAATGTCAGCCTTAAACGAGTTTTCTGCGTTGTGATTTAGTTTTACTCTTTTAAAGCATAGCTAATGAATACTTTTGGATTATTATGCTATTCACATTGTTGTTTTTCCGCATAATAATCTGTTTGCTGTTAATTAATCATATATCCGCTTAATCCAAGATTCATAATATAACTTGCTAATTTCATGGTTATATTTGAGTTCCATATCAAATTAATTCTATACTGCATTTATACTAACAAGTCTCTAATTTGCTGTTAACATTCTGCCAAGTTAACGGTGCTATTTAGCAGCTGAATATTTGTCGATTCAAGGGAAGGTTATGACTGATAAGAGTAAAGAAGTGTCTTCAACAGAGGTAGCCGTTCAAGCTGAAGAGGCTAAAGTGGACCAAGCTCCCGCAGCTGATACGGCTGCAGATAAAGCCAAAAATCAAAAGATTCGAAAAGTGACCAATATCATTTTGCTTGTGGTGTGCTTTTTGTTTGTCTTTCATTTATTTGCCGACCGATATATCCCTTCTACAGATTTAGGCCGAATTCGAGGCTTTGTGGTGCCAATAACGCCGCAGGTTTCTGGTGAGGTGATTGAAATTTTAGCTACGCCTAACACCTTAATACGAGAAGGCGAGGTATTGGCGCGCATTAACCCACGTGATTACGAAATCGCACTATTTACTGCGCAGCAGAATGTGACCCAAGCAGGTCAAAACATGGGGGCGTTAACAGCCAATGTCACTGCGGCACAAGCAAAAGTGGCGAATGCTGAAGCTAACTACACCAATGCTCAAGTTCAATCAAAGCGTATTTTTACCATGGTTGACCAAAATGTTATGTCTAAAGCTGATGCTGATAATGCTCGTGCTGAATTAGCCAGTGCTGAAGCGGGTGTTGCAGCAGCCAATGCCGACTTAGCCAAGGCTGAAGAACGTTTAGGCTCAGAAGGTGAGAATAATACTGCTGTAAAATCAGCCCTGTTAGCGCTGGAACAGGCGGAGCTAAATTTAGCGAGAACCGAAATCAAAGCGCCAACTGATGGTGTTGCCTCTAACTTTCGTTTAAAAGAAGGCTTTTATGCCAGTGCCGGTCAGCCTGTCATGACGTTTATTTCTTCTGAAGATGTATGGATTGAAGCTAACTTCAGAGAAAACAGTATTGGTAATATGAAACCTGGCGATAAAGTGGAATTTGCATTGGATTATGCACCTGGTGAAGTCTTCACTGGCAAAGTCGCTTACATCGATTACGGTGTAGATTGGGGCCAAAATGAACAAACAGGTAAGCTTGCCCAAACTACAGGTCAAACAGGTTGGTTAAGACAGTCACAACGTTTCCCTGTCACCATTGTTTTTGAAAAAGAAGAGGCTCAAGGCTTACGACGTGTTGGTGGTCAAGTTGATGTCATGGTGTATACCCAAGAAAGTTCAATCATGAACTTGTTTGGTAAATTCTGGATCCGCTTAGTTAGCTGGTTTTCTTATGTCAGATAACACTAGCCAAGCCATCGACCCAGAGCTTGAGGAAGCGATTTTTACCCGCAGGGTATTACGTTTTACGTTAGGTGTGGGGCTGGCGGTGGCTATTGCTGCTATCTTTGCTTGGCAATTAGCTTTTATTGTTCCTGTTTTTGTGGCTAAATTTTTAGTCGACAGAACCGAGCCAACGGTTCAAACAGTGTATGAGCTTCTGATTTCGATGGTAGTGACGATCGCAATTGCATGGATAGTGAGCTTCGGCCCAGTACAATATCCTATGGTGCTGTTACCACTGCTAGCTGTGATGATGCTATGGGCTTATTACCTGTTTTCAGATCCTAAGTGGAACTTTTTTGCCACGATGTTGATTATTTCAACATTGGTACTTCCATATCTTGGAATTTTACACCCTGGCGCTGCGATTTTTGTTGGTGTCGGCTTAAGCTTTTCAGGCTTAGTGGCTGTGCTGATTTTCGCTTTACTTCATATTTTACTACCTGATTTATCGCCAAACCGCGAAACCCATGTCGCTGCAGGATTAACTACAGATGAGCGCTTATATGAGTCTGTTCGTGCGTTAATTATCGCTTTTCCTGTGATTACTTTTTTCTTTTTATTCGAAATTACAGGTGCGCTGCTCACGATGATTTTTATTGCAATTTTATCGTTGCAATCAGCTGGAAGTAAAAGTGTAAAAGTCAGCCTGTTTTTATTAATAACCAATGGCATAGGCGGGGTATTAGCCATTGTATTTTATAACTTGCTGGTCATCGTGCCAGAGCTAACATTTTACGTTGGCCTTGCGATGATTTGTGCTTTGCTATTTAGTCAAAAAATCTATGCTGATCCAGTTAAAGCGCCCATTTTTGCGGGTATATTTTCAGCTTTGTTAGTGGTTGTGGGTTCTACGGCATCATCTACAGATGCAGATGTTGCTACCAACTTCTATATTCGTATTACGCAGTTATTTATGGTTGGAGTGTATATGGTGGTGGCTTCTTTTTATCTTGAAACCCGTAATTGGAAATTTTTACAAAAAAGAACCGCAATCTAAATTGAGCGTCATGGGAATACATGATGAGAAATTGAGGGTGAGAAATGCCGTCACAGAAGTCTTATAACGATATCGAAAATACCAGTAGCAATTCACATAATGTGGCTGCGGTAACTAATGATTCGCAGATTGAAGATATCGACAATCAAAGTCCCTTTATTCCTCTGCTTAGAGCAGAATATATTGCTCCATTTGTGGCGCGCTTAAAAGATTTCGAAAACAACATTTACCCCATTATTGAACAAGCTGGCTTACCTGAAAGTTTGTTAACTGATAAATATGATTACGTATCTGAACAAGCTGTTATGAATTTACTTAAACTCATGGCAGAGAGGCTTGGAAAAGAGCGTTTTTCCGAGTGGTTATTTCAGGTGGCTCGCTCAATATTTATTCCTCAGCATTTAGCTAAAATCTCCCTAAAAGGTACCGTAAGACAAGCATTAACTGACTTTACTCATGTGGTTAACTTGGAGTCTAAACAAACCCATGTTCAATTGAAAACTGCTTTAGGTAAGGTATGGTTTGCCCGTTTTCGTCAAAAAGATGATCCCATTGAAATAGACCTTTCAGAACAATTTGCGCTAACCATGATGGTCGAGTTAGTACGAGCCGTGACTCAAACTCACTGGCAACCAATTGATATCGGATTACAGTCATCTCGTGAAGCCGAATATTTGAAAGTGTTAAAGCTTGATGAGCCACAGGTTTATTACTCTAGACGTGTCACAGCATTAAGCATTTCTGATGAAGTGTTAAATTGTAAAGTGAAACTGAAAGAAGGCTGGGATCCCACTATTAAGCTTGCAATAGAAAGCCCTCAAGGTTTTGTAGCCAGCTTGCAGTTTGCTTTACAACCTTACATGTCGCTTGGTCGCTTATCCGTTACGACAGCAGCCGATTTATTGGGGTTAAGTGTGCGCACATTACAACGTAGGCTATCTGAAGAAGGCATGAGTTACAGGCAAATGGTGGATGATATTTACTTTCAACAAGCCAAAACAATGTTGGCTGATAGTCACATTGCAGTGACCCAAGTGTCAGCAACCTTGGGATATGCTGATGTTGCACACTTTTCTCGTGCTTTTAAACGTATGTCTGGTATGTCACCAAGGGCGTTTCGCAACAGTTTAATTGAGCACTAGTACTGCCAATTAATTACTAAGGTTTAATCGTGCATGTTTGTGCGAAAATATAAACGGCAACTGCTATAAGTTAAATGCAGGTTTTATATCGTAAAATTTTACTTGTTTAGTAGAAAATACAGGTTATTTCCTGTTACTGAGTGTAATCATTGTTTTTAATTTGTAACAGGTGAAAAGTTAACAAACATAAGCTATATTTTTAAACTAAATATTATTGAAATTACTTTTGTTTAAGCGAGTTAGCGACACATTGATGACATCTTGTGGCGTTACCTTTCATTCAATGGAATGCCACTAAACCAGGGATAGACAATTTATGAGTGACAAGAACATTTCAACGCCTGCAGGATTTACTCATGCAGCAGTTGATGCTGCGATTAAAATTGCACTGATTTTCATTATGGTGATTTGGTGTTTTAAAATTATTCAGCCGTTTATCATGCCGATTCTATGGGGTGGTATTATTGCTATTGCACTCTATCCAGTGGTGATATTACTCAGCAAAAAAGTAAAACTATCAGTGGGTAAGTCTAGCTTGCTGGTCACGTTACTTGCTCTGTCATTACTACTAGTTCCAACTTTCCTTTTTTCTGGCGCGATAGTGTCAGGCACTCAAGATTTTATCGCTGAAGTCCATGACGGTACTTTAGTGATTCCAGCGCCCAAAGAATCTGTAGCTGATCTACCGCTAGTTGGTGAAAAGCTGTATAACTTTTGGTCTTCGGTTTCTTCTGACCTAGAAAAAGTTGTCAGAACCTACGCTGATGAAATCAAAGGGTTCTCGTCTAAGGCTGCAAGTATATTCGGCAGTTTTGGGATGACCGTCTTACAGTTTCTGATTTCGATAATTATTGCAGGTGTATTCATGTCTCGGGCCCAAGGCTCAAACCAGATGTTTCATAAGGTTTCGGTAAGGCTTGCTGGTAAACATGGTGAAGAGTTTTCTGAACTTGCAGTCGCTACGGTTCGTAGTGTGGTGCAAGGCGTTATTGGCGTGGCATTTATTCAATCCATTTTAGCGGGTATTGGCTTAGGTTTAGCAGGTGTACCGGGTACGGGTATTTGGATGTTACTGGTTCTTATTTTAGCCATTATTCAGCTGCCGCCTATTTTAATTTTGGGCCCCATTATTGCGTATGTATTTACCGTGGAATCTTCAACGGTAGCCATTATGTTCATGATTTGGAGTATTTTGGTGAGTGCCAGTGACGCATTTTTAAAACCTATGTTAATGGGGCGCGGCGTTGATATTCCTATGTTAGTGATATTGCTAGGTGCAATTGGTGGGATGATTCTATCTGGCATTGTTGGCTTATTTGTTGGAGCCGTTGTTCTTGCATTGAGTTACAAACTTTTCTCAGCTTGGCTTGTGGTTGAAACGGCTGAGCTTGATAGTGAATCTGTGTTACCAGATGCAGAAAAAGAGTAAAGGTAAAGCTTAATGAATAAACATATGTCCCAAGAAGATAACTTTATTTACCTTCTTGGCTCGTTAATATTAGTGCTGTTAAGTGCAGCTTTGGTTGAGCAGTTTTTTGAAGCTGGGCAAATGATTATTGTTGGTACCACAGTCATGAGCTTGTCTATTGCTGTTATCGGTCTAGGCGAGAATAAACGCTGGATTCGATCAACCTTTGGCTTAATGATCACGACGTTGTTATTTGCCAGTATTGGCTCGGTTTTTGAATTACTTAACCTTGATATTGTTGGCTTATTAACAATTTTGGCCTTTCTCGTCGTTGCAACCTATCGCGCAGCAAAACAAGTATTGTTCAGCGGCAAAATATCCACGAATCAGATTATAGGTTCTATCTGTATATTTTTACTATTAGGTCTAATTTGGGCTTTTATATATTTACTATTGATTGAGATATTTGGCGCCGCTTTTAATGGCATTGAAGTGCAGAAATGGACTGATAATTTTTCGACGGCAATCTATTACAGCTATATCACCCTCACGACCGTAGGTTATGGTGAGATTTCTCCAAATATGCCCATTGCTCGCTTTTTTGCTTTTTCAGAGGCGATTTGTGGGCAATTTTATATGGCAATTATTGTGGCAAGCTTAGTCGGGGCAAAAATGTCACAAACAGACTCTTAAAGGCGAACTAATAAAGCGTTATCTTTCAGTTTGGTGGCTTGATTCAGATAGAAGAGGTTTCATGGAATTAGCGAAGAAAACCGTGTTAATAGTGGATGATATGGACGCTATTCGCAAAATTAGTTCTGATCAATTACGTCGCTTTGGGGTTGGCCAAATTTATCAAGCTGAAAATGGCGCTAAGGCACTACACATACTTAAAAACACCCATGTTGACCTTATTATTTCCGATTGGAACATGCCGGTCATGTCTGGAATTGAATTACTCTGTGTGGTTCGAAGCACACCAAAATTTCAATATATTCCTTTTTTAATGATCACGGCAGAAGCTGCCAGAGAACGCGTCAGTCAGGCCATTGCAGAAGGTGTGACTGATATTGTTATCAAACCATTTAACAGCATGATATTGCAACAAAGGGTCACTCAATGCTTACAAGGTTTTGTGAGTAATAAAGCTGGTGTAGTAGCACAAGAGGCAACATCGACGAGTGAGCAATCAGATGCAGAAAGTGATATAGCTCTCAATCTTAATAAGCAAGATAAACATCAAAAATCATCAGTACTCATTGTTGATGATACTGCCGATAACTTAACCTTATTAGGTGGATTATTAAAAGACGAGTACCAAGTTAAGCTGGCTAAACAAGGGGCGAAGGCGCTTGAAATCGCTCAGTCTGACACGCCTCCAGATATTATTTTATTAGATATTATGATGCCAGATATGGATGGCTTTGAGGTGTTAAAGCAACTTCGAAAACATCCATTGTCGGAGCATATTCCCGTCATTTTTGTCACAGCACTTACAGAAGATAAGTATCAACTGCAAGGACTTGATGGTGGGGCGGTTGACTATATCAGTAAACCAATACAACCCGAACTACTCAAATTAAGAGTACGGAATTTGATGGCTTATGTGACTATGCATAAGAATTTGCAATCAGATTTCGACAGTTTAGTGGCAAATGAAAAACTCAAACAAGAAGTACAGCAAGTTTTACAGCATGATTTAAAGGGGCCTATTGCAGGGTTAATGGCATTGATTGAGCAAATCAAGTCAGACCCACATATTTCTAAAAATAACGCTGAAAATGCGACGATTGCTGAGGACATGACATTTCAGTTGTTGAACATGATTAATATGTCCAGTGAACTGTATAAAATTGAAACGGGGCGTTTTGTGTTAAGCCCTAAACGATTCTCTATACTTGCCCTTATCCAAAAAATCATTGCTGTGTTAAAGAAAACGTTTCAGGTTAAGCACCTGCTTATCTATCTTGATTGCGAAGAAGACGGTGATGAAGATTATGTTGCAATGGGTGATGAAAGTTTAAGTTATTCCATGTTATTCAATTTATTAAAGAATGCATGTGAAGCTGCGCCAAGTAAAACACGAGTTTCGGTGATGCTACAACGTGAGCAGGAGCCTGAAACCAAACAAGCCTTCTTAAAAGTGAGTATTCAAAATATTGGTGTCGTGGATGAAGATATCCGACAACATTTTTGGCAAAAGTATGTCTCAGCAGGCAAAAGAGATGGCACAGGAATTGGGACATATTCAGCCAAATTACTTGCCGAGGCTCAGCAAGGTAAAGTGGCATTAGATGTTGATGATGTAAACCAAACGACTAGCGTGTCAGTGTATCTCCCGCATGAGTAATTAAGTCATTATGTAGATTCAGGGGTTGCGCCCGAAATTAAGGAAGGTTATGGAAATCAATGCGTTTTTGATGTTGGCTTCAGTAGGATTACTTATTTTCTTAGGTTGGCTATTTTTACGTTTGCGCACCGAAGCAAATGAAGATATTACGCGTTTTTTTCCAATGACAAAAACCGCCTTTATATTGGCTTAATCGTCTGTAGTTTTTTGGCATTAATGACAACGATTGCCAACATCGGGCTTAACATTGCTTATAAACATGATATTGAAAAAGCTCTGAAGCACTAAAATCTGTAGCCTTAACGACGGATGCCGCCTTGTCGTCATGGGTAAAAGGTTGGGAAGACCGTGTCAATGCGGTTGCGACAAATCCTTTGTTATTAAAGCGAGCCATTAAACTAGAAAATATTGGCGCAGATAAAGAAGAGTTACTAGACAGTGAGCACTTAATTTGGTCTAGGGATGCTTATGAACGTTACAGTGACTCTTTTGGTTCATTAGGTTTTTTTATTATTAGCTTAGATGGTAAAAATCTCGCGTCTAGCCGAGATACAAACCTTGGTTTAACTAACATTGTAAAACGTATCTATCCTAATTTATTTAATGAAGCAATAAGCGGTAAAATCGTCATAACCCCGCCAATGCGCTCAGATGTTCCCTTGTTAAACCCCTTGGGGATTACCCGTTCAGATACTCCCACCATGTTTGTACTCAGTCCAATTATTCAAGATAACGGTGAAATTACAGCAGTGTTATCGTTACGAATTGATCCATATTTAGAGTTCGCAAACTTAACCCAAAGTGGTGCTGTGGGCGATACTGGCGAGTCATACTTTGTTGATCACATGGGCAGAATGTTATCTCACAGTCGCCATGAAAATAAATTAGTTTCGCTTGGCTTATTAGAGCCTGGTCAAATGTCAGTACTTAATCTTTATGTCACTAACCCTCAGCGAGAGTTAACGCCAGATGAACCCGCTGCCGAAAGTCATAATGAAAGACGTTTAACCTATGCTGCTGAGCAAGTGAGTTCGCAAAATAACGGTAACTCTTTTAAAAGTTATCGAAACTATTTAGGTGTCGAAGTTATCGGTGCCTGGAAGTGGGATGAGCGATACGGTTTCGGCATTGTGACAGAAATGAGTATTGACGAAGCGAGCAGTAATTTTCAATATTTCAAAAATATCATTATTACCCTAATTTGCATTATTGCTTTGTCTTGTTTATTGCTCACGTCTGCCAGTTTGTGGCTGAGTCGTCATGTATTGCAGCGATTGCAAATCAATAATGAAAAATTAGAAAAAACCATTTCGATTAGAACCAAAGATCTGCAAGAACGTGAAAATAGGTTATGGGATTTATATGAAAACTCGCCTGTAGCTTATGCCACCTTAGATAAAAATGGCAATTTTACCAAGCATAACAAGCAGTTTTCTCAAATAACCGGTCATGACCGTGAAGCATTTGCGACATTGCAATGGATGGATGTATTAGCAACAGATGATGGTGAAGGTAAACAGATTTTTGAATCGGCATTACAAGGGGAAGATACCTCAGATGCGAGATTGTATTTGCACACTCACTCAAGTGGCGCATTAGCGGTGTCATTATCGGTACGAACCGAGTTTCATCCCGATGGAAGTTTAGCTGAGATCCGTTTAGCGCTGCTCGATGTCAACGAACAAGAGACTGTCAGGGCTGAAATGCTGAAGAATCAGCAGCAATATCAGACCTTAGTTGAGAATATACAAGGAGCAGTATTTCGTTGTAATTACGTTGATTTGAAGAAAAATAACTTTACCGTTTTTTATATTAGCCCGAATTTTGAACATATTACCGGTTATCCAGTGAGTGACTTTATTGGTAAGAACCCTGTAAGGCGTTTCGTTGATTTGGCAGTAGGGAACGACGGCGAAGGTTTTTTGAAAAGGTTCGCGAAGCTGCATTACAAAACGGCAAAGTATTACTCGATATGCGAATTATGAATCGCTCTGGCGAGTTACGTTATGTCCAGATTATGGCGAAATTCGAATTAACTGATAATGAGCAAGAATGCTATTTCGACGGTACAGTATTTGATATTACTGAACAGAAATTAGCTGAAAACTTATTACTTGATTCAGAAGAGAAGCTTGAAGTCGCAGCAAAAAGTGCTCAGATGGGAATGTGGGATTTTTATCCGAATCAAAATCGTGTTGTCGTTAATCGAATGTACAGTGAAATGCTAGGGTATCGCCAACTCGATGTTTGCGCCAACGAAGATAAATGGTCGCCATTAAAAAATGGTGTAGATACATTTGCATCGCTAGTTCACCCCGATGATGAAGCTGATATTTTTGACGCTAACTCCATTGTTGAACACGACCCAAATCAGATTGTCCGTCAGGAATTCAGGTTGCTTCGACAAGACGGTAGCTATGACTGGATTCTAAGTATCGGTCAGACGTCAGAATTTGATGACAAAGGCATGCCTGAACGTATTAGTGGAGTACATATTAATGTTAACGCTGCAAAAGAATTGGAGCGCGAGCTAGCGGACGCCATTGCTGAGGCTGACAATGCTAATAAAGCAAAAGGTGATTTCTTAGCGAACATGAGTCATGAAATTCGTACGCCGATGAATGCGATTATTGGTATGTCTCACTTAGCGCTTGAAACAGAGTTAACCCGTCAGCAACGTAACTATATTGAAAAAACCAATAACTCAGCCCAATCATTATTGGGGATTATTAACGATATTCTTGATTTTTCTAAGATTGAAGCTGGCAAGTTAGATATTGAAAATATTGACCTAAGTATTGATGACTTACTTAATAATGTGAGTAATTTAATTGGTATAAAGGTGGCAGAGAAAGGACTAGAGCTGCTATTTGATATTGATGACAAGATCCCTGAAAACTTACTTGGTGATCCCTTACGAGTTGGCCAAGTATTAATTAATTTAGCCAATAATGCAGTTAAATTTACAGACAATGGCAATATCATTATCTCGGTGATGCTAGACAAGCTCACGTCAACTCAAGCTTATTTAACATTTTCTGTGAAAGACTCTGGTATTGGCATGAGCCTTGAGCAGCAATCGAGATTATTTAATGCCTTTTCACAAGCAGATGCTTCAACAACACGAAAATATGGCGGCACAGGTTTAGGTTTAGCCATATGTAAAAATCTAGCTGAATTGATGGGCGGCAGCATCACATTAAGTAGTGAAGTAGGGGTTGGGAGTACGTTCAATCTTTCTACTCCTTTTGATTTAAACCCAATTGCCTCTTCTCCTCGAAATGCAAATCATCTTGTAAGTTTTGAAGGGAAGTCAGTATTGTTAGTCGATGACAATCAAGCTGCCCGTGAAGTGTTATCAAGCTTGTTGATGAGAGCGGGCATGAAAGTAAAAGCGCTTGAATCAGGCCAGGCAGCATTAGATTTAATTAATGCAGGTGAGCGGCCAGATGTGGCGATCGTCGATTGGCAAATGCCCGAAGTCAGTGGCTTAGATGTCGCACGCTTTATTGGTGAGCTTGAGCCTGAGATAAAGCCTAAGCTCATTATGATTACTGCATACGGCAAAGAAGACTTACTCATGAGTGCATCTGATGTGCACTTTGATAGTATTTTAACTAAGCCACAAACTCAGACTAATTTGGTGAAAACCTTATCTTACGTTTTGTCAGATGCTAGCCCTTATGCTGCAGATACCACCTCTAAAAGCGAATTAACACAAGCTTTAACTGATTTGGCAGGTGCCAGTGTGTTAATCGCTGAAGATAACGATTTGAATCAAGAATTGATTGAAGAACTATTAAACAGCAAACAAATTATCACCACGTTAGCTCAAAATGGGCAAGAAGCACTGGATTTGGCAGCTAAAGAAAAGTTTGACGGTATTTTAATGGACTGCCAAATGCCTGTAATGGACGGGTATACAGCGGCATCAAAATTACGAGCCATTGCTGAAAATGCTGATTTACCGATAATTGCGATGACTGCAAATGCTATGGCTGGCGATAGAGAAAAAGCCATAGCCTCTGGCATGAATGATCATATCCCTAAACCTATTGATGTAGAAGCAATGTTTATCACAATGGCTAAATGGATATCGCCAGCAAATCCTATTGATGTGAATAGCCTGACAATTGATAAAAATAACGATCATGATTTTGTTAATCCATTTAAATCGATAAATGCAGCGCAAGGTCTGCAAAGAACGCAAGGCGATGTAGCGCTTTACCGTAAACTGTTGGCAAAATTTGTTGCTGGGCAATCGGGTTTTGTGGGGGCTTTCACCCGTGCGATAGCAATTAACGATGAGACGTTAGCAATGCGACTTGTGCACACTTTAAAAGGTGTTGCTGGAATGATTGGCGCTGAACACTTAGCAGAATTAGCCGCTAAGCTTGAGCAAGAGTTAGCAGAGAGTAATGTTAAGACTGTTCTTATATTGGAAAAAGCGCTTAGTGAAGTATGCACAGAGATTAATAACTCAATGCCGACATTATCAGCTCAACAAAATAGTTTAACCTTAGATAAACCATTAGCGATTAAAACCTTATCAGCACTGATTACGATGCTTGAAAGCTTTGATATGGAAGCAACTGAGTATTTAGACGACCACGGTGATTGCTTGAATGTCGAGCCATTACTTCATAATTATAAATTATTAGAAAAGCAGTTAAGCGAATATGAATTAGATACGGCTATGGAAATAGCTAAGCAAATGATTGAGCAATTAAATCAACTTGATTCTTAGCTGACATTTTCGTCAGCACCTTGTTTACATAACATTAAGCGATAGGAGAACAGATGGAAAAACAAACGATATTGGTGGTAGACGATACTCCAGCAAATATTGATGTTCTCGCGGGTGTGCTGAAGGCTGATTATCATATCAAAATCGCAAAAAATGGTGAGCAAGCGCTGAAGATTGCTAGAGCGATTCCGTTGGATTTAATTTTACTCGACATAATGATGCCGGGAATAGATGGCTATGAGGTCTGTCAGGAATTAAAAGCGGATGAAAGAACTCACCATATACCTGTCATTTTTGTTACTGCTAAAATTTCAGCAGATGATGAAATTAAAGGACTAAATATTGGCGCGGCTGATTATATTACCAAACCGTTTAATCCTCCTATTGTTCAACGTCGAGTGCAGACTCAGTTAGCGCTGACAGATCAAAATCGTATGCTGGCGATAAAAGTGCAGCAAAAAACGGCTGAAATTGCGCAAAATCAACTCGATGTTATTAGAAAGCTAGGCCGAGCGGCTGAATACAAAGACAATGAAACAGGAATGCATGTTATTCGTATGAGCTACTACACGCATATTTTGGCGTTAGCAGCGGGTATCAATGAAGCAGATGCAGAAGTATTAATGCATGCAGCACCTATGCATGATGTTGGCAAAATTGGCGTCTCAGATGCCATTTTAAAAAAGCCTGGCAAATTAACCGCTGAAGAATTTGATGAAATGAAACATCATTGTGTCATTGGAGCTGAAATACTTGGCGATAATGATTCACCTCTTTTAAAAATCGCACAAGAGGTGGCATTGACTCATCATGAAAAGTGGGACGGAACAGGTTATCCCAATGGACTGAAAGGTGAAGAAATTCCCCTTTATGGCCGGATTGTGGCTGTGGCAGATGTATTTGATGCTTTGACCAGTGAGCGCCCTTATAAAAAACCTTGGTCTGTTGAGGAAGCTGTAGCCTTACTTAAACGAGAAGCAGGCAGTCACTTTGAGCCTAAATTAGTGCAATTGTTTGTTGAAAATATTGAGCAAGTTGTAGAAATTAAGGCTAAATTTAGAGATGAAGGTTAATTAGATTGGTGTAACTGGCAGATGTATTAACGGGTTGGCATAAAATGGTAACTAATGTCAGATAACCAAGATTATACTTGTTGCATATCAAGTCGTTGAGAAGCTGCTGTTCAATCAATTAGTGCTGATAGTATTTCAAGCCATTTTTTGATGAAGCCGAGCCAATATTAGGGTAAGTCATCGCTCAACGTGCATTAAAAATACAGTGACTGATGTCATAAAACTTTGCAATTTACTCCATAGAGGAAAACACCTATGTCTACGACTTTATTCAGTAAAAAATGTCTTTTAGCTGCAGTGATGGTACCGGCTTTACTTACGGGTTGTGCTACAGGCGACACACCAGAGTCAAAAAAGCCAATGCGCGTAAAGAAACACAAGCGGCATTACAAGAAATTTATGCTGAACATAGTGGTGCTAAAACAGCAGTTGCACAATCTGTTGGCTATGTTGTTTGTACGGGGAGCAACAGTTACTTATTTGCTCTTTCTACTGGCGGTGGTGTGTGTGTATTAACGTCAAATGGACAAAACTCTTATTATCGTTTTGCTACAGGTGGTGTTGGCGCTGGTATTGGCTGGAAGCAAATGGCATTCGTTCAAGCCTTTATGGATAACGATGCAATGACACGTTTTAAAGAATCCGGCTATGAAGGTCAAGCACAAGCAGAAGCCAGTGCTAAGTATGAAGAAAGCGGTGATCAAGCGTCTGCAAACCAATCTGTTGACGTGAGCGGTGTAAAAACATACCAAGTCAACTTGATGGGGGCTGCTGCTCAGGCAACCGTACAAGGTTACAAATATTGGCCAACTGACTTTACTGATGATTTCATCGAAAATGATGAAAAGTAATCGACAGAGTGACTATGACGTTTTAGTCAGCGTCTTTAGTTCACACTGACCAAAGCAAGATATGAAACCGTAATGAACATTATCATTACGGTTTTTTATTGTCTGTTTAATAGGCTAATCAACCTAAAGGGACTGTTAGGTTGTCGCTCCAAACGTAAATTGTTCGAGCTTCAATGACACTCTATACATATTCCTACAGTGATTGTCGCCTTTTTCGCTTTCCGTGAGTCGCTCAATAAGATAAATTACCCTAGTTAATATAATAAAAATTAAAATGATGTTCAGGACGAATGTTTTTAAGGTGGGTTGAAGTTGATTTCAGTATATTTAGTTGATGATCATGAGTTAGTTAGAACCGGTATTCGTCGCTTACTAGAAGATGAGCGAGGTATTAAAGTTGTTGGGGAAGCCCCAGACGGAGAGACTGCTGTGCAATGGTCGCGTCAAAACGAAGCTGACGTAATCTTGATGGATATGAATATGCCGGGTATGGGTGGATTAGAAGCCACACGTAAGATTTTACGATATCAACCAGAAGCTAAAATCATTGTTTTAACGGTCCAAACAGAAGACCCATTTCCAACTAAAGTTATGCAAGCTGGCGCATCGGGTTATTTAACCAAAGGTTCCACTTCACCTGAAGTATTACGTGCTATCCAGCAAGTTTCTCGTGGCCAACGTTATTTATCACCAGAAATTGCCCAGCAAATGGCATTGAGTCAATTTAGCCATTCAGATGAGAATCCATTTAGCAGCTTGTCTGAACGAGAGCTGCAAATCATGTTGATGATTACCAATGGTGAAAAAGTAAATGATATTTCTGAGAAACTCAATTTAAGCCCTAAAACAGTTAACAGCTATCGCTACCGTTTGTTTGCTAAGTTAGATATCGGTGGTGATGTGGAGTTGACCCGTCTCGCAATTCGCTACAAAATGCTCGATGCCAGTTCTTTTTAAACGCTAGGTGTTATGCCCATGGTATTAACACCTATCCTAGGATAGTGAATGCCATCTCGTTTTAATTCAGCTTTATTTTTAAAAACCGTTTCTTCTTCGCCTGGTGTCTATCGTATGTACGATGACAAGGGCGAAGTGATTTATGTTGGTAAAGCAAAAGATCTCAAAAAGCGCCTTTCTTCGTATTTTCGCGCTAATTTACCTAATGTAAAAACCCAAGCGCTTGTAGCTCGCATTGCCAATATCGATGTCACACTGACTCACAGTGAAACTGACGCATTGATACTGGAAAATGATTACATCAAGCAATACATGCCTAAATACAATGTATTGCTTCGAGATGATAAATCCTATCCCTATATTTTATTGAGTGGTCATAAACACCCACGTTTGGCGTATCACCGAGGTCCTAAAAGAGAGAAGGGCCATTATTTTGGACCTTACCCCAATGGTGGAGCGGTGCGCGAAAGTTTGCACCTGATGCAAAAATTGTTTCCTATTCGTCAATGTGATGACTTGTATTATAAGTCACGCTCTCGACCTTGTTTACAATACCAACTCTCTCGTTGCAGTGCGCCATGTGTTGGCGCTGTTTCTGATAGCGACTATGCAGAGCAAGTTAAACTTGCAGGGTTATTTCTACGTGGCAAAGATAAGCAGGTGATCACTGAACTGGTTGCTAAGATGGATCATGCTGCAACCGAAATGGAATATGAGTCGGCAGCCCAATATCGAGATCAAATCACCGCACTAAGGCGAGTTGCGGAGCAACAAGAAGTGTCGAACCACAAGGGCGATATGGATGTGATTGGCGTACACTACGCCTCGGGTATTGCGTGTTTTCATTTGTTATTTATTCGAGATGGTAAAATTTTTGGCAGTCGAAGCTATTACCCATCTGTACCTGCTGAAACCGAACTTGAAGAAGTATTGGTGTCTTTTATTGGGCAGTTTTATTTAAATGCCGATATTCAACGTACTATTCCTAAAGAAGTGTTAATCAGTGAATCATTTGCTGAAAAAGCCGTTTTGGAAACCACCATATCAACAGCACTTGAACGCAAATTCGAAATCAAAACCCATGTACGTGGTGAGCGAGCTAACTTTTTACGTTTGGCTGTGACCAATGCAAGTAATGCCGTTAATACTCGCTTGTCCCACAAAAATACCGTCGAACAACGTTTTCAGCTACTAGAAGAAGCATTAGAGTTCACCAAGCCTATATCGCGGATGGAATGTTTTGATATCAGTCATACTATGGGTGAGAGTACTGTTGCTTCTTGTGTGGTGTTTAATCGCGAAGGTCCACACAAGGCAGATTATCGCCGTTATAACATTAACGGTATAACAGGGGGCGATGACTATGCTGCGATGGAGCAAGCCTTAAAGCGACGTTTTGATAAAATTGATAACAACGGAAAGGTGCCTGACATTGTATTTATTGATGGTGGTTTAGGGCAATTACGTATTGCTCAGGCAATCGTTGATGAAAAGTGTGTGCATCTTGATAATCCTCCTTTATTGATTGGGGTAACAAAAGGTGAGGGCCGTAAAGCAGGCTTAGAAACCTTTGTATTTGGTAATAATGAACAAACCTTTGAGCTGGCTAGTGATTCACCTGCTTTTCATTTAATTTTACATATTCGTGATGAATCACATCGATTTGCTATTACTGGGCATCGTAATAAACGTCAAAAAACCAGAAACACATCAACACTAGAGTCAATCACTGGTGTTGGGCCAAAACGACGTAAGTTATTGTTACAACATTTAGGTGGAATTCAAGAAGTGAAGGGCGCTAGCGTGGCAGAATTAACAAAAGTGCCCGGAATTAGCCTAGAAATGGCACAAACAATCCATGATGCATTGCGAGGGGGATAAAATTAAGGCAAGATTGGCGCTGTTTCTGACTATTTGGTTTCTTTCATGCCTTTTAATTTACCTATAGCGCTAACACTTTTTCGGTTATTACTTTTACCGGTATTTGTGATTGTTTTTTATCTTCCATATTCTTGGGCGCCGTTTGCTTCTGCATTTATCTTTTGGCTGGCAGCAGTCACAGATGCATTAGATGGCTATGCAGCAAGAAAGTTAAAGCAATCGACGCGTTTTGGGGCGTTTCTTGATCCGGTTGCGGATAAAATAATGGTAACAACAGCGCTTGTGTTACTGGTTCAGCAAAATGACAATATTTATCTTACATTGGCTGCATTATTCATGATTGGCCGTGAAATTGTTATTTCCGCATTACGTGAGTGGATGGCTGAAATCGGCAAACGGGGTGTTGTGGCGGTTTCTTGGATTGGTAAATATAAAACAGCAGCTCAAATGGTCGCGATTGTTGGCTTAATTTGGCAGCCTAATGAATTCTTGACCAATGTGGCTTATGGATTATTCTATATTGCTGCAGTGCTGACTTTCTGGTCTATGATGAGTTATATTTCAGCAGCTTGGAAAGACTTAACGGCAGAGTAGCTTAATAAAAGTTCAATAAGTTTATTTAGTGTTCATTCAGTTAGTTTTGTTGAAAACAGCAATTGACACCGACAGTGAAATCGGTAGAATGCACCCCCGTAGACAGAGATGCTCTAGCATATAACCGCAAGGTTGCAGCAAGATGACATCAAGGCTTATTTGAGAAGATAAGCAAATGATTGCGACATTAGCTCAGTTGGTAGAGCGATACCTTGCCAAGGTATAGGTCATCGGTTCGAACCCGATATGTCGCTCCAATCATTCTCTATACGGCGCGATGGCAGAATGGCTATGCTGCGGATTGCAAATCCGTCGACCTCGGTTCGACTCCGGGTCGCGCCTCCACAAATTTTGTTTAATTGTATTGATTTAGATACAGTTAAAACAACACTTTTGCCCGAGTGGTGGAATCGGTAGACACAAGGGATTTAAAATCCCTCGCTTAATAGGCGTGCCAGTTCAAGTCTGGCCTCGGGTACCATTATTCTTCTATGAAGAGCTTACATACGACTTATTGTATTAAGTGTATGGTGCAAAAAAGCCTCGACATTAGTCGGGGCTTTTTTGCATCTAAAATTTGAATTTGCCTCTATGTCTAGGGCAAAAGATAAATCCCTCGTCGTTTTAAGATAGGGCGTGCCAGTTCCAGTCTGGCCTTGGGTACCATCATTTACATACAACTTAGTATTAAGATGTATGGTGCGAAAAGCCTCAACGAAAGTTGGGGCTTTTTTGTATCTAAAATTTGAAACTTGCTTCTTGGGGAAAAGTTAACATTTTTCGCCTTGTTAAAACTTTGTCGTATGAAAGTCGCTTGTGTCTGTTTAAGCCTAATTGGGGGCATTACTTGCTCATTTCTATTAACTGTTTTTTGAACAAGCCCACAGTTTAATCAATATAAGTTCACAAAGTAGAATGAACACTCTACTATGGGTAGAGTGTTCATTCTACTAGTAGGTGTTTTTGTGCTTAAACAACAAATTGCAGCGAGTCTTGAAGATGTGTTTAGCCAGTTTGGTTTTGCTGAACCGAGTGTTTCTCAGTTACAAAAAGCGTGTGATGTGAGTTTGAGAACCTTGTATAAACATTTTCCTTCTAAAGAAGAAATGATTGTCGCTGCGTTAGATTATCGTCACCAACGATACTTATCTTTTTTGGAACAAGATACAACATCACTTTCTGCGACAGAATCTGTGCTGTGTATTTTTGATCGCTTGCAGCAGTGGATGGAGCAATATGCGCCTAACGGATGTATGTCGATGAATGCCATTGCTGCTTTTCCTGAAAATGAAGCGATCAAAGACGCGGTAGATACGCATAAACAACAAGTTAAGCATTACTTAGGTAATGTTTGTCAACGACCTGATCTGGCCACTCAGTTATTCATCTTGCACGAGGGCGTATCAAGTGTATCGCCTTTATTAGGTGCTGATGCGTTTATCTCAACCAAAATCACAATAACCACGTTACTGGAGCACTAATATGTCACCCATTTCAACATCATTGCCACCTACCATGAGTGGGATTCAGCTTTTAGGCCATGGCGGGCCCGAAGTCTTAACGTTAAACAATGACATTGCTGTTCCAAGTTTTACGGATGAAGATGTGGTGATAAAAGTATTAGCCGCTGGTGTGAATAATACGGACATTAATACCAGAACGGCTTGGTACTCGAAATCTGATGCTGATAGCGACGATGCCAGCTGGTCAGGTAATGCATTAACTTTTCCACGGATCCAAGGTGCGGATGTGTGTGGCGTGATAGTGGCCGTTGGGGCAGGTGTTAACCGCAATAGAATAGGCCAGCGAGTGTTAATTGAGCCGTGTTTACGTTTCGCTAAAGGAAAACGTTTAGAGAGCCCTTGGTATTTTGGCTCAGAATGTGATGGAGGGTTTGCAGAGTATACAGTGGTGGCCGATCAACATGCCCATGCTATAGATAGTGAGTACTCTAATGAGGAGTTGGCATCATTTCCATGTTCCTATTCAACGGCTGAAAATATGCTAACTCGAGCTAGAGTGACTGCCAAGGATACGGTATTGATCACTGGTGCTTCTGGAGGTGTTGGCTCCGCAGCAATTCAGTTAGCAAAAGCACGTGGTGCTAAGGTGATTGCTGTAACCAGCCCAAGTAAGAATGAGCAACTTCTTGCATTAGGAGCCGATCAAGTTTTGGAGCGTAATATTGATTTAGTGAAAAGCTTAGGCTGAAACAGTGTCAATGTGGTGATTGATTTGGTGGCTGGCAAGCAATGGCCACAATTGTTAGATATTTTGATGCCAGGAGGACGCTATGCGGTATCCGGTGCTATTGGTGGTGCTATCGTTGAGCTTGATGTAAGAACCTTATACTTAAAAGATTTAAGTTTTTATGGTTGCACAGTGCTTGAACCAGACGTGTTTCCAAATTTAGTTAAGGCTATTGAGCAGAAAAAGATAGCCCCTGTGATTGCAGAGGTTTTTCCTTTAGCTAAGATTAACGATGCTCAGCTGATGTTTGAGCAAAAACAACATGTTGGGAAAATTGTACTCACTGTTGGCTAAGTATGCTTAATGCAATGATGGCCAACAATGTCTTGTAGCATCATTGATTGGCTTTTAGTTAACCGACTTGTTGATTTTGGTTCACTTCGATGAGGTCGACCACCATTTTACCCCAGTGTTGATAAACCTCAGCACTAGGGTGAAAACCATCTTCAGCCATGACCGCATCAGTGAGCGATTCGCGCATATTTAATAGTTCACAGGGGAAATCGCTTTTTGATACCCAAAGTTGTAAAGCGAGATTAAATTCAGCGGCGCGTGCGCCTAAAAACCAACGAAAAGGTTGCGGTAAAGCAGGAAAAGCCTCCATCGGCGGCACTGCGGTAATTATAATGTGTTGGCAATTAAGTTTGCTTTTTAATAAATCGCAAAGTTGCTCAATGTGGAGAATCCAAGTACTGCTTGTAATGGGGCTTAGTACATCATTAACGCCTAAGGATAATACCGCGATATCTATATTTTTTGAGCTGTTATCAGGGATCACTTTATTAAGGTGATTTACACACGCTTGAGTATTGCTACCGCTTTTAGCAATCAATTGCCAATGAACTTGACGAATGTGATGGGTGTTAACACCCGAATGACGTGATTTTAAATGAGACAGAATTTGCCCAGTAAGCGCCTGTTGTTGGGTTTCCACTCCTACGCCAGCAGCGGCAGAGTCACCGACAATGAGTAGGTTTAATGGGTCGACTGTTTGATTTAATGCCTGATTTAATGAGCCATCATGAGGCGCTAGATTATCGACTCCTTCTCGCAGTCCTGTTGCTTCTGGTAATGGTAATGTCGTTTTTTTACCCAAATGGCCTGCACGAGATAGACAGGCCAAAGCAGTAATAAACTAAGGTAATGCATATGTCGGTGTCCTTTCCGTTTGTTGTGTTAAGTTATTGCATTAAACCAGACTAAACTTGATTTCATAAAGTTGTTCAACGCCTGGGTAAACTTCTTGTATGAGTGATTTCAGCATGTCTAAAGGCATATTCTCTTGCATAGCGTGAGTGTCATCTAACTGATGAAATGCCACTTTCTTTATCGAAATAACCTTAATATTGCAAAACCAGCGTTCGTCTTCAAATATCGACACTCTGAGGGTTTCGCCTTCGATGAAATGAGCTTCAGATTCATCTCGTAAGGTAATCGTTTTTGCACCAGATAAAATATCTTCTTCAAAGCGACTAAAAAAGCTAATAGGGGTTAGTTCAGGCATTTAACGGATATTCTTGTGTTGTAGTGATAACATTTTGCGATATTTATTATACATCTAGCAAGTGATTCAATTTCGTCATATTTCACAATCTAATCAGGTAGCTTAACTTAACGACCTGAATAACATATCATGTGCGTTTTTTTGTCCATTGCCATGGACGATATGATGAAGGAACTTCCATTGCACACGCTAGCTCAATTACAGTCCGGTGAATTAAAACAGCAACACATCAAGCGATTACAAATAGCAGAGCAATTAACGACATTTCCGTTAGAGATTTTAACCTTGTCGGACTCTTTGGAAGTGCTTGATCTTTCAAATAACCGACTAAGCAGTTTACCTGATGAGTTTGCTTGCTTAGCTGAGCTTAAAATTCTGTTCCTTTCATTTAATTGTTTTACCGAAATCCCATCTGTCATTGCTCAGTGCCCTAAACTTGAAATGATTGGCTTTAAAGCCAATCAAATTGAATCGGTACCAGAGAATTGCTTTCCGGTTGATACCCGCTGGCTTATTTTGACTGACAATCAAATCACCCATTTACCAGAGTCAATGGGGCAATTACATCGCTTAAAAAAGTGTGCTTTAGCAGGGAATGTGATTACCCAATTACCCGATTCAATGCAGAACTGTCATGAACTTGAGTTACTGAGAATATCGGCCAACAAGTTAGCAAGTGTACCTGATTGGTTATTAAGTCTCCCAAAGCTTGCTTGGCTGGCATTTAGTGGAAACCCTGTGACGCAAAGTAGCGAAACTCATGCAGACTTTTTACAAGCAAGCATGTCTGAATTTGTATTAGGCGATCAATTAGGTCAAGGCGCTTCAGGGGTGATATATCAAGCTCAATGGAACAAGGCGCAATTGGATAGTGCTCAAACGTCTAGTCATCAAACTGTTGCGTTAAAGATGTTTAAAGGGGCTGTTACGTCAGATGGATACCCAAAAGATGAGCTTCATTGTTGCTTAACCGCAGGTGAACATCCAAATCTGATTAAAGTGTTAGCGCAAATTGCTGAGGACGATGACTTAGGTTTAGTTATGGAGATTATCCCTTCTGGTTATTATAATTTAGGTTTACCACCATCGTTAATTACCTGCACACGAGATACCTTTGCCGATGAAATGAGTATCTCACTGGATAACATTATAAAGGTTATGGCGAGCATGGCTGGTGCATTAGCCCATTTGCATCAACAAAAAGTCAGTCATGGCGATATTTATGCGCACAATACTATGATAGATGACAGTGCAAATATTCTGTTCGGTGACTTTGGCGCCGCGACGGATTTAAATAAATTATCTGTATCGCAAGTCAATCAAATGCAAGCAATAGAAGTGAGAGCCTTTGGCAATATGTTAGAAGATCTTCTCGGACATTACAGTCAATCTTCTCTACATGAAAGTAGTGACTTGGCTGACAAAACGCTATTCGCGTCGTTATTATTATTGACAGAACAATGTTTAAATAACTCAGTGAGTCAGCGCCCAAGTTTCAACGAACTCACTCAACAAATATCAAGTTTACGTTAAACCATATCGGCTTAAACATGCGAGCTTGGTTATTGATAAAGGAATGGAATGACACAAGCTCAAATTGACATCATATCCCAGCAGATCAAGGAATGCCGTTTATGTGAATCAAGGTTAGCCCATGGTGTTAATCCTGTGGTACAGATCCATTCGAAGGCGAGAATCTTAATTGCAGGGCAAGCTCCTGGCCTTGCAGTGCATCAATCAGGTATTCCTTTTAATGACGCTAGTGGAGATAGACTAAGGGACTGGTTAGGCATAGATAAGGCTGTATTCTACGATCCCGAAAAAGTCGCTATTCTCCCCATGGGCTTTTGTTATCCAGGAAAGGGCAAAAGTGGCGATTTACCGCCGTTAAAAATATGTGCGCAAACTTGGCGAGAACACGTTTTAGCTGAGTTGACTCACATTAAGCTGACCGTACTTGTTGGTAAATATGCTCAAGACTATCATTTAAATGAAACCAAACAGTCTTTAACTCAAACAGTACAAGACTGGCAAAAATACCCCGATTCAATTCTGCCTTTACCGCACCCAAGTCCAAGAAATAATTTATGGCTGGCAAAAAATCCGTGGTTTGCCGAGAAATTGTTACCTGAGCTCAAACATCGAGTCAATCAAGCGCTCACGATGTCGTCTATATAAGTCGGTGATATATTAGTCTTTCGCGCTGTGTTTTTATGCTATTTGCTCGCAAAATGGGCATTTGAACAATAAGTTTCATTTTTATGTTGATCCTATCTGAAAAATCAGTAAAGTATGCACCACATCAGCGGCGGCAACCGATTGCTTACGTTGAAAAACAAATTTTGTAACGCGTTTTGACGAGTTACCAGAGTTTGCCCGAGTGGTGGAATCGGTAGACACAAGGGATTTAAAATCCCTCGCTTAATAGGCGTGCCAGTTCAAGTCTGGCCTCGGGTACCATTATAAGAAAGCCTCGACATTAGTCGGGGCTTTTTTGTGTCTGTAATTCGAGCGTTGGCTAAAGATAAATCCCTCGTCGTTTTAAGATAGGGCGTGCCAGTTCAAGTCTGGCCTCGGGTACCATTATAAGAAAGCCTCGACATTAGTTGGGGCTTTTTTGTGTCTGTAATTCGAGCGTTGGCGAAAGATACATCCCTCGTCGTTTTAAGATAGGGCGTGCCAGTTCAAGTCTGGCCTCGGGTACCATTACAATAAAGCCTCGACATTAGTCGGGGCTTTTTTGTGTCTGTAATTCGAGCGTTGGCGAAAGATAAATCCCTCGTCGTTTTAAGATAGGGCGTGCCAGTTCAAGTCTGGCCTCGGGTACCATTATAAGAAAGCCTCGACATTAGTCGGGGCTTGTTGTATCTAAAATTTGAATTTGCCTCTACGTCTAGGGCGAAAGATAAATCCCTCGTCGTTTTAAGGTAGGCTAACTGGGCCACTGTTTAATGTGCCGCTATGGATAAAATATAAAAAGCTTTGTAAGACGCATGTGAGCGCGCGTTTGCAGGATTTGAAAATGACGTGAGACAGGATATGAAAGCCTCCTATCATCCCAAAAAGGAGGCTTAATTTGTCGTTTGACGCTACTTTTTTATGGATTAATGTATTTTTTAAAGGCTGGAGCTGGTTTAAAGCTAGGTTGATTAAAACCTGGGATTTCGATGCTTTCACCCGTTTGCGGGTTCCGTCCATTCTTAGCCAAATGATATCTTAATTCAAAGGTGCCAAATTGAGGTAAATACACTTTTTCGCCTTCTGCTAACGCTTTATGAAGTTGGATAAGAATTTGCTCTAACTGTGGCTTTAATTGAGATTGAGAAACGCCGATATCAGACGCCATGACTTGTAATAATTGCTTCTTGTTCATAAATGCTGCAGTGAATAAATATTGAAAAAATTTTTGCGGGGCATGTTTATAACAGTTCTTATAATCCTTTCCTAGTTTCTTTAGTTCAATTAGCTGCTTAGTAGTCAGCGGTTAAGTTTTTTGTTCTATTTTTATCCTTCTTTCGTAGTAACTTGTAACTGAACGTCACAGTCTGTAACACAAGGTTGATATTTTTTTGCCATACTTAATTGTCTATGGCGTTAAGACGGGAGAGAAATGAATGAGAATTTTGTATTATCTACGTGTCTCTTTCACTTTTATTAGTTTGTTATCAATTGCTTTTGCAGGCCAAACTCATGCAGTGCAGGTTCAAAGGCTGTCACAAGATCAAATTCAGCCAGCAACATACAAAACACTTGCTCAGCATGTGACTTTACTTTCATTAGTGGAGTCTTCCGTTATTTGGCAAGATTACTTAACTATCTTGCAAAAGGGCAGTGAGGCGGAAAAACTCGAGTACATAGACAAAATTCAACAAGAGATCGCTCGCTTCTGGCATGATCGAAATGTACGCTTGCCTTATGATTCGCTGACTTCTTCTATGTCCGAAAAACGACAGGTTTATGCCTTAGAGCCTGCGGTTGAAGACTATCTTAGTGTTCAAAATCACATTAGGCGCTTATTGTGGCTGAATCAACGCCATGAATGGCCTCAAATACAACCTGGTGGCTTATTAAGGCCAGGTGACAGCCATAAGACCATCAGTTTGATTTCTCAAAGACTCTGGTTATTGGGAGATTTATCTTCTCGATCTGAAACCCAATACACTTATGACAATACAATTGCGATGGCGGTGGCGAGATTTCAGCAGCGTCATGGTTTGAAAGCTGATTCTGTTATTGGCCCCAAAACGTTACATTGGATTAATCAAACGCCACTGCAACGCGCTGAATTATTAGCCAGCAATTTTGTTGAAAAAACCAGTTATTTGTCTGACTTAGGTGAGCGCTACTTGTTAGTGAATATACCTGCATTTGAAATGGTATTAGTCAATGAAAGCCAAATCGCATTGAGCTCTAGAGTGATCGTAGGCAAAGCCTATAGACGAACACCTGTGATGCAGGGGCAAATCTCCAACATCGTCATCAACCCTACTTGGACCGTTCCTAAAAAACTTATGAGACGAGATATTCTTCCAAAGGTTGCCCAAGATGGACATTACATTACTGACAGGCAGTTTGATGTGTTTGATATCACTGGCACTAAAGTGAATAAAACAGCTTCAGAGTGGCAAGATATTGTTTCAACAGGCCCGTTTCCTTACCGGTTAGTGCAGAGGCCAGGTAAGATAAATGCGCTTGGGCGTTACAAATTTCACTTTAAAAATGATCTCAATATTTATTTACATGACACGCCAGATAAAGCCTTGTTTGATGAAGATGACCGAGCATTATCATCTGGCTGCATTCGAATCGAAAAAGTACAAGAACTAGCGGAGTGGTTTGCCGAAAATGTGGTGATTGATAAACGCACTTGGCATCGAATGCAGGAGCAAGGCGAGCAAACGCAATGGTTTTCACTTTCTCAAACAGTGCCAGTCCACCTGGTTTACTGGAATGCGTGGGTTGATGAAACTAACCTCGCTCAGTTCCGGAATGACATTTATCATTTAAATAACATTAAGCAAACCGAAGTGGCTAATAATGCAGCAACTTCGTTACAAGTGTCTTCTCGTTAAGTTATTGACCAGATTAACACTTGCTGTTTTGTTCATAATTTAAGCTGATTTTATCGGCTTGAATGCTTGCTATTGTCTCACTTTCCGTTTAACTTCGCTTTCAATTGTGTAAAAAATGCACATATTTTTGATTATTTGAAAGTGGTGAGTGAATGTCTTTAGTGTGTCCTGCCCGTCGGCAATTAGTGTTAGGTTTAAGTGGTGTTGCTGTCGCTTCAATGTTTTCCAATCCAGTTCAAGCAAGACGTTCTACTCAAGGTGTTAGAGAACTCAGTTTTTACAATCGTCATACCGGAGAGCGTCAAAAAGGCCAGTTTTGGGTTGAAGGTGAGTATGACCAAGATACTTTGTCATTATTTAGCGAAGTACTACGTGATCATCGTCAAAACCAATCAGCGCCTATGGATAAGCGTTTATACGAATTTATTTATCAGCTACAACAAACTTTAGGTAATACTGATGAAGTTCATGTCATTTCCGGTTACCGCTCACCAAAAACCAACAATATGTTAGCAGCTAAGAGTAATGGAGTCGCAAAGAAAAGCTACCACATGAAAGGAATGGCGATGGATCTTGCAATCCCAGGCGTTGAGCTTAAAAGCCTTCGTGATGCTGCAAAGGCATTAAAATTGGGTGGCGTAGGTTATTATCCACGTTCTGGTTTTATTCATGTGGATTGTGGCCCTGTAAGAAGTTGGTAGTGTTTTCATATTGACACTATTAACGATGTGACTGCTTGATACTATCTTGAGAAGCATGAGTGAATGGTATGATTTTTACTTAATAACTTGTTGAGTCAAGGTGGCTATGATAGAATCCGCGCGCTTTGTTAAAGAACAAGCACGAGTTGTTATTGGTCGAAAATAACAACATCAATTTATTTTTTATAAGTGAGAAACACATGTCTTACACTATTCAAGCTGAAATCCGTACTGAAATCGGGAAAGGTTCGAGCCGCCGCCTACGTCATGCGAATTTAGTTCCTGCTGTTATTTACGGTCCAGGTAAAGAGCCAATGTCAATCAAAATGGCTCAAAAAGATATCGTAAACATTCAATTGAATGAAGACTTCTACAACACTGATTTAACACTAGTTATCGACGGTAAAGAAGTTAAAGTACGTGTACAAGCAATGCAACGTCATGCGTACAAAACGCTAATCGAACACATTGATTTCAAATTTGCTTAATTGCTAGTTTGAGTGAAAAAAGCGCCTTAATGGCGCTTTTTTTGTGTCTGTAAATTGGCGGCATTGAAGTAACGGTAGTTCACTGTGAAATGACAAGCTGTATTAGGTTTATAGCAATAGCGGTTGCTATCGTTTTAGCGGATTAATCGACGTTAAAACTGTAGTAAATATCAAGAGACTGATTGATCGTCCCTGAGACGGTTTCTAAATATAACTGTGACAAAATATAGTATCGAACTGTCATCTCATATCCTGGGTTAAATACACCAATACCGTATTTCACCATTAAGTCTTCGCCAATGTAGCCACTAATGGCAAATCGTCCTTCATCGTTCGCATCAAGCTGGACGTTAGAAAAACCAAATTTCTCAATCAAGCCTGTGGCTGTTGAGCCAATATTATTGATTGCTCCACCACCTAATTGCGAGCCTAAGCTTAATGCGGCTCCCATCATTAAGGCATTATTTTGCTCGTTGCTGGAGTTACTAAATCCTGCGCCAGTAATAATATAAGAGAGAATTTCTGCTTGCTCTTTTGCTGGACTTGAAAACAAGGTGACCTCAGGTTGCATTGCTGTACCTGTCACTCGTACGCCCGCAGTTAAGTCTTCATCTTTAATTTCTCTGACTGCTTCAATATTTAGATTAGGGACTTCGGTAGGGCCGGAGAATTGTACTTCGCCCGTACTAATCGTCAGTGTTTGTCCCATGAATTTATAAGAGCCATTAGTGACCTTAATATCACCAAATAGTAGGGGAGGCTTGAATGCTTGTTGTTGCAGCAAAAGGGTGCCACGTAATTTTCCGCTAAGGCCCATACCGTCAATCAGTAACTCATTACCAACTTTAATATTTAAATCCGAGACCACTGCGTAAGGGCTTGTTTGTTGTTCTTTTTCAGAAATAGAATCGTTAAATACGACATCTGAGGAAACGGCAACGCCGCCTTCTGCAAGCTGAACAACTGTAATTTCACCCGTTGGAATGTCGACATTGCCTTTTATCGCCAGTTGCGTTGTGTCGAAAGTAATATTGATGTCGGGAGAAATATCTAATATCGCAATTGGAGGTTGAATAAATGCGAGCTTGTCACCCAGAATATCAATATCACCGCTAAATCGACCATCAGGCCAAGCCAACGTACCCGCCACACTAGCTTTACCATCTCTCATTGCTAACGTGCCATCAACTTTTGCCTGTTGACCTTTTAACTGCATTGCTAGAGTAATATCGTCAATTAACGTTGGGTTGTTCGTTGTGGCTAAAGCCCCGTTTTCTAAGCTTAAGCTTCCTTGCACCTCAGGCTGAGTTAGGTTACCTAATATACTCAGGTCCGCTGCGAATAAGCCTTCTAATGTTGCGAGTTTAGGGAAAAAGCCCCTCAGAGGCTCTATATTAATCGTAT
Organism: Shewanella sp. ENK2; assembly: GCF_043568515.1. Lineage (NCBI taxonomy): Bacteria > Pseudomonadati > Pseudomonadota > Gammaproteobacteria > Alteromonadales > Shewanellaceae > Shewanella > Shewanella sp. ENK2. The sequence continues at coordinate 149,658 of NZ_CP171406.1, read as the reverse complement.
CGGCTTTGATAAAGCCTGTTAATGCGCGTTCTTCATCATTACTAATACTGATTTGACTGTTAATTTCAGCAATATTCTCAGCGCTAACAATAAGGCTGCTTTTGAGCTGTGTTTCATCAATCACAGCATCCAGCTTGATGGTATCGTAGTGTAGGTTGATTCGATCGTTTTCAGTGCGGCGTAATGCTATATCCCCACCATTAAGCAATAGCGCAATGTTGGCTTTAAGTTTGTCAGTTTCTGACCACTGAGCTGTTGCTTCTAAGTCGGACTCACCAGTCCAGTTTAGACGAGGAGGCAGCAGCGGCTGTAACAAGTTACCTGGTTGGCCATTGATACTTAGCGAAAGATCGCCTTGAGTACCAAATCGACCTTGCTGGTTTAAGCACAGACTACTATGGGTTTGAATTAAGCAAAAAGGCGTAATCTTTCCATCTTGATTGAGCTGATCCCATTGGATATTAACAGGGTTATTTATTTGCCAAGCACCTAATAAATTTGAAATAACAAGTGAGTTAATGTCGGTATTAAAGGTTTGCTTTTGTTCATTAAACTGATTATTGATTTGAGTGTTTAATGCGATGTCACCTTGCGTATTGAGTTTAATTTTTTGTTCAGCAAGGGTTCCTTCGGCGCTAAGCGTTAATTCTGATAAATCAATCTGTTGCCATGAAAGCTGGTTATTATTGATGCTAAGCGTAAATTGATGTTCATTTAACGGTAGGTAATGGCCTTTAAGAGTTAACTGTTCAATATCAATATCAGCAAATTTAACATTACTCATTCGGCCACTTACGTCAACGATTGGTTGCGTATCATCCCCTGTCACATCAATTTTTGCATAAATTTCGCCTTTAGCATTAGGTAACCACTGGCTAACATCAGGTACGGAAAGCTCAGCATCGACATCCCAAAAACGGCTAGCTTGGCCATTAATTAATAGTTCTGCTCCTAAAACACTTGCCTGTAAATTGTCGGCATTGATGGCGAACTTATCATTGAATTTGATATTCCCTTTCACCGTTAACGGAAAATCATTTAATGTTCCACTGAGATCGGCATCTTCTACGGTTATTTGCCATTGTTCATCATCAATAACGCCAGCGGATAGCAGTGAACCATCAATATTGCTTGCAAGTTCCGTTAATTCATAAAGATAGGGGACTTTGTCTAGTTGAAGCGAAGATGTCGCTAATTGTGCTGACCAACTGACCTTATCATCAAAGTTGAGGTTGCCGTCTGCTACTAGGTTTCCAGCTTCTGACTCGACATCAAGATGCGAGATAATGAGCTCATTTTGACTAAGCTCAATATTGGCATCAAGCACTAAAAGAGGGTGATACGGGCTTAAAAACTCACCACTAAAAATGGCAGACTGTTGATGAATGTTTCCTTTACTGGTGAGCTTACTTAATCTCGCGGTGTAATCGGGCTTATCAAATGGCCAGTTAATATTTGCTTGAGCAATTTCAATTTGATAATCCATTTCTGGCTTACTTAACTCAATAATTGCTTCAAAGTCGATGTCTACATCGCCAGTTGCAGAACACTAATAACGATAAGTTGTCGAAACCATTTTCGGCCTCAATCGCTATTTTTTGTTGAGTTAACTCAGGTACTTCAGTCACCTTACTAAGGTTAAACTTGGCATCAATATTCATTGGATAGTCATGATTAAGACTAATATCACCAACGAGATAAGCCTCGCCATAATCATGAGAGACCGATAATGCTTGCACATCAATTAAGTATTCAACATAGCTACCAATTAGTGAAATATGAGAAAAATTATCAGTTCTATTACCTAATTTCATTACGCTGTCATGGGTAATGAGCTCATCAACATAAATAGGAAAAGTCATGTAAACGGCAGGCAAGTTGGCCATGGCCCAGGTTTCTAATTCTGATGATGAAACGTTTTTATCTTGATTATCTGGGCTTGAGGTTTCTTGCGCATCGGCAGTATCTTGTTGGGAAGATTCACCTAATGGTATATCGACTAATAAGCCTTCACTATGTAAGTAATTTACTCTGAGTCCACTCTTATTCCATAACGCTTTACCTTGCAGGCGACCTGCGTTGTAACGCATGTCATTCACTGTGACTTTTACGTCGTTCAGATCTAATTGATTGAGTCCAATAGGGACGGGTAAAATCAACGGTGAAGGGGATTGCTGCTCAGCGGCATCCTCATTATTGGTGTCTTTAGGGTTGTCATTTTCTGATGGCTTAGAAGGTTCATCATCTGCAAACTGATCGGTTTGTACTATGACAGTAACATCATCAGCAAATAAGTTATCAACACAAATCTGTTTGTTAAAAAGACAAGTTGGAACCCATGAGAGGCTCAGGCCTTCAACCTCTACAGTGACGCCGTCCATTGACCAACGAGCAGTAGTAAATTCAAGTTGATTGTTTATAGTGCCTGATTTTAAGTTTAACGCTAAGTTAGGAACAAACTGGTTGGCTAGCATCACACTGATCTGGGCACCAATCGGAGTGCCAATCAGTATTGCTATCAGCATCAATAACAGTAAAGGGATATAAATAGCAGTACGAGTACAGAGTTTAAACGCTTGCCAACAACGACCTAAAAATGATTTTGGTGGTTTTGATGCAGGTATATGCGCTAACGATGAACTGTCGTGTTGATTGCTATCTTCTGTTTTAGGGGGCATAGAATCAGTCATTATAAGTCTGTCCCCATGGTTAAATGAATTCGCCAAGAACGGTCAATGGTTTCAGTTTCTTTTAGGCCTACACCTAAGTCAAACTTAATAGGACCAATAGGTGAAATCCAATGAATACCGCCGCCAACAGAGACTACAGGCTCAAATTGTTCAGTATCAAAAGCATTACCAGCATCGACAAAAGTGGCGACTCGCCAAGTGTCAGTGAGATAATATTGATACTCTAAACTACCAACGACTAAATAGCGTCCACCGACAACCTGCCTCGATAAGCCGCCCTCAGAGTTAACATACTCGATATAAGGGCCTAACTCTTGAAAGCCGTAACCACGAATCGATTGATCGCCACCGGCAAAATAACGAAGTGAAGGCGAGATTTGATCAATTTGATCACTATCGGCAATATTTGCGCCTAAATCCAGACGTGATACAAAACGATGACGTTCAAAAAAAGTATCAATCCATTTTAATTTTGCTTCGATTTTCGTTAAGCGAATTTCAGAGCCTAAATTAGGATCGCCATACTCCAGACTGTATGTTTGTCTAAAGCCTGACTTAGGGTCTAAGGTGTTGTCTCCACGCGTTGTTTTACTTAATCCAAAACCAGCCAATACAAATTGCGGGTCATAGTCAGTATCAGATTGATTATAAAACTCATGGTTATATTCTAAGGAGTAGCCAAATAACCAACCGCTGTCTAATCGTTGTTGCCTGATTATCCCAAACAAGCGTTTTTCAGATTCCAGTTGCCCCGTATAATCGTAGTTTCTGTCATCTTCATTGTAATCTTGCGTCACCCCGTATTTATCACGTAATAAACCAACCCTAAATTTAAGCTGATCATCAAGAGGATGCGTTAACGGAATGGTATAAGTGGTTAAAAACTTGGGTCTGTCAGGCGACCATTCCATTGTGGTTTCTTGGGTATGACCATAACTGTTAATTTCTGGCATACGCCAAGTAAGCCGAACTCTTGGCTCAACGGTTTTTTCTGCATTGGTTCCAATATCGGCGCCCAAACCCACTTCAAAAGAGTGAGTGGGTCTTGGGGCTAAATCAACTTTTATCGGTACTTTAGTCTCAGACATGTTATCAATTTGAGGTAAAACTTTAATATTACTGAAATAACCGGTATCAATTAAATTCCGATTAAGCCGATTTAGCCGTTGGGTTGAGTAATTCGCATTAGGGTCAAATGGAATGAGTTTTTCAAGTAAATCATCATTTATGGTCTGGCCTGAAAACGTGACTTCACCCATTTTGTATCGTCTTCCAGATTCAAAATAGAGGTGGATTTTAGCGGTATTTAAATCACGATTGATTTCAATTTCAGAGCGAGTAAAAGCCCCATCAAAATAGCCTCTGGCCAGTGCTAGTGTTACTAGATTTGATTTTAATTCTGAATAAACACCATGGTTAAGGGTATCACCTGGTTTAATTGTTAACTGATCCATCCAGCGATTAAAGCTATTATCATCGAGCATTTCATCACTGAATTTGATGTCAATCCATTGAATGATAGTCGGTTCGCCTTCATCAATATTAATAGTGAGTTTCCAAGGGGAATTTTTGGATTCAGTGACATTAATATCCACTTTTGCGTGATATCGGCCCATTGATTCAAGTGCAGCGGTAACATTATCTTCTACGGTAAACAAAAATGCGCGGCGCTGAACTTGAGAAGTGGGTGAATCACCTAAGTGAGCACGTACGTTTTTGGCCAAACTGCCAGAAACACCCTGCAGTTCAATCGTTAGCCATTCATTTTTTTAGCCCAAGCAAAATTTGATGCCAATGAAACAAGGGCAACGCAAATGACTAGGCAATATTGTAAAGACTTGGATAACAATGACTGAATGCTTATCAACAAATAAAGATGGTTTACCTATTGTCGCCAGATTACCGCAATCAGGCAAGGTTATGATTGAAATTACCGCCTGAAATGGTTACAAAGATACAAACTGATCAAGGACTTGCTTAAAATGAAAACAATAACACTAGCACTGATAGCATCAATGGCTTTATTTTCTGGTTCTGCGAATGCAAAAACTAAACCTTTTGCGATAGCCATTCATGGTGGAGCAGGGACCATTCAGCAAAGTAGCTTTACCCCTGAGCAAGAAAAAGCCTATCGAGCGAAGCTAAAAGAAGCGGTAGATGCAGGCTATGCTGTTTTAGATAAAGGCGGCTCTAGTTTAAGTGCCGTAACCACTGCAATTAATGTATTAGAAAACTCACCGTATTTTAATGCGGGTAAAGGTGCGGTATACACTCATAATGAACAGCATGAAATGGATGCGTCTATTATGGATGGCAATACCATGAACGCAGGTGCGGTTGCTGGCGTTAAACACATTAAAAATCCGATTGATTTAGCGCGCTTGGTAATGGATGAGTCTGTCCATGTCATGCTTTATGGAGAAGGGGCTGAAGAGTTTGCCTTAACTCAGGGGGTCCAATTGGTGGCTAACGAAACCTTTAATACCCAAAAACGTTATCAAGGTTTACAGCGTGCAAAAGCAAAAATGGCAGAAGCGAAAACCAATGCAGATTACCAAGCTGCGCACCAACAGTTAGAGACAGAATATAAAGTTGGTACCGTTGGCGCTGTCGCATTGGATAAACAAGGTAATATTAGTGCAGGTACCTCAACCGGCGGAATGACCAATAAACGCTATGGTCGTATTGGCGATGCGCCCGTTATTGGTGCTGGAACTTATGCTGAGAATGGAGTGTGCGCAGTGTCAGCGACTGGACATGGTGAATATTTTATTCGCTACCAAGTCGCAGGTGATATTTGCGCGAAGGTGAAATACCAAAGTAAATCGATCATCCAGGCGGCCGATGAGGTGATTAATCAAAGATTGATTACCGTTGGTGGTACAGGTGGCGTGATAGCAATTGATCATCGCGGCAATATTGCGACCCCATTTAATACAGAAGGGATGTACCGCGCAACGCGTAAGAGTGGGGAAGAAGCACAAGTGATGATTTGGCGTGATAAGTAAGCCTTAACTTTCCTTGTTATTGTTATGAATCACGATTGAGATTTATAAAAGCATCAAGTATTCGCTTGGTGCTTTTTAGTTCAGCCTATGTTGAGTTTGAGGTCGCAGCTTATTTGTGTTCCAAACTCCGTTTGGATTAACGTCGTGGCGCTTCGCCCACACCAGAGTCAAGGGGAAAGCGCTTGTCCCCCTTAACAAACCCTCAGCACCCCTAACGAAAAATGCTGGAAAGCGCATAATTTTCGATGGGGATTGAGCCAGCTTTTAACTTTGTTTGTTGCTAACTTCAGACTTATTCGAAAATGCTAACGCTTCCAGTGGTGCATCCATGCACCGCGAAAGCTATGCTCACATCCATGTGAGCATCACGCTATTTTCTTCAACGTCCTCAATTCAAATTGAGCCCTCTAGCAGATTACATACTTGATCTTTGGCCTTTTAGCTCTTTAAATTGTCACGAATACAGTCAAATCGAAGAGACAATAATCCCAGTGTAGATGCAGCAGCGAGCTTCCAAAACATGGATGTTTTGGCAGAGCTTACATGGACGTACTTGCAGCGTCTCGCAGTTGTATCTGCATATAAGCCTGCGGCAGGCAATTGGTTAGATTTAAGTAATGACCTTTGATAATTTAGTTTAAAAAACAAGTAAAACATTGAATTAATGGTATAAATTATATTAAGGTATAACCGCTTAAGGACAGCGTTGGGTAACTTCGAATACAGTCATCGGGCTTGCCATTTAGGGAAGAAAAACCATTCAATAAAAGGTGCCTTTCACCAACCCTATAAAGTTTACTCTGACCCTGACGAATCCCCACGAAATAACATACAGAAACAATAAGATATTTAAATTAGGTTGGAACATTCATGGCATTTGGTGATCAAATTTATCGCCAAACAAAAATTACCACGAGCAAATGCCATGAATGCAAAGCAAGTTTTATCAAAATGCCTATCACTTGTCACCCCAATGATGCACAAAACTCGTCGACTGAGCCTATTTACTGCCATCGAAAGTTCGATGAATGGGGGCTCTATTTCTGTTACTGGTCTTGGTCGAGACATTGATAGTAAAGCCATGGAAAAGCACAAGATTAAGCGTGTAGTGGTCAAGTTAAATTGGCCACGGTTTTATAGTTTAGCCAGTACCTTTTCTCTGACTCGTTTGGTGTTAAACCGCCATTATGTTGATGCGGCCTAACGTGGCTGTAATAGCCAATAATATATTTCGTTATATCTATCTTAGCTTCATTAAAACTTCGATAGCCTACCGTTGGCACCCATTCGGTCTTCAAACTTCTAAAGAACCGTTCCATTGGTGCATTATCCCAACAGTTACCGCGACGACTCATGCTTTGTGTTATCTGGTAACGCCACAGTCGTTGCCTGAACTTTCTGCTTGTGTAATGACTTCCTTGGTCACTATGAAACATAACGTTATCAGGTCTACCACGAAGCTCATAAGCCATCGTTAATACTTTGGCGGTTAACTCACTATCAGGTGAATGTGACATAGCCCAACCAATAGGTTTACGAGCAAACAAGTCAATTACCACTGCTAAGTACGCCCAACGGTTGCCAGTCCAAATATAAGTCACATCACCACACCAGACTTGATTTGGCTCAGTAACATCAAACTGACGCTCTAGCAAGTTAGGGATTGCCACATGCTTTTTAGAGCCTTTCTTATAAGCATGTTGTGGCAATTGGCAGCTAACCAGTTCTAGGTCTTTCATAAACCTTGTCGCGCGATATCGGCTTAACTGAAAACCACGCTGCGTTACAATTTCAGCAATGGTTCTTGCACCTGCGGAGCCTCCACTTAGTTCATGCGCTGACTTTACTTCAGCTCGCAACTTAATTTCTTCTGGAGGCAATGACGTATCACGCAAGCACCAGTATTTATAACTGCTGCGATGGACATCAAATACATCACACAACGTTTGAATCGAATATCTGGCTTTATGGCTCTGATTGAGTTTTTCGATTAATTCGAATTGTTCAGTGAGTCCGACATCAACAGAGCCGTAGCCTTTTTTAGAATTTCCTTTTCTAATTCAATGCGCTCAATCTTCTTCTCAAGCTCACGTATCTTAAGCTGCTCAGGGGTCATAGGTGTCGCTTTCGGGGCTTTACCTTGGCGCTCTTCTTTTAACTGTTTAACCCACTTACCAATTGTTGAAAAACCAACATTCATGGCCTTGGCTGCTTCTTCATGAGTGTAACCATGGTCGACCACCAATTGTGCCGTTTCCAATCTAAATTCTGGACTGAAATTTTTACGTGACTTCTTAGCCATTATCTTCACCTAATACTGCTATGAATTAATCATAACATCCTCTAATTAGGTGGCCAAAATCACTATGCCACTACAGAATAAGTTTACATTTAGTTGTGATGCTATGTAATTCTATCTGTGCTTGGCACTCATTAAGCGCTCTTTCTTTGGCCTTTTGAAGTGAACTATATGAATGTGAATAACCAATTACCTCGCGACCATCAATTCCTCTAGCTAATGCAAAAGCTTTATTTGAATCCATGTTATCAAAATCTTGAAGCAACCTTAGTGTTTTACTTTGATAAATTTCTCTATCGAGATTTTTTTAAAATTTGTATATTCGAAGCCCCAATATGTTTCTAAACCTTGGACTATAATACGGTCACCACTTTTCAATTGTGACCATATTGACCTTGATACGCCACAGAGCCTACCGGTTCCAAAGTTGGAATAACCTTTTAAACGTATTGCCCCTGCGCAATAAGCACTACTATATGTACTACTTACATAATCAACAGTTAATTCTAACTCAACTTCTTTACTTTGGCCGGCCCAAGTGAGCAATATGTGGCCGTATCTAGCTGTAGCAAGTGGTGCTGCAACAAGTATAAAAATAAAAACAAGAAATGCCGAAATTCGATGTTTAATTCTTTCTTTTTTACTCTTATTAGAATGTAATTCTGGTGTGAATTTCCAAAATAAATATGCAGCCCCAGCTCCTAATATAATGTAAAGAAAATTTGAGCTTACTAATGTACTTTCATCAGAAATGATTCCTGATAAAAAAAGGCTAAATGCAATTAAAATGAGTATCGAATTACCAATAAATTGTATAATTTTTTCCATGTTATTAGCGTAACCTTTGTGAAAACTCCTTGAAGGTCACGATAAACTCCTTGTTAATTATTTACCTTCATAAACATATCATAAGAATTACTTAATAAGTGAGGGCAAGAATAAGTAGAGTGGAATTGTTTTCTATCAAACGCTTATGTTCCAAGGCTAATTAAAAACTTGATACCTCTTGATTAGGTTTAATAAATAACCGAGCCGAATACCTATTTACTTACTTATACTAAACCTCCACGCTTTTTCCTTAATGCTTACGAAAATTCACACTATTCAAAAGTATAATCAACGCATATTTACAATTTAGGTGCACATTTTCTTATGTTTAAGGGAAAAATGAAAAAAATATTATCCGCAACCTTATTTGTCGGAATATCGTTAACGTTAGCAGCGTGTGATTGGGAAACGATATTACTTGAGGAAAGTAGTGACTCTAGTTCAATGGGCTACTATCAATTTGTTAATTTAGTCGCGCAATCACCAGCCATTGAGATTATGGTTGAAGATGAGTCTATAGGTGAACTCGCGTTCGGTGATGCAAGCAGTATCGAACAAGTCAGTAATGACAGCTACGACTTAGAGTTTAATCAAATTTTACCTAACTCCACGAATGACGAATTTACAAGTGGCGATAGTATTAGTGTATCCAAAAATAAAACGAGCACATATATTATTTATGGTGATACAGATGCGCCGTTATCGTTAACATTGACGACTGACATTTCGGATTTATACGATGAAGATTTTGATGAAGACTATGATGCAATCATTCAATTTATCAATCTATCGAACTCAGCTGCTGATATTGACGTTTACTGGTTAAACGAAGGTGAAGATTTATTAAATAAAGTCGCCGATTATACATTGGCATATGAAGCATCAAGTGATGAAATAGAAATTGAATCAGGTAGTTACAAACTGGTACTGACTGAATCTGGCACAGATATCATTATTGCATCGACAGACGGCATAACGATAGCAGACGGGGATGCTCAAATATTTGCACTCACTAGCTATCAGATTGCTGGATCAGACGATCAAGTCAATACCATCGTCAACATTGAATCTGATGGTGGCCGTAAACTCACCAATGAAGCACAAGCGGCTAAGGTGCGCTTTTTACATGGTATTTCTGCTCCTGATTACTTAGACGTTTATCTTGATATTTATTTAACCGATGCCAATGACGAAGACGAAGCCAGCTTAATCGCCAGCGCCCTAGAATTTGGTGCTTTGTCTGACTCAGTTGATATTGAAATAGAAAATATTGATTCGGGTGATACTCGAAACTTTTACTTAATGGATAATACGACAGAAAATAAAATTGATACATTTAGTGTTGATATGCAACCAAGTAGTCGTACTCTTATCTTAACGTCTGGTGACACATCATCAGCTATTACTGTCAATGATAATGAAGAAGATCTGCGCGTTATAGATACCCATGCGAAAATTTTAGTTAGCCACAATATTAGCGACATAAAAAGTAATGCGATTGACGTTTTAATTTTAAATGAAGGCGCTAACCCTGATTCTTATTCTGCTCAAGTCGAACTAAGTTATATGAATAATGAAGATTATGAATTGGAAAGTGGTGATTACGATATTTATATCTACAACGCATCGACTGATGAGTTAATCATTGAAACATCATTACGCGGTATTGAAAAAGGCGATGTGATTAATTTAATTGCAACTGACTATGCCTACGGTGGCACGCCTTACGAATTGCAAACGCATTTCAACAATTAAGTGAATACATGGTGTTTTTATCCTTTATTACTTTTTGAGTAAATAAGACCCGTAGCGAATCTGGATGGGGCTATCAACCCCATCTATATCTAGCGTTAACTTTGTTTGGTACTTAAATATGTAGCGGGGATAAATAAGTGAAGACAGAATAAACGCCATTATTTTTCTATCAAATGCTTGTGCGCCAAGGTTTAACTCCTAACTCCTAACTCCTAACCCCTAACTTCTTTGCCTATTGGCGATAGGACATTAACTCATTTATTTTAGGAGCATTTTATCCACCGAAGCGCTATCAGGTTACTCCTTTTTTAGCCGCTCTAGCTCTTGAATTTGTTTTACAATGTTTTCAGCTTCTGCGGTTATCATTGAATAAGATTTTATATCGCCATTTCTTTGTGCATACAAGGCTTGTTCAAGTTTAGCTTCATAAGCTTTATTGAGTTTTTTGATGGGGTCTTGCTTGAATATAGATATAGAAAACATACCAATCACTTTTAAATAGCTTTTGCATTATTAGTACGTTTGTAAACAGGTTTTAGTTTTTATATTTTTCAATTAATTATTATGAAGAGTTTAACTGTTGGCTTTCCAATCAGCCCCAGTTGCTTGTGTCTTGCTGCTAATGTTCTGAATTTAGCTAGCATGCAGGTTTCACGCATGTCGAGCTTGAGCACTAACAGTACCAATATTAACGGCTGCTGATATGTTATTGGCCTTTATTTGATGCAGATGAATGACGGCTACAAATATGTAATCGGTTGTGACTCATCTTTTAAGGCAAGTCTGTTACTCATCAACCTTTTTTCCATCCCCTAAAATCCAGTTACGACAATCGAGTTATTCAATCAACGTATTTTGCTAAATTTGACTACACTAATATTAGTACAATCATTAGTACGATTATTAGCACGATAATTAAACCAAAGATGAGATGTCATCGATACTGAAAATTTAGAGTATTGATTGTTAATGACTAAACATTAATCGTCGATTGAACACGAGCGCTGACGTTAAAATTAAAGGGGTAATATATGGATTCAATTCAAATTTCAGAATATATGGACCGCCAACCTGTGTTGTTAAAAGCCAATATGTCGTTAGCAACGGCTGTAGAGCATTTACTAACGAAGAACAAAGCAGGTGCCGCTGTGATTGATAATGACGGTCAGCTGGTGGGTTTTTTATCTCAGCAGGATTGCTTATCAGTGATGCTGAAAAGCAGTTATCACTGCGATATGACAGAAACCGTAAAAGACTGCATGAAAACGGATGTACTGACAGCAACACCTGATGGCAGTATCTTACAGTTGGCTGAACAGATGTTAGGGGCAAAACCTAAAATTTATCCAGTAGTAGAAGGCAGTAAAGTCGTTGGTACGATTAATCGAACTGATGTGCTAAAGGCAATGAACATCTATATGCAGCAATGTTATTTAACGCCAGCCTAAGTTGCCAGCAAAGCTGATTAACAAAGAGAATTTTGGCCTGAGTCAACGAGGGCTCTTTGTTTTGATTCCTTTAAACTAATACCATTCAGTCTAGTTCCTTGCTAGGATCGCAGTTTTTGAAATACTTGCTAGGAATTAGATTTGAATTCGGACCAACACCCGCTCTCTAAAGCATACCTAAACTCTTGTTATCAAACCGATGCGGCAAGAATTCGTCGTCGTTTGTATCAATTAAACAAAGAGCCGCAGTCTGAAAAGAAAGGTCAAGTCTTAGCCAAGTTAGCTGAACAAGCCACTCAAGCCTATGAAAAGGCTCAACTAAGGCTAAAAAATAGCCCTAGAGTCACTTATCCAGATGCCTTACCTGTCTCTCAAAAACGCGATGACATAGCCTCAGCTATTGCGAATAACCAGGTCGTCATTGTTGCGGGTGAAACAGGATCTGGTAAAACAACCCAGCTACCCAAAATATGTTTAGAGCTAGGCCTTGGTACACGTGGTTTAATTGGCCACACTCAACCAAGGCGTCTTGCAGCAAGAAGCGTTGCTAATCGCGTTGCTGAAGAAATTAACAGCCCGCTAGGCGAGGTTGTTGGTTTTAAAGTGCGTTTTGCAGATGCCATAAGTCCAGACAGTTACGTTAAATTAATGACTGATGGTATTTTACTGGCAGAATTAACCTCTGATAAATTTTTAAATCAATACGATGCCATCATTATTGATGAGGCGCATGAGCGTAGTTTAAACATTGATTTCATCTTAGGTTACCTCAAGCAGGTGCTGAAAAAACGACCTGATTTAAAAGTGATCATTACTTCGGCAACCATTGATGTTGAGCGATTCTCTAAGCATTTTAATAATGCGCCAGTCATTGAAGTATCGGGTCGAACCTTCCCTGTAGAAACGCGTTATCGACCATTAGTCCGTGATACCGATGCTGACTTAGATGTGAGTGATGGTATTTTCTCTGCAGTTGATGAGCTAATGGCTGAAGGGCCTGGCGATATTTTGATTTTCATGAATGGCGAACGTGAAATTCGTGATACCGCAGAAATGCTTCGCAAGCAAAAGTACCGTGATACAGAAGTGCTGCCTTTGTACGCGCGTCTATCATATGGCGAACAATCTAAAGTCTTTAAAAGTCATATCGGTCGTCGCATTGTGTTGGCAACCAATGTGGCTGAGACGTCATTAACTGTACCTGGGATCCGCTATGTGATTGACCCAGGTACCGCTCGAATTAGTCGTTATAGTTACCGTACTAAAGTACAACGTTTGCCGATTGAACCTATTTCTCAAGCCAGCGCAAATCAGCGTCAAGGTCGCTGTGGACGTGTCGGCCCAGGTATTTGTATTCGTTTATATGATGAAACTGATTTTATTCAGCGTCCTGAGTTTACCGATCCTGAAATCTTACGTACCAATCTTGCCTCGGTTATTTTGCAGATGTTAGCCATTGGACTAGGCGATATTGCGGGTTTCCCATTTATCCAGCCTCCTGAGCAAAAACATATTCGCGATGGCTTCTTACTGCTAGAAGAGCTGCAAGCCGTTAAACAAAAACGCAAAGAGTTAGTGCTGACCAACCTTGGGCGTAATTTAGCAAAAATCCCACTCGATCCTCGTCTTGCTCGTATGGTACTTGAAGCGAAAGATATGAGTTGTTTGCATGAAGTCATGGTTATTGCTTCAGGTTTATCTATTCAAGATCCTCGTGAAAGACCGATTGAAAAGAAACAAGCCGCAGATGAGTGCCATCGTCGCTATGCCGATAAAGACTCTGATTTTGTTAGCTGGGTTAATTTATGGAATTACTTAAAAGACCAAAAAAGCGAATTGTCAGCAAGCCAGTTCAGAAAGCAATGTCGTGAAGAATACTTAGCGTATTTGCGTGTACGTGAGTGGCAAGATTTATATACCCAGATTAAACAAGCGGTACACGATTTAAAATGGCGTTTAAATGACACACCAGCCAGTTACGATAATTTACATAAAGCGCTGTTATCAGGCTTGTTAAGCCACATTGGTTTTAAAGATGCGAATAATGAATATCTTGGCGCCCGCAACCGTAAGTTTTTTGTATTTCCTGGCTCACCTTTAGCGAAAAAAGGCCCGAAATGGATAATGGCGGCTGAGCTCACTGAAACTTCTCGTTTATTTGCCAGATGCTGCGCCAAAATTCAACCGGAGTGGTTAGAGCCTTTAGCTGCACATTTGATTAAGAAAAATCATCTAGAGCCACATTTTGAAGCGAAACCTGCCAGTGTCATCGCATTTGAAAATCAGGTGCTATATGGCCTAACAGTGGTTAATCGCCGTAGAGTGCAATATGGGCCTATTGATCCTGTTGAAGCTCGTGAAATCTTTATTCGCAGCGCGTTAGCTGAAGGGCAGTTACACACAAAAGAGCCTTTCTTTATTAAAAATCAGCAACTGCTGAATGATATTGAATCGTTAGAACATAAATCTCGACGCCGTGATATTTTAGTGGATGAGCAGGTGCTGGTGGACTTTTATGATCCGCTTATTCCACAAGGTATTTATAATGCGCCACTATTCTTTAAATGGTGGAAACAGGCACGTAAAGAAACGCCAGAGCTACTGGACTTTAATCAAGACTTATTGATGCAGCGAAGTGCAGATCATATTTCAGCGTTAGATTTCCCTGAAGTATGGCAAAAAGCTAACTTGGGTTTACAAGTGAGTTATCACTTTGAGCCTGCCGCTGTTGATGATGGGGTGTCGGTGCACATTCCTGTGGCGTTGATAAACCAAGTTGATACTGAAGATTTTGATTGGTTAGTACCAGGGCTTCGTGAAGAAAAAGTCGTGGCGCTGATTAAGTCATTGCCTAAAAATCTTCGACGTAATTTTGTGCCTGCGCCAGATTATGCTCGCGCCTGTGTACAAGCTATGGAGCCTTTTTCAATGCCGCTGCTTGATGCAATGTGTAAGCAGTTACTTCGCATGACAGGTACACGTATAAGTGGTGATGATTTTGACTTAACTCAGTTAAGTGCTCATTTAACAATTAACTTTAAAATTGAAGATGATAAACACCGCCTAGTGGATCAGGGGCGTGATTTAGATTCTTTAAAAGATAAGTTGCAAGGTGTGGTGGCAAAAGCCATTCGTAATGTGGCGGAAGAGGGAATTGAAAAGAAAGACATCACAACATGGTCATTTGGGGATTTACCAAAGCAATATCAAAAACGTAAAGGTAATTACGAAGTTAAAGCTTATCCAGCGTTAATTGATGAGAAAGATCAAGTCTCTATTAAATTGTTTGATGATGAATTTGAGGCCGAGCGTCAGCACCGAGCAGGTTTACGTCGTTTATTGCTCATTAATATTCCTTCGCCTGTTAAACATCTTCAAAAAGCCCTGCCAAATAAAGCAAAATTGGCGATGTACTTTAATCCATTTGGTCAAGTTCAATTATTAATTGACGATATTATTTCTGCATCAGTTCAACAACTGTTGGATGAGAAAAAGCTAGATGTGCGTAATGAGGCGCAATTTGAGCAAGCTAAAGATTGGGTGAGGCAGGAGTTAAATGATTATGCTGAGCAAATCTCGTTGCAAGTTGAGCAAATTCTGACGATATATCAACGTATTAAAAAGCGCTTAAAAGGTAAAATCAGTTTAGATATTGCGTTTGCGATGAGTGATATTAATACCCAGTTAGATAAATTGGTGTTTAAAGGTTTTGTTGAGCACTGCGGCTGGAGTCGTCTTACTGATGTGGCGAGGTATTTAAAAGCGATTGAAAACCGTTTGGATAAATTACCGGTTGATCCTACTCGTGATCGGCTTCATATGCAGAGTATTAGTAAAGTACAAGACTTGTTAAATGCGCAATTAGCCAAAGTGCCTAAAACTCAGCCTGTACCTGAAGTATTAGTTGAAGCACGTTGGATGATCGAAGAATTCCGTGTTTCATGTTTTGCGCAAGTCTTAGGTACAGCGTATCCCATTTCTGAAAAACGCATTGTAGTACAAATCAGTCAAGTGTAATACTTGTCATGCGTGATTAAGCTGTTAAACGCCCAGTACAATTCGTATTGGGCGTTTTTGTATATAGCTTTATTCTTTCATCGTGTTTATCTGGTATTGGTTGAAAAGTAGCAAGTGTTAAAGCATATTGTGTCGATTGTTACTTTAAATTAGCGAAAAACACTGAAAGTGTGATCCGTTATGTAACACTTTCAGTTTTGCCTATCAAAAAAGCCACTTTAAATGAGTATTTTACAAAACGAACATACATTTCTGAAAGTTTTTCGTAATTTTTGTGGGATTGGTGGTGTTAGATTGCTATAATCCGTTTCAAGAAGTAAAGATGGCTACAGCTTCTCTGTAAAGGTAAATGTCACCCCCTATATAATAGACATGCCTTACCCCTACAAAACGGCCTAAGATTGATAGGAGTTACTATGGAAGTTCATGAATACGAAAACGCTTATTATCAAGTAAAAGATGACGTTCTAGAGTCACTACCTACCGAAGAAGAATAAGCTGATTGAACTAATATTATTAGCTCTTTCACAAGCATAAAAAAAACAGCCTAGGCTGTTTTTTTTATGCTTGTGAATCTGAAGATAAGAAATTATCCTTCAATTCGACCTTTTTCTGTTAGCACTTCCACAATAATCCAACTCTTACCATTTTTGACTAACTTGATGGTGCGGTCATCGACCCATGGGCTACCACCACGTAAACCTTCCATTTTCACTTTAACATCAACTTCATCAGTAAATTTACGGAAAAAGTCGATATCAATATCATCAATTGACATGTTCACATCTGTCATTGAAAGCCCAAGTACATGACGCTGGACTGCCGATGCAATATGGTAATGAGACATGATGTCTTTGAGTTCTTGATTGACAAACACTTTCGCTTTATTGACATCTTTATCAACATATATAGCACGGAAAAAACCTAAAGAAACTTCTTCAGGTGACAATGCTTTTTCAAGGCGACCTTGTTGTCTTTCTTCAGAGGGGGTACACGCAGCGAAGAAAAATAGGCTAATAAGAACAAAAATTTTATGCATATTAATCAGGAATTATTGTTATGTAGTATTAGTATCGCTATTTCAATGCGACGATACAAGTTACCTATGATCAAAGCATTAAAATTGAATAAATTCTTGACTCATCAATCAACACATGTCATACCTTAAGTAACTTCAATATACACCTGTGGTAACAACTCGGTGTATAACTTAATGTTATCCACAGAATCTGTGGACAACTATGTTGAATACTATTAGCCTTAGTTGCAAGGTTATGAAATTCAACATTTTTTGACGCTGGTTAAAAAATAACACCTCAATTTTTCCTGTGCTAAACTATTCATTTTATCTCCTAAATTATGTTTCTTTATGCAATTTATTGCTTGCTATTTAAAAATATTTCGCGCAAGAAACGTTAGATTAAGCAAAATTAATCAATTTCAAATAGCACTGATTTTGGCTTGATGAAATTAACAAAATAGATTGCAGAACCGTCAGAAAACCGATTTCTCGGCCATTGATTATCGCTAAGATAAACATATAAGCGAGATTTAACACTTACCAAAAAATGAATGATATTTGCGTCTTTTTATTCTTTATTGCGTCTAGGGTATTGAGTAACGTTTTTTATCGAGTTGAGATTAACTTTATATGATATCTGAATGGCAAAACCATAAAACACAGCTACGCGGTTATGTAAGTCAACGCATTGATGACGACAGTGCCGTTGATGATATTTTGCAAGAGGTTTACATCAAAGCCAGTGGTAATTTACATCAGTTAAAATCCAGAGGCAGCCTCAAAAGTTGGTTATATCGTATTGCACATAATACGATTATGGACTTTTATCGAGAGCGGCAACAATTTGAATCTTTGCCAGAAGATTTAATGGCTGAAGAGCTCGATACAGGTAAAGAAGCAAGAGAGGAGCTCGCTCAATGTTTAGGGCCTTTAATTGACGAGTTGCCAGAAAAATATGCTAAGCCATTGCGCCTCGCTGAGCTTGAGGGGGTTTCTCAACAAAGGATTGCAGAACAACTTGGTTTATCTTTATCTGGAGCGAAGAGTAGAATCCAAAGAGGCCGAGTTAAATTTAGGCAACAAATGATGGCATGTTGTGACTTCGAAGTAGGTCAAGGCGGGATTACGGGCTACACACCCAAAGACGCAAACCACAGAAAAAAATGTAAATCACCATAATGGGTTTACTGATAAAACCTTGAATCGTGTTGACTCATTTATCAGGACTTAGTCTTAACTGACTTAGAGAGCCCTAACTGCCTCATCTAGCGTTCGGAAACGTTACTCCCGTATTCCAACATGCTCCTTTTTAACATCACGTGGCTAATACTCGTGTAGGAGCTTTATTGCTTTTTTAGGAGAAACTATGAAGTCACTGTTCCAGCCAAGAGCATTAACGCAATCAAAGCCAACAATTTCTCAGCAAATGCTAAATGAAGCCTGTGAGTGGGCGATTATGCATGGGGTGGCTTTTCGCCGAGATGATAATACTGCAAGGCACTGTCCATTTAGTATTGCGCCGATGACAATGCAGCGGCCCGTGTTTGAGCACTTAACCAAAGTCACTCCACTATTGACTAAGTTAATCGATAGGGTCTCTGAAGATCATGATTTCTTGCAAACACAACTTGCGGATGTGGCTAAAGCCGATCCTTTTTTTAAGCGGTTACTGTCTTTGCATCATCAAGTGCATGGCAGTAAAAATCAACGTTTAACGCCAGCACGTAAACCCCTACTACTTATGCGAACGGACTATATGGATGATCGTGAGCATGGCGCCAAAGTGATAGAGTTTAATGGCATTGCTGCAGGTATGGCACCATTTGGGCAACGTGCTACAGAGCTACATGATTTCTTACGCCTGCAATGGCCACAAGAATTTGAGGGCTTTTTAGAGCATAAGCAATCAGTTAGCGCTGACAATAAAGGCCTGACACAACTTGCCTCTGGTATTGCCCAAGCAGCTCAAAAAGTCGCTGCTGATTTTGCAGTTAAGTTCAGCGGAGGAAATGCACAAACTCAAACAGTACCGACGTTTTTAATGGTTGTGCAAGAAAACGAAGATAATGTTTATGATCAACATCTATTGGAAGTGGCATTACAGCAACGTGGTATTCGCACTGTAAGAAGGACGTTTGAGCAGTTAAGTTCGCAATTTTCTACAGGAGATCATCAGCGCTTAATTCTAGAGGGCTTTGGCGGGATTGATGTTGTTTATCTTAGAGCGGGTTACCAATATGCCGACTATTACTCGCCACAACGAGATGAAGCCATTTGTTGTGAGGCATTAAGTCAAACAAGATTGTTCATTGAGCAGCATCATGTCGCAGTGAATGCGACTTTCAGTCAACAGCTAGCTACCAGTAAAACAGTGCAAATGCTGTTGACCATAATGCCTGCTGAAGCTTATTCACGCTGGGGCCTGACATTAGAGGAAGCTCACTTAGTAAAAAGTGTTTTAGCAGAGATGAAACCGATTAACACAGACACCATTAATTGGTTTAATCATCATCCCAATAAACAAGAGTGGGTGCTAAAAAATCAAGGAGAAGGTGGAGGACATTGTGTATTCGGTAAAGATATTAGTGTTAAATTAAATTCTCTGACACCGAAAGAGTACGATGCTTGGGCGTTAATGCAACGTTTGTTTCCTCATGAACGAGAAGTCGCTACCATTGCCGTGCGAGATAGTGAACAAACGTGGGTGAACGATCTTGTCAGTGAAATAGGCTTATTTACGGCATATTTTGACGGACAACCCGTGACAGCGTTAAATGGGTATGCGGGATACCTTATTCGCAGTAAACCAGCTAGTGAAAATGAAGGTGGAATACACAGTGGTCAAGGGATATTAGACTCATTGGTTTTAGTGGATTGAGTTTAATTAATTTCGATATTTAGAATTATTTTGCATCCTTATTGAGTTTTTTACGTCTTAAAGGCAATGAAGTAAAAACAACTTAATATTCCAAAGAGATACTGAAATGATCAAACCTTTTAAAAACAGTAAGAATATCGTCAATAGCCAAGTGTTTACCCCAAGTCCTGAGCGCCAAGATATTAGTGACAAATTTATTAAGCACGACAGCAATATGCTCAATCAAATTTATGGTACTACTGATGTAAAACCATATTGGATTGCTGATATGGACTTCCCGATAGCTTCGCCAATCACTCAAGCAATGCAGCAATTAGTTAGTCGTGAGACTTATTCTTATGAGTTTGACTCTACAACCGTGTTCGAATCCATTTCCGCTTGGAATAAAGACCGTCATAACCTTGAATTAACTCCTGAACACTTTGTTCAAGTACCAGGTGTGCTGAGTGCGATTGCTATGTTAATTCGAGACTTTACTCAAGAAGGTGAAGGGGTGTTAATACAAACTCCTGTTTATCATCAATTTCGTAGGTTGATTGAGTCGGCCGGACGCACAGTTGTAGATAATACGCTTAAGATTGAGAACGGGCGATATGTTTTTGATTTTAATGATTTTGAACAGAAGTTAAGTCGCGGTAATGTGGGTATGGTGCTGTTATGTAATCCACATAACCCAGTGGGACGAGTATGGAGCAAGTCAGAATTACAGCAGTTAACGACTATTGCCAAAAAATATCATGTGCTGATTGTGAGTGATGAAGTCCATGCAGATATTGTATTTGAAGGTTCACAATTTACGAGTATGGCCTCATTAGCCTATGAAAATAGCTTAACAATTATTGGTTCACCCGCTAAAAACTTTGGCTTAAATAGTATTTCTAACGGATATATTTATAGTGATAATCCGTCGTTACGTGAAATAATTAAAGCAACATCAGCTTCAATGTCTCTTGATCATGGCAATGCGTTTACCACCCATGCGACGATTGCAGCTTATCAGCATGGCAAGGATTGGTTTGATGCTTTTCTTACTTATACACAAACGACCCGTAATTGGATTGTTGATTTTATGGCCACAGAGCTGCCGCAAGTTATCACCTTTGTGCCAGAAGGCACTAACCAGATTTGGTTTGATTTTACCGGGTTAAATCTAACCGCTGAGCAATTAAAAACGTTATTGACTAAACAAGCTAAAATGGCACTAACCCCTGGCACTTGGTTTGGTGAAAAGGATGAAAACTTTTATCGAATGAATTTTGCCTCGCCATTAGAGCAAGTACAGGCTTCATTTGAGCAGCTTAAAAAAGGTATAGCAGATATTAAACCTGCTAAATGATTAAAACTTAAAGGAGAATACCTACTAAAAAGTGTGTATTTATTGATGTGGAATACTAATTTGTATAATAGTTTAACCAAAGTAAATTAGATATCTGTAGTGGCATAGCAAGTTTGGCTAATAAGGAAGCAGAATTCGATGTGATTAAAAAGCTTCCTTTTGGAAGAAACTATAGTGCCAACTCTTTTAAAAAGCATTCGAGTTTAATTATTAAGGATGTCGATATTGATATCCAACGTGAAAAGCATATCCAATCTTTCTATAAAGAGCTGTTAAGGTATTACAGTGTAGCGAATGGCTTTAATAAATCATTTGATAATATGCCAATTGAAGCTCAACAGGCATTATTTGATATGGTGTTTAATTTAGGGATAACTAAGTTGAAAAATCAATATGTAAAATTTAATTCCTTGATTAAACAAGAAAAGTGGGCTGAAGCTGCAAAGCAAAGTAATCGTGTTGGTATTTCTCCAATAAGAAATCAATACGTTATGAAATTACTTAAATTAGCTCAACAAAAAATTACTAAAGTGCCTTAAAGGAATTAAGGATGAAAAATAAACTATTTTTAATAGGCTTATTAAGCGTTTTACTTAGTTTGAGCGCTTGTCAGGTTTCTGTTGTGAGTGACGTTCAAGAGCCACGTTGGTTTAACGTAGAAGTGTTTGAAAATACCTCAACAATTGGAATGACAGTGTATGATTTTGAATTTGAAAAGCAGTTCTTAGATATAGAAAACAATGCGATAAAATTAACAAACTGTATTGATGTCTTAGCTTTTGGCAGTCACAACATTTCGGAGAGATCTTTTACAAATTGGGACCTTTTAAAAACTAACTGCGAAGCTGTTAATCGTTACTATAAAGCCCCTAATTCAGCTTTAAGCTATTGGCCATCGAAATGGGACTATTCGTTACTTACAACATTTGCTTCTGATGTTATTCCATATATTGGGGGTGATAATTTAGTATCAGATAGTAAAAGGCTAAGTGACGCTAATATTGAGTTAATTGATTCTGGAAAATACAACATTAAAGTGTCATACGATAACATGATTATCGAGTATAATTTACTGGCAAAAGCTGACTTTAATCTAGATGGCAACCAAGATTTATTTATCCGAATGGATTGGTATATCGAAGGGGCACATGGGGAAGGTAATGATTGGATTGTCGTTTCAAAGTTATCTCCTCAAAGTTTGCCAATAACTCTCTGGCGAAAATAGTTTTATTTCCCTCGCTTTAAATTCGTTAATCTACAAAAAAGCACTGCCTAAGCAGTGCTTTTTTTGTTTAAGCATTAACACAATCTGTGTTTACTGCTCATTCTGCGCCGCTTGTATAGCTGTTAAAGCAATGGTGTAGACAATATCATCAACGAGAGCGCCACGAGATAAATCGTTGACAGGCTTGCGCATACCTTGAAGCATTGGGCCAATACTGATTAAGTCTGCACTACGTTGAACTGCTTTATATGTCGTGTTACCTGTGTTCAAGTCTGGGAATACGAATACTGTCGCTTTACCGGCAACAGGGCTATCTGGTGCTTTAGAGCGTGCTACATTTTCCATGACTGCAGCATCGTATTGCAGTGGTCCATCAATCACCAGATCTGGGCGTTTTTCTTTGGCGATTTTGGTCGCTTCACGCACTTTATCAACATCTGAACCTGTACCAGATGTACCTGTTGAGTAACTGATCATAGCGACACGAGGCTCAATACCAAAAGCAGCGGCAGACTCAGCTGATTGAATGGCAATATCTGCTAATTGTTCAGGATTTGGATCTGGGTTAATCGCACAATCACCGTAGACTAAAACCTGATCTGGCATCAACATAAAGAAGATAGAAGATACTAAGCTTGACCCTGGCGCAGTCTTAATTAACTGCAGTGGAGGACGAATGGTGTTAGCTGTAGTATTGACTGCCCCAGATACAATGCCATCAACTTCATCTTGAGCAAGCATCATGGTACCTAATACCATATTGTCTTCAAGTTGCTCTTTAGCCACGACTTCAGTCAGCCCTTTGTGACGACGTAAATCTAGCATGCCTTCAACATAGCGCTCACGAGCTTGTAGAGGATCAATAATTTGAACACCTTCGCCTAGTACCACATCTTGTGATGAAGCAATACGCAGAATTTCTTCTTCGTTGCCTAAGAGTACGCAGCGAGCAATACCACGTTCAGCACAAATGGCGGCAGCTTTAATGGTTCTTGGCTCTTCACCTTCAGGCAGTACGATGGTTTTTTTAGCCGCACGAGCAAGTTCAGTTAATTTGTATCTGAATGCTGGTGGCGATAAACGATGCTCACGAGGTGAGTTTTGCGTTACGCTTTCAATCCAGCTTTGATCGATATGACTGGCAACATACTCTTGTACTCGGTCAATTCGTACAGCATCATCAACAGGGACTTCATGATCAAAACGCTGAATATTTAACGAGGTTTGCCATGTATTTGTATTAATCAAAAATACTGGCAAGCCTGTTTCAAAAGCACGTTCACACAGTGCCATGATTTCAGGTTCTGGCTCGTATCCACCCGTCAGCAATAGGGCACCAATCTTGACCCCATTCATTGCCGCTAAACAAGCAGACACAATCACATCAGAGCGATCGCCCGATGTCACTAGCAATGAGTTGGTTCGGATATGAGTAACCATGTTAGGAATACTGCGGGCACAGAAAGTAACTTTACGTAAGCGTCGCGTATTCATTTCACCAGCATTGATGATTTTAGCATTGAGGTGTTTTGCTAAATCAGAAGCTCGAGGTGAAACAAGGTCTAAGTTATATGGCACACTACCTAAGATGCGCAGCGGGCTTTTACCCGGTAGCTGGAACATTGCTGAGGTATCCGTTGTTGATACTTCTGCATGGTCAAAGACTTCAGATAAATCAGGGCGCGCACGACCTTCATCGTCAACTGGAGCGCCAATTTTATTGATGATTGAGCCAATAAGACGTTTGTTTTTAACGCCGCCCCAAGAATTATAAGCAATCTCTAGGCGATTCATTAAGCCATTGGGTGTGTCATTTCCTGGTGTTGCAATGAAAATCACATCAGCATCTAATGCTTTAGCAATTTCAAAGTTAATGTCATCAGAAAATGGGTGATTACGAGTTGGCACTAGACCTTCAATCACAATCGTTTCGGTATTGTCGGCACATTCGCTGGCTCGAGCAATAATTTGCTCCATAAGCACATCGATTTGTTCTGAACGAATTAAGTTTTCAGCATGTTCCATAGTGAATGGTTCAAGCGGATTAACAGTCGGTGAATGACTTAAAATGGTGGTTGAACGTTCAGGACCATTGTCGCCATTACGGATTTGTGCAATTGGCTTGAAGAATTGAACTTTAACACCTTTGCGCTCTAGCGCACGAACCATCCCAAGGCTTAGCGACGTTAGACCTACACCTGTACCAATCGGGATTAACATAATATTACGAGACATATTTACCTCTAAACTGAGCGTGAATAAAGCCAGAGTTAACAGGCTTTATGTCGGGCAAGGGGATTAAGCGCTAATGAGTTTGATAGCGTCTTCTGCGATGACCCACTCTTCGTTTGTCGGGATAACCATTGCCACAGTGCTGTTCTCTTCGGTAATGATGCCATCTTTACCAAAACGCGCGGCTAGGTTTTTCTCTTCGTTTACTTTGAAATTAAAGATAGCCAGCATTTCAAGCACTTTTGCTCGGATAATGTCTGAGTTTTCACCGATACCACCAGTAAATACAACGGCATCTAAACGGCCTAATGGCACAGTGTAAGAGGCAATGTATTTCGCTAAACGGTAGCAGAAAATTTCCAGTGCTAAGGTTGCGCCTTTATGGCCATCTTTGTAACCGTCTTCAATGCCACGACAATCGTTGGTTAACTCAGAAATACCTAATAAGCCGCTTTGCTTATTCAATAAGTTATTGACTTCATCAATGGTATAACCAAGTTGGTTAACTAAATGGTAAATGATTGATGGGTCCATATCTCCGCAACGTGTGCCCATAACCAAACCTTCTAATGGTGTTAATCCCATTGAAGTGTCGACACTTTTGCCGCCTTTTATGGCCGTAACTGAAGCGCCGTTACCTAAATGTGCAACAATCACATTCGTATCAGTGGTGTCTTTATTTAGCACTTTTGCCGCTTCACGGCTTACAAATAAGTGGCTGGTGCCATGCATGCCGTAGCGGCGAATACCATGTTCACGATATAACTTATAAGGAAGGGCATAGATATAAGCTTGGTCAGGCATGGTTTGGTGGAATGCGGTATCAAAAACAGCAACTTGTGGCAGAGCAGGGAATGAAGCCATAGCAGCTCGGATACCAATTAAATGCGCTGGGTTATGAAGTGGCGCTAGTGAAGCACAATCTTCAATACCACTGATCACATCTTCATTAATGATCACTGAGCGAGAATATTTTTCGCCACCATGAACGATACGATGACCGATAGCTTGAATTTGAGCTGCAAGCTCTGGCTGATCAGCAAGGATATTATTAACGATAAATTCAACTGCTTCACGGTGAGCAGTAAATGCGCCCAATTTAGCTTCATTTTTAGCGCCGTTAACTTTCCACTTTATGCGTGAATCTTCTAAACCGAAGCATTCAGCAAGTCCTGATATGTGATCATCACCTGAAACAGCATCAATAACAGCAAATTTTAAAGAAGAGCTACCGCAGTTGAGTACCAGTACGAGTTTTTCTGACATGTTGAGACCTTATTAGTCTGATCGAGCAAAATTAAAATTGATGTGAAATGTGTTATTTCAACTATCAATCATAGTTAATGATTTACTAAACAGCCGATAAATTTACCGTAAATTTGGGGCTCAATATCGCTGTGTGCTATGGTGCATATTTATTTCTAACTTGTAGGGCATACCGTTGAACGTAAACGTGTTCAAAATCATAGGTGACGGTCGACGTTACATGAAGACGTGGCCTATGGTTCGGCAACTTGGGTTTTATTTCCCTGAATATCGTGTTGTCAGAGCAACCCATCTTGGCATTTTATTGATGCCGTTATTTGCTATCTTGGCTGCTTGTAGCCAAGTGTATGTTAATGGCTGGGCGTTTTTACCCCAAGCTATTGCCTTAATGCTATTTTTTATCAGTTTGCCTATCCAAGGTTTACTCTGGCTGGGCTGGCGTGCTCGTCATCCTTTGCCGATAACCTTATTTGATTGGACAAATCAGTTAACCGCCAAAATGAGTTCAATGGGCATATCTTGCCAACCCCTTGGGGCTAAAGCGTGTTATTTAGATATGGCGCTGATACTCAAAATGGCATTTGAACGTTTAGATAAAAGTTATTGGGAGCAACTGTAAGTTTTTGCTCGCCAACGATTAATAATCTGCTTTAATTCCACGCTCAGTAAAGACAGCTTTTATGGCTTCCATAGTCTCTTTGCTGGGTGGCTTAATGTCTGTTAACGAATAGCTTTCACCAAATGCTTCCCACTTGTGCGTGCCAAGTTGGTGATAAGGCAATAATTCTACTTTTTCAACATTTTCCATAGGCTGTATGAAGTCTGCCAAAGCTTTCGCTGAGTCAATATCCTCAGTAAAACCATCAACTACTACATATCTCACCCAGGTTTTTTGATTGCGCTTCGCTAAATGTTTTGCAAACTGTAATGTTCGTTGATTACTCACCTTGGTTAAATCGATGTGCTTAGCATCATCCATTTGTTTTATATCAAGTAACACTAAGTCGGTATTGTCGAGTAATTCATCAATGACGGGCGTGTATTTACGCACAAAACCATTGGTATCAAGACAGGTATGCAGATCATTAGCTTTGCATGCTTTGAAAAGTTCGTTAACGAATTCAGCTTGAAGGATAGCTTCACCACCAGTGGCAGTTACTCCACCAGATTGTAGGAAAGGTTTGTAACTAATGATTTGGCTCATTAGTTCATCAACAGTGACTTCTTTGCCGCCGTCTAAATCCCACGTATCGCGATTGTGGCAGTATTGGCATTTCATTAGGCAGCCTTGCATAAAGGCGACATAACGAATGCCTGGACCATCAACGGTACCAAATGATTCTATAGAGTGGATACGACCTGTGGTCATGATGTCTCCAAACAAGCAAAAAAGAGGTTGTACTCGTTTTTATTAATGAAACACTAATAAAGTTAAGTACAACCAATTTTAAGAATTATTACAAGCCTTTAGTGAAAGTACGTGTAATTACATCTTGCTGTTGTTCAGGTGTTAGAGCGTTAAAGCGAACAGCGTAACCTGAAACTCGAATGGTTAATTGAGGGTATTTCTCAGGGTTAACGATGGCATCTTCTAACATTTCACGGTTCATCACGTTAACGTTTAAATGCTGACCACCTTCGCTATTGGCGTTACTCATAAAGTAGCCGTCCATTAATGATGCTAAGTTGGCGCGGCGACCTAATTCATCTTTACCTAACGCATTTGGTACGATAGAGAAAGTATAAGAAATACCGTCTTGTGCATGAGCAAAAGGCAGTTTCGCTACAGATGTAAGTGACGCAATCGCACCGTTTTCATCACGGCCATGCATAGGGTTCGCACCTGGAGCAAATGGCGCGCCAGCTGGACGTCCATCAGGTGTCGTACCTGTTTTTTTACCATAAACCACGTTAGAGGTAATGGTTAAGATTGATTGCGTTGGAATAGCGTTACGGTACATTTTCTTAGTACGGATTTTCGCCATGAAACGTTCAACTAAATCACAAGCTATGTCATCTACGCGTGGGTCGTTGTTACCAAACTTCGGATATTCACCAGAAATATCAAAGTCAATAGCAATACCATCTTCATCACGAATAGGCTTAACAGTGCCAAACTTAATTGCAGATAAAGAATCCGCTGCAATAGAAAGACCTGCAATACCACATGCCATAGTACGACGTACATCACGGTCATGAAGCGCCATTAATGCAGACTCGTAAGAGTATTTGTCGTGCATGTAATGTATAGAATTAAGCGCTGTCACGTATTGTGTTGCTAACCAATCCATTAAGCCGTCTAAACGGTTCATTACATCATCAAAGTCAAGTACATCTGAAGTGATGGCATCTGCTTTAGGTGCGACTTGGATTTTTAACTTTTCATCCACACCGCCATTGATGGCGTAAAGCATGGTTTTTGCTAAGTTAGCGCGAGCACCAAAGAACTGCATGTGTTTACCCACAATCATCGGGCTAACACAACATGCAATAGCATAATCGTCAGATTCAAAATCTGGACGCATTAGGTCGTCATTTTCGTACTGGATAGAGCTAGTATCGATAGATACTTTTGCACAGTAGTTTTTAAATCCTTGTGGTAACGCATTCGACCATAACACAGTAATGTTTGGTTCAGGGCTTGGGCCCATGTTGTATAGGGTATGTAAGAAACGGAAGCTGTTCTTAGTGACTAAAGTGCGGCCGTCTAGACCCATACCTGCAACTGATTCAGTTGCCCAAATTGGGTCGCCTGAGAATAATTCATCATATTCTGGAGTACGTAAGAAACGCACCATACGCAACTTCATCACAAAATGGTCAACCATTTCTTGCGCTTGTTCTTCAGTTAATACACCGTTAGCAATATCGCGCTCAATGAAGATATCAAGGAATGAAGAAGTACGGCCTAAAGACATTGCTGCGCCATTTTGGCTTTTCACTGCGGCAAGGTAACCAAAGTAAGTCCATTGGATGGCCTCTTTAGCATTGGTCGCAGGTAATGAAATATCACAGCCGTATTTTGCAGCCATTTTTTTCATTTGGCCTAAGGCGCGGTGTTGCTCTGCAATTTCTTCACGTAATTGCATCGTGTTTGATAAATCCTCACCCGCTTCAAAACCAGCTTGAAGTGAAGAGAATTGAGCAAACTTATCTTGCATTAGGTAGTCGATACCGTAAAGCGCGATACGACGGTAATCACCAATGATACGACCACGGCCGTATGCATCAGGTAAGCCAGTCAATACACCTGATTTACGACATGCCATGATTTCTGGCGTGTAAATATCGAAAACACCTTGGTTATGTGTTTTACGTAGCTCTGAATAGGTGTACTTGATGTCTTCGTTTAGTACGCGGTCATAAGCTTTGCAAGAACCTTCAACCATACGAATACCACCGTTAGGTAGCATGGCACGCTTTAAAGGAGCATCAGTTTGCAAACCAACAATGGTTTCTAACTCTTTGTTAATGTAACCAGCGTCATGAGAGGTAATGGTTGATACCATTTCAGTATCGAAATCAACAGGGGCATGTGTGCTATTCTCTTGCTTGATCCCTTCCATCACTTTGTCCCAAAGTGTGGTAGTTGCTTGAGTAGCACCAGCTAGAAAAGACTCGTCGCCTTCATAAGGAGTGTAGTTTTTCTGAATAAAATCGCGAACGTTAACTTCAGTTTTCCAATCACCAGCTTCAAAACCTTGCCAAGCGTTTGCAAATAATTCTGTTTTATCGGTCATGGTATTTTACCTTCTCGTCAATTAACTGTTGATCTGCCATTTAATGGTAATGGATAACTGTTACAACCAAGCTGGCAGTTCAAAAAATTGAGACCCCTATTAATGGATAATTGCAAGGGCATCTAATCTGTGTGCTAGCACCATAATATTTTTACAATGTCAGCGAAAATTTGTTAAATCATAAATTGGTAAGACCAATTTACCTGATGAATATTATCATAGCTTCTATGCAACATCACTTAATTAAATCAAAATTGAGTAAGATATCGACAAAAATGTTAGCTGGGTAACACTTTTTGAGCAAACAGTTTTCTATTTAGCCAAGAGTGACTACCCTTGCGACACTCCAAATGTACACTTTGTCATGCTTTCTTGTTGTGATGATGATTTGCTATACTGATATATAGCATTTTTTAGATAAGCTGATAGTTTATTAGCGATGTTTAATTGTAAATTTGTCAAAAGTGATTGAGTTTTGACACTGGTAATCTTGGTCTTACCAATTTACTTTTGTGAGTCTTGATAAGAGTGATGCGTGTTTATTTTGGGTTTCAATAATGGTTATCACAACACTCGTTGCATGATATTGATACGCCTAAAATGTGCATGGTAAGTGTTGTTTATTTTTAAAAAGCGATTTGAGGTTTTTATGCAAAAATTAACTGGGCAAGATCAACAGCAAGACGCTGAAATTGCCGATGAGATAACCCCAACATCGCATGAGCAGGTTAATTGCCCGCCGAAAACAGTGAATACCTCCCCAGCGCCATCAAATTCGACCTATCAGCAAGCTGAATCATTTGGCTTAGCCAAAATAGCCAAAAGCCCTTGGCAATCTTTTACTTTATCGATTTTTGCTGGTGCTTTTATTGCCATTGCCTTTGTATTTTATGTCACGGTGACGACAGGAAGCACCAGTGATTGGGGAATGACTCGTTTTATTGGCGGTCTGGCTTTCAGCTTAGGGCTAATTTTAGTAGTGGTATGTGGAGCTGAGTTGTTCACCAGTACGGTATTAACCTCAATCCCTTGGGCACAAAAACAAGTGAAAACATCAACCCAATTGCAATGCTGGGCGAGAGTTTATGCAGGCAACTTAGTTGGCGCCTTATTGATGGTGCTTCTGATTATGATGTCACGCATGTTCGAGTTAAATGGCGGGCAATGGGGGCTAAATGCACTTAATATTGCCCAACATAAAATACATCATACTTGGGTACAAGCTTTCACTTTAGGCATTTTATGTAACATGCTTGTATGTCTAGCGGTTTGGATGACTTTTGCGACAAAAGATTTACTGACCAAATCATTATTAATGATGCTGCCAGTTGCAATGTTTGTCAGTAGTGGTTTTGAACATAGCATTGCGAATATGTTTATGGTGCCATTAGGGGTTGCGATTCATGCTTTTGCTCCTGAAAGTTTTTATGTTGCGCTTAATATCAACCCAGAACAATATGCTGACTTAACTTTATTAAGCTTTGTGTTTAATAACCTTATCCCTGTGACATTAGGTAATATTGTTGGTGGTGGGGTCTTTATTGGACTTGGTTTTTGGTTAGTACAACAAGGGCAGTTAACTATTGGTTCGCAGGGTGCGAGTCATGGGTCCTTAGTGACTAAAGCGGAACAAAAAGATTCGCTAAGATAAACGTTATCAAATTACCCTCTTTTAAAAAGCCCAGCAAATGCTGGGCTTTTTGTATTGATTCATTCAAAACCAATTTAAATCAGCTAAGAGTGATCGATGTTAGCATCGCCAGTTACAACGCTATTTACAGCTAAGTGATTTACATTTAGACAATTTATAATTAGGCGATCTACCATTAATCCTCTTACAAACTTATGGCACATTAATTAATCGCTTGCTGCTTTACTGCCTGTTTAACAGTGCTTTTTAGATGATGCATAAAGTTTTTAAAATGTGGCATAAACTCGGCGAATAGTGGATGCTTGCGGTTTTGCATCATTATCGGGCCCAATAATCTTAATCCCAATGCCACTTTAGTGGCTTCTTGAGGCTCAAGGCCGCTGCCTTTTTGCAGTTTTTCAACGACATTCAGTACATCTTCTCTATCTTGAAATTCAAAATCTAACGTTTGACCGGTTTGGTTATCAGCTAGATTGATTTCTTCAATCGTAATACGGTACTGATGACCTTTGCGTAAAATCGTATTCATAATTAATACCTTTATATGTAGTGTGATACTGGATTTATCACGATAAAAAATGACTGATGATGTTTTGAATAACCAGGCTAAAATCAAGGTTAGCTTTTAAGAATGGCTTCGACTTTAGGCTTTATCGTTAATGAGACGGTTATCATCATGACAAGAGCAACGGGTATGGCTGCCAGCACGGTTTGCGCCCATGTAGAAAGCAGGATAGGCATATCATTGATTCCGATATTGTTAATGACAGTTGATAAGGCAATGCCCGATTCCATAAGACAGGCCATCGTGAGACCGATTAATACATTGCGTACTTTTTCACTTGTATGAGGCAGGTATTTCTCGGTGAGTTTGGTCAGTACCACCATTAATGTAAAACCGATTGGCATGATAGTGACCGCAGCTAAAGCAAAAGCAGAAAACCAGTCTGCAAAAAAGGTGTCACTCAAGCCAAGATTTATATAAGTCATGAAGCCTGTTAATGTGCCGCCCATGAGTGACATCATTCCCATAACTGTGAGTATTTTTACGATAATCGAGGCTTTTTGTTGACTCACTTTAGGCTCATTAACTTGTTCAATTTGCGAAGAGGTCATTACGGCTTGTGGATTCATTGTTATCCTCCTGTCTTGTGATTTGGCTTAATTTGGTTGATAATGTCAACCATATTCTTTTTGGTTGATAATGTCAACTAGTTTTTGGTGGAGGTGAATTATGCAAGATCGAAAATCCTTAGAAGGTTTGTTTCAATTAGTACATGTATTGAAAAGGCAACTGCATGATAATATTGAACAACTTGATATAGATGTGGCGCCAATGCATGTCAGAGTGCTTAAAATAATTAATAAAAAATCACCGTGTACAGCGATAGACATTGCTAACTTCTTAAATCGAGATAAAGCCCAGGTAACAAGGTTACTGAACACGTTAATCACTCAGGGCTTGATTGTGAAAGAGCCGAACCCAGAAGATAAGCGCAGTCAATGTTTGCGTTTAACCGAAGAAAGTCAGCTTATCATGGGTAAGATTAATCAGATTGATAAACAGATATATCAACAAATGACGCAAGGGCTAGCTGATGATGAATTAACTCTTTTTCAAACTGTTGCGCAAAAAATGGTGGCTAATTTAAATACAAAGTGAATTTGAATCGCTGCTTAAATCTCACTGAAAATCAGACTGTCACTCGACAGCTAATGCTGTGGTTCAATAACTCAATTACGGTTTATTTTCGGTGCGATTTCAAAGCATATGGGAATTTTTTATTAGCTATTGTAGTATGCCAGTGTCGTAAAAATGCCTAATGTGTTGGCATTAATCCATATAACAATAACTTAAAAATGGACTGTAAATGAATTCGCCACATCAAGAACCAGTAACTTCCGACTCATCCCAAGGCAATTCGCCTCAAGCACAGTCCACCAATTTGACGGGTAACACCACAAAGCAGATGCCAGATACCTTGGTGATTATCTTTTTTGTTGCTCTTGCTGCTGCGTTGCTGACCTATATTATCCCTATCGGTTCTTTTTCTACTCTAGATGCTCATTATGTTATCGACGGAGCAGAAAAAACACGCACGGTAATCGACCCTAATTCGTTTCAATATGCTTTAGATGATGCTGGCGAGCCTAAAGTTGAGCCTATCTCATTGTTTAAAGGTCATGGCGAGGTTGGTTTTTTTAATTTTGCCTTTGAAGGTATGGTGTCTGGCTCTAAATGGGGCAGCGCCATCGGGGTGATTATGTTCATGCTCGTCATTGGAGGCTCCTTTGGCGTCGTGATGGCAACGGGCACCATAGATAACGGTATTTTGCGGTTAATTGATAAAACTCAAGGCAATGAAAAACTCTTTATTCCGGTGATATTCAGTTTGTTTTCATTGGGCGGCGCAGTATTTGGAATGGGCGAGGAGGCAATTGCATTTGCGATTATTATTTGCCCGTTAATGATTCGATTAGGTTACGACTCCATCTGTACTGTGATGGTGACTTATGTTGCAACTCAAATTGGTTTTGCTAGCTCTTGGATGAACCCATTTAGTGTGGCAATTGCACAAGGCATTGCTGGGGTGCCTGTACTTTCTGGTGCAGGTGTTCGTGCCATAATGTGGCTTGGTTTCACGCTAATTGGTATTGCTTTTACTATGCGCTATGCAAGTAAAATTCAACAAACGCCAACAGCATCTTTTAGTTACGAGTCGGATCAATTTTTCCGTGATAACCAGCAAGGTCATGTCAAAGACAGTCGTTTTAATCTTGGTGATATTTTAGTGCTACTGACTATAGTAGGCACAATTGCCTGGGTGATATGGGGCGTGATTGCACATGCTTGGTTTATTCCAGAAATTGCTAGCCAGTTCTTTACGATGGGAATTATCGTGGGGGTGATTGGGGTTGTATTTAACCTAAATGGTTTAAATATGAATAAGGTTGCAGTGAGTTTTAAGCAAGGTGCAGGCACGATGCTTGAGCCTGCAGTATTGGTAGGTTGTGCTTCTGGCATCTTGTTATTACTCGGCGGTGCTGGCGCTGCTGAACCGAGTGTTCTGAACACTATTTTGCACAGTGCAGGGAATGTCATTGGCCAATTACCTACAGCACTTTCAGCTTGGTTTATGTTGTTGTTTCAGTCGGTGTTTAATTTCTTTGTGACTTCAGGCTCTGGTCAAGCAGCGTTAACTATGCCCTTAATGGCGCCTCTTGCTGATCTTGTCGGAGTGACCCGTCAAGTTGCGGTGTTAGCGTTTCAATTAGGTGATGGCTTTACCAATGTATTGGTGCCAACGTCTGCTTCTTTAATGGCGACGTTAGGGGTATGTCGTGTTGATTGGGGCAATTGGTTTAAGTTTATTTGGCGCTTTATGGTGGGCTTATTTGTACTATCTAGTATGACGGTTGTTGCTGCTCATTACTTTGGGTTTAGTTAATCAAAGCCATAAAAAAACGGCATCAGATACTTTTGATGCCGTTAGAGTCGGGAGACACTTAAAGTTGTATTACATTAACGCTAGAACTTAACTTCACCTTCAACAAACCATTCACGTCCGCGAGCGTTGTAGACGCTACGAGGGTAGTGAGGCCATGATGTGTTAGTTGGGTCAAAGTTAGGACCTACGTCAAATAGGTTGACGATACCAGCCGTTAACTTCATGTTATCTGTGAAGTTATAAGCCGATGTTAGATTCCACTTAGTCTGTGATGCGACTTCTAAATCTTCTTCGCTGAACTCGTCATCATCAATGAATGAGCTGTAAGACACACCGTGCATACGTGCTGTATGGTAAGCACCTAGCGTGGTTTCAAAGTCATTAATGAAGTAAGTGAAGATCATGTTGGCACGGTACTGAGGTAATCCGCCGTCTTCAATGTCGTCATCAACATCTGAAGTTGGATTTAACTGACCTTCAGATAACAAAATGTAAGTACCATTAAAGTTAACTCGTAATTCACCCATATCATTGAAGTCCCAGCTGTAACCAGCTGTTAAATCAATACCACGCACTTTTTGATACGCTAAGTTTTGAGCCACAGTGTTGATGTGAGTGATTGTGCCACTTGCATCACGAGTGATCATATCTTCATAGGTGTC
Source organism: Shewanella sp. ENK2 (assembly GCF_043568515.1). NCBI lineage: Bacteria > Pseudomonadati > Pseudomonadota > Gammaproteobacteria > Alteromonadales > Shewanellaceae > Shewanella > Shewanella sp. ENK2. The sequence goes on along the minus strand of NZ_CP171406.1, from coordinate 114,153 downwards.
GTATTCTTGAGCGGCAGTCGAAGCGCTAATATCGCTTACCATGTCGTCAAGTTTCCATTCCCATAAGTCAATCGATGCTTCTAAGCTATCGCCACCCCAAACTGCACCGATGTTAGCTGTGTAGCCTGTTTCTGCTTCTAGATCTTTGTTTGCACCAGTTGTGGTGTCAATGTGAAGCTCATTACAAATTTCATTGATGGTTGGATCAGGGTTAGTAACACCAGGCTGTCCGCCCATTGCTTGACACTGTTTAAAGTCGATAACTGTAGTGAAGCCGTTTGTCGCATCGCCGTATACACGGTGCATATCAGGGGCACGGAATACGCTACTCCAAGAACCACGAACCAATAACTCGTCAACAGGACGGTATTCTACGGTTACTTGTGGTGATAAATTACCACCAAAGTCGCTGTAGTGATCGTAACGAAGCGCCGCAGCGATTGTTAATTCGTCCATTAATGGGACACTTAATTCTGCATAAGTTGCCCAGAAATCACGTTCGCCAGCACCAGATGAACCACCTGTTGTTAGCACTGAACCGTTTTGGGTTTCAGAATCAGATTCTGTTTCATAGTCTTGTTCTGTGTATTCAGCACCAAATGCAAACATGGCATCGCCATCAGGCATTTCAAACGCCATACCAGTGATGTTTGCTTGAACGTTCTTTTGAGTAGACTGAGCACGCTCAAATGGAGAGTAAGACGCTGCTTCAACATCTTCGTCAGACATATTTTCAAGTAATGAATTACCGTTTTCACCTGCAGTGATGTAATCGAACATGCCACCAACAGTTGCAAAACCGCTGCGATAAACATCGACGTTGGTGCGACCGTAGTTTACAGACATATCCCAGTCGTACTCATCAGCTAAAACGCCTTGAAGACCTGCTGAGAAAAAGTAGTTATTGGTGTTCGTTTCGCCACTACGGTTATCAAATTCGTGTAGACGTCGAACATAGTAGTAATCGCCATCAGTGGCATTAGCGAAGTCACCACCAAGCCCGGTTGATTTGCTGAATGTCTTGCTCATCAAATCGCCGTAGCTCACGGTTAAGTCATCACCTGAAACATTGATATCGTAATCATCAATTGCCATTGGTTCAAAGTTGGTGGTTGATTTAGCGTTAGCAAAATCAAGACGACCTAAGAAAGTGATATCGTCAGATAGTTCATAGTTAAAGTTAGTCGTACTGATAAAGCGATAGCTTTCTGGCTCTAAGTCACGCCATTCTGAACGGTCAAAACCACAAATGCTGCGTGCATCATCCCAGAAAAAGCCGCCATCAGTACATTCTTGAGGCGACAGTGAACGAGCCCCTGTGCCTGTACCGGCAATACGCGCACCATAAGAGCTGTATTGTGAGTAGTCACTGTGTGGCACTTTATCAGTGTGTAGGCCGAAGTTTTCACGATCTGTGGCTTGTAATGCTTCATTGCTACTGAACTCAATGAAGGTTGATACGTTGCCTTTCTCGTTTGAAGAACCTAATGAAAGCGCGATACGGTCATTCATTCCGCCGCCTTCCATAGTATCGCCATGACGATATTTAAGGGCTGCACCGTCAAAATCTTTTTTCAAGATAATGTTAATTACACCGCCAACAGCATCTGCACCGTAAACTGCAGAACCACCAGATTGAAGAACCTCAATTCTTTCAACTGCTTCCATTGGTAAATTAGCTGTATCTACGAAGTTATCCGTTCCGCCTGCTGGTTTTGGGTACTGATTTAAGCGCTTACCATCAATAAGCGTTAATGTACGGCTTGCACCTGCGTTACGTAAACTGATTGAAGATGCTGCAGGAGTGAAACCATGGACTTCTTGAGTTGTCATGGCTCCTGTGGTCGACGTTAAGTTTTGCAGTGCATCTTGGATAGTGGTAAAGCCTTGCTTTGCCATATCGTCTGCACTAAGAACAGTGACAGGTGTCGCTGTTTCTAAGTCGGTACGTTTAATACGTGAACCAGTAATTTGAATGCGTTCTACATCTGCACCTTCTTCAGCAGCTAGCACTACTGGAGAACTTATCGCTGCGGTGAATGCTCCGCCAACCAATGCTATGCGAATTGCATTGGCTACTTTTGAATTAAGCTGCATCTCATCTCTTCCTATATTGATTTTATCAAAGCCGCGTTTTTAATTAGTAAATCTCTTTGCTGACTTGTAAATGGGGTTAACAGGTCTTTGTGGAAGATGGATAAAATCATACTTAAATAACATTGGCAACATGGCTGTTACAGGGGTAAGTTGTTATTTTTGTTGTGATTATGTCTTGTTTTTGTTTCTGAAATTAACATGAGTGTTTGGTGTCACATCTTGTTACGAACGATAAGAGGGTGTAACTGAATAGATAAAGCTCGCTCGGATTGTTTTTTGAACGCAAATGTGGATTTTTTGTGTAACTACGGTAAAGAAATGTCACGCATAATTAGCTTCAACTAAAGTGGTGACGTTTGAAGATGTTGCAAAATGTATTAGTGAAAAGGCGTTAAATTTAATGTTGCGAAATTGATTTTGTGAGGTTAATCACGATTTAACAAGTGCTACATGGCAGGTGTTTACTGGATTTGTAGGCAATATCGCTTGAATGTAAATGTTAAATTTAATTCAAGCGTTTACCAATATGGAGAGATTTTAACGTAATTACTCAATGGTGTTACAGTTTGATAAGTGTAAACAATGTGGAGTTTTAGCCTATGGTTTTACCTTACAACGTAATAAGGTGTGCCCTAAGCCAATATTGTCGATGTCTTCATCAACGTAAAGACCAGCTTCACTGATCATCTTTAACATATCTTTACTGTGATACATGCGGCTATAGCCATTCGCTATTGCGGTAAAATAAAGTGATGTGGCGTTTACGCAATATGCTCCTGCCTCGTAAGGTTGCCTGTCCCAGTAAGTTTCTAAAATACACAGTTCACTGTTAGGTTTCATTGCGGCAACTGTACGTTTTAAAATGGTGATAATTTGCTGCTTTGAAAAACAGTCCAAGAACTGACTCATCCAGTATAAATCACCGCCTTCAAAAAATGGTTTGCTTGGGTCTAATAGGTCTGTTTCAAATGGAAACACTCTATCATTGACCATATTGTTGCGTGCGTTCTCCATCGCTACGGCCAGTTGCCCTGGTAGATCCATGATGGTGACGTTGACGTTTGCATCATAGCCAGTACAAGCGAATGCCCATTTACCTGTGTTGCCACCGACATCGACTATATGTTGTGGCTTAGATTTGAAAATCATTGGCAGTAAACTGTCAAATGCGTGGTCTGAATAATAATGGTCAAATTCAAACCAGCTACGTTTTGTCTGTTCTGGCAGTTGGCTTAATCCTGGGTAAATGGTCTCCCAGTCTCCTAAGTGTTTTAATCCCGCTGCGTTTCCTTGTTTAAGCGATGCTTCTAGCTCAAATAAACCTTGATAACAAACATCATGGATAAAGTTCAGGTTCTTGGATGCCATATCGTCATGCAGTAAGAAATATCCTGTTTTATCTAATCGATATAACTCATCTTTACACCAAAATATCCCCATGCTTAATCCCATATCCAGTAACACGTGAATGGCGTATTCAGAAAGGTCATTGTTGTTAGTTAATTCTGTAAGGCTGATACCCGCTTCTCCAGCTTTGTCGATTTGTGCAAGTAAGCCAAACTGGCTTAAACAACGGGCCACTTGGAAACTAACAGGAGCGAAGGCAATTTTTTGGGCTTCAAACTTAGCGTCATAAGCGGATATAGATTTAGGAGATTGGTAAAAAGACATATAGGGATGTTGGGATGATTAGAAAATTTCGGCGATAGTATCAGACACAACAAAAGCAAATTTTGATCTAGCTCTACAGTTATAAAAAATATCGATACGACAGCGAATTAATCTTGGTTATCAATGTTTAGTATAGGAGTTGATAGCGACAATCAGAAGTGTTCTTCAATGTCGGTGTACTAAGAATGCGACGGACAAATTGTTGTAATGAACAGCGTTCGTCGTTTTTGAAACAGGTTAAGTGATGCTTGTGAAATGTTATAGATTTAAAAAAGCCCAGCAATTGCTGGGCTTTTACTAAAACAATCTTTGACTGTTTATTATTGTACGTTTTCGCTGTCACCAAATGCGCCAGCAAATAGTGCAGATGAAAGGTAACGTTCTGCTGCAGATGGCAGGATTACAACAATGTTCTTACCTGCAAATTCTGGCTTTTCAGCAATGCGGTTTGCAGCTACAACTGCAGCACCTGAAGAAATACCCACTAAGATACCTTCTTCTTCCATTAGGCGACGAGCCATAGCAATAGCATCTTCGTTGCTGACGGCTTCTACTAAATCAACCATCTCTAAATCTAGGTTACCAGGGATAAAACCTGCGCCAATACCTTGGATTTTATGTGGTCCAGGTTGAAGTGGTTGGCCTGCTTTTGCTTGTGCAATAACTGGAGAGTCAACAGGCTCTACTGCAACAGAAACAATATCTTTGTTCTGTGCTTTAAGGTAACGACTTACACCTGTAATAGTACCACCAGTACCAACACCTGCTACAAATGCTGCAACGTCACCGTCAGTATCGTTCCAGATCTCTGGACCCGTTGTTTTCTCGTGGATCTCTGGGTTTGCTGGGTTACTGAATTGACCAAGAATTAAGTACTTAGCAGGATCTGATTGACGAATTTCTTCGGCTTTATCAATAGCACCTTTCATACCTTTAGCGCCTTCAGTTAACACAAGGTTAGCACCAAGTGCTTTAAGCAACTTACGACGCTCAAGACTCATTGTGTTTGGCATAGTTAGGGTAAGTTTGTAACCACGAGCAGCTGCAACATATGCAAGTGCAATACCTGTGTTACCAGAAGTTGGCTCTACTAATTCTACTTCTTTTGTTAGGGTGCCTTTTTTCTCAGCATCCCAAATCATGTTCGCACCAATACGGCACTTAACACTGAAACTTGGATTACGTGCTTCAACTTTGGCTAACACTTTACCATTGCTTACTCGATTAAGGCGCACTAGTGGGGTATTACCTAGCGTATATGAATTGTCTTCGTAAATGTTGCTCATGGTTTGCTCCTATGTTGGCATTGTCTAATGATAATCGGTTTAAGAGGCTTTAACAGTGATACTTTGTTATTCGTTATTCCTTTTAGTTATTAAAGTTAACTCAATTATAATAATAAAGCATCTGCTTATATAACAATGTCTTAGTTAAGCACGCTTCAATGAGCTCGATGGTCTGACCATCGCTAAATCAGCATTTTGTGCTTAGCGATTACTAAAGATAGTAATAGACTGATATTACAAAAGCGCAATTTATCCTTTCTTATTGGGTGTTATGAATAAAGTCATTACTTGTTCAGCAGGTAAGCTTCAGCTCAAGGTTCAACACCGAGATGAATTGTTGTTTTCACCAAATTGATACGGCAGATCTAATATGAACAAAGTGGTTATTTCAGGTAGCGGCCTTTACACACCGCCATTTAGCGTAAGTAACGAAGAGTTAGTGTTAAGTTTTAATACCTATGTAGACGAATTTAATGCGCAGCACAGTACCGAAATTGAATCTGGTGAGCTTGCCGCTTTATCGCATTCTTCAGCTGAGTTTATTGAAAAAGCATCAGGGATTAAAAGCCGGTATGTGATGGTCAAAGATGGGATTTTAGATCCTAAAGTGATGATGCCATTAATTGCCGATAAACCATCAGATGCGCTTTCAATGCAGGCTGAAATTGGCATTAAAGCCGCTCAACAAGCATTAGAGCAAGCTCAGCTTAATGCAGAAGATATTGACTTGGTGATTGTAGCATGTGCTTACACGCAACGTTCTTATCCTGCTATTGCGATTGAAATTCAACAAGCAATGGGCACTAAAGGTTTTGCCTATGACATGCTGGTGGCGTGTTCATCAGCGACCTTTGCGATTGTTAATGCTGTAAATGCAGTCCAATCAGGTACTGCATCAAGAGTATTAGTCATTAATCCTGAGATTTGCTCACCGCAAGTGAATTATCGGGATAGGGACAGCCACTTCATTTTTGGCGACGTGGCAACAGCTGTTGTGGTTGAACGTGCATCGCTTGCTCAATCTGAACATGCATTTAATGTACTTTCTAGCCAATGTTTTACCGACTTTTCTAATAATATCCGCAGTAATTTTGGCCATATTAACCGCTGCGATCCGAACAATGCTGAAAAACCTGATAAATTATTCCATCAGCAAGGTCGAAAAGTATTCAAAGAATTATTGCCAATGATCTACCAACATTTAGATAAACAGCTGGCAGAAGAGCAGATCCAAGCCAATGAATTTAAGAGGTTATGGCTCCACCAAGCAAATATTAATATGAATATGTTTGTAGTTCGTAAACTTCTCGGTGATAATGTTACAAAATTGAAAGCCCCAGTGGTGTTGGATGAATATGCTAATACTGCTTCAGCCGGGTCGATTATTGCATTTCATAAATATAATCAAGATTTTACGACTGGTGATTTAGGGCTGCTTTGTTCATTTGGTGCTGGCTATTCTATTGGGAGCATCATTTTAGAAAAGACCTAATAATAAATAGGTGAATTAATTGCGTATATTGATTGTTGAAGATAACGAAGCTGTATCTAAAGTACTTCGGCATTTGTTAATGCAAGAGCTGCATTGTGAAGTTGATATTGCGGCAGATGTTTCATCAGCGAATGCCTTACTAGAACAACATTCCTATTTTGTTGTGGTTGCCGAATTGAACCTACCAGATGCACCAGATGGCGAAATTGCCCAGCTGGTGCTGATGTCTTACCAAACTCCTTGTATTGTTTTATCTTCAAACCTTGATGCTCGTCAGCGTAAAAAATTGCTTAAATTGGGTATTGCTGACTACGTGTTAAAAGAAAATCGATTCAGTTATGAGTACGTGGTTAAGCTTGTGGCGAGGTTGGATCAAAATCAACATGTCAAAGTGTTGGTGGCAGACGACTCAGTAGTGAGTCGTAAGTTCGTTAAGGTTTTACTTGAGCAGCAACTTTTTACTGTGCTCGAAGCCTGTGACGGCGCAGAGGCAATAACGGTATTAAATGAAACTCCTGATATTCAATTGCTGATCACTGATTACAACATGCCTAATGTTGATGGCTTCGAGTTAATTCTAAAAGTACGCGAAAAGTTTAGCCGTGAAGATTTAGCCATTATTGGTCTTTCAAATGATACGGATGAAAGTCTGTCTGCACGTTTCATCAAGAATGGCGCTAATGACTTTTTGCAAAAGCCGTTTGTCCACGAAGAGTTTCATTGCCGTGTGTTAAATACCCTTGACTCATTAGACATGATCCGCAGTTTATGGGAACAAGCTAACCGAGATTATTTAACTAAAGCCTATACTCGACGTTACTTTTTACCCAACATGAAAAAGATGTCTCTGATGCTGGTCAATTTGCATTGGGCTTAATTGATATCGACTTTTTTAAAAAGGTCAATGACACTCACGGACATGATGTGGGCGATCAAGTGTTGTTTGAGTTTGCTAAACGACTTAAAAATGCTTTCGGACAACACTTTACTGTTGCAAGGTTTGGCGGTGAAGAGTTTGTCGTGGCTTTTAAAGGACTTGATGGTGACCGTGCATTCACAGTGATGGATAAGTTTAGACAACAAGTTAATTCTCAGCCTTTTATCACTGATGCGGGTGAGCTAACGATTAGTTTTAGTTGTGGTATTGCCAAAGCGGAGTCGACCGATACTAATTTAGATACTTTATTACATCGTGCTGATTTGTGTTTGTATGAAGCAAAAGAAGCTGGACGAAATAAAGTGGTGTTATAAGCTCGCTTTATTGTTTATATGGTTATAAAAAAGGACTGCCTCGGCAGTCCTTTTTGATTCATTAACCTAAGGTTTTACTAGAGCAACCAAGCGTAACTGACTTTCATAAAGTAGGTTTTATCTTTTTGAGTTAATGAGTCAATCTCATCGGTAGAAATTAATCCATCAGAGTAGCCTAAATAGAATACCGACTGAGGATTGAGTTTATAGCCGTATAAAATCTCGTTGCCTAAATTTTGATATTGTTTATTGGGTGATTGATATTGATATAAGTCTGGGTCGCGCTCAATATCAGTATAAACACTCGATAAACGTAAGAAACTGTTTAAGGTTATTTGCCAATTTAAGCGTAAATCAGTTAGGTTAGCGGTAAATAATCGACCTTCATCCACATCAAGCGCTTGGTATTTATGGTCTATATCTAAAATAATTGAATCGGTAATTTTCCATTCAAACGCAGGGTTAAACATCGTTACTGTGGCAGGGCGATCATTGGCGTAATCAATATCGTCACCATAGTTGCTATCGAACTCGATTTTTAACGAGTCGAATGGCACAAAGTTAGTGTAAAACCACATTAGGTCGATGGTGTACATGCTTGTATTGCCATCAATAGCAAGTGAAGAACTATCAAGACGACGACCAACACGATCTTTGTGGACAATACCTGTAGCAATATAACTTTGCCAGCCACCTTCAAAGCTCACTGATAGTTCGGCTTCTTGTTCAATTTTTTCATTATTTTGATTATGAGTAATATCCCAATCACCACCAAACTGGATCTTGCTAAAGAAGTTGTCCGTTGGGTACCAATAGTAATTGCCACCTGCAACAAACTTACTGGCGTCAATGCGTTCAATAAAACCTAAGTCTGCTCGAAAGTCTTCGCCAGTGGATTCATAGCGTGAAAATGCACGCCAATTTCGGCGTTCATGGTCATAACTGATGCGATACATGCTGTCAGAAAAGTTACCTTGCTTTTTGGTTCGCAGTACGCGCTCGTTATAATCACAATTGCCTATTTCACAGCCTTGTGGGGGAGTTGAGCAGTCATCGCCGTTACAAAACTGCTGAAAGAAATCTTCAGGATATTCGGTATCTGAAAAGACATATTGTGCAGTAAATGTATCTTGTTTTGTCGGTTGCCATTTGGTGTCAACACTGGCGACATAGTTATGGTAGTTATCTGATTGTTTTGCGGTAACCAAGCCACCAAAAGAAAGCTCACTGCTTGGATCAAAGCGATATCTAGCTGCAAGGTTATAGCTTTCTTCATCTATGGTGGCGACGTCTGAGCTTAAGTTTCCTGGTACTAGAAACTGGGTTTGTTCATCGTTTGCCGCTAATACAGCAATGGTATGGTCGTCAGTTTTACTCGTTAATTTAAGTCCATAATCTGGCGAACTAATATTTCGAGTGTGTAATAGGCTTAATTGAGTATCGAAATAGTCTTTGTTATCTAAAAAAAGCCCGTTTTTCAGGGTAAAACAATGCGAAATTATTATTCACATCGAGTTGACCTGAGTCTGCCTCGACTTGAGAAAAATCAGGATTAATTGTGGCATTAAGCAAGGTTGTCGGGGTAATACCCCAACGTAAATCTAATCCAACCTCAATATCATCTTCATCTTGCCATGGCTGATTTGGATTCAATTCTCGTTGGCTATTTCTCGCTGCAACAATAGATGGAGTAATTTGTATATCTTGGCCTTGCTGCGCGCCAGCTAACCCTGTTGCAGTGCCTAATTGACATAGTTGACATGATACGTTTCTATCAATTTTGTTGGTTGATAAACGGTGAGTTTCATTGCGAGGGTAAAATCTGACTAATTCTATTCCCCAAGTTTGAATGTCTTTTTTATCATCAAAGTTAAATAATCTAAGAGGCAGTTCGATTTCTACTTGGTAGCCTTGCTCGGTTAATTTACCTGCGCTATACCAAATCCCATCCCATGCATCACTTTCTTGGCCAGTGAGCTCATTTTCAATAGAGTCATTTTGAACGCCATAAGGGTTGACGAAAAATTGATAAGCCAGACGGGCATTATTAAATGTATCTAACTTAATCCCGACTTGATCATCACCCCATGAATTATCACGATCACGTAAATTAGCGCGAATTTGGGAAGGGTTATTGTCATGGGCTGTAAAGGCAACAAATAGGCTGGTTTCAGTTGCGAATATTTTGGCATCTGTTGTTACTAATGCGGCAATGTTCTCACCCGGAGAGGTTTCGTATTTAAGTTGAATATTGGCGGCTTGTTGCCACTGTGGCTCATTGAATTCACCATCTATCTCAGCGTGTTGAGTTAATGTCGGAATCGTGACATTGAATTGCTGAGGATCGCCAGCATTTACTGGGGCACTTAAACTGAGGGATGTGGCAAAGAAGCCTGATAAAAGAGTATGAAAATAAACAGTTTTATTCACAATATACGTAAGAATTATGATGAGTTTGAGCAATTGTCGCAAAATCCATCGATAAGATCGTTAACTATTTGTGTTTAAATGGTTTCAAATTGTAACCAAATTGTCTTGCTTGAGTGTGAGGTCGTTGTCGCGTTGCTAGATTAGGTAAGTTTTCGCGTTGTTTGTTTTGTATCGATTCGTTTGATTAAGGGGGATTAATCAAGCTTAGACTTTAGACCTGTATATATTAGTCCTGTAAATAAAAATGCCCTAAGCAAGCTTGGGCATTTTTATTAGGATAGGGGGCGTATAGGTTATTCGGGAGCGATTTCTGGATGTTTATACGCTTCACGGTATTTATCGACCCACATGGCTGTTGCACCACAAATCGCCACAGGCATCACGATAAAGTTAACGATAGGTATCATTGAAAATAAAGTCACCGCTGCGCCAAAACTGTAGCTGGTGCCTTTAGTTTGAGCTAAAGCAAATTTCATATCATTAAAAGGGACTTTGTGATTATCAAAAGGAAAATCACAATATTGAATCGCCATCATCCAAGCACTAAACAAGAACCAAAGGATAGGCGCTGCAGTTTGACCAACAACAGGTACAATAAATAGCACTAAAAAAAGTAATGCTCTTGGTAGATAGTATTTAAGCTTAATCCACTCTCGTCCTAGGATCCGCGGTAAGTCTTTTATAAGATCAACTGTAGTCCCAGAATTGAGTGGTTTACCCGTTAGATGCATTTCAACTTTTTCGGCAAGCAGTCCATTGAAAGGGGCTGCAATCCAGTTCATCACAGAGCTAAATACAAATGACATCACCACTAATAAGCTGACGATTGCGAGCGGCCACAAGAAAAAGTTAAGCCAAGTCAGGTATTCAGGTATTTGGCTGTTCATCCAACCAAAGAGTTCATCTAGTTTGCCGACAGCAAAATAAATTGCTGTTGAAAATAAGACTAAGTTGACCATTAAGGGAATAAACACAAAAGTACGTAGCCCTGGCTGTTTTATCAGCTTAAAGCCATCAATAAAATAATTTACACCACTTTTAACGGGTTTGATTGCCATTCATTACATCCTTGAAAAAACTACTTATTACTGATTGTGGTGACGCATTGCTCGGAAAACAAGCCTTAAAGTGTGTTTAAGTCATAAAAATCGTTACAAAATGCAGCGCGATTGGTAAAGTTAGCTGTATATCTGATTCATACTTTTATATCACTTACTTATCCTAACGGAACGACGACTTAAGCAACATGCGATTAAAACAAATAAAACTTGCTGGCTTTAAGTCGTTCGTTGACGCAACCAAAATTCCTTTTAATCAACCATTGACTGCCATTATTGGTCCAAACGGCTGTGGTAAATCTAATGTGATTGATGCTGTACGTTGGGTGCTGGGTGAAAGTAGCGCCAAGCATTTACGTGGCGACTCTATGATGGACGTTATATTTAACGGTTCAAGCGCCCGTAAACCTGTATCAGTGGCCAGTATTGAGCTGAGTTTTGAAAATATAGATGGCCGACTTGCTGGTCAATATGCCAGTTATCAAGAGATCACTGTTAAACGTCAGGTGAGCCGTGATGGCGACTCTAATTATTTCCTTAATGGTCAAAAGTGTCGCCGTAAAGATATTACTGACTTATTTATGGGTACAGGTCTTGGTCCCCGCAGTTACGCCATTATTGAGCAAGGCACCATTTCACGGCTTATTGAATCAAAACCCCAAGAGCTTAGAGTATTTATTGAAGAAGCGGCGGGAATATCTCGTTACAAAGAGCGTCGCCGTGAAACTGAAAATCGGATCCGCCATACCCGTGAAAATCTTGAACGGCTGAGCGATATTCGGTTAGAGCTTGGCACTCAGTTAGAAAAACTTGACCAACAAGCTCAAGCGGCCAAGCAATATCGTGAACTTAAGCAGCAGGAGCGTGACTTTCATGCTCAATTGCTGGTGATGCGATATCAAGAACTGCAAAGCCAAAGTGATAATATTGCGACTGAAATTAATCAGCTTGAGTTATCTATTGCGGCAGAAAAAGCCCAAGGTGAAACCACCGAACTTACGCTAACTCAGCTAAAGGCCCAACTCACTGACTTATCAGATAGTGAACAAAAGCTCGTTGAGCAATATTATCAAGCGGGGACAGAAATTGCCAAGCTTGAGCAGCAATTGAAGCATCAACAGCAACAAGATTCCCAGCTTGAGCAGCAATTAGCTGATGTGACGAAACAACATCAAGAAGCCAGCAATGAGTTGCAAACATTATCAGTACAAGAACAGCAACTGACGTCAGAAATTGAGTCTTTAACGCCACAGCTTAGTAGTGCAAATGAAGAATTAGCTATCATTGGTGAACAACTGCAAGAAGTTGATGAAAAAGCTGAAGGGCTGCAACAGCACCTGAGTATTCTGTCTGATACGGTGTCAAATGCCAAAATGGAAGCGGCGTTAACTCAAAACAAATTGCAGCATCAGCAGCAAAGTTTATCTGTGTTGCAGCAACAGCTGATTTCGTTAAAAGCTGAGCAACAACACAACACTGATGAAAATAATCATGCAGAGCTAGCGGCGTTAGATGAACAGATTACATCACTAACCCAAGAGTTAGCACTAGAAGATGACATCAAACATCAGTTAACTGAACAGCTAGAAGATAAGCAACAATCACTGCAGCAAGTATCTGAACAGTATCAGCAAAATAAGCAACATTTAACCTCGCTGACTGCCCGACATGAGTTGATTGATCAATGGTTGAGTAACAATCAGCCTGAGCATCAACAAGCCTTATGGCAGGTGATTAATGTCACTCCAGGTTGGGAGCAAGCCGTAGACTTGCTTTTGCAGGGCATTTTACAGACAGAAGTCAACACGCTTGATAATTGGGATGAACGAGGGTTTGTCAGCTGTGATAAAGGTTGGAGTCAGGCGCAAATTCAAGCGCCGGTGAATCTTGCACCTTGGCTTGAACAGGTGGTTTGGGTTGATTCCATTACCGAGGCAAAGTTAATACTCGAACACCCAAATGCTAATACTGAGTTTGGTGACAATTCTTTATCTCGTGGCAATTCTGTATCTCGTGAGAATAGAATGTCCCGTAACACCATTATTGCTACCAAAGACGGCTATCTCGTCGGTCAAGGTTTTGTGATTAGTAAATCAGAAGGTCAGCAATCTGAGCTTGCACTTAAAAATGAAGCTGTGCAACTCGACGCAGAAATAACTGAACTGCAGCAAACGCTGCTCGCTGAACAAATTGCAGTGAGCGAGCTTACTCATCAAGTGGCGGATGTTCACGGACAAATGGCAGCGTCTCAAGCTAAGTGCCATCAGTTGCAGCTTAATTGCAGTAAATTTGAGGCACAGAGTCTTAGCTTACAAAAACAGCAAAAAGAAACACAGCGACGCAAAAGCAATTTAGATCAGCAAGTCGTCAATTGTCAGCAACAAATAGAGCAAGGGCAGTTAACTGTCGCACAGCTATCCAGTGAAGTTGAACAATTAACCGGTCAGCACCAACAGCAGTTGACGCATCAGCAACAAGCAAATCAAGACTGGCAGACTGCGAATCATCAATTGCGTGAATGCAAATCGAAACGTAGCCAGCAGGAACGTGAAGTTAATCAGTTACAACAAAAGTCACAGGCGTTACAAACTCAATCTGCGGTGATTTCTGCGCAATTAAGCAAGCAACAGCAAGTTTGCCAAGGACTTGCTGAAAAAACGGAACAGTTACGATTGCTGCAAAAACAAACAAATGAAACCTTGGGCGATCAGCAATTAGCCCAGTTACAAAATCAACTATCGCAGCAATTAGATAGCCAACAAACAAAGCAACAATTGTTAAATTCCAACAGGACGCAACAAGCTGAGTTGCAAACACGTGTCGATAGTGCGGTATTGATTCAAAAACAACAGCTTGGTGTACTTCAAAACTTGACTCAATCGCTCAGCGGGTTAAAGTTACGGCGTGAAGGTTTAAAAGGTCAAGCTAACGGTCAATACCAATTACTCGAAGAGCAACAAATTACTATTCAGGCGGTACTCAAAGAGATACCTGAAGGGGCTAAAGTTGGCGCTTGGCAAAAGAGTTTAGATAAAGTCAGGGCGCGAATAAGTCACTTAGGGGCAATTAACTTAGCCGCTATTGAAGAGTTTGAGCAGCAAAGCGAGCGAAAAGCCTACTTAGACAATCAAGATAATGATTTAAACAAAGGCTTAGCCAGTCTTGAAGAAGCAATAAGAAAAATTGATAAAGAAACACGTAGTCGTTTTAAAGTGACATTTGATGCGGTAAATGCGGACTTATCGAGGTTGTTTCCTAAAGTTTTTGGTGGTGGTAAAGCGTATTTAGCATTGACCGACGATGACTTACTTGAAACTGGAGTGACCATTATGGCGCAACCTCCAGGTAAGAAGAATAGTACGATTCACCTTCTTAGTGGTGGAGAAAAAGCGTTAACCGCTTTATCATTAGTATTTGCCATATTTAGACTTAATCCTGCACCATTTTGTATGCTCGATGAAGTCGATGCACCACTTGATGATGCCAATGTTGAGCGATTTTGTCGTTTACTCAAAGAGATGTCACAGAGTGTGCAGTTTGTTTATATCAGTCATAATAAAATAACCATGGAAATGGCTGATCAATTAATAGGTGTCACTATGCATGAACCGGGAGTTTCACGTATAGTCGCAGTAGATATCGATGAAGCGGTGGCACTAGCCGACGCGGATTAAACAGGATTACAGGGTTACCAATGGAAGATTTTCAACTGGTTTTGTTTGTACTGGGTGCAATAGCGATAATTGCAGTACTGGTTCATGGTTTTTGGTCTATTCGTAAACAACAACCAAAAAGCCTAAAAGACAACCCAATGACGGGTTTTTATAAAGACCAAGCTCAGCAGCGAGATTCTCAAGGGTTTGATGCTGACGGTATTGGCGAAGTTCGTCGAGTTAAAGTGGACAGTGATAAAAGTGAAGGCGCTAAAGTAGAACCAAGCCCAATCCCTGCACCTTCAGGCCATCAACCCGACAATAATGATGTTGAAATCAATGAAGTGGGATCTAAAAAAGGCATTGGTTTACAAAATCAATCTGCGGTTAATACTCAAGCGCCAAGTTATCATCCTGAGCGTAAAGAGCCAGTACTGAAAGTAAGCGAGCCAGTTCAAGAAACTATTGCAGAAATTCAACCTGCAGTTGAAGAGCATGTGCCAACTCAACAAGCGTTGTTTGCAGAAGACTCTTATTCTCAACCACAATCGAGCCAAGTGGAAACCATCACGACCGCTGACGTTGAGCCTGCAGAGAGTAAGCAAGAAGCGAGTGTTGCTCAAGCGGCAGTAAATGAGACAGTTAAACCGACATTGCAAGAGACGACTTCGCAAGATGCTGTGATAGACACAGCAGAACCAGAAGAGCCGTTAGGTGAGCCTCAAGATGTATTAGTGCTTCATGTGGTTGCTCGTGAAGGTGAGCAAATGCATGGTGCTGAGCTATTACCAAGCTTGCTGTCATTAAACTTCAAATTTGGCGACATGGATATTTTCCACCGTCACTTAGATAATGCTGGCAACGGCAAAGTACTATTCTCGATGGCAAACATGCTTAAACCGGGTGTATTTGATCCAGATAACATGGAGCAATTTGTCACCCAAGGTGTGGTGTTGTTTATGACTCTGCCTTGTCACGGCGATCCATTAATGAACTTCTCAATCATGCTTAATTCTGCTCAGCAGTTGGCTGATGATTTAGGTGCAGAAGTCTTAGATGGCCAACGTCAACCTTGGACGGATAGCACCAAACAAGAGTATTTAGGCCGTATCAGAGTTGTAGCGTAAGCGGCGACAATTTAATATTAAATGATAATAGAATGAGGCCGCACTTGCGGCCTTATTTGTCTTTAGATGAGTGATTTTTATGCAAGACATTAAAACAGAAATTCAGCAAATTAGCAGTGAACTGCATAGCCATAATATTCGTTATTACGTTGACGATGCTCCTAGTATTCCAGATGCTGAGTATGACCGCTTAATGCAACGTCTAATCGCACTTGAAACAGCTCACCCAGAACTAATGAGTGCGGACTCTCCGACGCAACGTGTAGGCGGCGCTCCTCTGGCCAAATTTGATCAAATTACCCATTTAAAGCCAATGTTGAGCCTTGATAATGCTTTTGAACAAGCTGATTTTGAGGCATTTAATAAACGTATTAGCGATAAAGTCGATACGGTTCATTATTGTTGTGAGCCTAAATTAGATGGTCTAGCTGTCAGTATTCTATACCGTAACGGTATATTAGAACGGGCTGCAACACGTGGTGATGGAGCGGTGGGCGAAGATATTACCGATAATGTTAAAACCATTAAGTCAGTGCCACTCAAATTACGTGGAGAACACTTTCCAGAGCTATTAGAGGTGCGTGGTGAAGTCATCATGCCAAAAGCGGCTTTTGATGCATTAAATGAACGTCAATTGAGTAAAGGCGAAAAGGTCTTTGTTAATCCACGTAATGCGGCCGCAGGTAGTTTAAGACAGCTAGATAGTAAAATTACTGCAACACGTGCACTAGGCTTCTATGCCTATGCATTAGGGGTAGTCGAAGGTGAAGTGACTCCACTAGCTGATACCCATTTTGGGCAACTAAACCAGCTTAAAGAATGGGGACTACCGTTAAGCCAAGAAGTGAAAGTCTGCGAGTCTTTACCAGAAGTGTTCGCTTATTATGCCGATATTATGGCTCGCAGAAGTGAGTTATCTTATGAAATTGATGGCGTCGTCATAAAAGTTAACGATATTGCTAAACAACAAGTGCTTGGTTTTGTTGCGCGTGCGCCGCGCTGGGCTATCGCGTATAAGTTTCCAGCTCAAGAAGAAATGACCTTACTAGAAGATGTGGATTTTCAAGTCGGTCGTACAGGTGCGGTAACGCCAGTTGCACGTTTAAAACCTGTCTTCGTGGGCGGCGTTACTGTATCAAATGCCACGTTACACAATGCCGATGAAATCGCGCGTTTAGGCGTCAAAATTGGTGATACCGTAATTATTCGCCGCGCGGGTGATGTTATTCCACAAATCGTGGCCATTGTGCCAGAAAAACGCCCTGATAATGCAACTGAGATTACTTTCCCGTCAGAGTGTCCCGTATGTCAAAGTTTAGTGGAACGTATAGAGGGCGAAGCGGTTGCTCGATGCAGCGGTGGTTTGTTTTGTGAGGCTCAACGTAAAGAAGCGATTAAGCATTTTGCTTCACGAAAAGCGTTAAATATTGATGGTATGGGCGATAAAGTCGTTGAGCAGCTGATTGACAAGGAGCTTGTACAAAGCCCTGCTGAACTGTTTACTTTAACTGCATCAATGGTGACCATGCTTGAACGTATGGCAATGAAGTCAGCGACAAAGTTAATTGCTGCGATAGATGATGCGAAGACCACGACGTTAGCTCGATTCATTTATGCTTTGGGGATCCGTGAAGTGGGCGAGGCAACAGCCGCTAACTTAGCAAGTCACTATAAAACGCTGGATGCAATTAAAGCGGCAGATATTGATGCCTTAATTGAAGTGGATGATGTCGGGACAATTGTGGCAAAGCATATTGCGCACTTTTTTGCTCAACCTCATAACCTTGAAGTCATTGATAAGTTAATTGAAGCAGGCGTGAATTGGCCTGCGATTGAAGCGGTTGATGAGGCAGAATTAAGTCTTAAAGGCCAAACGTGGGTGTTAACAGGCACCTTAACTCAGCTAAATCGAAATGATGCTAAAGCTCAATTACAAGCCTTGGGAGCGAAAGTAGCGGGGAGTGTATCAAAAAATACTGACTGCTTAGTGGCGGGTGAGGCCGCTGGTTCTAAACTGGCTAAAGCGCAGGATTTAGGCGTTAAAGTGATTAATGAAGACGAGCTATTAACTTTATTAAAGGCATAATCCATACACACAAATCAGTTTGCAGATAAGAATGTATCACTTGGGTGCTTGTTTTATGAGATTTAACCCTTATCTCTTTAACAAGCACTGCTTTACACTGATGTTGTCGGTTTAAACAGTAAAGCAGGTTAACCAAGTTGATATAGGTTCAACTATAAGCATGTTGATAGGTAAGTTGTGAATTTCAGTAATATCACTTGGCTCGATGAAAAAGGGCACATAAAACCCCCCATTTTTTTATATCTGATACTGGTCTTTCTGGCTCGTGGTTGGTGTGTTTTTATCGCATCACTCACTCAGTTTAATGATCGTGCTGGTTTAGTACGATTATTTTATCCCGAGAAATCTGACTTCCTAATGGCATTAATGGCTGGCGTCGGCGCTGTTATCATATACGGGCTGATTATAGCGGAAAGAAAACGGGCGCCTCAGCTCGCAAGGCCTTTTTTTAATAAGATTAAATATGGACTTTGGTTATTATTGATTGTCGATGCCATCATATTGAATCAGCGACTTGTTCATGATGACTTTTTGTTTCGTGTGAGCTTTGCGCTTGATGCGTTATTTATTTTCTGGTCTGCAATTTATTTATTAAAATCAAAACGGTTACATTACTATTTTAAAGATTGGCAAAATGAAACTGACTATCTTAATGCTGAGCAACATCATCAAAAAGACAGTAATACCGAATTGATTGAAAAGACGCTCGATGCGCATCAAGCAAAACAATACAATCGACCTAAAAATCCGTCCGCAATTGAGCAAACTCACGAAAAAAACTAGCGGTTTTATCAACTTGTTAGATAAGCTGCAATATTTTTGACGTTATTTATAGTATATTTGATGCAATACGTTACATTTATCATAATGTGAATTAACGATTATTGAATTTCGCATTAATATGAACTGTATGGACTGCAAAGGTAGCTAATAGTGTCAAAAACGGAACCTATCAATATTCCCTTGTCGCAGATTGTTGTCGGGCTAACGGTAAAGCTGCCTTTGTCGTGGTTTAACAATCCATTTTTTCGCAACAAAGTCCCTGTTACCTCGCAAGCTGAAATCGAATTAATTAACAGTTTGGATATTAGTTACGTTACCGTTATTAGCGGGATGCATTTATTAGCTGATGATGAGCCTGAAGAAGTGGTTGAGGCTATCGAGCCTGTCGTTGAGTTTGATATTCAGGGCGCCATTAGAAAATCAATACGTTCAAGCCAACAGCGCTTTAATAAAGCCGCCAGCGATTTGAGACCCGCTTTCAGTAAAGTCGTCAGTGACGCCGAAGTGTCTTATCGTGAATCTTCGTCTGTGGTTGAACAGTTAATGACGCACCTTTCTGAAACTCAGCATCCTGAGTTTGTGCTTGTAACCAGTGTGGATAAAGAGCCTAGTATGACCCAGCACAGCGTATCTGTTGCTGTATTGTCTATGATGATGGCAAAAAGTCTTGGGCTAACACCTACTGAGCTTAGAGATATTGCATTGGGTTGTGTGTTTCATGATATAGGCAAATTAAAAATCCCTGATGCAATTCGACGTAAGCGCACGGATCTAACTTCTGTAGAAATAAATTACCAAAAAACACACCCTAACTTGGGTTATGAGATGCTCAATCGCAGTGGGTTATTTCCTGCGCCTATGCTGAATATTGTTTTGCATCATCACGAATTCATTGATGGTAGCGGTTACCCTGATAAATTGTCTGGGAAAAAAATTCCAGCATTAACTCAAATTGTTGCGCTTGCTAATGATTATGCAGGGTTATTACTGAAAACGGGTTCGCCTCAAGTGGCATTAGGAACCTTGTTCAAAACCCGAGTCGGTAAGCATGCAAAGGAATACATTGAAATATTGGTCAAAGTGTTAGGCATTTATCCACCAGGCTCTGTCGTAAAGTTATCTGATGGCCATTTTGCAAAAGTTATCATGACATCTCGCCAATCAAAATTACCCCAAGTTTATAGCTGTAATGAACGAGGAGGCCAATCTGCCATCCGCTGTTTAACAGATGAAGGTGTGAGCATCGTTGAAACTGTTAAGATAGATACATTACCTGAAAAAGTCATCGATACGCTTCAAGCTAAAAGTCCTGTGTGTTTTTATGTGAGCCATATTGAAGATTAAACAAGTCACAAATTTATTCAGTAACTGCAGTATTCTTATCACTTAACAGGTAACTCATCGCCAAAACCGAAACTGAGTAAGCCCTAATAGGATTGTTTTAACATTGCATAAATTGTTGAAAGCCCTGTTCAATATTACCAAACACGCTTTATACTCGCTCATTTTATAAGTAAATCTCCCACCTAAGAATCATTGAATACGGAAGTGAAAGTATGAACGATATTGCGATTGTTGGTTGCGGCTGGTTCGGATTACCTCTGGCAAAACTACTTGTTGAGCAAGGCTTTAATGTTTCAGGAACAAAGCGGACTGCTGAAGGATGTGCGTCGCTGTTATCGCATAAAATTAATCCTTTTGAACTCGATTTAAGTACCATTAATGATAATGAACTCGAGTCAAAGGCCATGACGTATGCGGGGCTTTTCGATGTAGACATGTTAATCGTGAATATCCCGCCGGGACTCAGACGTGGAGAAAGTCAGTACCTGACCCATGTTCAGCGATTAATTTCATTGATTGGTGAGCGTCAGTACCAGCGTGTAATCTTTATTAGTACCACTGGGGTTTATCCTGCCATTGATAAAGATATGACAGAAAATGATGCACAGGTTTATGATGATAAAAGTGCCATATTACTTAAGGCTGAATCGCAATTTGCTGCTATGAACAACAGCTGTATTCTTCGTTTCTCTGGTTTAATTGGCCCCAAAAGGCACCCTGGTAAGTTCTTTGCTGGTAGAGAGAATATTGCAGGGGGTAATGTTGCGGTAAACCTAGTTCACCTTGATGATTGTATTCAAGCGGTGACGTCAATTGTGAAGGCAACAAGCGCTCACCAAGCAGTAAATGAGACCTATAACCTTGCCGCGCCTAAGCATCCGACTCGCAGCGAATTTTATCGGTATGCAGCTAAGCATTTGGGGTTAGCCGAGCCAAGCTTTAATGACGATAAACAACCCAGCAAAGTGATTGTTGGTGATTTAATTTGCCAGCAACTCGCATTTAACTATATTCACAGTGACCCGATGTTGATGCTAGATGCTTGCTAAGGCTTTAATGATGACAAGCAACGCAGTAAGCTTGCATGATTCAATGCGTTTTAAGATTGGTATTAATCCCTGATCAGGTATAATACGCAGTATATTTATGATTAAAGGCCAATATTGAATGAGCAGCGACGTTGCAGAGTTTCCACTATTGAGTGGCGATGAGTTTGTAGAGTTATATAAAGTATTAAAAGTACAAGGTTTAGTAGATGGTGGCGGCGCAGCTAAGCACGTTATCTCTGAGGGTCTTGTAAAAGTAAACAACGACGTTGATACCCGCAAACGCAAGAAGTGTGTGGTTGGAGACGTAATCGAGTTTAATGGTGAACGTATTAAAATCGTTGCCAGCGTATAAGGATACAATCATGCAATTCCCTGATGATGATAATGGTAAAATGCTTGCGGCGATGGCCGAATCAGGTATTGATTTGAGCGTTGCACTAGATGTTGATTTCTTTTTGATTTTTGATGATCAACGTGATGCTGAATCAGCGCTTGAAGCGTTAGCGCAAACGGATCTAAAAGGTGAGCTTGAGCTTAACTTTAGTGAAGAGATTGAAAAGTGGGAGCTGATTGTTTGTCTGAATATGGTTCCAGCATATGAAACTTTAGTCGCAAAAGAAATTGAGCTAAATGATTTTGCTCAAGAGTTTGATGGCATGACAGATGGTTGGGGCGTGATGCAACACCAAGAGGGTGATGACGAATTTGCTGACGATGACCATGAGTGTGATGATAACTGCTCGCATTCTCACTAGTCAGACATCACGTTAACGCTGTTAGCTCGATGAGCTCGCATTCATTGCTAATTATGGCTTGCTAAACCTAGATGAACTATGTCTTATCTCAGTGAGCAGTAAGCAGTAAGCAAAAATAATATGATGTAATGACTGTTAATATTATGAAAACAAAAACCACCTTTATGGTGGTTTTTTTGTGCCTTTCTATTATAGGATGTAGCCACATGCAGAAATAATAATTATTAGTGGAGTCGCATTCTCAATGGCAAGACATATTAGCTTTGGTACCCCAGTTAACGACGCCGAACGTTGGGCATTCTCTTTATTATCAGACGAACTTCCTGAAGATTATTTACTTCTCACAAACGTTGAAATTCCAACTCATACCGGCCAAGCCATGGAAGTTGATGCCTTAGTTGTGGGTGAATTTGGCGTTTATGTTGTCGATGTAAAAGGCTACATCGGTCGATTGAATGCAGGTCTCCATGCTTGGTCACTCGATGGACGCCATGTTGATAATAGCTTGTCTAAAGCTAACTATGTTGCTCGAGTCCTTGCGGGTAAGCTTAAAAATAAAATTCCAGTGGGGGTTTACGCTCCTTGGTGTCAAGGCATGGTGTTTGTTACTGGCCGAAAAGGGAAGAAATTCTGGTCGAGAAAGACACCGGAAAACTAAGTATTTATACCCCAGCGAAAATCATTGAAGCATTGACAAAAGAGTGGGGCTTGACGGCGCCTCATATCCACCCTGTAACTGAAACGCAAAAAGAAATGGTGTTGGATACGATTGGCCAAGTGGCGTTAGTTGAGCAGCGTAATAATAAGATCCAAGATTTTATTAAGCTTAAATGTCTCTTTTTACAACAAGGTTTAGAGGTTTGGCAATCTGAGTACAATCCAGGTGGTTGGACAGCCCCTTGGCTGTTAAAAATTCTCGTGACAAGCCAGTTTGAGCACAGTATTGATGCAACTAACCATGAGCAAAAACTTAGAGATGAATTTAAGCGTATTCAGTCATTATCAGGCTGCAGTTGTGTTCCTTTTTGCGCGCCGTTAATTCAAGATGGTGAGCAAGTTGTGCTACCGATAAGAATGCCACGTGGTGTGCCGCTTAATATTTTTGAAGTAGATAAACAAACCACCTATCAACTACTTGAAATTCTAAGACGCAGCGTGACAGGGCTTCAACAGATCCATCGTCGAGGTTATACCATCGGTGGCTGGGCCGACAATTGTATCTTTATCTCAGAAGATGCTGATGTTGAATTTATTGATATTAAAGATTCACTTAACACCAGCGAAGATATTAAAGCCTATGCGCAAGCGTTTTTATCTTTAGCTGAAAAAACACTGCAACCTCGAATTTACCAATGGTACCGCGCTGCAGCCAATGGCAGTACGATAGATTTAGATGCCATTCGCTGTGATTTATCGGCGTTAATTGACTTGGGTGTATGTGATACCCTGCCGCAGAAGGTCGAAATAGAAAAAGGTGCTGTTATTGACCATCACTATCGGTTAGATCATTTTATCTCGGCCACTTCACGTAGTCAGTTGTGGCGAGCATTGCATATCCAAGGTAACTACCCTTGCTGTGTCAGTGTCTATCAAGATGTTGACAATCAATGGCACACGTTAAGTAATATGTATCGTAGTTTAGCGAAGATTTATCATCCTCATGTAGAACGAGTATTAGCGTTTGGACAGTTACCTCAATCTGATGACTTGTTTATCGCACGTGATTGGGTTCAGGGTGTTGGACTTGATGAAGTGCAAACTATCGAGGTAGGCCAACCTAGATTATGGTTTGTGCAACTGTTAACTGCGCTGCAATATTTACATAGTCTAGATATACACCATGGAGCCATTTGCCCTAAAAACATCATTTGTCGTGATGAAAAAGCCACATTAGTAAACTTTGGTATTGGTTCTGATATTGCGGCAACTCATTATGCCGCGCAATATGCCGATCCGACACTTTGGTCGGTCGAAGGTGATGCAGAAAAAGACTTGTACGGTTTAGTAGCAAGTTTTATTGATGCGATGGCACCTGAGTCGATTAAACAGGGCTCTTCTGCAGATGCGATGCTGCGAGCACTAGAGCAATATGATAAGCAATGGCTTGGTGAAGCATTTTACGATGCTTGCTATAAAATTTTAAAATTTGAAATGCGCATAGTGCCTAATGTGAGTTACGCTAAGCAATTAGGTCTTGATGAACAAGAGCTTGAAAATTCAGGCTTATAAACAGTATTTTACAAGGGTGCAATTAAGGATGTTTGCACCCAATACTTGCTTTACCAGCAATAATAAATGAGGGAAATAATGATAATAAACCGTGTCACAATGTCAGACATTGACGATATCTTGCCGCTCTTTTCGCAATATATGTTTTTTTATGGTGTTGAGTTACCAAAAAATCAATATATCGAGTATTTAACCGCGCGTTTGCGTGAGCAAGAAGCTTTCATTTTTGCAGCGTACGACGAAGCAAGTAATCCCGTTGGTTTCGTATTAAATTATCAAAGCTTTTCAACAGTTGAGCTAGGTAAGATTTTGGTGCTTAACGATTTGTTCGTTGATCCTGACGCTCGAAATCAAGGCGTTGCCAATCGATTAATTCAATGCTCTATTGAGTTAGCAAGAGGCCTGAATGCGGTAAGAGTGGATTTAGGGACTGCAAAGGTTAACTTTCCAGCCCAATCGGTTTATGAAAAAATAGGCTTTGTTAAAGACACGCGATTTTTCTCTTACAGTTTATCTATTAACGACCATCAAGCTGTTTGTTAAGCTGCATTCGGTAATAAACCTGTTGGCATTAACGGATTATCTCAATCAGCAGGTTTACGCTTTTTACTGAGCAAAAAATAATAAATATAAAAGTAGGTCCTATATGCAACAAAGCGAAATGTATCACATTGGCCGTAAGGGTCAGAAGTGGACTGATGAAGATAAGCAGCAATGGTTTTCGCTGCAACAAATTAAACGCAGTTATCAGCAAGAGGTTGTGAGTAAAATAGAAGCATTAGCAAAGTCTTTTACTGTTACTCAATATGGTGCGCTATCGTACGATGAAGCTAAATACCCTTTATTTCTTATCAAAGGTGAGTGGGATGCCAATAAGCCTGTTGTGCTTGTGACTGGTGGCGTTCATGGCTATGAAACCAGTGGTGTTCAAGGGGCGATTCGTTTTGTCGAAACTAAAGCCAAAGCCTACGCAGAACATTTCAATTTAGTCATAGCACCATGTGTTAGCCCATGGGGTTATGAGACGATCAACCGTTGGAACCCTAACGCAGTCGATCCTAATCGCTCGTTTTACCCTAATAGCCCAGCTGAAGAGTCTGCTTCATTGCTTAACGCTGTGTCAGATTTAGGTGTAGATTTTCTTGCTCATATTGATCTGCATGAAACCACAGATACTGATAATTCAGAATTTAGACCTGCGCTTGCCGCTAGAGAGGGCACAGTTAATCATAACTGGAATATTCCAGATGGTTTCTATTTAGTTGGTGATTCTGAAAACCCACAGGATGAATTTCAAACGGCGATTATAAAAGGCGTTGCTGCAGTGACGCACATCGCGCCTGCAGATGATGATGGCAAATTGATTGGTGTTGAATTGTCACAGTTTGGAGTGATTAACTATCCGTGCAGTGAACTTGGCTTATGTGCAGGGTTAACCCAAGCTCAATACAAAACCACGACGGAAGTTTATCCGGACAGTCCGCTATCAGATGATGAAAATTGTATTTTGGCTCAAGTGGCAGCGATTTGCAGTGGTCTAGATTATTTGCTGGCAAAGCGTTAGCAACATAAGTTGCTTGTTTATTGGCTAGCTAGCCAGTTGATATCACCAGCTTTTCGTTTTTAAAGATAAAACCTACCTATTGGTAGGTTTTTTTATGGTGTTTTCCGGTGATGCTGTGGCGATCTTGATCACGGAATCCGCCATAAGCATGCACTAAGCAGACTGTGATTTTTTTGTTAGACACTGATCACACTTTTGGTTGCTCATAAACATTCTTTTTTAAGCGGTCTAGAACATAAAATGCGATAAATGAAACTTTATTACCACACATCGCTCATGGTTATTGTTCGTTGTAATCACAAAAAAGGTATTTGGTGAGCAGTTTGTCACATTGTTAACTTGTTAGGGTGTAATTAATTAACCATAAAACAAAGCTTTATCTTCTTTATGAGTGTGATCTACATTGTCCACATTAAAAAATAAGGGAGGGCGCTTCAATGGAAAACATACCCAATAAGTCACCTACAGAAGTGACTAATAAACGACATTTTATTATTTTGTTTAGCAACATCGCACTATTTGCGTTGTTGTATAACTTTCTGCCATTTGAACAAGGCATTAATACAGGGCTATCACTGCTTATTTTTGCTGCGATTTTGTGGCTGACTGAAGCGATTCATATCAGTATTACGGCAATATTAATACCTATTTTGGCCGTGTTCTTGGGCGTATTTGATACCCAAACAGCAATGAGCAATTTTGCTAACCCTATTATTTATTTGTTCTTTGGTGGCTTTGTATTAGCTGCAGCATTAAATCATCAGGGTATTGATCGTTTAATTGCCCAAAAAGTGTTGTTGTTCTCTAAAGGCAAGTTAGGTATCGCGTGTCTATTGTTGTTTGTGGTTACTGCAGTATTGTCGATGTGGATCAGTAACACTGCCACCGCAGCCATGATGCTACCTCTAGCGCTTGGTATATTGCATCAATTAGATTTTAAAGAGCATAAAACCACTTATTTGTTTGTTTTACTTGGCATTGCTTATTCAGCAAACATTGGCGGTATTGGTACATTAGTCGGCAGCCCGCCAAATGCTATTGCTGCAGCGCAAGTTGGTTTAACGTTTAGTGACTGGTTAGCGTTTGGGTTACCGACAGTCGCGTTAATGCTACCTGCGATGCTGGTGGCGTTATATATCTTTCTGAAACCTGATTTATCAGCAAGGTGTGAACTGAAAGCTGAAGATACGTCACTTTCATTAAGTGGCAAGCTGACCTTAGTGATATTTCTTGCGACAGTTTGTTGTTGGATATTCAGTAAGCCGATTTCTCAGGCCTTAGGTGGAATTAGCAAATTCGACACGATTGTCGCTTTAGGTGCTGTCGTGGTGCTTGCGAGCTTAAAACTGGTTGATTGGAAGAAAATTGAATCAACTACAGATTGGGGCGTACTGATTTTATTCGGAGGTGGGTTAACCTTGAGTGCGGTGCTTAAAGCAACAGGCACCAGTGTATTCTTAGCACATTTTGTGACTGATATTTTTGGTAACGCGCACATGGCATTGTTTATTATTGCAGTGATTGCCTTTGTGGTCATGCTGACAGAGTTCGCCAGTAATACCGCAAGCGCTGCGTTATTAGTTCCTGTTTTTGCCGCAATTGCAGAACCATTAGGCTTGTCACCTGTAATGATTTCGGTGGTGATTGGTATAGCGGCTTCTTGTGCGTTTATGTTGCCTGTAGCAACTCCGCCTAACGCGATTGTGTTTGGTTCGGGCTATATTAAACAATCAGAAATGATGAGAGCAGGTGTCATTATTAACTTTATCAGTATGTTTGTGCTCTTTATGATCACTAACTTCTTTTGGGGTTTTTAAGCCATAGACAAAAATAGCGTTAACCAAAAAGCAGCTTAGGCTGCTTTTTTGCTATTTGCAGTTTAATTAACCGCCAAAAATGTTAATGAATTCTTGCAATTAGTTTTGTAAATTTACCAATTTTACGTTTGTAACAGATAGCTTTTGAATTTTGTATTTAAAGCAGGTCTAATGGCCTATTAATAATAATTTAAGATCAATTTCATGTTCGAACTCACCCTACAGATCGCAGTCATTTTATTCTTTGTTGCCATTTTAGCAGGCTTTATTGATGCCATTGCTGGTGGCGGTGGTTTACTGACTATTCCTGCATTAATGTGGGCAGGTTTACCTCCTGCAGCGGCGCTTGGTACCAATAAACTACAAGCCTGTGGTGGTAGTTTTTTTGCCAGTTTGTATTTTATACGCAAAGGCATGGTTGATTTAAAGCAAGCTAAGTTGTCTATCGTCTGTGCTTTCGCTGGCGCAGCAGTGGGAACTATCATAGTTCAAATGATTGATGTGTCCGTGCTTGAGTTAGTCTTGCCATTTTTGATTCTGGCTATCGGTTGTTATTTTCTATTTTCGAAAAAAATATCCGAAAACGATAAGCAGCAAGTATTAACACCGACTGTATTCGCCTTTACAGCAGCGTTAGGGGTAGGGTTTTATGATGGTTTCTTTGGGCCTGGAACGGGCAGTTTTTTGCATTAGCATTTGTTTCGTTAGCGGGCTATGGCCTTGCTAAAGCAACTGCTCACGCCAAAATTCTAAACTTTGCTACCAACATTTCATCATTGATTTTCTTCTTGATTGGTGGTCAAGTTGCGATTGTACTTGGTCTGATTATGTTGGTAGGCCAAGCCATTGGGGCAACGTTAGGCTCACGACTTGTGATGACGAAAGGGGTAAAAATTATTAAACCTTTAGTGGTTACTATGTCATTTTTGATGAGCTTTAAGTTACTGTGGTCTCAATACGGTTAGGCGTATCCTAACACTAAGGTATTCGCTTTCAGGTATATCCTGTTACTACACATTCAACAGTTATTGAAATAGGTTTTCATGCGCATTATTCACACTTCAGATTGGCACCTTGGGCAAAATTTTTATGGTAAAAGTCGTGCACATGAACATCAATTATTTATGCATTGGCTGCTTGAGCAGATTGGTGAACATGATGTCGATGCGCTAATTGTAGCGGGTGATATTTTTGATACTGGCACACCACCAAGTTATGCCCGCAGTTTATATAATCAGTTTATTGTCGATATACAAAAAACTGGCTGCCAGCTTATTGTATTAGGCGGTAATCACGACTCAGTGGCAACACTTGGCGAATCAAAACAATTACTGGCTTGTCTCAATGCAAGTGTTATCCCCGGCGCGTTAGATGATGTTCGCGAACATGTATTGTTAGTGAAGGATAAAAGCCAGCAACCTTGTGCCATTGTTTGCGCCTTACCTTATTTGCGCCCTAGAGATATGGTATTAAGTCAATCAGGTGAATCTAGCTCAGATAAACAGCGCAAACTAGGTAACGAAATTGCTGCGCTTTATCAATCCTGCTTTGAATACGCACAAACATTGAATAGTGAACAATCACAAGCTTTACCTATCATTGCGACCGGCCACCTCACCACAGTTGGGGCAAGTACGAGTGAATCAGTACGAGATATCTATATCGGCAGTTTAGATGCGTTTAATGCATCGTTATTCCCTGCAGCTGATTATATTGCGCTTGGGCACATTCATCGACCTCAAAAAATTGCCAAAACGGAGCATATTCGTTATAGCGGTTCTCCGATCCCATTAAGTTTTGATGAACTTGCAGGTCAAAAGAGTGTGTTTTTAGTGGATTTTGACAAGGATAAATTAGCTCAGGTTACACCAATTGAAGTGCCTCGCTTTCAACCTATGGCAAATATTAAAGGTAGCTTGACTGAAATTGAGCAGCTATTGTCTGAGTTTTCGTTAAAACCAACAGATGGTTGTCATCAGGATATTGAGCTAACTTGGCTTAGCATTGAGGTGGCGCAACAAGACTTCTTGAGTGATTTACAAACACGTATTGCGGATATTACCGAGCCTTTAGCGGTTGAAGTCCTGCAATTAAAGCGTGCAAGGCAGCAACGTCATCAACAAATTGAGCAACTTGAAAATGAAACCTTATCAGAGTTGTCCGTGAATGATGTATTTGAGCGACGTTTAGCACAAGAGGACTTTACTGAGGCTGAGCAACAACTGCGGCTTGAAAGAGTGAAGTCACAGTTTGCCCTAGTGGTGGCTCAAGTTGCCGAGCAATCAACGCTGGAGGATAAATAATGAAAATCCTCAGCCTGAGATTTAAAAATATAAACTCATTAAAAAATGAATGGAAAATTGATTTTACTCAATCGCCATTTAAAGAAAATGGACTGTTTGCGATTACAGGGCCGACAGGTTCGGGTAAAACCACGATTTTAGATGCCATTTGCTTAGCGTTATATCATCGCACCCCCAGATTAAAAGTGATTTCAAAATCCACGAATGAATTGATGACCCGAGGTACCAGTGAGTGTTTAGCGGAGGTTGAGTTTGAAGTGAAAGGTAAAGGTTATCGTGCCTTTTGGAGTCAACGCCGCTCACGTGGTCAAATTGATGGCAATTTACAAGATGCACAGGTGGAATTAGCTGAACTTGATTCTGGTAAAATTATCGCTAGCCAGGTAAAGCAAAAGACCGAGCTAACTGAAGCTATAACCGGATTAGATTTTGCTCGTTTCACCAAGTCGATGATGTTATCGCAAGGTCAGTTTGCCGCATTTTTAAATGCGGATGCTAATGATAGGGCTGAGTTACTCGAAGAGTTAACGGGAACTGAAATTTATGGTCAGATTTCAGAGCAAGTGCATGTTAATTTTACACAAGCGAAACAAGCCTTAACCTTACTTGAAGCCAAAACTGATAATGTAGAACTGTTATCAGATGTGGATATTGCTGAAAAAACAAACAGCTAAGCGAAGGAGAGCTGCAATCTGCTAAGTTACAAAGCCTGTTAAATCAGCAACAGCAGCAACTTAATTGGGCAAAACAGCTTGAACAAAACACCGCAAAACTGACTGAAAGTGAACGTGAACTGGACGTTGCACAAAGCGAATTGACCGCCCAAGCTGAGTCACTCGCTAAACTAGAAGCAAGTGAGCCTGCTCAGATGCTTGCTCCATTATTTGAAAGCTTAACCAAACTCGAACAGCAGCAAAATCAATTGCAAACAGAGCAACTGACACTATCCCAAGCGCAGCAACAGTCGCAATTATCCCTTGAAGCCGCTAAGACAGAACATTTAAAACGACAAGAGCAATTTGATTCAGTAAAGCTGCAACACACTGAGTTGCTCACCTTGATTGAGGAGCAAGTTCAACCGCTTGATAATAAAATTGAGCAACTGAATTTTCAATGTGATCAACAATCGAAAAATAAGTATCAACAAACAATTCAACAGCAAAAAATCACAGAGTCTCAGCTTGAGCTAACTCAAAACTTAAATCAGTTAAACCAGTCACTTTCAGATAATGACAAAGTGATTGCCTTGTATCCTCAAGGACAATTAATTCAAAGCAATATTGCAGCTTGGCAGCAGCAAGCAATGAATTTGTCAGGATTACAGCTGAAAAAAATGAATTATCGCAGTTAATTTCAACGCTATCTCAGCAAGACATGTTTAACCAACAGCAGTTGGTGCAGCAAAATGAGGCTTTAGCGTCACTTAACGCTGAATTACAGACAAAGCAGTTAGCATTAACACATAGTGAGCAGCAATTAACTCAGTGTTTAGGTACAAGCTCAGAAGCGGATTTACAAGCTCAGTACCAAAATTTGATTGAACAGCAAGTCTCCCGTACTAGATTACAGCAGTTACAAGTTGCACATACTGACTTAGTGACGCAAAGTCATAACGCGACTAATGAAAATCAGCATTTTGCTGCGCAGATCTCTGCGATTGCTCAAGAATTACAGCAAGTACGTAGTGCTTGGAGTGAAAAAATCAGCAGGTTAAAGATTTACAAATGCTGCTTAAACAAGAGCAGCAAATCGTTAATTTAACCCAAGAGCGAGCTAAGCTCATTCAAGGTGAGCCTTGTGCCTTGTGTGGTTCCAAAGAGCACCCTTTAGTTGAGCATTACCAAGCGCTTGATGTTTCTGATACCGAGGTACGCTTTGAAGCCAGGTCAGCAGAACTTGAATCAATTAAGCGTCAAGGTGAGCAATTAAAGCTGCAGCAAAGTAAGTTACAGCATCAACTTGAACTGTGCGCTGATAAACAATCGATGTTACATCAGCAGATTGAAGATTGTTTGGTTGAGTACCAGCAATTAGCTGAGCAATTATCTAAGCCAGAACTGATCGCCACAAAAACTGAAATTGATGGCGCAATATTGACTCATTTTGTTGAACAATCGGCTAGTCGCCAACAGTATTTGCATCAGCAATTAACTGATATTCGAGAACTTACTCAGGCTAAACAATCCTGTGCTGAGCAATACCAGCAAACACTGACTTTGCTAGAGCAGCAGCAACATCAATTACAACTTTTCACTCAGCAGCAGCAAAATCAGCAACAGCAATTAACTGAGTCAAAGCAGCAGCTTAGCCAAATACAGCAAAACATTACTGAGCTCGAATCTAGCTGTCAGCAACAATTTTATCAAGCTGGATTAACTTTAAATGACTTTTCACAACTGGAAACCTGGTTAGCTGATTTACAAACCGATGTCGGTCAATGGGCTGTGGCAGTTGAGCAGCAAGGACAATTAACTCAGCAGCAACAGTTATTAATGCAACAAGTTCAAACACTCACTCAGCAGCAGGATGAGTTAATTCAGCAAATATCACAACTCGATGAGTTATTGCAGAAAACGGATCTTGAGCTAACGAGTGTAAAGCAGCAACGATTCGCTGTTTTTGGCGATAAACAAATCAGTCATGAAAAGCAGCGTAGTCAGCAAGCGTTGCAGCAATCAGAGTTGCAATTTACTCAGCAGGCTCAAGTGCAAAGCAAACTACAGCAAGAGTTCGATAAATTCGCTGCACAAGAGCAGGCCGTTACACAGCAGCTAGAACGCACAGTCAATGATGTATCCGAAGCTAGAAACACTTTTACCTTGGCTTTATCAACCAGTCCATTTGCTGATCAAACTGAATTTGAACAAGCATTGATGCCTGTAGCGCAAATACAAGCACTACAGCAACTTAAGCAAGGGCTTGATACTCGTATTTTGAAAGCTAGTACGGTTGTTGAGCAAACAAGGGCTCAACAGGCTGAGTTAGTAAAGCTGGGTGATGAATCTAAATATCATCAGGCAGATATTGCTGATGTTGCCATCATGCATGAGCAAACAGAAGCCCGTCTTTCAGCCATGAAAGAGCAGGTTTGGCAGTTAAAACACTTATTAAGTGAAGATGGGAAAAACCGCACCACTCAACAAACCTTGGTGGCTGAGCTTACTCAAGCTAAACTGGACTTTGATGATATAGCTTATTTACACTCATTGATTGGATCGCAAAAGGGTGACAAATTCCGAAAGTTTGCTCAGGGACTCACTCTTGATCACCTTGTGGTGTTGGCGAATCGACAATTAGATAGGCTACAAGGTCGTTATTTATTAGAAAGAAAACAATCAGAAGCACTCGAGCTACAGGTACTGGATACTTGGCAGGGTGATGCAGTGCGTGATACGCGTACTTTGTCAGGCGGTGAAAGCTTTCTTGTAAGTCTTGCACTTGCGTTGGCATTATCGGATTTAGTCAGCCATAAAACCAGCATTGACTCGTTATTTTTAGATGAAGGTTTTGGTACGCTTGATAGTCAAACACTAGATACTGCCCTTGATGCGCTCGATAACCTGAATGCTTCTGGCAAAATGATTGGGGTTATCAGTCATATTGAGGCGATGAAAGAGCGGATAAGTGTGCAAATTAAAGTAAATAAGATGAATGGCCTTGGGGTGAGTCGATTACAGGCTGACTATAAGTTCGACTCAGCTGAGACATAATTTGTAGCTCAAGCCCGATTTATTATTACAATGGATTAGCCATTACGTCGAAAGCAAATCTCTCACTTACTGAAATATTCATGCTGATTTCAGTAAGTTGAGGGTAATAATTCTACCTAGATTTCATTAATCGTCATTAAATATGCACGACTTATGCAGTCTTGATATGGTTGCAAACTTCTAGTAACAGTCCCTTCCCATGCCATTTACTTTCGCTTTAGAAGTGTTCATTTGAACTGTGCAGAGTTCAAATTTATGCAGTTCAAACGACAGTTTGTATTTTTATTCGTAACTATTTTTGATATAACAGTTCGCTAATATATCTTCTAGTGCTTAAGTACCCATTTTTAATATTCTATCGGTTTAGCTAGAAGGTATTATTTTTTATTCAGTATTAAGGCGGATGCAAGATTGCTTTCAGCAAATAAAAGCAGGGGCCAAGCTCGATTTAATAAGGTGCAAGGCTTACCTGCAATACACAGAAAATTATTACTTGCCAGCGTATTCGTAGTGGCAGCAGCTTTGTTGTGGCCAACACCGCAAGAGTTCTCTTCTCAACGCATTCCTGTGGCTTTAGACATCGAATCATTGATCCCGAATTTATCTGATTCTGCACCAATAGATGTTATTGAGCCCGAAAAACCGAGTTTCGAACGTATTATTGAAAATGGCGACACATTAGGCCATTTATTCGAGCTTGCGGGCATTGGTCAGCAAACCATGTATAAAGTGCTTGAAGCTGATTTGAATGTACTTGCGTTAGATACCTTAGCAGTAGGTAATCGGATACAATTTTTTCAAGATGACCAGCAACAACTGACTAAGTTAGAACTGTATTTTAATCCTGCTTATCAAGTTGTTTTTACTCGTTTTGACGATGGTAGTTTTGGTGTTGAAGAAATCAATATCGAAGGTATTTGGCAAAATAGGATAATTAGTGGTGAAATCAATGGCTCATTTTACCTCTCCGCTCAACGTGCGGGGTTAAATGCTCGTGAAATTCAAACCATTGAAAACCTATTGTCGAGTAAATTAGACTTCTCCCGTGATCTGCGTGCAGGAGACACCTTTAATGTACTAATGAATGATCAATACATCGAAGGTGAGTCAACAGGTGCGACACAGTTACAAGCTGTAAGAATTAACACTCGTCGAAATAATGTGAATGCGTTTCAGAACGTGGATGGAAATTATTATGATGAACGTGGACAAGGGTTAGCGAGTGCTTTCCAGCGTATTCCATTAGAGCGTCAATACCGTTTATCTTCCCGCTTTAATCCGACGCGTAAACACCCGGTTACTGGACGTGTTTCGCCTCATAACGGTACAGACTTTGCCACCCCAATTGGAACTCGAGTCGTCGCTCCTGGTGATGGTGTTGTGTCTATGGTCACCAATCATAGATTTGCTGGAAAATATATCGTTATCGAGCATGATAACAATGTGAGAACCCGCTACTTACATTTATCTAAGTTTCTTGTGCGCAAAGGCCAGCGGGTTAAACGCGGTCAAGTTATTGGTTTAACAGGTAATACAGGGCGAGTGACAGGACCACATTTACATTACGAGTTTCACGTGAACGGTCGACCAGCAGATCCAATGCGAGTAAGTATTGTTGAAGCTTCGGTACTGCCTAAAAATCAAATGGACCAATTTAAACAATTGGTCAGCAGTAAAAAAATGATGATGGATCTAGGTTAATCTTTACAGGGTTAAGACCTCTGTATTAATCCAATATAAACCACTTTTAATTCGATATTAAAAGTGGTTTTTTTATGTTCTCCAGTCTGTTTCAAACTTGTCGGATTTACCTGTATTACAGTGCTCGCAAAGAATTTGTAGGTTGTTTATGTCTAATTCGAGTTCTGGATGCTTTGATCGAGGTTTAATATGGTCTACATGCATAATGACATTATGTTCAGGAGAGCGGCCGCAACAGGCACATTTATTTCCGTATCGCTCAAAAGCCTCAGCTTTTAAGTCATTCCATTTTTTGCTGTTATAAAACGAAAGTATTTTGGGTTCATCATATGGTATCAGTTCCCACTCATGGTATTCAGTTGGGGAAATGTCAGGCCCCATTAACCCGACAGAATACCCCTGTTGACTATGTATCTTTAACCAGGAACGGATAGACTTTAGTGCAGCCTTTTCTGATTTATAATGCTTGGTTCTGCGCCCTTCACCTCTATAGGTTGCTACATACATGATAACGCTCCAATACTTTATTATTTAATCAGATTAATACGGTGACTTGCCTAACTCAATACATGTCAATAATAATCGTAAATCTAACTCAAGTTGATGATAATCCGCTGTCATATATTCACAGAGTTGGTAAAAGGCTTTGTTGTGCTCTTTTTCTCTTAGGTGTGCAAGTTCATGCACGACCACCATTCTCAATAATGGCTCAGGGATAAACTTAAGTTTTGATGAAATCCGAATTTCATTTTTAGCTTTAACTTTACTGCCCTGTACACGGTTAGCATAGGTATGAAGGCCTAACGCTTGATGGCTTAAACTGATTTTTTCATCAAAAATGACCTTTGACAAAGGAGCTGATTGTTTTAGATAAGCCTGTTTATATCCCATCGCATAGTCATATAACGCTTTATCAGTGCGAATATCATGGATCCTTGGGTAGCGATTTAGTAAAAGCCTGCCGAGGGTATCGTTGGCAATATGATGTTTAACTTGTTCAATCGTGTTGGCTGAGTAGCCTTTGATGTATTTAAGCTGCCCCTCTTGTTGCTGTTTGGCTTTTACATCTTTACTGGTAACTAAGCTTGCAAGGTTATCTCTTGCGGCTGCCACTTTTGCAGAACTTACCTTAATGGGCATTTGGGGAGGTGCTTTTCGAGGCGATTTAGCAGGTTTGTTTGAGCTCATTGAGTTAGCTCGCTTGATAGGGGTGAATAGGGTGTTCTAATTATGAAGCCTACCCATTGATAATTAACGTGTTTGTTAAGTTAACAGGTAGGCTCGCAAATTTGTCTAGAGCTTAGACTTTACCGTACATACGACGATTTTGCTGTGCGTAAGCGGCTTCAAATGCTGGCAGCTGAACACGCTTTAGGCCTAAAGTATCTAAATCTGCTTGAGGCGGATTACGCTTAAGCTCTTCTTTGATAGTAACAGGGCTAATTATGCCAACAGGCAAGTCAGTGATTTGAATTGCGGTTTCGAGTTTAAAACTGGTCGCAGAGCCGGCGAACTTACCTTTTTGCTCACGTTCAATGATGACAATTTCATCAACTTTGTAATCTTCCATTAATTTGTGGAAAGCAAAGTGAAACTCACGGATTGATTCTGTTTCAGCTGATTTTGAAATGCTGAAAGAAATTTGACGACACTCAGGTACGTTGAATGTTTCCACTTCGTAAGTTAATAAGCTAATGATGGCTTCGCCACCTTTTAATTCCACACCACAAATTTTCATGTTTCACCTTACTGTTAATCTGGTTTAAATCTTTATCATGCCGATTTACTGTTAAAACAGCATGATGTTTTAATGAGGTTTACTCTTCGCCAAGCTCGTGTTCATTGTCTTCAACAATGCTGTTGTCGTTTTCAACAATTTTGGCTGGCTTAGCTTTACGACGCATTGGCGCATCACCAATATCGACGCCAGTAATAAAGCGTTTATCGCGTTTAGGTGCAATTTTAGGCTTTTTAGCCGTGTTACGCTTTTTATTGGCAGCTTTAGGGTCATTGGCCTTGGTATTTTTGTTACCCGTTTTTGGCTTATCTTTTAAGCCTTTAAATTTTCCTTCAAGACCTTCTATGGTCGAAAAGTCGAAATTCTTGCGTAAAAATACTTGGATTTTCTTAAAGCTGTCCCAGTCTTTAGGACCAACTAAAGAAATCGCATCACCTTTTGCGCCTGCTCGACCTGTACGGCCAATGCGATGGACGTATTCTTCGGCAAATTTTGGCATGTCAAAGTTAATCACTAATGACACGTTTAATAAATCTAGGCCACGAGAGGCGACATCCGTTGTAACTAATATTTTCTGCTGACCACGGCTAAATTTGTCCATGATCTGATTACGAGCTGATTGGTTTAAGTCACCACTTAATGCGGCAGTTTCCAATCCTTGCTCAGCAAGTAATTTAGCTAATCGGTCGGTATCAGCACGCGTCGCTGTAAATATGATGACCTGTTTATGCTGCTCGGTTTTGAGAATGTGCTGCAATAGGGCTTGCTTATGATCTAAGTGGTCAACTAAATACACACGTTGCTGAATGTCTTTATGCTCGTTATGAGATGCCCCAATGGCGACATGGCTCGGCGTTTTAAGTAATGTGGCAGCAATATCATTAATATGGTCATGATCTAACGTGGCTGAAAACATTAATGTTTGTCGACGTTTGTGATCTGCAGCTTCGTTAATGGCTTTTAATTGCGGCGCAAAACCTAAATCAAGCATTCGGTCGGCTTCATCAAGAATAAGGAGCTCTAACCCATTTAAGTAAAGATGACGTTGCTCTAAGTGATCAGCGATACGCCCGGGTGTAGCCACAATAAAATGAGGGTCACGAGATAACGATTTAGCTTGATCATTAAAGTTTTCCCCTCCTAAAATACTCACCGCTTTATACTGGGTATTTGCCACTAATAAACGTAATTGACCGTATACTTGCTGAGCCAATTCCCTTGTCGGTAGTAATATCAATACACGAGGGTCTTTTTTAGAAAGCGCTTTTGTTGAAATAACACGCTGAAGTGCGGGTAACAAAAACGCCAAGGTTTTACCTGAACCGGTTTTTGAAGATGCCATTAAATCTTTACCTGCTAAGGCAATTGGCAGGGCTTGCTGCTGAATTTCGGTTGGCTCAGAAATGCCCATATGCTTTAGACTTTCAAGTAAGCGTTTGTCTAAAGAAAAATCGGTAAATAACAAAGGTAAATCCCCTAAAAAATGATAGCCAGATATTATAACGTGTATGCTAGGCGATAGCCAACAGCTAAAGGCTCAGTTATGCTGAGTTTATAAGATTAATTGAGTCAAATTAAGCTACAAGGGATGTAAAAGATGTCGGAGCATGAAAATGAGCCTGCGGTGAATAAACCATTAAGAGTCGGTGTGGCACTGGGTAGTGGCGCAGCTAAAGGTTGGGCCCATATCGGTGTGTTGAAAGAACTGGCTGAAATGGGAATACATCCAGATAAAATTGCAGGATGTTCAGTTGGTGCATTGGTAGGTGCAGCGTATGCCAATGATCATCTTGATGAGCTAGAAGCGTGGGTGCGTGGTTTTTCCAGTTGGGATGTTTTAGGTCTGATGGATTTAAGCTGGCGTAAAGGCGGACTGATAAGCGGTGAAAAAGTTTTTGATGTGCTGGCTGGCCGAATTGGTGAGCTAAAAATTGAACAACTGAAAAAACCATTCTCAGCGGTGGCAACTGATTTATACTCCGGACAAGAAATTTGGTTTAAAGAAGGGGATTTACGACACGCTGTTAGAGCATCATGTTCAATGCCAGGGTTTTTACCCCTGTTCAACTAGAAGACAGATGGCTAGTCGACGGCGCTGTGGTGAATCCTGTTCCAGTATCAATGTGTCGTGCGATGGGAGTTGATGTGGTCATTGCTGTTGATTTAAACGGCCATCGCCGTAACAGTATGCATATGTTGCCACAACAGATGAAAAGCCGTGCCCCTACAGCGTTAGAAAAACAACAACAAGAAGCCAAAGAGCCAGACTCTGCTTTTATGGATATTCTGGGTAAAGGTAAAGAGTACATTGCTAGCTTTTCAGAGAAGTTTTCGATGTCGACTAAATCCCATCCTGGCATGATTGCAGTGATGTCTCAGTCAATGGATATTCTAGAGCAGCGCCATAAACGTGCCAGACTGATGGGCGATCCACCTGATGTTTGCTTAGTTCCTCAGCTTGCTGATATAGGCACCATGGAGTTTCATCGTGCGGCAGAAGCCATTGAAGCTGGCAGGCAGTCTGTGCGTCAAACTGCTCATTTAATCAACTCTGCTTTAGGGCGATAACGTTTTTCAATTACTCGGTCAAGCTCTGTTTTGCCAAATAGTGCAGAGCTTGGCAGTAATATTTTTCATTTCACTTCCCCTCATCAAACTATGATCCAGATCATAGATTTCTAGTCTTCGTTATAGCTTAATACACCATATCTAGTGTTTATTGGTTTCTTGTTGTGGATATATAGTGTTTATATCCTGTGCATAAATGGAGTAAAAGTAATGCCTGTAGTAATTAAAAGGGACGGTTGTCGGACTGTATTTGATGAGTCTAGAATTAGGGATGCCATCGTTGCTGCTATGGCGACGGCTACAGGTCATGCTGATGTTGATTACGCCGCTACCATTGCGGGTGTAATCCGAAATCAAGTCGCGAACGAAGAAGAAGTACAAATTCACCATTTACAAGATTTAGTGGAAAATCTATTAATGGAAGGGCCTCATAAAGAGGTTGCACGTCATTATATTGAATACCGTCATGATCGTGATATTTGCCGTGAAGCAAAAAGTAAACTTAACTGTGAAATTCGTGGGTTAGTTGAGCAAAGTGATAGCTCAATTTTGAACGAAAATGCCAATAAAGACGCTAAAGTTATTCCTACACAACGCGACTTACTCGCGGGTATTGTAGCCAAACATTATGCTAAATCACACTTGTTACCAAAAGACATTGTAGCTGCTCATGAATCGGGTCAACTTCATTATCATGATTTAGATTATGCGCCTTTCTTCCCGATGTTTAACTGCATGTTAATTGATTTAGCAGGCATGATGACCCATGGCTTTAAAATGGGTAATGCCGAAATTGATACACCAAAATCAATTTCAACTGCCACAGCGGTCACTGCACAGATTATTGCCCAAGTTGCTAGCCATATTTACGGCGGCACAACGATTAACCGTATCGATGAAGTGTTAGCGGAATTTGTGCAAAAGAGTTACCAGAAACAACTGGTGATTGGTAAAGAGTGGGGCGTGAGCGATGTGGAAGCATTTGCTATGGCGCAAACTGAAAAAGAATGTCATGACGCATTCCAGTCATTAGAATATGAAGTGAACACTCTGCACACTGCTAATGGACAGACTCCGTTTGTGACGTTTGGTTTTGGTCTAGGCACGAGTTGGGAGTCACGCTTAATTCAAAAATCAATTCTAACAGTACGTATGGCAGGCCTAGGTAAAAACCGTAAAACCGCGGTGTTCCCAAAACTTGTATTTGCTATTCGTGATGGCGTTAACCATAAAGCGGCTGACAGTAATTACGATATTAAAAAGTTGGCTTTAGAATGTGCCACGATGCGCATGTACCCTGATATTTTAAATTACGAGCAAGTTGAGCGTGTTACTGGTTCGTTTAAAACGCCAATGGGCTGTCGCTCTTTCTTAGGTACATATGAAGAGAATGGCGAGTTAATTCATGAAGGTCGTAATAATTTAGGTGTGGTTAGCCTTAACTTACCTAGAATCGCAATCGAAGCTAAAGGCGATGAAAAAGCCTTCTTTGCATTACTTGATGAGAGGATGACTTTAGCGCGTAAAGCGTTAGATACTCGTATTGCTCGTCTTGTCGGTGTTAAAGCCCGCGTAGCGCCAATCTTATATATGGAAGGCGCATGTGGTGTTCGTTTAAAAGCTGATGATGATATTTCTGAAATCTTCAAAAATGGTCGTGCGTCTATTTCATTAGGTTATATCGGACTTCATGAGACAATTAATGCTCTTTACGGCACAGAAGAGCATGTATTTGATAGTGAGCTACTGCGTACTAAAGCCGTTGAAATTATTAATGTTATGAAGCGTGCCACGGAGTCGTGGAAGGCTGAAACAGGTTATGGCTTTAGTTTATACAGCACGCCAAGCGAAAATCTATGCAGCCGTTTTTGCCAGTTGGATGCAAAACAGTTTGGTGTGGTTGAAGGTGTGACTGATAAAGGCTACTACACCAATAGTTTCCATTTAGATGTGGAAAAGAAAGTAAACCCATACGATAAAATTGACTTTGAATTGCCATATCCTGAGCTAACAAACGGTGGATTTATTTGTTATGGCGAGTTCCCTAATATGCAACATAACGTTGAAGCATTAGAAAACGTTTGGGATTACAGCTATAGCCGAGTGCCATACTACGGTACCAATACACCTATTGATGAATGTTATGATTGCGGCTTTGTTGGTGAGTTTAACTGTACAAGTAAAGGCTTTGTCTGTCCTAAATGTGGCAACCATGAGCCAAGTAGAGTGTCAGTAACTCGTCGAGTATGTGGTTACTTAGGTAGCCCAGACGCCAGACCGTTTAACCATGGTAAGCAAGAAGAAGTAAAACGCCGCGTTAAACACATCTAGTACTCGTTCTATGTCATATCAAAAACAATAAGGCGCTGAATAGCGCCTTATCTTTTGAGTGGCTAAAGTCTTAAAAGGTCGAGATCAAATAAGGCGAGTTGAAATAGGACTGCTAGGAATAAGTCACTAAGTGCTAGATATGGTATTAAACAGCATATTTTAAGACAGTTGACTACAGTGCATTAGCTTTTTAAAGGGTTAAAGTTATGAATTTTCATCAGTATTACCCAGTCGATGTGGTAAATGGACCTGGTACGCGTTGTACCTTATTCGTAGCTGGATGTGAGCACCAATGTCGTGGCTGTTATAACCAATCAACTTGGGACCCACGCTCAGGTAATGAATTTACTCAAGCGATGGAAGATCAAGTGATTGCAGATTTACAAGATACACGGATTAAACGTCGTGGTTTGTCTTTATCTGGTGGTGATCCTTTATTTGCGGATAATTTGCCTGCCATGTTAGCGCTAGTAAAAAGAGTGAAGCGTGAGTGCCCAGATAAAGATATCTGGTTGTGGAGTGGCTACCAATTAGCGGAAATGTCTTTAAAGCAGCAACAAGTACTAGCTTACGTAGATGTGTTAATTGATGGCAAATTTGAGCAAGATCTTGCCGACCCAAGCCTTAAATGGAAAGGTAGCGCTAATCAAGTGGTTCACGATTTGAGTCAGTTGATTATACTAAGTTAGTCGGCATATTTAACAACCGGTAATCGTTTCACCGATAATGACATTATTGTCTGTTCTGTCAAATACATAGTAAGCAAAGCATTGGTCACTTACGCTGTAAGAAGGGTAATAAACTGCGACAGAGTTACCGGGGATATAGGCAACTCCAATGCTAGTGGGCCCACTGGAGCCTTCAAATAGCATGAAGCAAAAATCACTATTGGTAACACATTCTTTATCAGGTTGATTCTGGCCTTCATCTTGTAAGCTCGCATCAAGTAAATACGTCAATGCATCTTGATTATATAACCAAGGGTGGCCAAATATGGTTTGGACAAATTCACCTGTTTCTAAATAAAATCCACCTTGGCTGTCAGTAGAGCTTGAACTACTATTTCGATCATTTTTCTCGATCCCTAATATGGCAGACTTGGCAAATACTAATTCATCAAAGCCTTCAAAAGCGCCAGATACACCTTGTATTCCTGATGCGTGAGCTTCATCAGCAACGGATAAAAACCTCGGTGCAGCAATAACAGCAATGATCCCCAATATAATGATGACCACAACTAACTCTATTAAAGTAAAACCTGCATGATGCTGGGTTTGATTAGATAGATTTTGATGTAAATTATTATTGTTATGCATATTAAAGAATATCCCAAAAGGAAAATTGAGTCCGTTAATCACTTGGCCACAGATCCATCAGGCTCAATTAATGATAGTGCATTTAACACCTTATTGAACTTAAAGGTCAATTTAGCTGCAGTAATGCACAAAATTATGCACTGTAACAAGTTTTGAAGTTAGCTTATTCAGCCGCTTTAGGTATATAATTTGCGTTCGAAAAAGTGTTGTTCGATAACAAAACAACTTTTTGCTATCGATAGCATGAAAGAATTTAAGGTAAAGAAATGAATTTAAAACAAGAACTGCAAACATTAAATGATAAAGCAGAGAAGTTTCGTCGTAAGCTTGCTGCCGCTGAAGCTCGTGAAGACAAAGCCGTTATCATGCAGTTTAAGAAAGAAATTGCGACAGTGACTAAACGTATTGCCAGTTTGAAAAATCAGCAGTCTCGTTTATTGAACAAGCAAGGCCAAGATATCAAAGGT
Source organism: Shewanella sp. ENK2 (assembly GCF_043568515.1). NCBI lineage: Bacteria > Pseudomonadati > Pseudomonadota > Gammaproteobacteria > Alteromonadales > Shewanellaceae > Shewanella > Shewanella sp. ENK2. Next base: position 70,327 of record NZ_CP171406.1, on the reverse strand, counting down.
TTGAAATTTAGCCGTGAGCTCACCAAAGCTGAACAAGCTGACATGGGTAAATTAAAAAAATCGGTAAAAGGTCTAGTGGTTGTTCATCCTATGACGGCTGTAGGCCGTGAAATGAATATCAAAGTTGTTACTGGTTTTGCTCCTGCAAAATTCTAATCCAGTATTCGAAGTTTTCATGACATAACGTCAGTTCAAGGATGATCAGTCTCAAGGATTGAGCGTTGTCTTAAAGGTTTATCCATGTCGATTAAATATATCGCCACTTCTAAGTTACCTACGCCTTGGGGCGTATTTGCTATGCATGGTTTTGAAGATACAGAAACTGGTAAAGAACATGTGGCGTTAACTTATGGCGAACTTACCTCAACTGAAGCCATGTTAGGCCGCATTCACTCTGAATGCCTGACGGGTGATGCGCTATTTAGTTTACGTTGTGATTGCGGGTTCCAGTTACAAACAGCAATGCAAAATATTGCTGAAAAAGGCCAAGGCTTTATTTTATATTTGCGTCAAGAAGGGCGTGGTATAGGCTTGCTGAATAAAATTCGCGCCTATGAATTACAAGATCAAGGCGCGAATACCGTCGAAGCTAATGAACGTTTAGGTTTTGAAGCTGATATGCGTAAATACGACATGATCGAGCCAATGCTGAAACAAATTGGTGTCAGTAAGGTTAAGTTGATGACTAACAACCCTCGCAAAGTGAAAGCGATGCAAGCCGTTGGCATCGAAGTTGTTGAAAGAGTGCCTTTGCAAGTGGGTAAAAACCGCTACAATGAGGATTACTTGAAAACAAAATCTACTGAGCTGGGTCATATGATGACTGAGCACCATTTTATCGATGATGAGAAATGAGAGTAGATAATCATTCTGGACATCATCGTTAACCCATGGTTTTTACAAAATTGAAATCTACCTGTTCAGACACATCAAGAAGCGTTGCAAAAGCATTTGCAGCGCTTTTTATTGGTTTGTCGGTTTGTGTAACGTGTTATGCCGCTGACTCGAATAACCCAGATGTGAACCATTATGCGTTTGCTAACTACATAGGTAGCGGTATATACCGAGCCTCTGGGCAAAATGCTGCAGTAGTCAATATTCCCTTTGCATTTGATATTGAAGAATCAGAAGACCATGTTTTAACGTTAAGGTTACCTATTTCGTTAGGCTTTTTGATTATTCTTTCAGCGATCTTCCTGAAGGTGAATTACCTGACAATGTTGGTACCATGACCATTACGCCAGGTATTGAGTATAAATGGTTTTATGATGAGCAACTAACCTTAGAGTCATACCTTGATTTAGGCTATGGCCACAATTTTTCTAAATCCAGTAATGTTGGCATATTCTCAACAGGTATATCGGCTTTATATGAAGTCGCCGAACCCAAGTACACGCCTATTTGGGTAAATCGTGTTTACTACGCTGGCTATAAAAGCAGTATCAACGATAGCTCAGAAAGTTATTCAGTGCTTCAAACTGGTCTAGATTTTGGTGTAGGGCAACATTGGGATTGGGGCGAGTATACCGTTGAACCACGGTTATTTGTTGCGGGCCGCTGGTACTTCAATAAGCTAAAATTTATAACGCCATTAGATGATGATTTACAAACATCAAGTACTTACGAAATCGGTGCGACATTGGCTCTGTCTAAGCCGCTAGGTTGGGGCTGGTTTAGTACAAATAGATTTGGGGTAAGTTACCAAACGGATGGTGAGCTACAAGTCTGGCGTTTAATATTCGAATTTCCGATGTAATGCTGAGTGCTGTGGTGCTTTCTGGGTTACGTTTTTATTGGCGGCGATATTCACAGCGTATCCGCTGTGAATGTAATGCAAATGAGTCATCGTGAACCGTACCGGGCTTATCTGAACGCGATAGCATGAATCACTTTCAACGAACATCACTTCGTACCTTATAATCACTTTGTACTTTATAGCCGCTCCAAGTAAGTTTAGCGCCAAATATTGAAAACAGTGCGGTACGTCTTAGGCTCGCTGTTACTTGCCCCAGATGTCTGCATTCACGCCAGCAGTGCTCTTATTAGTGTGTGTCGTGCTTGTTGCGGGTTTATTGTCACTTTTTTCGACATAAGGTTTAGGTGCGGGTAAAGGCAACTTATTCGTTTTAAGCCACAGGTATTCAACTTTATCGCGAGCCCATTGCGTTTTACGTAAAAACTTTAGGCTAGACTTGATACTCGGGTTATCGTTAAAGCAGCGGATATTGATACGGCTGCCTAGTTCTTCCCACCCATACTTATCGACAAGCTCAGTGACGATAGTTTCAAGTTTCATACCATGCAGTGGATTGTTAGCTTGTGTCATGACTCAGAGTTCACTCAGATTAAAATCTTAAAATTAGCCTAATGATACCATTAACTCGATAACTTTACTTAGGCACAAGTGAGGTATATGAGAGTCGAAAGGGAGGTTTTCATTGAGTTCATTTAGGTTGTCTTTTGTTGCACTTATAGTTGAGGCATAAAACAAATAATATTAAATGCATAAAACAATGAGATTAAACGCTTAAAACTCAAAATTATTATCAGGTGGAATAGCAAATAACTCTTTCGCGATTGCACGAATTTCTTGAGCCGCTTTTCCTTCAGGGTCAACTTCAAGCACTGAGGCACCACTTTCTTCGCTGTCATCATAGATATTACGGTTAAAGGTAATGGCATCAAGGGCTGTTAAGCCAAATGATTTAACCACGTCTTTAGCTTCTAAAATACGCTTAAATTGTGAGGGTAGAGAAGGGCATTGACTGATAACAATAGTGGCGACCATTTTCGGGTTGACCATTTTACAGGTGCTTAGCATATCTTCCATATGCGGTAAGGTTTTTAAATCGCGGCGCTTAGGTCTTAATGGGATGACAACGTAGGTTGCAACAGACATTGCTGCTCGCATCGCTAGGTTATCTTGGCCGCCACAATCGACAATGACATAATCAAAGCGCTCGCCGAGACTAAGTAAATCATTGCGGATTTTACCGTAAAGCTGAATGCAATTAATGGGTTTCAGTTCGGCTTTGGTATTACGAGCTTGTATCCAATCTGATGTGGTGCGTTGAGGGTCACAATCCACCATTAACACGTTAGCGTTAAATGTCTCTGTTACATAGACGGCTAGGTTTTGTGCTAAACAACTTTTTCCACTACCGCCTTTTTCTCCACCAACGAGTATTATCATAACCTTGCCTTTATTAAGATGATGGTTAACGTCTTCTTTATCTAAGGATAGTTCAATAATTACTTTTTAAATCATCAGTTTTATATTTATTGCGCAATTTTAATCAACATCAATTTAAAGCAATTGCATCGCAATATGATAACTATGTTCAGACGCTTGAGTGCATCGACAAACTTGCCCCTTAATGGTGTTTTGCTTGTCAGTTTGATGATTGAAGGTAATTGCGATTAAATCGCCTAATGAGAATGCAGTTTTATAGTCGATGAGAATGCCTTTTCGGGCTAAATCGATACATACACCAAAGTCTTCATGTGACTGACCATTTGCATCAATCCAATGCAGTAAAATACGCTCTGCTTCCATGTCGACGCGTAAAGATTGACGTTTTTCTTCAAATCCAGTGTGTTCGTTAGACATGAGATTGCAACTCCGTTTTATGTTTGCTCTGTGTTATTCAGTTTGTAGCTAATTCATACTAATCAACATCGACAAAAAAAGCGATAAGTTAGTCACTTATCGCTTTTAAGGTTACGCTTTATCTCGTGTCATTCTAATGATCTAAATCTTTATTTTTGGGGTAAGGTAACTTCAACTGTCCCCAACGTATGACAATAACGGTACAAGCAAGAACAATGGTTGATACTGAAATTGCCAATATTCGCCAGTCATCCATGCCTTTCATATCAAGAATCAAGTAACGAGCTAGAGCAACAATCGCAATATAAATTGGCATACGAATAGGTAACTTACCTGACTCGAGGTAGTTAACGACCATGGCTAGTACTTCGAGATAGATAAATAACAGCAGTAAATCAGCTAGTTCTACAGTTCTTATCTCGAACATGTGCATGATTTCTTCGCCGATAGCAAATACCGTGGCGACAGAAATAATGAACAAAACGACATGTTCGACACTTTTCAAACTTTTGATGCCGATTTGGCGAAGGATAGGGAGCGGCATAATAATGGATATCTCTTATTAGAATCTAATTGATAATTCAGTATATTCTGCTAGGCGAGACTTTGCTCAGTGATCCAGATCATAAAAGGTAAATTTATCTGAAGTTGTCGATACAATTGAGGCAAATTACAGGCATAAAAAAACCGCCAATTACGGATGTAAGGCGGTTTTTAAAAAAGGGATAACGACTAGCGTTTTAGGCCTTCATTTAATAAAGGACGCATAATTTTAACCAGTTCAGAAGTCACTTTTGGTGAACCTGCAACAACGTTGCCTGAAGCTAAGTAATTATGGTTACCGGTAAAGTCAGTAACAGTACCGCCTGACTCACGACAAATTAAGTCGCCAGCTGCGATGTCCCATGGCTTTAGACCAATTTCAAAGAAGCCATCTAAACGACCAGCAGCAACATACGCAAGGTCTAGTGCTGCAGAACCCGCACGGCGGATATCAGCACATACAGGGAATACTTCGCCTAGGATGTTCATGTAAGTTTCGGTGTGTTGACGAGACTTGAACGGGAAACCTGTACCAATAACGGTATTAGTTAGCTCATTAACGCCAGTTACGCGTAAACGGAATTCGTTTAATTTAGCACCTTGGCCACGAACTGCAGAGAATAATTCTTCACGAACAGGATCATAAATAACGGCAACTTCAATTTTGCCTTTATATTGAACTGCGATAGATACTGCGAAATGTGGGATACCACGAACGAAGTTGTTGGTACCATCCAAAGGATCGACTATCCATACATAATCTTTATTAGTGCCGCGATTTTCACCGGCCTCTTCACCAACAATCGTATGATCTGGGTAAGATTTACGAATCTGGTATGTAATGGTAGCTTCTGCTTCCTTGTCTACACTTGTTACAAAGTCATTTAGACCTTTTGAATCAACTTCAACTTTGTCGAGTTCAGTATAGGCGCGCATAATAGTTTGGCCCGCAGCGCGTGCGGCGCGCGTGGCAATAGTCAGCATCGGATGCATAGCAATCCCCTGGATGTTAAAGAACGAATAAATCAGCCGCGCAATTATACGCATTTTAGCAGGTTTATCAAATGCAGATTTTCATATAAGGAATTATTTGCAGCTTGTGTTACTATCCGCAAAGTGTTTTTTTGAATGAAAAAGTAGTTTGATGTTAACTAATATTCGCGTTGTTTTAGTTGGGACCTCTCATCCCGGAAATATCGGCTCTACCGCAAGAGCTATGAAAACCATGGGCTTATCTAACTTATATTTAGCCGAGCCACGAGTTCAACCTGATGGTCAGTCAATTGCACTTGCTGCAGGTGCAGCTGACTTGATAAAAGATATCACCATTGTTGACTCGTTAACTGAGGCGATTAAAGACTGTAGCTTGGTTATTGCGACCAGTGCACGTAGTCGCACTCTTGATTGGCCAATGCTTGTTCCAAAAGAAGCTGGTGAAAAATTAGCATTAGAAAGCGCTAAAGGGCCGGTAGCCATAGTATTTGGTCGTGAGAACCATGGTCTGAGCAATGAAGAACTGCAAGAGTGTACTTATCATGTGTCTATTCCTGCTAATCCTGAGTACAGTTCATTAAACTTGGCTCAAGCCGTACAAATTATTTGTTACGAAACCCGTATGGCGCATTTAACATTAGATGAGCAAGAGACGATTGAAGAAGAATATCCACTTTCTGAGGATCTACAGCGCTTTTATGTTCATTTAGAGTCTACCCTGACGAAAACAAATTTTATTATCAAAAATCATCCAGGCCAAATCATGACTAAATTAAAGCGTTTATTCAGTCGTGCTCGAATTGAAACCGCTGAGATGAATATTTTACGTGGCATTTTGACTTCTATTGATAAAAAAATGCCACAAGAAAACAGCAAAGACGATAAAGCTTCATAAGCCATTGTTAACTTAAATTTGACGTACAACTGAGTGGTAAAAGAAGGACTGTAACATGGGCGTGATAGCGCGATTAAAGGAAGATATCGAATCTATTTATCACCGCGATCCTGCGGCGAACAGTAGTTTTGAAATTTTAGTAAACTATCCTGGCATGCATGCGATATGGATCCATCGCATTAGTAATAAGCTATGGAATGCAAAGTGGCATTTATTGGCACGATGTTTATCGACCTTTTCGCGTTGGTTAACTGGCGTTGAAATACATCCTGGTGCAACCATAGGGAGACGCTTTTTTATCGATCATGGCATGGGTGTTGTGATTGGAGAAACGGCAGAAATTGGCGATGATTGCACTTTATATCATGGTGTCACCTTAGGTGGGACAACTTGGCAAGCAGGTAAACGTCACCCAACATTAGAGAACAATGTAGTTATTGGTGCAGGGGCACAAATACTGGGTCCAATTACTATGCACGACGGCGCAAGGGTTGGTTCAAACTCAGTTGTTGTTAAAGACGTGGCCAAAGATACTACCGTGGTCGGGATCCCTGGTCGGGTTGTAGCTTCGCCTTCGGCACAGTCAAAAGAGCAAACTGAGCGTCGCAGTGCGATGGCGAAGAAGTATGGGTTTGATGCCTATGCGGTATCACCAGATAACCCAGATCCTGTAGCGAGTGCAATTGGCCAAATGCTTGATCATATGCATTTGATGGACTCAAAAGTGCAAGAAATCTGTCAAGCGGTGCAAACCATGGGCGGTGAAGTTTGCACTGAAAAATTGCCGGAGTTGAATGTTGATGACTTTACAGAAGCAGAACAAGAAGCGGCTGAAAAACGTAAACAAGAGATAGACAAATTTGACCCAATTATCTAGGTCATTTTTTGAATTATCTGGCAATTTATTTTTGTTTGTTTATTCTTTTTGAAGCTTGAAAACGATAAAGCCGATCCCCATATTTTGGGTATCGGCTTTATTATTTGAGCAGATAAATAAGATCAATGTAAATTTTTATGACACAGCGCCGTTTTATCACATTATCGCCTAATAAATGAGTAACTGGCATTGAATCTTGCACTATAAAAAGGTTAAATAGCCGTGCAAATTTTTAGACCTAAAATTGTTAGACGCGAACGAGAGGAAATACTTGAGTAATTTAGTGGGTTAAATACTTGACTAAAATACTCAGGTATGATGAAATTGCCCTATAGTTTATGGGAGCAAAATACGTTATGAAACTGACATCAAAAGGTCGCTACGCAGTGACAGCTATGCTGGACGTTGCTATTCACTCAGCCACCGGGCCAGTTCCCTTAGCGGATATTTCTGAAAGGCAGGGAATATCGCTTTCCTACCTTGAGCAACTCTTCGCTAAACTTCGTAAACATGGTCTCGTATCTAGTGTTCGTGGTCCAGGTGGCGGTTATCGCCTAGGGCAAGAAGCGAATGATATCTCTGTTGGCATGGTCGTGCATGCTGTAGACGAGTCAGTTGATGCAACTCGTTGTCAGGGAAAAGGGAATTGCCAAAGTGGCTCCCGCTGTCTCACTCACTCTTTGTGGGGAGATTTAAGTAAACAGATTTCAGAATTTTTAGATGGCATTACCCTTGCTGGATTAATGGATAAACGCGATGTGCAATTTATCTCACTAAAGCAAGACGAAATGCAGAATGAGCATAGAGTTACTTTGTAATTTTGTGTTGATGTATCGATAACAATTATATGTACGTTGTAAGTGGTCGCACAGATGACCGCTCAGTACGGAGTGTATGATGAAGCTTCCTATCTATTTAGATTATGCCGCAACAACCCCTGTCGACAAACGTGTTGCCGACAAAATGGTTCAATTTATGACAATGGACGGTGTGTTTGGTAACCCAGCATCTCGTTCTCACCGTTATGGTTGGCAAGCCGAAGAAGCAGTTGATATTGCTCGTAACCAAGTAGCTGATTTAATCAATGCTGATCACCGTGAAATCGTTTTCACTTCTGGTGCGACTGAATCAAGCAACCTAGCAATCAAAGGTATTGCACATTTCTATAATAAGAAAGGCAAGCACATCATCACCAGTAAGACAGAGCATAAAGCAACACTTGATGCTTGTCGTCAACTTGAGCGTGAAGGTTTTGAAGTTACGTATTTAGAGCCAAGTGACAATGGAATTATCCCAATGTCTGTGCTTGAAGGTGCAATGCGTGACGACACTATTTTAGTGAGCATCATGCACGTGAACAACGAAATTGGTGTCATTCAAGACATCAATGCGATTGGTGAACTATGTCGCTCTAAAGGTATTTTCTTCCATATGGATGCTGCGCAAAGTGCAGGTAAATTACCGATTGATGTTAAAACAGTTAAAGTTGATCTGATTTCTATTTCTGGCCATAAAATGTATGGACCTAAAGGTATCGGTGCACTTTACGTACGCCGTAAACCACGTATTCGTTTAGAGTCTCAAATGCATGGCGGTGGTCATGAACGTGGTATGCGAAGTGGTACATTAGCAACTCACCAAATTGTTGGTTTAGGTGAAGCCGCTGCTATCGCTAAGCAAGATATGATTGAAGATAATGCGCGCATTTTGCGTCTACGTGACAAGTTATGGAATGGCATTAAACATATCGAAGAAACTTATATTAATGGCGATATGGAACAGCGCTACAGCGGCATCTTTAATGTGAGCTTCAACTTTGTTGAAGGTGAATCATTAATGATGGCCCTTAAAGATTTAGCCGTATCGTCTGGTTCAGCTTGTACTTCTGCAAGTTTGGAGCCTAGCTATGTACTACGTGCATTAGGCTTAAATGATGAAATGGCGCACAGCTCAATTCGTTTCTCAATTGGTCGCTTTACGACTGATGAAGAAATCGAGCATGCAATTAAAGTAATTGATGATTCTATCGGTAAGTTACGTGAAATGTCTCCACTTTGGGAGATGTTTAAAGATGGTATCGATCTGGACCAAGTTCAGTGGGCACATCACTAATACATTATTATCGATAGCAATAAACGGAGCAGAATTGTTATGGCTTACAGCGAAAAAGTAATCGAACATTATGAAAATCCACGTAACGTTGGTTCATTTGATAAAAATGACCCTTCAGTGGTAACAGGTATGGTTGGTGCACCAGCATGTGGTGACGTGATGAAGCTTCAACTTAAAATTGGCGAAAACGGCATCATTGAAGACGCTAAATTCAAAACTTATGGTTGTGGTAGTGCAATCGCGTCAAGTTCGCTCGTAACTGAGTGGGTTAAAGGCAAAAGTGTTGATGAAGCAGCAACAATTAAGAATGCTGATATCGCAGAAGAGCTTGCTTTACCTCCTGTTAAAATCCATTGCTCTATTTTAGCAGAAGACGCTATTAAAGCAGCATTAGATGAGTACAAATCAAAGCAAGACAAGTAATACCGGAGTTAAGATGGCAATTACAATGACCCCAGCTGCGGCTGAACGAGTGAAATCTTTCCTAGTTAATCGAGGAAAAGGCTTGGGTTTACGCCTAGGGTTAAGAACATCTGGCTGTTCTGGTATGGCTTATGTGCTTGAGTTTGTTGATGAAGCAAACGACGATGATGAGATTTACGAAATAGAAGGCGTTAATATCATCATCGATGCCAAGAGTTTTATTTATTTACAAGGCATTGAATTAGATTTTGTTAAAGAAGGCCTGAACGAAGGTTTCCAATTTAACAACCCTAATGCCAAAGGTGAATGTGGTTGTGGTGAAAGCTTTACTGTGTAATCTAATACACATAAAGCTTTACTGTCATTTACCCAAAAAGAGCATGATATCTGCCAATGAATTACTTTGAATTATTTCAAATAACACCTTCCTTTGATATCGACACCGCCAACCTTGCAGAGCGCTATCGCGAGCTGCAAAGGGCGGTTCATCCTGATAAATTTGCCAGCGAGTCTGAACAACAAAAACTGTTATCAGTGCAACGCACTGCGCAAGTTAACGACGGATACCAAACGCTTAAAAACCCATTAAAGCGCGCTGAACATATGTTAAGTCTTCGTGGTGTTGATATTAGCCATGAAACTACAACAGTGAAAGATACTGCTTTCTTAATGCAGCAAATGGAATGGCGTGAAGCGTTAGAAGATATTAAAGATAGCCAGCAAGCTGATGACTTAATCGAAGATTTATATCAATCATTTGCTGACTACGAGAAAACCCTATCGCAATCCCTTGCCCAATTATTAGCCACTAATGCAGAAAATGATGATTTATCTGCAGCTGATCAGATCAGAAAGCTGAAATTTATGGCAAAATTGCAGGATGAATTAGCAAGAGTTGAAGATTCATTGCTAGATTAACGCTGAGCTCTGTCAATTACAGAGCTTTTTGCTATCTACAATTAATGGTTCTTTTTCCCTCAAAATAACTGGATTAATATGGCCCTTTTTCAAATTGCAGAGCCCGGCCAAAGCGCCGCACCTCACCAGCACAGACTTGCAGTTGGCATCGATTTAGGTACAACTAACTCTTTGGTTGCAGCTGTTAGAAGTGGTGAAGCGTCAACCTTGCCAGATAATGACAATCAACACTCACTTCCTTCTGTGGTTCATTACGGCTCTGATAGTGTCGAAACGGGTTACGCGGCACAAGTTAAGTCTGCACAAGATCCTAAAAATACCATTGTCTCAGTCAAACGTTTTATGGGGCGCAGCTTAAAAGACATTCAGTCTGCAGAGCAAAACTTGCCATATGATTTTACCGCAAGTGAAAACGGGCTACCTGTATTTAACACGGCGCAAGGCGCAGTGAATCCAGTCCAAGTTTCAGCTGAAATTTTAAAGCCGTTAATCTCAAGAGCCGAAAAAACCCTTGGCGGTGACTTAGAAGGTGTTGTCATTACAGTACCTGCTTATTTCGATGACGCGCAGCGTCAAGGCACTAAAGATGCAGCAGAGCTTCTGGGAGTTAAAGTTTTACGTTTATTAAATGAACCCACGGCTGCTGCTATTGCTTACGGTTTAGACACTAAACAAGAAGGCGTTATTGCCATCTATGATTTAGGTGGGGGAACCTTCGATATTTCTATTCTTCGTTTGAATAGAGGTGTGTTTGAAGTATTAGCTACTGGCGGCGACTCAGCGCTTGGCGGTGATGACTTTGATCATCTGTTGCGTAATCACTTGCAAAGCGCAATGGGGTTGACTGAATTAACTGCTTCATTAAATAGACAGTTATTGATTGAATCTAGACGAGTCAAAGAGCAGCTAACTAATGATGAAACCAGCACAGCGAGTATTACGTTAGAAAACGGTGACGTATTAACTGCTGATGTTTCTAAAGCTGAATTTGAAGGGCTTATCGGCTCACTTGTTAAGAAAACGATTGCCAGTTGCCGTAGAACATTACGTGACGCTGAAGTCACCACTGATGAGATCATTGAAACGGTTATGGTTGGTGGTTCTACTCGTGTACCTTTAGTACGTGAGCAAGTTGAACGTTTCTTTGGTAAAACGCCATTAACATCAATTGATCCCGATCGTGTTGTGGCTATTGGTGCAGCGATTCAAGCTGACATTTTAGTGGGCAATAAACCTGAATCAGATTTATTATTGCTTGATGTTATTCCACTGTCGTTAGGCATTGAGACTATGGGGGGACTGATTGAGAAAGTCGTGACCCGTAATACCACTATCCCTGTTGCACGAGCTCAAGAGTTTACCACATTTAAAGATGGCCAAACTGCCATGGCTTTCCATGTGGTCCAAGGTGAACGTGAGTTAGTGGATGACTGTCGTTCATTAGCACGTTTCACTTTAAATGGTATTCCTGCACTAGCGGCAGGTGCTGCGCACATTCGTGTCACATTCCAAGTAGATGCTGATGGTTTACTGAGTGTCACAGCGATGGAAAAGTCGACGGAAGTTAAGTCAACGATTCAAGTAAAACCTTCATTTGGTTTATCTGATACTGAAATAGCGACTATGCTGAAAGATTCAATGAAGCATGCTAAAGATGACATCACGCGCAGAATGCTGGCAGAACAACAAGTTGAAGCTTCAAGAGTGGTTGAAACTTTATCTGCTGCATTAGCAAAAGACGCAGATTTACTTAATACCGAAGAACAAGCACAAATTCATGCTGCCATTGAACAGTTACAAATAACCGCTCAAGGTGATGATACCGATGCTATTGAAAAAGCGATTGAAGCACTAGATGAACAAACCCAAGAGTTTGCTTCACGTCGTATGGATAATTCTATTCGAGCAGCACTGAAAGGTCAGTCTGTCGATAATATATAGGTGATAAAATGCCGCAGTTAGTTTTTTTACCCCATGAAGAGCTGTGCCCAGACGGTGCTGTGTTAGAAGCTGAAGTAGGTGAAACTATTTTAGATGTTGCACTTAAAAACGGTATCCATATTGAACATGCTTGCGAAAAGTCATGTGCATGTACTACATGTCACTGTATTGTTCGTGAAGGCTTTGATGAGCTTGAAGAAAGTGATGAGCTAGAAGACGATATGCTTGATAAAGCATGGGGGTTAGAGCCAGAAAGCCGTTTATCTTGCCAGGCTAAAGTTGTTGACTGTGATATGGTGATTGATATCCCTAAGTACACCATTAATATGGTAAGTGAAGGGTAATCCTCACTCGGCTACAGTGATTCATTATAGTTAATAATGAATCAACCAAGGAAGTCATAATGCTTCCTGTTAAAACCATAAAGCAATGACATGTGTCGTTGCTTTTTTTGTGACTAATGCTTATGCGTTGCTTTGTGAGATTCGCTTGGCGATCAGGGCATCAAGATTATCGTTGGTGCTAAATCTTATATGTTAGAGTTTTTGCATCATAAATTGTATGATGCAAAATAGTCTATCAACCTCTGTTTTTTCAATGGAAATATGAATGTCAGCACCAGATTTACGCCCTAAACAAAAACGTAGCCAAGTCACGCATGACAAGTTTTTACAGTCTTTGCAACGGGCATTGAAGGTCAAGTACTTTGAACACATCAGCATAAAGGAACTGGCTGAAGGGGCAGGGGTTTCGGTTGGAACGTTTTATCGTCGCTTTGAAAATAAAGAGGCGCTATTGCCATTGTTATATGATGATTTTGGCCAGGAGCTTGGCAACTTTATCACAGAGCTCGAATGCCACGACTGTGATGGGTTAGAACAACAAGTAACACATCTTTGTCAGGCAACATTCCACTTTTTAGATGAAAGAAAAAGCGTTTTTAGAACGATACACCTTAACGCTAGGCTTCACCCTGATACCATTTTCACTAATCCTTCATTAGATAGAAATGAGGCTTACCAGCGCCTATCACAATTGCTACTTAATTTTATGGCGTCGGATGGCAAGGCGACCAAAGTGCAACAAAAAGCCGCTGATATGGTCATTTTTATGCTGATAAACAGTCTGCTTGATAAAATATTATATCCTTCTCTTACTCCTGCGATTGCTTGTTCAATGCCCAAAGATGAATTTGTTAAAGCTCTTGGGGTCATGCTGGGGAGCTATTTACAGTCTCAATTACACTTTGGTTGAGCAAAGTTGGTTAAACAAAGCTGTTAGCCTAGCTACTCACTGCAACCTTTGAGTTATAGTCGTGGCTTTAATTAGCTTTGTTTATGGCTAAATTGGCTTGAGGCTTATCACAATTTCTGTATTACCTAGGTCACAAGGTTACATTTTGATTATGTGACGCTATTAACCCTATGCATGTTGGCGTAAATTTCGTATAATCCGCGCGAATTTAAAACCCGTATATTTAAGAAGGAAGCTTTTCATGGCTATCGAACGTACTTTTTCTATCATTAAGCCTGATGCTGTTGCAAAAAACCACATTGGCGCTATCTACAACCGTTTTGAAACTGCTGGCCTGAAAATCATTGCTGCTAAAATGGTTCACTTAAGCAAAGAGCAAGCTGAAGGCTTCTACGCTGAGCACAGCGAACGTCCTTTCTTTGGTGCTTTAGTTGCATTCATGACTTCTGGCCCAATCATGGTTCAAACGCTTGAAGGCGAAAATGCTGTTCTAGCTCACCGTGAAATTTTAGGTGCTACTAACCCAGCTGAAGCTGCTGAAGGAACTATCCGTGCAGATTTCGCTGAAAGCATCGATGAGAACGCTGCTCACGGTTCTGATTCTGTAGCATCTGCTGAGCGTGAAGTTGCTTACTTCTTCAGTGCTGAAGAGTTATGTGCACGCACTCGTTAATTCTTAATTGAATGACGCTAAAAGGAGCCTTATGGCTCCTTTTTGTTGTGCAATGTGGACGAAGACTTATTTTACTTAAATTAAATGGTATCCAATGTCATTTTAAGAGGAAGTAAGCAATCCCATTGCTGCATTATCTTATCTGGCTGCTTTAATTTCTCTTTTCATCACAACCTTGTTACTTTTTGCATAGTTATTCTTGTTTAATTCACTTTATATGCAGCTATTTTTTGGCTGTTTATCAAACACACACTGATTTTTCATATTCTTTGCTTTTAATATACCTAAAAATGCACATTTTTATAATTTACTCGTCAAATTGTGTACGAATAAATAAATATTTTCAAAATTTAATTTGTTACTTAAGTTAATTATTTGTTAAACATTGTCTCGGAAATGTTTATTTATTTTTTAAGTTTTAAATTTAATTTAACCTTTCTGATCAAATAATGGTCATAATTAATGTTCGTTATTACTTTCTATTAACAAATATATCGTTATGGTGTTACATGTGGCACGTTATTTTATTTAAGTTGTTGAAAAATATCGTTTTAACATATCTATAACAGGTGTTAAGTCTTTAGTGTAACCATTCTAATTTCAAACGTTATTAATTTGTAATAGATGTTGACTAATGTGATTTTATTTAACAATAATGCTCTCGGTTAATTAAATGTTTAACCTAGATAATAAAAAATATAACGTTATGACTTTATATATGACATAGCGAAGGGAGTATTATAATGAGTTCAGTATCTTTAACAGCTAAGGCTATTCGCCGTAGCTTATTGACAATTGCAGCAACGACTGTAGCAACAGGTTCTGTTTTTTCAGCTAGTGTAATGGCTGAAGAAGCACAAGCAGAAAAAGTAGAAAGAATTGCAGTAACCGGTTCACGTATTAAACGTACCGATATGGAAACTGCTAGCCCAGTAAGTGTTATTGATGCTTCGTCTATCATCGCTTCAGGCGCAACTTCTATTGATGACGTACTACAGAAGATGACTTCTTCTGGTGGTGCTATGACTAACGCAGCTGTGAACAACGGTTCTGGCGGTAACGCACGTGTTAACTTACGTGGTCTAGGTTCAAACCGTACACTTGTTTTAGTTAACGGTCGTCGTATGATTGCATCTGGTACTGGTGCAGCATCTTCAGTTGATTTAAACACCATTCCAGTTTCAATGATCCAACGTGTTGAAGTACTTAAAGATGGCGCATCAGCTGTTTACGGTACTGACGCTATCGCTGGTGTTGTAAACGTAATCTTAAAGCGTGATTTTGACGGTTTTGAGATGAACGTTCAAACAGGTATGTCTGGTCAAGGTGACGCTGATGAAACGAGCATCGACTTCACATTAGGTAACACATTCGATAAAGGTAATGTTGTTATTAACGCTCAGTACACTAAGCGTGGCGATGCAAGCCAAGCAGACCGTGATTTCTCTGATTGTCCAATAGCAGAAGGTGCTGATGGCCTATACTGTGCTGGTTCTTCTTACTCAGAAGGCGGTCATGTATGGGGTGATAACAATTTTGGTATCACTGGTACAGGTGAAGACGGCGCTTATGCTATCGGTGACTCTGGCTTCTACGGTGAATATGTTGACGACGGTGAAGGCAAACCTAAATTCCAATATTTTGATGGTAAATCTGCTGCTGACTTAAGTGGTCGTGGTGGTGAATATCATGAATTTAGTAATGAAGATAGATACAACTACTCAGCTGATAGCTACCTTTCAACGCCAATGGAGCGTTTGAACTTAAGCATGGCTGGTACATATGAGCTTTCAGATACAATTATTTTCTTTTCTGAAGCAATGTACTCTAAGCGTTGGTCTGACCAACAAATGGCACCACAACCAATTTGGAACGCATCTGCATGGGAATACAAGCCTATGTCAGACGGTGGTTTCATGACTGATGATTTACTTCCTTGGGTACAACCTGGTGAAGAAGTTAGCTACGGTCGCCGTATGGTTGAATCTGGTACTCGTGACTTTGGTCAGGTAGTTGATACTATTCGCTTAGTTGTTGGTCTTGAAGGCGAGTTCGACAATGGTTGGACTTGGGATGCTTCTTACAACAAAGGTAAAAATGACTCAGTTGATACTTTAGCTAATTTACACAACATCGGTTCGATTAACGATGCTGTTCAAGCTGGTGAATTTGACCCATTCCTACAGTCTTCTTGGATGGGCGATAGCATTGCTCCATTCGTATACACTGAAGTTAACGCAGGTGGTAGTGAATTAGATATTGCTGCAGCGACTCTTTCTGGCGACATCGTTGACTTACCTGCTGGTACTCTAGCTTTTGCTGCTGGTGCGGAATACCGTAAAGAATCTGCTTACTTCACTCCGGATTCATTAACTGCGCAAGGTCTTGCAAATGACCCACGTGTAGAAGCAACATCTGGTTCGTTTGATGTTAGCGAGTTCTATGCTGAATTAGCTATTCCTTTATTAAGTGACTTACCACTAGCTCAACAAGTTGATATGAGCGCTGCAATTCGCTACTTCGATTACAGCACATTTGGTGATGATAGCACTTGGAAGCTTGGTTTAACTTGGCGCTTATTTGATGACTTAATGGTTCGTGGTGTTCAATCTACCGCTTTCCGTGCCCCAACTGTAGATGAGTTATACGGTGGTGCATCTCCATCATTCGACCAAATTGTTCACCCTGCAACAGATCAAACTCAAGCAGAAGTAACTGTAGGCGGTAACCCTAACCTTACTCCTGAAGAAGCAGATATCACTACTCTTGGTTTAGTTTACTCCCAAGCTTTGTTGAAGGGTTATCTTTAACTGTTGATTACTACGATATTGCAATTACAAATACTATTACTTCTGTTGATTCTAACTATGTTGCTAATCAGTGTTTAGATGCAAATGGCAACAAGATCAATGAAGGTACAGCACTTTGTCAATCAGCTAATATCTCTATTGATAACACTGGTCGTATCGCATTTGATAATGGTTTACAAAACATTGGTGAAACAAACACTTCTGGTTTCGACATTAACGTAGCTTATACCTTCGAAGGTTTAGGTTTAGATTGGAAAGCAGGTCTTGATACTTCTATTCTAGATACTTATGAAGAATTTGACCAAGACGGTAATGCAGTTGATTACACTGGCTACATCACAGGTGGTGTAGGTGCATACGCAGAGTTAAAGACTAACTTTAACTTAACTGCTGCTGGTGATGACTGGTCTGCTACTTATGAAGCTCGTTACATTGACGGAATGGATTCATTCGCTTGTAAAGATGATCCAAGTGACTGTTACGCGCCTTCAGTTGACTCAATCGTTTATCACGATATCTCAGCTTCTTACGATATTAACGAAACTGTTAGATTGTCTGGTGGTGTGAACAACGTATTAGATGAAGAGCCTCCTTACTACACAGGTAACAACGATTCAAATACCGATCCGTACACTTATGATGTATTAGGTCGTTACTTCTTCGTTCGTGCTAGCGTGAAGTTCTAAATCACAAAATTTACCTTGTAAGTTAAGGTTAAATGTTAAAATTCTCGGCCAATTGGCCGAGATTTTTTTGTTTCTCTGTTAAAAAGTGCACAAAATTTACCATGTTATTGAGCGTTAACGAAAAGTAACCTTACATTTTCAATGGTTGCTAGTTGTAACTGCTTTGGGCTTTTTGGCTGTGAAACAGTTGTTTTAACGTAAGTTATTGTAATGTATGGTTTTGCGGCAGTTACCTTTTGATACTATTTGCCCGTGTGTATTAATTTGTATCCCGCTCGTTAAATGGCTGTGTCTCTTGTTGAAGCTTTTGGGTTGTTTTAACAGTATCAATGTGAGGTCTTAACTTCGCTATAACTAAATAAAACAATAAAAAGTCAATACGTTATCATATTTAACGTTCAGGGAGATTTACATGAGTTCATTAACGCTAACAGCTAAGGCGGTTCGTCGCAGTATTCTAGCTGCAACAGCAGCATCGTTGGCTTTTTCAGGTATCGCTTTTGCTGAAGAAGCTGAAAAAGTAGAAAGAATAGAAGTGACAGGTTCACGTATTAAGCAAGTGGATATGGAAACATCTTCACCTGTAACAGTCTTAAGTGCTGCTGATATTGCACTGACTGGTGAAAAAACAGTTGCTGATGTACTTAACAACTCATCTATCAACGCATTTGGTTCATGGCGTGGTACATCTGGTTATGGCTCTGGTGCAAGTGCAACTAGCTCAATTAACATGCGTGGCCTTGGCTCACAAGCTACCTTGGTATTATTAGATGGTCGTCGTATGCCAGGAACGAGTTCTAGTTCTGGTTCTACTGCTGATACATCACAAATTCCAATCGCTATTGTAGAACGTATCGAGATTTTACGTGATGGTGCGTCAGCTGTTTACGGCTCGGATGCGGTTGCTGGTGTAATTAACATCATTACAAAAAAGAGTTTGAAGGTGTTCAATTAGATTACAGCATGGAAATGCCAGATGTTGAAGGTGGGGATGCAACTCGATTCTCAATTGCAACTGGTTACAATACGGATAAAGGTAATATCACTTTTACCTATGAGTATTACGATACTAAAGCTGTGATGGATCGCGATATCTGGAACATGGATGATGATTCTTATGGTGATTATAGCTCATTCAGTTCAGTTCCAAACGGCTATTACAATACTGGTAGAGTCGATGAGGATGGTGAAGACATTTATGAGTTCTATTCAAACTCAGAAATGTGTGATGACACAGAAAATGTCGTAAATGGTACTGATGGTAATAACAACGGTCGCTGTTATTACAGTTATGGCGAAGTAACAAAGTTATTTGGTGACATGACGCGTAACTCGTTTATGACCAACTTTAGTTATGATATTACTGATGATATTCAATTTCGTGGTCGTGGTTCTGCATCATTAAGTGAAACCAACACTCGTTATGCCGGAACACCAGTTTCTACCAACTATCCAGTCATGTCTGCAGACAATGTCTATAACCCAACGGGTGAAGACATGACGCTTTACATGCGTTCAGTTCAAATAGGTGAGCGTGATACGTTAACTGAAACAAATAACTATGACATGTTAGGTGGCTTTGTTGGTTTTGCTGACATTGGTAATGGTATCGATTGGGAGATTAATGCCCAATACTCAGGTTCTACAACTAATTCATTTAACTACAATTTGATTAATGATGACATTATTCAAAGTGAAATTGACACTGGTAACTACGATATCTTTAACACCAGTGGCATGAGCTATGATGAATGGGATCAAACCATGACTGCTCTTTATAGTGCAGCAAATCATACTGGTGTTTACCAAGGTAAGTTCGATAGCACTCAAATTGATGGCCTTGCTTCTACAACGTTTATTGATAGCGACAACTTTACACTGGCTATGTTAGTTGGTGCAGAGTACGAAATGATCAACTTCAAGCAAACATCAGATCCTGAGTCTGCTGCGGGTATCATTTCTGGTGGTTCGGGTGGTGATGATGTCGATGCAGAGCGTGATCGTACAGCTGCATACACTGAGATCCAAATGGGCTTACCTGCCAACGTCGATGTATCGTTAGCAGTACGTTATGAACGTTATGAGCAAGAAGGCTCGCTAACCGGTGCTACGGGGGTTGTGACTAATTCATCTACTTTTGATGCCGTCGTACCTAAAATTGGTGTTAGCTGGCGTCCTGTGGATAGCTTATTAGTCCGTGCAAGTTATGGTGATTCATTCCGTGCTCCTAATATGGGCGAAATGTTCTCATCTCAATCTCTAAGTTTTGAAACTGCTTATGACTCAGTATGGTGTGAAGCTAACAACGGTTCTGATGAAAACTATTGTGCAACGGGTAATCAACATAAAACATGGTTTGGTGGTAACCCTGACTTAGAAGCTGAAGAAGGTAACTCTCTTACTTTAGGTGCTGTATGGAATGTAACTGATGCTTGGAGTCTTGAGCTTTCTTACTACGACATTACTTACGATAACAAGATTGAAGCGGTTAGCGCTACAGATGTCATTCGTGACGAAAAGCTTAATGGTAGCTCAGACTTTGTGACTCGTGGGGCAGACGGTAAAATTGAATACATAGAAAGTGGTTACATTAATATGTCTTCGGTTGCTACCAGTGGTTTAGATTTTGCTACCTCATATAATTTAGAAACCGGTTTCGGTGACTTTAACTTCAAAGTTGATATGACACATGTATTAGAATTTGAAGAGCAAGCGAATGAAGAGTCTATTCCGATCGATTTAGCAGGTATTCAAGATTATCCACAATGGCGTGGTAATTTAGCTGCTGCATGGTACTACAATGACTTTAATGCAGCGTGGACTACTGTGTACATTGGCAGCCAATCTGGTCAATACTGGCGTGATCTAGGCTATGACTATGTCACAGATACACCGGATTACTTTAAGCATAATATCCAGTTTGGTTACACCCATGATTGGAACGGTACGATTACAGTAGGTATTAACAATGTATTTGATGAAGAAGCACCAACTTGGTACGACTTCTCAGGTTACCGCGACGTCAATACTGACTTGTATGATGTTCTAGGTCGTACTTACTACCTACGTATTAATCAAAAATTCTAAAGTGAATTTACGCTAAAAAAACCTCCGCTAGTCGGAGGTTTTTTATATCTCAAAAGCGATACGATTGAAATCGAGCAGTATTAAGATGAGGAAGGTGATTTTTATGAATCACTGTATATGCGAGTGAGTCTCGATATTTAAGTGACTCTCGATATTTAAGTGACACTTTATATTTTAATGGCTTAGTCGCAACTCTTGTCGATGTTCATTACGGTGTTTTTCTGCACAGCAAGCACATCGCTGCTCGGTGGGGTCTGCTGCTAGTCGCTCAGGTTCAATATCGGATTCGCAATCTGAACATAAGCCATACAAACCTAACTCTAATTGGCATAATGCGGCATCTAGGCGTGTTAATTGACCAAATAGCGGAGTGTCAGTTAAATTCTGCTGACTCATTAATTCAATAAGCTCGGTTAAGCTCATATTAAAGTGGCTTTGTGAGGCACTTTGCACATGACCTTTTTGATTTAATTGATGCACTAACTCATATTTAAGCTGCGCTTCTCTTTGCATTAATGATTGCTGTATTTCTTGAATACTCACAAAATGACCTAATTACTTAATCGCTTATCTGGGTATTTAGTCTAACGTCATCGGCTAGTATTGTTATGATGGAGATCAATTCAAAGCTTCATTTAAGCAAACAAATATTAAGTTTCGTTAATATTAATACGTACTAATGAAGCTTTTTTATGAAATTAACGATTTTGTTGTTCGTAGGTTTTTTCTAGTATGGCGACAATTTCATCTGTGGTTTTTAATACACGTAGGTCTCTAAATAACGCATCGGCTTCTGGGTATTGTTTATTAAGGTAGGTAAACCACTGCTTAACTCTTGCAGGGTAATAGTCTGACTTCTTACCAATTAATTGTTTTTGGGTGTAACGTAGCAACAAACTTAACGTTTGAGCCCAAGTATAAGGTACTTGCTCGCCTTTAATTGCTGCAGCTAAGTTTGGTAATGACATTGCTCCGCGCCCTAGCATGATGTTGTCACAGCCAGTGACATCCATGCATCTTATTGCATCTTCACGACTCCAAATTTCACCATTGGCAATAACTGGAATAGGTAATCGTTTACGCACTTCAGTAATGTACTCCCAATAAGCTGGTGGCTTATAGCCATCAACTTTACTTCTGGCATGAATTGCAATTTCACTGGCACCAGCTTCGTAAACAGCTAACGCATTTTCCATAAAGAGTGACTTGTCTTCAAAACCTAAACGGATTTTAGCTGTAACAGGTTGCTCATTCGGTACAGCGTCACGCATGGCTTTAACAATATCGTGGATGGTATCAGGGTATTGCAATAATACTGCGCCGCCTTTACTTCGATTAACCATTTTTGCAGGACAACCGAAATTAGCATCGACACCTTGTGAGCCAAGTTCAACTGCTCTATGCGCATTTTCAGCCATGACACTTGGGTGTTGGCCTAACAGTTGAATACGTACCGGCGTACCAGAGGCGGTTAAGCCGCCATTGCGCAGTTCAGGACATAATTTGTAATAGACTTTTTCTGGAAGTAATTGGCTGACAACCCTAACGAACTCAGTCACCACCAAGTCATATGGATTAATTTCAGACAATATTTCTCGCATCAAGTCATCAATGACGCCTTCCATAGGGGCTAATACTACGCGCACGGTTCAACCTGTAATCAGTAAAAGGAGCGCTATTCTAGCGACTTTGATTTGTTATACAAATTCATTTATAAATCATCAAAAAGTAGCTGGGTACATGATTACTTAATTTTAATGATAAATATCAGCTAGATAAATCCTATTTTTACACTATGCTTACAACTATAAATTATTCTCTAGCAAGAAATTTTGAAAATAATTATGATTTAGATCAAATTATGTGAAATAAAAGTAAACGTGATTAGGTCTATTAAATTGTAAGCCAGCACTGTTAGTTGTTGGTCACCATTATAAAGTTTGAATATAAGGAAGATTATTATGAACTCAGTAAAGCAAACTACAGTAGCAATGGCGTTAGGTGCAGTGGTTTTAACAGCAGGTGTTTCTACTCAAGTCGAAGCTAATCCATTTGGCTTCGAACAAATGAATGCCGGCTACCAACTTGATGGTGGCGAAGAAAAAGCCAAAGAAGGTAAGTGTGGCGAAGGTAAATGCGGCGGCGACATGAAAGCCAAAGAAGGCAAGTGTGGCGAAGGTAAATGCGGCGGCGACATGAAAGCCAAAGAAGGCAAGTGTGGCGAAGGTAAATGCGGCGGCGACATGAAAGCCAAAGAAGGCAAGTGTGGCGAAGGTAAATGCGGCGGCGATATGAAAGCCAAAGAAGGCAAGTGTGGCGAAGGTAAATGCGGCGGCGACAAAAAAGCCAAAGAAGGCAAATGCGGTGAAGGCAAATGTGGTGGTGCTAAGTAATTCATTTACTAGCATATAAACTTTACATCCATAACATTTTTTTACCTCATTGAATGTTTAATGTGAATGTAAAGTACGTCATGATAAGGCCTGTTATACAGGCCTTTTTAATTGATAAAAAGTAACAGACGGAGTGTTGTAATGGCAGAGCAAGCAAAAGTTGGACTGGGTTTACGCCGAGAGATGCTTGATGAGTTTTGTCAGCAAGTGCCAGATGAGATTAACTTCTTTGAAGTGGCGCCAGAAAATTGGATGACTCTGGGAGGAAAGTTTGGCAAACAGTTTAGGCAACTCACTGAGCAGCATGATTTCTTTTGCCATGGTTTGTCCTTGTCAATTGGCAGCCCTGAAGAGCTTGATACTGAATTTGTTAAACAAATAAAAGCGTTTCTCGATTTACATCAGATCTCTATTTATTCTGAACATTTAAGCTACTGTTCCGGTACGGGTCACATGTATGACCTGATGCCAATTCCGTTTACTGATGAAGCAGTCACTTACGTCGTTAAACGTATAAAACAAGTTGAAGACATTCTCGAGCGCCCATTTATTCTTGAAAATGTGTCTTTTTATGCAGCACCTGGTGCGCAGATGAATGAACAAACCTTTGTCAATGCGGTATTAGCTGAAGCTGATTGTAAATTACTGCTTGATGTAAATAATATTTACGTTAATTCAATTAACCATCAATATGATGCGGCTGAGTTTTTAGCTTCTATGCCAACTGAACGTATTGAATATATGCACATAGCAGGGCATTACGAAGAATCATCAGACCTGATGGTCGACACTCATGGTGCAGATGTTATAGACCCTGTGTGGAAATTATTACAGCAAAGCTATCAGCAGCATGGCGTGTTTCCTACCTTGTTAGAGCGAGATTTTAATATTCCTGAAACGTCAGAGTTATTGATTGAAATTAATCAGATTCATCAATACCAACAACAGGCATTATTACAGGCTAAGTCAAGGAGTGCCTAATGAGCTTTATTGATACTCAATATGAGTTTATGGATTACATTCGCGACCCCAGTAAACCCTTGCCTGAAGGAATAAGCCTTGAACGGATGACGGTTTATCGGGAATTGTTTTTTAATAACATTAATGGGTTTGTATCGAGTGCTTTTCCTGTTCTTAAATCGTTATACACTGATGATGCTTGGCTTAAATTAATCCAAGAGTTTTTTGTTAGTTTTGACTGTAAGACACCTTTGTTTGTTGAAATTTCACAAGAATTTATCGCTTTTTTACAAACGGATTATCAAGCAAAAGATTACGATCCGCCGTTTATGGTGGAGTTGGCCCATTATGAGTGGTTAGAGCTTTATATTTCGGCTGTCTTTGATAACGACAAGCAAGTGGCTATCGCTAGAGATATGATTACCGAGCTGCCGCTCACTCTGTCAGACACAGCGACCATTGCACAATATCAATACGATGTGCAGCACATTAGTCTTGACTATCAGCCAACAGAGCCGAGTGAGCTACCACATAGTTTTTGTATATACCGAGATCAAGCTGATGAGGTAAACTTTTTGCAGTTAAACCCATTAACAGCGCAAGTGCTCGCATACATTAATCAAGCCGAGCAATGTTATTTTTCAGATATAATAGAATGGCTTAAACAATCTTACCCGCAAATGACTTCAGAAACCTTAGCCAGCGGCTGCTTACAGATGTTACAACAGTTGGCTGAAAAACAGATTATTTGTCGAGAGAGTAGAGGATAAACAGGATAATAAATGGCTTAAAATTTTTAGGGTTTTTATTGTAGGCCTTTTTACTTACAATGGCGCGGATTTTGTGATCTACTTCACGCTGCCGGTAGGTGGTCAACTTAACTCTTAGGAATCAAATAACATGAGTCAGCCGTTTAAAGACCCATTTAACATTTTGTATTTTATTGGTTTTATCCTTGTTTTACTTTTACCAACATTACCAGCTTCTATTTCTGCGTTGAGACTTGCAGGCTTAATTTAACTGCTGATCTCAGTTATGATATCGATGTATTTTTATAGCATCGGTAAACTAAAAACCATTCTATTGAATGGTTTTTTTGATTGAGTTTGGAGAATTATGCCCCTAAAACGTGGCTTGTTTTTAATTACTGGGTTAACCAGCGTCACGCTGGGAACGATTGGTATTGTGGTTCCTTTACTACCGACTGTACCATTTATCTTGCTTGCAGCTTATTGCTTTGCTCGCTCAAGTGACAGGTTACACAATTGGCTGATGACACATCCTTGGTTTTCTCAAGGGCTCAATGACTGGCAAAATAAGCGATCAATTAACAAACGCTTGAAGCGAAAAGCCATGATTATGACGACGCTAAGTTTCGTGGTCAGTATCGCCATCGTGCCACTGCTTTGGGTGCAAATCATGTTAGTTTGTATGTTATGTATACTGTTACTTTTTTTGTGGCAGATCCCAGAGTTAGATTAAAAGTTGCCGGAATTTTGCTCTCGAGTTGCAACTGTATTGAAACATGCTTACTATCACCTCCAATCGAGTGATATGTCAGATACTATTTTTGCATTTTAAGTGTAATCAAATACCAATAACTGGCTATTAATCCATTCCTTTTTAAATAGACAATCTATTATGACTATGAATTCAGCAAGTTTAGCGTTAATCAAAGACAGCATTAAAGCCATTCCTGACTATCCCATTCCGGGCATTATGTTCCGTGACGTCACCAGCTTATTAGAAAATGCTGAAGCCTACCAAGCCACGATTGCGATGTTTGTTGAGCATTACAAGTCACTTGGCTTTACTAAAGTTGTAGGTACAGAGGCTCGTGGTTTTTTGTTTGGAGCGCCGCTGGCTTTAGAACTCGGCGTTGGTTTTGTTCCGGTTCGTAAACCAGGAAAACTACCACGCAAAACAATTGCGCAAACTTACGACCTTGAATACGGAAAAGATACCTTAGAAATTCATGTTGATGCCATTCAGCCTGGTGATAAAGTGCTTGTGGTTGACGACTTACTTGCTACTGGTGGCACAATCGAAGCCACTGTTAAGCTAATTCGTGAACTCGGTGGTGAAGTCGAGCATGCTGCATTTGTTATTTCGTTGCCTGATATCGGTGGCGAAAAACGCATTGAAGCATTGGGTATCGAAATTTTGACCCTTTGTGAGTTTGAAGGTGAGTAATCGATTTACCCAATGACCTCGTCATTATATCAAGGCAGTGCTTGCATATTCGTTATCAAGCGCTGCTTTTTTATGTCTGTAAATCAGGATTAACGTCAATTCAGCGAAATGGTTAGTGTAATTCTTGGGCAAACCCGCTCGCTAAATTGTGTATCAATAGCGCAGCATTGACTTGCATGTTATTGTTAAATTTATTTTTGGGTAAAATGAAGCTTACTCAACCCGTTTTATTAAAGCTTGGGGAATTCCATGTCTTATCAGGTGTTAGCCCGTAAATGGCGGCCTGCAAAATTTGAAGAGATGGTAGGGCAGTCGCATGTCTTATTAGCTCTAACAAATGCATTAACTCAGCAGCGCTTACATCACGCATATTT
The DNA here is from genome assembly GCF_043568515.1 of Shewanella sp. ENK2. NCBI lineage: Bacteria > Pseudomonadati > Pseudomonadota > Gammaproteobacteria > Alteromonadales > Shewanellaceae > Shewanella > Shewanella sp. ENK2. The sequence continues at coordinate 43,585 of NZ_CP171406.1, read as the reverse complement.
ATTTACAGGCACCCGTGGTGTCGGTAAAACCAGTTTAGCTCGACTATTTGCTAAAGGGCTTAACTGTGAGCAAGGGGTGACCTCAGCACCTTGTGGAGTGTGTTCGAGCTGTGTTGAAATCGCTCAAGGTCGATTTGTAGACTTAATTGAAGTCGATGCGGCATCACGAACTAAGGTCGATGACACTCGTGAGTTACTGGATAACGTTCAATACAAACCATCTCGTGGGCGTTACAAAGTTTACTTGATTGATGAAGTGCATATGTTGTCGCGAAGCAGTTTTAATGCTTTGCTTAAAACCTTGGAAGAGCCCCTGAGCACGTCAAATTCTTATTAGCTACAACGGATCCTCAAAAGCTACCAGTCACCGTTTTATCTCGGTGTTTACAGTTTAATTTAAAAAGCTTGTCGCAAGATGAAATCAGTCAACAACTGGATTTCATTTTAACTCAAGAGCAGCTTGAGTATGAGCCTCAAGCGCTGACTTTATTGGCTAAAGCGGCTAATGGTAGTATGCGCGATGCACTTAGCTTAACCGACCAAGCCATTGCATTTGGTAGCGGCCAAGTCATGCATCAGCAAGTACAGTCGATGTTAGGCAGTATTGATACTCAACAGGTGCTTGCTTTACTCAAGGCGCTTTGCGATGCCGACGTCGGGCATTTAATGATGACAACCAGTCAAGTGCTCAGCTTTGGAGCTGACGCTGATGAAGTGCTAAGAAGCTTACTTGAATTACTTCATCAAATTACGTTAAGCCAATTCGCCCCTGCAGCTGCGCAGCAATCACTTTATAGTGAACAAATTCTCGCTTTTGCTCAGCAACTCTCGCCAGAGCAAGTGCAGTTGTATTATCAGCTGTTACTCGCTGGGCGCAAAGAGTTATCGTTTGCTCCAGACCCTAAGTCTGGGCTTGAAATGGCGCTATTAAGAGCGATAGCCTTTGTACCGGAAAAGCCTGTAAAACGTTGGCATACTGATGAAGCTGCAAAGATTGCATTACCTGAACCCTCAGCGCAGAACACCGCTGCTGAAGCGCAAAAGCATGATGTTGTAAAACCTGTTACGCCAGTGGTTGATACACTCGTAAATACCGGTAATACGCTCAATGAGTCAGCTAACAGCAAGGTTGCAGATGCTAACTTACAACCAGTTACTCAGCCTGAGTCTACTGAGTCGAACCAAGCTCAATCAGATGAAGCGATAGCTGCCGAACAAGCATTGCTATTAAGCCAAGCGGACAGTTTAGGTTTTGGTCAACAAGCTGAATCATTATCGCAAAGCACACCAACGAAAGCGCAAGCGTCATCGGCTAATGCACCGCAAGCGAGTGAGTATAAACAAGCGGCGACGCAGGCGCTTGATATTGATTCGGGCGAAAACATACAAACGCCACCTCAATCAAAGTCAGGCTCTTTAGCTTTAGAGAAAAATGTCCCTGCAGATAAGCCAGAAGTGAGTGCTGAGCCCCAAGCAACCTATTCATCTGATGATGGGATGCCAATGGATGCTTATGAGCAATTTTCACAGGCTGACAGTGACGATAATAATGCTGACTATGGGCTAGGTGATATGGCGTCGTATCATCCTGAGCAGCCTGTCGCTGCATCGACAAATGATTCACAGGTTGAGGCCGCTAAAACAACAGAAAGTACTGAAAGCAGCGATGATTTAGATGCGCTACTGGATGCTGTTTTAGCAACTAATGATTCCTTGAAAGCAGAGTTAAACTCACTCACAAGTCAAGGAGAGCAAGCAAAAAAGCAACAGGCGGCAGCGAGTCCTAGTATTAAGGTACCCGCACCACGCAGTAACCATGCCGCAGAAGGACAACGTGCTACTCAAGATACAGAGCAAACACATAATAGCCAGACGGAACAGCAATCACTCAATCAAGCGTCTCATCATAATGACAGTATAAGCTCAGCAAACACTGACGTTATTGATAGTGCGAACGTTACAGATAAAGGCGCGCAGATTGAAGAGCAAGCACCTTGGAATAAACCACAAGATGCAATTGAACCGCCAATGGCCAATGCACAAGCAATAAAAGATACACAAAATGCGGTTGCTGATGCACAGGTTACTGATTTGCAAGCTGGCAATGGTGAGCAACAAAGCCATGTTTCAAGCCCAAATCTAGGCGTTGTCGAGGCAGTGGCTCAAGTCGATACCAACCAGCAGGAGACGTCGATACCTAAACCCACTGCGCTTGCGGTCAATGGCGAACATGAAATATCGGGTGATGAACTTGATTTACACTGGTATAAAGTCATGGCATCACTCAGTATTGGTGGTAGGGTAAGGCAGCTCGCTGTTAACTCAGTTTGTCAAAGCTTGAGTAATCCGATTCCATTACTGTTAAAGCCAGATCAAAAGCATCTAGCAGCGGACATCGCCATTGAGCAACTGCAAGTTGCATTAACAGAACACATGGGCGTGCCGACCACGGTTGAGATTACCGTTGGTGTAGATAAAGCACATGAAACCCCACTTGAGTTAAGAAAAAGATTTCATCGTGAATTATTAGCGAATGCAAATTACGCTTTAATTAATGATGACAACGTACAATGGATGTTTAGTCGATTAGCTGCACAGCTAAATCCAGATACCTTGGTGTATCCAGCGGAGAAGTTACAAGCAATAGGGCAACAAATTCCTGCTTTAGTTGCACAATAAATCAACTAAAGCGTTGTTAACTTCAAAAGTTTGATTGCAATAAACGCAGTTTTATTGCCAATTTATTTTTTTACAGTAAGATTAGCCCCACTTTGGCGGCTTGCTAATAACCTAATTAAGAGAAAAGACTATGTTTGGAAAAGGCGGTATGGGCAACTTAATGAAACAAGCCCAAATGATGCAAGACAAAATGGCTAAAATGCAGGAAGAAATCGCACAAACCGAAATGACGGGTGAAGCGGGTGCAGGTTTAGTAAAAGTCACCATGACGGGTTCACACAACATTCGTAAAGTTGACATTGACCCAAGCTTAATGGAAGACGATAAAGAAATGTTGGAAGATCTTATTGCTGCAGCATTCAACGACGCAGCACGTCGCATCGAAGAAAATCAAAAAGCTAAAATGGCAGAAGTTACCGGTGGTATGCAATTACCGCCAGGAATGAAAATGCCATTCTAAGACTGTTTTAGTCTAGTTAAGTTTAAATGAAAGCCTGAGTCATTGACTTGGGCTTTTTTTGTGGGTAATTGGTCTGTTTAGGTTTATAGAACAGCTAATAATATAGGTATTCAATCTTATACAATCAATATTTCATAAATGGTTTAAGTCTTGTTTTATTTAATAATTTAAAGCAATCTAGTCAGGGTTAAATGTATATAGCAAGCACTTTTAGCCTACTTAATGTGGGCGTAAAATCTTCAGGGGACTATGAGTATATTTCCAATAATTGAGACAGATAGATTGGTACTTAATCAGCAATCAATTGATGACTCCAAGTCGATACTAGAATTGTTTTCTGACCCTGAGGTTACTGAATTCTATGATCTGTCTTTTGCTACCGAGAAAGAAGCTATTAACTTAATTAATGCAGATTTAGCAGGATTTATAGAAGGTAAATCCGTTAGGTGGGCAATAAGGGATAAAGAAACATTTAAGTTTATTGGTGGTTGCGGCATTAATCGTTTCGAGGAAAGTAATCATGTTGCTGTTATCGGTTACGAGTTCAAAAGAAACTCTTGGGGCAAAGGATATGCTACTGAATCAGTAAGGAAGGTCATCGAATTTACGTTTTCAGAAAAATGCCCTAAACACGTTAATAAAATTGAGGCTTATGTGATGATTGGCAATAGAGCATCAGAAGTGCTACTTGAAAAGCTCGGTTTTAAATGTGATGGCATACTGAGGCAGCATGGTTTTTGGAAAGGCGCTTATCATGATCTTAAAGTGTTTTCTTTGTTGAGGTCTGATACTCAGAATTTATAAAAAGTCAGTCATAAACTGATATAAAAGAGGGCTTAAGCTCGAACCTCACTTTTTATCAACCACTTTTTCCTCTTAATGAGGAGTGATATTTTCAAGGAATTCAAAATTGCGCAATGTTATCGTCTTTCTTACTATCATTTCACTGGCAGGCTGTGCCGCTGCATTAGTTCCACACACAAATGATCCAGAGCAAAAAGTAACTGATGCTTATTGGCTTTTTGACACTAAACAAAGACCATTGCCCGCTCAAAAGTTCATATTAGAGGCTATTGAGATTTATCAAAAAGAAGGAAACGATTCAGGACTAGCAGAAGCATACATCGCTTATGCTATTTTTCTCAGGTCGTATGCGGTAGAGCTATATACTGAGCATTATGAGACTACTGGATTTAATAATGGTGCAATATTGTTTAAAGATAGGTTCAATGCTTCCATCACGTATTTGGATAAGTCTCGAGCTATATAAGAAGAAAAACAAGAGTTTGATAATTTAACAAACACTTATTTGCATATGGGGTTTACTTACATTATCGATAAAAATGTGCCAAAAAGTTGTGAGATGTATATTAAGAGTTTAGAGATGAATACACTTTTTAGAAATAATTACCCAGATGCAAAGCTAAACTTGGGCGGTTTTAAGTCTTATAAGGACTTTATCGACTATAAGATGAAACAAGCTGAATGTCCTGTGTAATGATTTAGTCAGTTAATCAAGTCCAACAATTAATTTGGTTTTCTCATTATTGACATTAAGTATTAAATCACCGCTCTGGGCTAATGTATTGCGCTGTTCAAAGGCTGTTGTTGTTAGCTTTTACATCTTTTTCCAATGTCATGAATCTACAATCATTAATAAGGAGTGAAGGTATACATAATTTTATTGTTTACGTTTATCAAACCATAAATTTGCCAGTGTCATTAAACCTAATGAATCAGTCTTTTCTCCCCGTAGAGATTTATGCGTTTTAAATGTGATTGATTTTCCCCATAATGGTGTAATGTAGTGATTTGTTTTACATTCCTCTTCTATATCAGATAAATAATCATTTAGATCATTTGTCGATTTTGCCCATTCTAGCCATTGTTTACGTTGTAATGATGGCAATAAATGCTGTGCAGTATCACTTACTAATAACCAGTAATAATGATCAAGTAAGGTATTTTTGCCAAATAAATATTCTGAGATCCACATGTCAGCTTTGCTTTTATCTGACACCAAATACAGCGTTAACCCTAAGCTCTTTAAAGATTCTTGAATAAAAGTTGATACTTCTGAGTTTGAGTCCCAAAAAGCAATTGTTCCAGTAATGAGTTCAGTTTCTGAATTTGAGGTTTTTTTCTTTTTGCTGCATGGACTTGGTTGTTTTCGTTGTCATGATTGTTTTTGACATCAATAGCAATATTACCGAAAAGCGTTTGGCATAACGGCAGTTCAGGGTGAATAGAGTTAGCCTGTTGTAACACCAATGAGATTAATGGCTTTCTCGTGTAGAGGGGCAGTCGATGGCTCAAGCACAATGCATAGCAACCTGCTAGTTTTGAATGAGTAAGCAAGGGTGATTGAGATATTGTTTGTAGTGTACTTTCTTGCTCTATAACATGGCTCATATTATGAGTGCTGATATCTTTATTTGTCCAAAAGTCAGCACGCTTAAGAATGCCATTTACACCAAAATAATGTTCATTTTTACTAAGCGACCAATGTTCATCATTTCTGGATTCCCAGCAATAACTACCAGTACCAATAGGAAAGTCGGGATGCTTGTCATCTTCTAAAAAGACTGCGCTGTGGATATCAGATAACCCATGTAGAAATAACGGGTCATCGAATAACAATTCAACTTCTACCCATCTTTTATTCACCTGAATGTTTTTGATACTTTCGAATAAATAAGCGTGCAAAGGGGCATGTCTTTTAAGTGTTAATAAATGACTTTTGATATATTCAGGAGTGAGCAATACACCATTATGAAAATATACATCGGGTCTGATTCTAAAGGCATAACCCTTAGCTGTTTTAGTAAACTGGTGAGCTAAACTAGGGGTAAAAGATGCCGTTTCAGAGTGATAGTTGATTAAAGTATCAAATAGCGCGTTGACATAAAGACCAGCATTCAAATCAGTCATTTTAATTGGGTGGCATGCTGGTAAGGAGTAATTAACCAGTGAGATAAGTTCATCTGAACGTTCAATCTCTTCTGGGGTTGTTTTAAGCCACTGGGAAAGATGTTGTTTGAAAGCATGCTGGTAGTGAAACGTTTCAGCGTATTGAAAAGCTTGATTTAAACTGCCGTGTTGGGACATATTTTTTAACCGTGCGATGAGTAACGCTTCAAAAGAGTGCACAATCGAAAAGCTTGATTTATTGCCCTGCCTCGTCCAGGGTTCCAAGTTATCCATCCTAATGCAGACAAACTTTTCATTATGTTTGTTACATTTCGAGTTGAGCATATTAACGCTTCAGCAAGTTCAAACTTATCTACATTATTTACATTTCGCCCAAACCGAGTCTCTAATTGATTGAGTCGTTGTAACTGTATTGTCGTGGCAGAATTATCCATCGAATTATTCATCTTTCTATCTATGACTTATTAGATTCATAGTAGTCCAGACCTTAAAAGGTGAAAAGCTAAAATTAACCTCTACCTCTTTTTGTTGCTCGGTATATTCAATACTGAACCTAGACACATTTTTGGAGAGATAATGATGAAAAAATTAACTTTATTAGCTTTAACACTTGCGTTAGTTTCAGGTTCAAGCCAAGCAGGAACCCTAGGGGATTTCTTTTCAGGTATAACCGTTGGTGCAGGTTATTCGACTGACTCTGTCCATGGTGAGACTTTAGACGGTTACTCAGTGTACTCACAAGGAGTATTGGTTCCGTCATTAAAAGACAATTTATTCACTGATTTTAGGATAAGTTCAACCTCAAAAGATGATTATTCTAGCGTTGATCCTAAAGATGGGGCGCTTAATACAACGACAGTAGATTTAGATCGATATCAGGCGAGTATCGGTTATGGTATCCCTTATCATGTAACAAACTCAGTTGTGTTAAAACCTTATGTCACAGTGGGTTGGTCTTGGGATAAATTATCAACTGCAGGCAATAACGAGACCGATAATAGTTTTGTTGCTTCAGCCGGAGTAAAAGGGGAGTTTGGTCAACATTTTATGACTAGCATTGGCTATTCAGAAGAAACGAGCGGCTTTAAATCTGGCCAATGGATGCTTGATGTGGGTTATCGATTCTAACTTGGTTTGCACTCATATTGAAGTTCGCTCAATATCAATAACGACGATTAATTGTTAGTAATTGGAAGTATTAATATTAGTTACTGCTTAATAGCTTGGTTATAGTGTCTAGATATAGAGCTTTAATGTCGTGTTTATTGGGTCAATTTACCTCATGTTAATTGATTAAATAAAACGCTTAACCAATAAATAGTATAAGAGTTTGTTCATGGAAGAAAATATTCATCCTTTTAAAAAGGCTGCAGCGTTATTACTCTTACTGGGTTTGATTGATATTGCGGTAATGATTTTTTGCATTATCAATCAAACTAATTATGCCTCAAGCTTTACCATTTTTGGGGTCATTTCAGGAGTATTGCTACTTCGAGGTAGCCTTAAAACGGTTCAAACATTACGTTGGTTGAGTATTTTTATCTCAGTACTGATTGTTGGTATATCGTTTGACACTTTATTTACGACTCCGCCTGCTTTGCTTATAGCATTAATGAAATTCAGCCCACTGACAGTGATTGGACCAATATGCGTTGCTGTTTTGCTTGTTGCAGTGTTTATTTGGATATACTGTCAGCTATCTTCTCAGGAGTCTTTGCAACTTTTGGTCAAGGCCAACTATAAAACAACTCAACCCAAATCAGCTTATTTACTAGGTGTTATCGGTCTGCTTGTTACTTTTTTAGGTGCTAGTGAAATGGTCAATGGTGAGTCAGCTAAAAAGGCCATTGAATTAGCGCAAGCCCAACGGGGCTCAGCATATCAATATCATGTTACTCGTTTATATGTTTCACAAAATTCTGGTTATGCTGATGTGATAGCCTATTCAGATAAAGCCGTTCATCAGCTTAACGTGAATTGGTAAGCCTTGTTTAAATAGAAGTCCTTGCGATTAATCCTCTCGTTACTTGCCTCGTTACTTCTCTCGTTAATCCCCAAATAATCCTTTTATTGATACGTCACAGCAGCTTTAAATTTATTACGCTAACCCTTTTGCTAATCCTTGAACCTTTTGTTTTTAAGGTTATGTTTTATAAGTGTATTTTGGGTTTTTAGCTCGTCCATCTAGGTGATGTTGTCTAAAATGATAATTGACGAGCTGTGATGTGAAGAGCTGGTTTTGATAAGAGACATAATCTTGACCAAGTGGGTTGATACACATACTAAAGTACTAAAAAGCTAACTTGAGGTTAAAAATATTTGACATGGATAATAAGTAAGCATAAATTAACTGCGAGTTAAATATCTTTTACATGGAGTGAGGTGAGGTTAACATGGTCAACAAACAGAATTTATATCAATGGTTGCAAGAAACCAGCTTTAGGGAAGTGACTTTATCGGTTGATTTACTTGTAACGGGCTATATTTTTTATATTTATTTAAGCCGGATGTACTATGCCAGTGCTGAAGAATTAGCCTCGACAGTGTGGCTATCTGGTGTATTGCTCGAAATCATTATTTACTCAGTTGTGTTGATGGTACTGAGTTATATTGTATTAGCATTTGTGAGTGATGATGAATTAAACCAACCCATGGATGTGCGAGAAAAACAGATAAACCTAGTGGGTTACAAATACTCGGCGATAATTTTACAAACCGGCGTTATTTTAGCCATGGTTCAATATGGAATAGAAAAACAAGCTGAAATAATTTTGTTTGAGCCGATTCCTCATTTACCATTACACATTTTGTTAGTGGCATTTTTAACTGCCGAATTAGCCCATTATGGTGTGCAATTGTATAAAGGCCGCACAGGAGATATTTATGGGTAAAGTGGATCAAGATGGTATGGGGATCAGTAACTCTATCCGTACATTACGATTTTTAAATGATGAAATGACCCAAAAGCAACTGGCTGAGCTCATCGGTGTCACTAGACAAACGGTAATGGCGATTGAATCAAATAAGTATTCGCCGACATTAGAAGTCGCGTTCAAGATTGCTGAGGTATTTAATTTACCTCTTGAAGAGGTGTTTCGCTATCGCTCTGTAAACGATACCCAACCAACAGACTAGCTGTTTGTAGGTTTTATTAGGATGATGAGTTGTTGCTAGCGACTAACACTTCTTGAAACTAGTAAATTATATCACTGGCCGCTTGAGGTTATCTGTTGAGGATAAATGGTTCAGTATTAGCGACTCACAGTGCTTTAAAGCCCAACCGCGCTTTGGGCTCAGATACTCTTTGCAATCTTTATCGCTTACGATAATAATCACCCATTCATTTAGCTGATAAATTGTTGAGTCAGCTAATCTCATTTTTATAAAGTGCAACAGCACTGTTAAGGCCAGTATTAGGTTATGAAATTTAGTCCGCTAGTTGATGAATTAATTGAATCATTACGTTGCTTACCCGGTGTAGGGCCTAAGTCTGCTCAGCGTATGGCATTTCAGTTATTGGAACGTAATCGTAAAGCGGGGCAAAAACTGGCAAACGCTCTTGAGCGCTCTATGAGTGAAGTAGGGCATTGCCAAGCGTGCCGTACGTTTACTGAACAAGAATTATGCCCAATTTGCAGTAGCCCTAAACGAGGAAACGCTGGCGTTATATGTGTGGTAGAAACGCCTGCAGATGTACTTGCTATCGAAGCTGGTGGCCATTTTATGGGGCGATACTTTGTGTTATTAGGCCATTTGTCACCACTTGATGGCGTGGGCCCTGATGAACTAGGTCTTGAGTTACTTGAACAGCATTTATCTTCAGAAGATGTCACAGAGTTAATCTTGGCAACAAACCCTACAGTAGAAGGTGATGCAACAGCGCACTTTATCGCGGATATCGCACGTCGTCATAATGTGGTTATCAGCCGTATTGCTCATGGTGTGCCAGTAGGTGGCGAGCTTGAGTATGTCGATAGCACGACTTTAGCGTTATCATTTAATGGGCGCATCCCTCTGTAAAACGAACACGAGTTAATAATAAAAGGGCTAATTTAGCCCTTTTTGCGTTTTTTTAGGCATCAGAAAAAAATTCCCTTGAAAACTGATTTTCACGCCCCATTTCCTAGGTAACAAAGAATTTTAGTTGCATTGAAACGTCAAATATTAGATTTCAGTACAACTGCTGTATTAACGTTAAACCAAGGGAAATTTTCATGTCTCAACAAGAAACACATGGCTTTCAAACCGAAGTAAAACAACTTCTTCATCTGATGATCCATTCTTTATACTCAAATAAAGAAATTTTCTTACGTGAATTAGTCTCAAATGCCGCTGATGCTGCAGACAAGTTACGTTACCTTGCATTGACTGATAACACATTATTTGAAGATGACACTGAACTTCGTGTTCGCATCAGCACCGATAAAGAAAAAGGCACCGTTACGATTGAAGATAACGGTATCGGTATGACTCGTGATGGTGTCATTGAACATTTAGGGACTATTGCTAAATCAGGTACTGCTGATTTCTTCAAAAACTTATCTGGCGAAGAGTCAAAAGATTCGCAACTTATTGGTCAGTTCGGTGTGGGCTTCTACTCGGCGTTTATCGTAGCGGATAAAGTGACTGTTCGTACTCGCGCTGCAGGTGCGGATGTTAACCAAGGTGTGGTGTGGGAATCACAAGGTGAAGGTGACTTTACTGTTGATACCATTACTAAAAACAGCCGTGGTACTGAAATTACACTGCATTTACGTGAAGAAGAAAAAGAGTTTGCTGATGACACACGTTTACGCTCAATTATCACCAAATACTCTGATCATATCTCTGTACCTGTAGAAATGTACGAAGAAGGTACACCTGCTGTTGAAGCGACAGAAGAAGGCGGGGAGTCGATTCCAGCTACTGAAGGTCAGTGGAAACCGATGAACAAAGCCACTGCGCTTTGGACTCGTAGTAAATCTGATATTTCTGATGAAGAGTATCAAGAGTTCTACAAGCATATTTCTCACGATTACGGTGATGCTGCAACTTGGTCTCACAATCGTGTTGAAGGTAAACAAGAGTACACGAGCTTATTGTATATCCCAAGTAAAGCACCATGGGATATGTTTAACCGTGATGCTAAAAACGGCTTAAAACTGTTTGTTCAACGTGTATTCATTATGGATGACGCTGAGCAATTTATGCCGACTTACCTTCGCTTTGTAAAAGGCTTAATTGACTCTAATGATTTACCTTTAAACGTGTCTCGTGAAATTTTACAAGACAACAGCATCACTAAAGCTTTACGTAGCGGTGTGACTAAACGTGTGTTAGGCATGCTTGAAAAAATGGCTAAAAATGATGCTGAGAAATACCAAGCATTTTGGGCTGAATTTGGTCAAGTATTAAAAGAAGGTCCTGCTGAAGATTTCGCTAACCGTGAGCGTATTTCTGGCTTGTTACGTTTTGCTTCTACACACACAAATACCGCAGCAACTGACGTGTCATTAGATGATTACATCGGCCGTATGAAAGAAGGCCAAGACAAGATTTACTACATTGTTGCTGACAGCCATGAAGCGGCAGCAAACAGCCCACATCTTGAATTATTACGTAAGAAAGACATCGAAGTGTTATTGATGTCAGAGCGTATTGATGAATGGTTAATTAACCACTTAACTGAATTCAAAGGCAAGAAATTGCATTCGGTAACACGTGGTGATCTAGAGTTAGGTGAGCTTGAAGATGCTGATGAAAAAGAAGCTCAAGAAAAGCTTGCTGGTGAAGCACAAGCATTAGTTGAACGTATGAAAACGGCATTAGGTGCAAAAGTTGCAGACGTTAAAGTGACTTCGCGCTTAACTGACACGCCTGCATGTGTTGTTGCCGGTGAAGGTGAAATGTCATCACAAATGATCAAGCTTATGCAATCAGCGGGTCAACCAGTGCCTGAAACGAAACCGACCTTTGAAATCAACCCGCATCACCCATTAGTTGAACGTTTGAACAATGAACAGGATGAACAGTTATTTGCTAACTGGGCTGACTTATTACTTCAACAAGCACAGCTTTCTGAAAAAGGCAGCTTAGCGGATCCTTCTGCATTCATTAAGTTAACCAATGAAATGCTAGTCGCAAGCTTGAAGTAAGCGTCGTCATAATAAACAAGCGGACCGAGTGTCCGCTTTTTATTAGCGTTTATTTTTAGCCAGTGTGATACTGAATAAATAGCACTGCTAACAAGGATCCACGATGGAACATATTATTAATTTAACCAAAGAGAACATACAGCAAGTTGTTGATGCCTCAATGGATAACTTTGTTGTTATGTCTTTTTGGGCTCAACAGCAACCTGAAAGCGTGCAAATGCTGCAAGTGATGGAGCAGATTGCTAACGAGCAAGCTGGGCGATTCATTCTTGCTAAAGTTAACTGTGAAGCCGAATTAGAGATTGCTAACTATTTTCAAATTCAAAGCTTACCCACCCATTTGGTATTAAGCCAAGGTAAACCTATCGATGGGTTTGCCGGGGTTCAATCACAAGCGCAAGTTTTGGACATGCTCAATAAGCATTTACCTGAATTATGGGTACAAGATGTGAATGCGGCTAAAGTTATTTTAGCTGGCGATACGGTGACAAAAGAGCAATTAGAAGAGGCATTAAGCTTACTAAAAAGTGCTTATGTTGATTCAGGTAACCAAGCTGAAGTTGCATTACTTATGGTCGATGCCTACTTGCAGTTAGGTATTCTTGGTGATGCAAAAACCTTATTAGACACTATTGGGCTTGCCGATCAAGACAGCTATTATCAAAACCTCAAAGCAAAACTGGCTTTAGCTGAAGATGCAGCCGATACACCTGAAATTCGTCAGTTACAACAAGCGTTAGAAGCTGAGCCAGATAATGTTGAAATTTCAATCAATTTAGCCAAGGCCTTAAGTCAAGCTAACCGAGGTGAAGAAGCATTAGAAAACCTTTTTGCGATTTTACAAAAAGATTTATCTGCAGCTGACGGGAAAGTCAAACAGGTGTTCATGGAAATATTGACTGCCTTAGGGCAAGGAAACACCATAGCCAATCAGTATCGTCGTCGTTTATACAGTTTGCTGTATTAAACAGCGCTAAATTTAACAGGTTGCGAGCTATTAGATATTGGTCTAACTCTTTGGTTATTTACCTTCTAAAGATGGACTAAATGTGCGAAAATCGCCGCCTAAAAATATGAAAGCAATAAAGAGGACTTTTGAGATGCGCATTATTCTATTGGGTGCCCCAGGTGCCGGTAAAGGTACACAAGCTCAGTTTATTATGGAGCAGTACGGTATCCCACAGATCTCAACTGGAGACATGCTTCGTGCAGCAATTAAAGCTGGCACAGCATTAGGCTTAGAAGCTAAATCAGTAATGGATGCAGGCCAGTTAGTATCAGATGACCTAATTATTGGTTTAGTTAAAGAACGTATCGCACAAGATGATTGTGTTAAAGGGTTCTTACTTGATGGTTTCCCACGTACTATTCCACAAGCTGATGCAATGGTTGCAAACGGTATTGAAATTGATCACGTTGTTGAGATTGACGTACCTGATGAAGAAATCGTTAAACGTATGAGTGGCCGTCGTGTGCATTCTGGTTCTGGCCGTGTTTACCACATCGTTTACAACCCACCAAAAGTGGAAGGTAAAGATGACGTAACTGGTGAAGAGTTATCAATTCGTCCAGATGATGAAGAAACAACAGTACGTAAGCGCTTAGGTATCTACCATGAGCAAACTAAGCCATTGGTTGAATACTACGGTAAAGTGGCTGCTGAAGGTAACACTCAGTACACCAAGTTTGATGGCACACAAACTGTTGCGGCAGTGAGTGAGCAAGTTAAACAGTTACTAGGTTAATTAGCTGCTAAAATTACAGTTCCAACGACTGTTGTTCATAAAAAGACCTGCATTGCAGGTTTTTTTATGGCATAAATAAAATAGTTGTCACAAAAAGAGACAAAGATTGACATCAGTATTGGTGTTGATTGTTTTTGTGTTAAAATTAGCGTTTGGTATAAAGCATAAAATGCTGTTCAATCCACAATCCTTTTAAGCACGGATGCCTACTCAGAGAGTTTAAGATGAAGTTTCCTGGTCAACGCAAATCTAAGCATTACTTCCCGGTAAATAACAGAGACCCATTACTGGCTCAGTTAACCCAACAAGAGCAATCTTTTTCAACTTACATTTGCGGTATCGATCAAACCTTGGTGGATATTGAAGCCAAAGTAGAAGACGAACTATTAGAGCGTTATGGTTTACCAAAAGGTAACTCAACCCTTATTGATGACCAACAAGCCCATGAACTCTATAACGAGTTAAAAAACAATGAGATGATCAGCGATGAATTTGCAGGTGGTACCATTGGTAACACAGTTCATAACTATTCAATTTTAGCGGATGACCGTTCTGTATTATTCGGGGTGATGAGCCAGAATATTATGGTAGGAAGCTACGCCTACCGTTATTTATGTAATACCTCATCAAAGGTAGATTTAAACTATTTACAACCTGTAGATGGTCCTATTGGTCGTTGTTTTACGTTAATTTCTGAAAATGGTGAGCGTACCTTTGCTATTAGTAAAGGCTCAATGGATAAGTTAACCCCAGAATATATTAATCAAGAAGTCATTCAGGGAGTTCTGCGCTAGTTATTACAGCCTATTTAATGCGCGCCAGTGAAGGTGATGGCATGACATCCGCTGCGATGAAAGCAATTGAATATGCAAAAGCAGCAGAGGTTCCAGTAGTATTGACATTGGGCACCCGCTTCCTAATTCAAGAAGATCCAACTTGGTGGCAAAACTTTATTCGTGAAAATGTGACGATTTTGGCAATGAATGAAGATGAAGGCGAAGCGTTAACAGGCTTTAGCGACCCACTATTGGCTGCTGATGCGGCACTTGAATGGTGTGACATGGTACTTTGTACCGCAGGGCCTTTGGGTTTATATACTGCGGGCTACGCAGAAGATTCAGAAAAGCGTGCAACCAGTCATACTCTATTACCTGGCGCTATCCCTGAATTTAACCGCTATGAGTTTTCTCGCCCGAAATTAAAAGCAGATTGTGAAACTCCGATTAAAGTCTTCGCACATATTTCACCATACATGGGCGGACCTGAACTGATTAGAAATACTAACGGAGCGGGTGACGGAGCATTAGCGGCCTTATTACATGACTTATCTGCCAATACCTTCCATAAGACAAATGTACCTGGCTCAAGTAAACATCAACGTGATGGTTTATGTTACTCGTCATTCTCACAAGTGTGTAAATACGCAAACCGTGTAGCTTATGAAGTTTTGGCACAACATAGTCCAAGACTTTCTCGTGGCTTACCAGAGCGTGAAGATAGTCTTGAAGAGTCATACTGGGAACGTTAAATTTACAGCATAAATTGAAAGGCGAGCATAGTAATATGCTCGCCTTTTTTATTACGTAAATTGCACTTAAATTGCATAAGTAGTACTTGGTACCTGTGGTAAAATTCAGTAGGATACCAATTAGAGCGTAAATACCTCATTGTAAGTACCATCGGGTAAATAAAACAGCATTGACTACAGAAATTGGAGAGCGTTGTGAAGGGACAAATCTTAAGAGAAATGAAAGTACTTAAGGCGATTGAACCAGCTTATGAAGTCGAACGTCGTGTCGCATTTTTGAAAACCAAGTTAGTTGAAGCACATACACGTAGTTTGGTACTAGGCATTAGTGGTGGCGTTGATTCATCAGTTACAGGTAGATTATGTCAGTTAGCTGTAGATAGCTTAAACGCTGACAACCCTGAACAAAATTATCAATTTATTGCTGTTCGCCTGCCTTACCAAGTGCAAAAAGATGAAGATGAGGCTCAATTAGCGTGTCAGTTTATTCAGCCATCTAAACAAGTGACTGTTAATATTGCTGATGGCGTTGTCGGTGTACATAATGCGACAGTGACTGGTTTAGAAGAGGCAGGCATTGCGGTAAGTAACAATGATAATCTTGATTTTGTTAAAGGTAATGTGAAAGCCAGAATGCGCATGATTGCTCAATATCATATTGCAGGATTAACGGGTGGTTTAGTCGTAGGAACCGATCATAGCGCTGAGA
Source organism: Shewanella sp. ENK2 (assembly GCF_043568515.1). Classification (NCBI taxonomy): domain Bacteria; kingdom Pseudomonadati; phylum Pseudomonadota; class Gammaproteobacteria; order Alteromonadales; family Shewanellaceae; genus Shewanella; species Shewanella sp. ENK2. Next base: position 27,399 of record NZ_CP171406.1, on the reverse strand, counting down.
ATATTACTGGTTTTTACACTAAGTTCGGAGATGGCGCGTGTGATTTAGCACCATTGTTTGGTCTTAATAAACGTCAAGTCAGACAGCTTGCAAGTTTCTTAGGTGCTCCTGAGATATTAGTAAAAAAAGCACCAACAGCAGATTTAGAAGATGATAAGCCACAACTTGAAGATGAAGTGGCATTAGGCCTTACATACGATCAAATTGATGACTTTTTAGAAGGGAAAGACGTAGAGAGTCATGTTGAAGATAAGTTGGTCGCGATATACAAGCGCACGCAACACAAGCGTCAACCTATCCCAACAATCTATGATTAGTGATAAGTTCAATATTGTTTTAGGTAGTCTCTCACTGCTTCTATGAGCTGGTTAGGAAACTGTCGATAATCTAAATATGGCGCAATAAGGACTTGCTTATGCGCCATTACTTTTTGTTTTTCACCCAGTTCTGTTAACTCATCTTGCCAATTCAGGCCCATATGCGTTTCTATTGAATGTTGTAATCGTTCATAAGTCACCTGGCCACATAAAATATGCACTTCTGCATGCGGGTCTAAACCTGCTGAATTGATGATTAAACATGTTGAGTCATGTGCTTCACTTTTTGTCGTAAACAAATCTGCTCTTCGTTTTTTCCAGCAATCGGCTGAGCTATTCTCGGCGGTAATTTTGGCCATTATGGTAAAGATTTTACGCCAATGATTACCATTAAGTTCGATTATCTTACTGGTATCAGCCAGCGTGAGTTCAGTGTCTGTTGGGATGATAGGTGCAGTTGGTAAATAAAACGCCATTTTGGCATTTTTATGGCCAAATTTTATTTGTTCATTATTGGTTGGTGACAGGTCTGATGTCATTTTAATGTCTGTTAATTCACTCATTTTTACTAGATTATCATGATTAATCTCTAGACTCGAATAGGCTTTTAGTCAAACATGAGTCTATAGAATCGGATAAGTGTAACGATATCATTAAGCAGCGAGATGTGTCTTTTAGCCACAGATTTACAAAGCGCTTAGTGTTCAAGGAAAGATCAATGAAAGCGATTGTGATCGGCTCAACAAAGCAACTTCTATTTTTTGCTGTTTATGGCTTTATCGGCAGTATTATCGTTTTTATTGCGATTTTAGTTTGGTTATTAAATGCCAGAGCCGAGTTAGATATCTGGCACACAACTGAACTAAAACACGAATACCATCAGCAGTTGGGGTTAAAAAACTTTGCTGAATATCTGTCGCTCGAAAGTGACTTGTTCAGTGAAATTGAGAATAAAATTTATCAAAGTTACTCGCCAGAAACGCCTTCTGTCATTAACCGGTATGAAACTGGTAGCTTATCTGATCCCAATGGATGGAATTATAACTGGAATCGCTCGTTTGAATGGAAAAAAGCCGATGCTGAGTTTGGTGTTTTACTGATCCATGGTATGTCTGACTCACCCTATGCAATGTCTCATCTTGCTAAACACTTTAAGAAAAATGCTCATGTTTTGGGGTTAAGGCTACCTGGACATGGCACCATTCCCGCAGGATTAACCGGTATTACTTGGCCTGATTTAGCTAGCGCTGTAGATTTGGCGACGCAGCATATGAAGCAACAACTTAATGGTAAGCCGTTATACGTGGTTGGCTTTTCAACGGGGGCAGCCTTAGCGTTAAACATTGAGTTAGAAGCCATTGCCAGAGGCAATGAAACGCACTATCAAGGTATGATTTTTCTTTCCCCTGCAATAGGGCTACAACCCATTGCAGCAGGTGCTAAATGGCAAGCAATGTTAGGCCGGTTTTTAGGTTATGAAAAGTTATTTTGGAACAGTATTTCAGTTGAGTACGACCCGTTTAAATATAGCTCTTTTGCAGTTAACGCTGGTGATGTTGTTTATCAATTATCTCAGCGAAACCATCAAATTATTGAATCATTTTCAACTGAGCAATTAGGCTCTTTAGCACCGATTTTAACTTTCCAGTCGCTCGCTGATGATACCGTTTCTTCCAATGCAGTGGTGAATAACCTCTATCAATACTTACCTTCAAAACAACACGAGTTAGTTATTTTTGATATTAATCGAAATCCTAATAATCATCAGTTAATTATTAATGACCCAATGGATGAAATGGCAAAGCTATGGTTACAAGAGCCAATGGGTTATCAACTGACCTTGATTGAAAATGATACTGAACGTGAGCACTTTGTAAAAGAGACAAGATTAGCTTCTGCTGAATCCTTGACAAGTGAAGCGCTACCATTTGAATGGCCACGTGGGGTATATTCCTTATCTCATGTGGCTTTACCTTTCCCTAAAGCGGATCCTTTGTATGGTCCAGATTTTTTGAAAGAGGTGAGCCACATTCAAATTGGCCAAGCTATTTTTACTGGCGAACGTGGCTTATTTGGGATCCCTGCTGCTGAAATGTTACGTCAGAAGTGGAATCCATTTTACCCGTATATGCTTAATAAAATGGATGAGGTTATAAACCCATAGGTATAACCGTCTTACTCATTAATCACATTAATGATCACTTTATTTCGACCTTGTTCTTTAGCCGCATACAGATTATCGTCGGCCACTTTAATCCATACATCAATGTCAGTTGAAAAGCTGGCATTAGCAGTAATTGCACCGATACTGGTGGTCACAGAAAACTGCTGTTGATCTGTTGGAGAAGTAATCACAAGCGCTGCTAACTTTTGTTTGAATTGATTTAAATGATGCTCAATTTTAAGGGCATTTGATATCGGTAAAATAAGTAAAAACTCTTCTCCACCGTAGCGAGCTACGATATCCGTATCACGTTTAAACTCTTGCTTAAGTAAACTTGAGACGGTACGTAAACATTCATCTCCTGCTAAGTGTCCATAGGTATCGTTGACCTGCTTAAAAAAGTCTAAATCAAGAATTGCTATGGTAATTGCATGTTCACCACGTAAGCAAAAATCTAATAAGCCATCAAATTTATCTTCAGCATAACGGCGGTTTTTAAGATCCGTTAATGGATCTTTATCCACTAAGGCAAGTAGCTTTTTGTTGGCTTGCTCTAATTCATCAGTTCGGATTGCCACCGTCTCTTCAAGTTCTAGCTGATGTGTTAGCAGTTCACGCTTACTGTTGGTGAGCCGCTGGTAGAGGTTAAATACTTCTTTAGACGAGTTTTCATCCAGAACTTGGCTTTTTAAATCATCATTATTGATATTACCAAATTGGTTAGCGACGATTTCGAGTGGCGCTGTTAATAATTGGCACACCTTTCTTGAAATGATAAAGGTGAAAATAATTGAAATAATCAGCATCAAAAAGGTGCCTAACATTTGCTGCTCGGCAGTTTTAAGCAACGGTGAGAGGGGTTTTAATACATATAACTCCCAACCATTATTAAGGCGTTTTTTTACAAATACATGTTCTGGCGAAGTGGATTCAAGATCACGAATATTGATGGTATTTAACGCAATATGGTATGCGCCTTTATCATCAGAGTAAGTAAATTCATCTTCTTCATTGAGCTCAAGTTCTGAGGATGCATAGATAATTTTTTTATTGTCATCTATAAGTACCAGCAACTCTTTTTCACCATAACTATTTTGATTATCGATATTAGCGAAAAACTGTAAATTCAAGGAACCTTCAATGATACCAGCAACTTGTGCTTGATTATTATTTTGGTAAAACGGCGCACTGATAGCGATGATTGAGTCACTACCAAATCCACGCCCTTTGAATACGGATGAGACATATAATTGGCGATTATGGAAGGATTGAATAAAGTAATCCCGGTCACTTATCGACATATTTTTAATATTGTTTTTTTCGTCCAGCATCATTACACCAGGGCTACCTGCTTTGACTTGCGCATTGCTATCGGCAATCAACATGGTAATGAAACTAGGATAACTTGTGTGCAGTTGACTCAGCATTGGCTGCCATTCGTCGTTCGTGGTATTGGCTAAACTGAGAAAATTGGCTGCGTATTCAATCACTTTTTTGTGATCGTCTATGTATTGCTCGGTTGCAGAGCTTAAATGTTGCGTCGTATCAGTTAAGTTTTGTTTTAATAGCTGCTGCTGCTTTTCTAAAAACAGATAATTAAAACTAAGGGCAGAGATAAGTAAGCATAAGGTGATCATCAATGTCATAAAGTAGGTTACTTGAGCATTGAATGAACGTCTTTTTTCGCTGTACCTTGGCCATTAAATTGCCAAAGTTTAGGGATCAATACAATAATTAAAGAAGCTAAACAGGCATATATTAGACCATTAATACTTTGCTTAATGATGGCAAACGGCATATGACTTGCTGGTAAATCACTGACTATTTTCATGTATAAATACGTCAGTGGCATTCCGATAAGTATCCAGTAAATGGCACTGCCGTATAGGGGTAAACCCCTTTACGGCGAATAAAACCTATAAATACCGCTTCGATACAAAACAGTAAGTAAACATGAGGACTTCCCCAAGTGACCATTAAGCCTGTTGCACTGAAAACAGCTGTTAATAGGGCATACCAAGGGCCTAAAATAACGGCAGATACAACCGTAAAGGTATTACCCATGACCAGCTGGACGTTGGCAAAAATAGGAATGGGGTAACAGTTGACGATAAAGCCAATGACACCTAGAACCAGTGCTAAAATAAGGTGTTGTGGATTGATGGATTTTTTATTCAATGAATCATCCTTGTCATTATTATAAAAAAATATTACCTGCCTTATTCAGGTAGTACAAGCCTTTGATCTATTAAGGATGAATCATTCTATAAGCTTTGACTAAACGTGAGTGAGCTTATTTTTGATTTTTTACTGACCACGCCAAAGGAGCTCGCCACTTTTCGTTAACTGGTAACCCGATAATAAATTAGCTAGCTGGGTGGTTTGAGGTTGATTTAACAAGGTTAATAGCGCTTGCAGTTGGCGCCTGAAAAAGATGCTCTGAGACATGACAAAGTCAAACGACTCAGTTAGCTGAGGAATAAAATGTAACCCGCTTTCTACAGCAACGGCCTGACAACCAAAACCAATATCAGCATTATTACGGGCGATATAAGCCGCTAGCTCTCGTTCCGACTTTGCTGTGGCAGTAAAAAGTAATTCATTAATATTGATATGCTGCTGCGTTAACCATTGCTCTAAATGAAGTTGGCTACCAGCACCTTTTTGTCTTGAAACCCATCTTAAAGACTGCAATGTGCCTTGGTTTACATTATCAAAAAGCGATGTCATTTCTTGGCGAACCATTAAGCCTTGATGTCGTTCAAACCCACTCACTAAAATCCATTGTTGATGATTAGGGTAGCTTTTCAATAGGTTGTATAAACTGTCTCGACTGCCATGTTGGCTTTCCCAGTGAATACTACAGACATCAGCATAACCACGGGAAAGCAAAGTTAAGCCTGACTTAGAGCCTGTTGCGCTATAGCTGATGATTTCTTGATGTTCACCTTCAGACATTAACTGTGCAACAAGCATTGAAAGTAGAGGATCGTCACTGCCAGTGATGTGCATTCTATCTGAAAGCATACCGCTATGGCATGAATCCATAAGCCAACGATCAATTAACACTTTGGGAAATAGCCATTTTCCTGTCACTTTTGTTGCAGGTAGGATGCGCTGGTTGGCCATCGAGTAAACTTTTTTCTCGTTTAAGTCCAAGTATTCAGCGACTTGCTTAGTGCTCATATAGATAATGCTTGAATCAATTGGCATAGTAATCCCAGATGCTGCTTAGGTGGCAATGATTCGTTAGTGTAATAATTGCGGGCGTCGATGCATATCTGCATTAGCAGTTAAAGTTAACTTTTGTGGGCAATGTTGGATTTATCCTACTTGTAATTAATGTGCGCTTTGAGATCATATTTATCCAGATTATCTGATTGAATTGATAATATTTGATGACTTACGCTTGGATAACCGTTAATGAATAAGGCTAAATTAAACGAGCATGTTTCTGACCCAATGCAATTGGATATGGCTGTCATGGTGATTGAGCCGGACTTAAGTGCTTGGCAAAGTCTTGAGCCGATATTATCTCGATACTTCAGGTTGATTCAGCACGCAAGAACGCTTGAATTAGCGGTAGTCAATTTTCGGCGATTCAATTTCGATTTGGTTGTTATCGATATCAAGTTGGTCGAAACATTTTGGCAGTTGCTAAACCGTCAACATCTTGCAGGTGATGTTATTCATCAAGGTATTAATAACAGTGACTTTCCAATACTCGATTCTTCATTTGACGCTGTTACCCATAACATCGAACTTAAATCTGCTGATGATAAGTATTGTTACCCAGAGCATTTCATTGTGCTTAGTCGTGTGCCTGAGGCTGACGATATATTAGCCATGATGAGAAAGGGGCGAAGGATTTTATAAGTAAGCCGATTCAGTATCGTGACTCAGAATCTATCATTGCGAATTGGTGTAAGCGTTATCGATTGTCATCTAAGCAAGTTTCCCTGCAAACACGTCAGCCCGTTAAGTCATACTCACAGCTTGTTGGTGACAGTAGCATTGCAGAAACGATGAGAGCTAACATACTCAGTGCCAGTGTATCTAATTCTCCTATATTGATCGAAGGCCTTGTTGGTACCGGTAAGAAGTTAGCGACTCATCAATTATTGCAGTTGGCAGACAGTCCTTGCCAACAAGTTGTTATAGACTGCCGTGATGAGTTGCAGCTGACGAAAACGGCTTTAGCTGGTTGTGATAAAGCAACCTCTAATCCAAGGCGATATGTACAGCTTGTTTTGACACATGTGGATAGTCTATCTGTTACTGGTCAAATTGCTTTAATGCAATTGTTAGACTCAGTTAGTTTGTTGTCTACTCTAAAGCTGAGAGTAGTCAGTTTGAGTCATTCTTCACTCTTGAGGCGAGTTCAACAAGGGGCTTTTTCATCAGAGCTGTATCATCGTTTGGCGTGTCTCTACCTTCATTTACCTCCTTTGAATCAACGTTCTGAGGATATTGTCTTACTCGTTAAGTTTTTTGTGAGTCAATTGATTGCAACTGACGTTTTTGTTGCTGAAGATTTACTCACACGTTTTAACGCGTGGCGGATTACTGATTATCAAACCCTGACAGAATATGATTGGCCAGGGAATATTCAAGAGTTAAAAAATACGGTTGAGCAGTGTTTGATGATGAATGTACCTCCCAATGAGTACTTTAAGCAAAACCCTCATACCGATTGCCAACAGGCTGATAGGCAAAGTATTAGCGAGGTTACTTCATCTACTCAGCACTTCTTTCCCATTGAATGGGATCTTAAGCACATCGAGAAAGCCCATATTTTGCGGGTAATGAATATTTACCAAGGCAATAAGCTATTAGCAGCAGAACACTTAAATATCTCTCGCAAAACCATCGATAGAAAATTAAATGAATGGGCGAAAGACTGAAAACCAATAATTCATCACTAATTCATAAATGCTGATTGCATCAAGTTTGCCTCTAGTTTGATATTTATGCACTTTAAAAAGGACATTTTGTCCTTTTTTTGGTTTTGATTTCCAATTTGTCAGATTTTGTCGTGTTGGTTGTAGTTTTAATGGGTCCTAGTTGAGTTTTTAGATTGCGATCGCAACAATGCTCGCACTCAAATAGGACTTATTAATTAGGATGTTGTCGCACAATGAACATGAGCAAGCCTGCGCAAAAATCATTGCGTTATTCAGTGTTATCCATTGCTATTTTAGCCAGCTTAAATACCTATGCAGAAACGATTGAACGCGATCCAGTTCTGAAGATTCAAGAGGTGATTGTTGTAAAAGGTGAAGGCCCTACAGCGGCGCAGTCTTCTATGACTCACTGGGATATCTCACGAGAAGAAATAGAAGCCTCAGGCGCACAAAGTCTTGACTTAATTCTGGCAAATGTACCTGGCATATACGTACGAGTTGGCGGGCAGGGAACGCCGAGAGTCGATATTCGCGGATTTAAAGCGCGCCATGTTATTTACTTAATTAATGGTGTTCCTGCCAATGATGCTGAAGACGGTCAGTTTGATCCAAGTGTCATACCAGCTTCACAAATTGAGTCAGTTGAAGTCTCAGTTGGCCCAACGTCTGTGCTTTACGGACCAGGTGGTGCGGGTGGTGTGATCAATATTATCACTCGACAAGGGGATAGCGCTCCAAGTGTATCCGGTAACCTTGAGTTCGCAGAAAATGACACAATAAATGGCAATGTGAACTTAGCTGGAAGCGGTGAAAAGTGGCAAGGTTTTGCTAGTTATAACCGCCAGCAAACTGATGGATTTCCGATGTCATCAGATTTTGAAGACACGGATGAGCAAAGTGGTGATACACGTTTAAATGCGGATAAAACTGTCGATAACTTTTACGCCCAAGGAAGCTACTTTGTTTCTGATGAAACGATGTTGAGCGCAAATGTAAACTATAAATCTGGCAATTGGGGTAAACCAAGCACGGATGGCACAGGAACCAGTAAATCTAAGTTTGAACGAGTTGATGATTTTGAAAGCACCATTGTTCAGTTAGGCTTTGCACATAAGTTTTCTGATCGTCTCGCATTACGAGGCTATGGCTACCATAACGAGAGTCAGGTATTTGAAACAGTCTATACCAGTAGCGATTACAGCGATATTGATTCTACGCAAGATGGCATATCAACGGTGCAGGGCGGGAACTTACAGCTGATTGCTGATTTTGATACAGCGGGTTTATTAACAGGGTCAATTATTAGCGAAAAGCAAAGTTGGGAATCCGTTAATTATGAGGCTAATACAAGTAGCGCCTCTATTCTTGGCAGTGGCAGTGGCAGTGGCAGTGGTTCAGGTTCTGGAAGTGGCGATGGTTCAGGTTCAAGTGATGATTTTAATAAGGATGGCTGGTTAAATACTCTGGCCGTCGAATATCAGTACCAGAATGACGGTAAGTACGGCGTCACTATCGGTGGTGCGGCGCACAGTCAAGAGCGTGATGATGCTGACGATACTAATTACTCGGCGCAACTTTCTAGTTTTTGGCGAGTGACTGAGGACAGTAAACTGCATGCAGGTATTGCTCGTAAAGTGCGTTTTCCATCATTAAGAAACCTCTATGCGCAATCATCAGGTAACAGTGAGCTAGAGCCTGAGGAATCATCACATGTTGAGTTAGGTCTGAATCAAGGGTTAGCTTATAACACCAGCTTAGATATTACCGGCTATTACACTGACGCTGAAAATTACATTGCCAAAGACAATGACGGTGTTTATCAAAATATCAGTAACTACGCGTTTAAAGGGGTCGATTTTTCTGTAAGAAACGAATACTTCGATGACTTAGATTTGACAGTCTCTTACAGCTATTTAGATGCTGAAGATTCTGATAATGATCTTATGAACGAATTAGAGTATCGACCAAAACATCAGTTTAGATTCCAAGGCCTTTATCAATTCGATTTCGGTATGAGTGTAAACCTGAACGTTGAATATATTGCCGATCAAATTTATTACACCAGCGAGAAAATTTCAGGTGAAACAATCTCAGTTAGAAATGAAGTGGATAACTACACATTAGTTGATATCAATATTGTGCAGCCATTGATGGTGGATCATTTAGAAGCCTATATTCGAGCGACTAATTTACTGGATGAAAACTACTATCAAAGTGAAGCATTGCCTCAAGCCGGCAGACAGATCTTTGTTGGTATTAATTGGCAGTTGTAACCAATGACTTTATTGGCATTGCATGAAGTTAGCTTTCGACATCAGTCATCATCTGTAGCGCTTTTTAAGCAATTGAACTTTACCGTGATAGCGGGCGAGTGCCACTGTATTTGTGGTGAGACTGGAGCAGGTAAGTCCTCCTTGCTACAGCTGATGGCAATGCCAAGTGAATTTGATTTTAAAGGTGAGATTTTACATAGCGATGGCCTTCGTTTAGGCCTCGTTATGCAAGATCCTCATATACAGCTTATTCGAGAAACTGTGGGTGCAGAAGTTGCCTTTGGTTTAGAAAACTTAGCCTTTCCTGCACCTGAGATGCTGCAACTTGTTTTGCAAGCATTACAGCAAGTAGGACTCGATTTACCATTAGATACGCAAGTGAGTAATTTGTCGCTTGGACAAAAATATCGGCTGATGTTAGCTGCGCAGCTTGTGCTTCGTCCCAATGTGATTTTTATTGATGAACCATGGGCACAATTGGATGATGCTGGTGTTGTTGAGTTAAATGAGGCTCTAAAACAGCTTGTGGATTCCGGGGTAAGTGTCGTGATGACAGAGCACCATTCTGCGGCATTCTCCCAAGTTATCAATACACATTGGCTATTAAAAAACGGCGTGCTGAATAAACAGGATAAAGCACCCATTCAGAAAGCAGAAACTTGCCCTTTAACGCATTTAGCTAACAAGCCACAACTGAGAGAAAATACTGAACTTTGGCGGTTAAATATGCCAGCTGTTCAAGCTATAACGATATCTACACAAACTGACATCAGGTTAACTATATCACCCTTGACGGTTCAATTTACTGATAAGCCGCCATTGATTGAACTGAGCCAAGAGTTGCAGCTTTACGCTGGTGAAATGGTTGGGCTGTTTGGAGAAAATGGCTGCGGAAAAACAAGCTTGTTGAATCAAATTGTCGGTATTGATGATAAAAATCAGCACGCGATTTTGATGTTAGGCAAGCCGGTTAAACTTGGTACTTTTGGACAGGACCTGGGCTTTTTGATGCAGCGTCCATCTAGACAGTTATTTGAAGTGTCTGTGCAACAAGAGGTTGAATTTAGTTTAAAGCGATTTGGTTTACCAGTGTCACGTGCGAGTGAAATATTAACTCAGCTCAATATCAGTCATTTGGCGGCTCAATCCCCGTATAAGCTGTCATACGGTCAACAACATTTAGTTGCCTTAGCCTCAGTACTTTGTTTAAAGCCTAAAGTGTTATTACTTGATGACCCCTTTGCGGGTTTAGATAGTCAGTATTTTTCTTATGTGATTGATGTATTGACAGACTTTTGTTTGCAAGGTGGATCCATTCTTATAACAAGTCATAGGCCAATAATGAAAACGCGCTTAAGTAAAGTCTGGCAGATTGCTGGTGGAAAATTAACCCAGTGCTTTCAGCGTGAACGGTACTTTCTGCACGAGAAAGATTCTCAGCTCGAGCAGCACTCTCAGCAAGGGCTGGCCTTTCAAAAGGGACAAGCTTCAGGCAGGCAAACTGCCTTAGCCGATATGTGTGAGGTTAACCTATGACTAAAAAGCGACTTCAAGGTTGTAGTGTAAATCACATGATGAAGAGTCATAAGCTGGCTTCAAGCAATGATATTCAGGCTACTAAAGGGTGCGAGTATACAAAAATGCTTCGACAATCCTTTAAAGCCAAATGCCAGTGTGCGCTTGCCATGGTGTTTAGTATTGTCTTATCAAGCAGTGCGTTTTTAGTGACGACTTCGCAGCTTAGCTACATTTTGCTCATTAATATTGCTTTACTTATTCATGCTCGTTTTTACAAAGCGCGATTAAGCCCATTACTTAAACTGTTTGCTATTCAGTTGGTCATTACTGTCGGCTTATATGTTTTATTTTATGGCAGCGATAAAGTCATTGAAGCATTGATTGTCGTGCTTAGAATTATGTTAGTGATGTTACCGAGTTGGTGGCTTGCGAGTACTCAAACGTCACACCATATGAGCCAAGTATTGTGCTTTATTTTACCAAGTAAGTGGGCGTTCGTTATTACCACTTCCATCAAACTATTACCTTATATCACTCAAGAAGTACGAGATATTTATCATATCCAATGTCTACGTGGTGCCCGTATAACGCCTAAACAGTTGATTAACCCTTTAAATTGGGTCGAGCTTATTCGCTGCGTGTTATTTCCTTTGCTAATTCAACTGCTAAGCCTATCAAAACATATCGCCAAGTCTGCACAGCAAAGGCATTTCGATAGGCAAAGGCATCATTCCCATTGGCCATTTATTTAACGTCTAATTTAGGAGAATCATTAATGAAGCAAGGCTTCACACTTCAAAATGCATTGTTCATCGGATTTTGCGCTACCTTGTTGGTGGCGATTAAAAGCATGATGCGAATGAAACTAGGTTTAACAGGACACTCGATGTTTTTAATGAGTTTATTTTATTTAGTCTGCTACGGCGCAACGAATAAAATTGGCAGCATGACGTTATGCGGACTGTTAGCTGGCCTGTTAGCCATGATCTTAGGCGTCGGGAAAGGCGGACCATTTATATTGCTTAAGTTTGCATTACCGGCTTTTGCGATGGATATAGCGCTCATATTTATCGCTAATTTATTTAGTTTACGTTGGCGCTGCATTTTATTGGCTGTTATTGGCAGTATCGCTTGGGCAAGCAAATCTTGGATACAAAACCTGCTAGTGGGAATGGATCCGCAAGTTGCACTTGTGCAGTTTGGGCTAAGCAGCTTTAAAGGTGGTTTGTTTGCAATAGCTGGTGCTTTACTCGTCCCAATCATTATTAATCGATTGGATGCCCATGATTTAATCACAAGAAATAGGATGTCATAACAATGATTAGAACTTGGTTAATTTGTATTGATGATACTGATGATATTGGCACAAAAGGGACTGGTGAGATTGCAGAGGAAATTCTGCAGCTATTGCTTTCAAAGGCAAGTTTCAATAATGATTCGGATGGTTTGAGTCTCGTTCACTCACCCACTTGGGTAACAAGGCATCAATTATTTGTACACCCAGACATTCCATATACATCGCATAATAGTGCCATGTGCTTTGAAGTCACCTCTGGCTTAGCATTAGCTGAAATCAAAGATATCTGTATTGCACATTTGGCCACTGAGTGTGCATCAGCAGCTGATCCTGGTCTAGCGATAGCTGATAAAGATTTATTAACGGCAGATGACATTCAGAAATTGATTTCATTTGGCCAAGATGCAAAGCGCTTGGTAAAAACCAAGAAAGATGCTTATGAATTAGCAGCTGAAATTGGAGTCGATTTATCTGAGCATGGCGGAACGGGTCAGGGAATTATTGGTGCAATAGCGGGTATGGGCTTACGTTTATCTGGACACGATGGACGTGTGAAAGGCCAGCTTAAAGTCGGCCTAAAAGACTCGCAATCTGAATTAACCATAAGCGTAAGAGAGATTAAGCAGTTAACTGGCTTAGATGCGGTAATAGAGTTAAACGGTTTTTTACTCAATGAAGATGAGCTTATTGATGTCAGCGGTAAAATTAAAGCTGTCATGCACAATCATAAGTTCGCGTTATTGGTGTACCAGCATCAAGATGAAACGACTAGTGAGTTTCATTGGCGTAACGCCTTAAAACAGCAATTAAAAAAATATTAATAAGCGAATATAAATGGTTAATAAAGAGTCAGTTATGGTCACCAATTGGTTTTATTTAGATCAAGGTCGTTGGTTGTTTCGTTTTACAAATGAAGCCACGGATATGGCGCAACAAGCGGCTTTTCATTGCAATCACTTTATGGAAGATGATGAAGATGAAATGATTGATGATGTACCTAGAAGCTGTTTTAATTGTATGAACCGGCGCTGGTTGATTGAAGGCTTTGAATGCAGAGGGATGTCGGTTATATCTTAATGCCAATGATAGGGTTACACCCTTAATTATGACTATGACCATGAGAGTGACAGAGAGTCACTCTTATGATTATGTACGCACGACAAACTGCTAATTACACCGTTTCTCTATCTTCATATGCATACCCACAAGCTCTTTTCTTCAATTTTTAATTCGACCTTGGTCTAACTCAGATAACTCTCTTGTATACCATTTATTTATACCGTTCCGTTATAAGTTTATGTTTTTAAGGTGATTTGTTGTTAGTTTCCTTTTTTGATTTTGTTCACCTTTAGACTAAGGTCGTGATTGTCGTCACATTTTTAGTTGCTAGATTAACTAACGACTTTAAAAATAATTAAGACAGGGGAGTCACAATGGCTTTTGAAAATGAAGACAAGGCAACGGGGTATTGGCGTGAAAATTTACGCTTAGTATTGGGGTTACTCGCAATTTGGGCATTCGTGTCTTTTGGTTGCGGTATTTTACTCGTAGATGTTTTGAACGAAATTACCTTTATGGGCTTTAAATTAGGTTTTTGGTTTGCACAACAAGGTGCCATGTATGTGTTTGTTGCACTGATTTTTGTGTATGTAGCGAAAGCGAATGCTTTAGATAAAAAATATAACGTACACGAAGACTAAGGAATAAATCATGGATGTTCAAACGTTAACTTATCTCATTGTTGGGGTCACATTTGCCCTATATATCGGTATCGCCATTTGGTCTCGTGCTGGTTCTACTAAAGAGTTCTATGTTGCTGGTGGTGGGGTTCCACCTGTAATGAATGGCATGGCAACTGCTGCCGATTGGATGTCAGCGGCATCATTTATCTCGCTGGCAGGTATCGTGTCGTTTACTGGTTATGATGGTTCAGTTTACTTAATGGGTTGGACGGGAGGCTATGTTCTGCTAGCGCTGTGTATGGCTCCTTACCTACGTAAGTTTGGTAAATTTACCGTACCAGATTTTATTGGTGACCGTTATTACTCACAAGCTGCACGAACCGTTGCGGTCGTTTGCGCCATTTTCATCTGTTTTACTTATATAGCAGGTCAAATGCGTGGTGTGGGTGTTGTATTCTCCCGCTTCTTAGAAGTTGAAGTAGAAACGGGTGTTTATATCGGTATGGCAGTGGTGTTCTTTTACGCTGTACTTGGTGGTATGAAAGGGATTACTTACACTCAAGTTGCGCAGTATTGTGTGCTTATTTTTGCTTTCATGGTACCAGCCATTTTCATCTCAGTGATGATGACAGGCCATATTTTACCTCAAATCGGTTTTGGTGCTGAGCTTGTTGATGCTGCTGGTAATGGGACTGGGGTTTACCTCTTAGATAAGCTCGATGGTTTATCAGCGGAACTCGGTTTCTCCCAATATACGGAAGGCTCAAAGAGCATGATTGATGTGTTCTTTATTACGGGCGCATTAATGTTTGGTACTGCGGGTTTACCGCATGTAATCGTGCGCTTCTTCACTGTACCTAAAGTAAAAGATGCACGTTTATCTGCTGGTTGGGCGCTTGTATTTATCGCGATTATGTATACAACAATTCCTGCACTTGCTGCTTTCTCACGTGTAAATATGATTGAAACAATCAATGGTCCAGAATCTACAGGTGTGTCATATGAAAGTGCGCCTAACTGGATTAAAAACTGGGAAAAAACAGGCTTAATTACTTGGGATGATAAAAATAACGATGGCAACATTTATTATTCTAAAGGCGATACCAATGAAATGAAGATTGACCGCGATATCATGGTACTTGCTACGCCTGAAATTGCTTCACTTCCAGCATGGGTGATTGCATTAGTCGCAGCAGGTGGCTTAGCGGCGGCACTGTCTACATCGGCAGGGTTACTATTGGTAATTTCAACGTCTGTTTCTCATGACTTATTGAAGAAAAACTTAATGCCCAATATTTCTGATAAAGAGGAGCTTAAGTATGCCCGAATTGCCGCAGCGTTAGGTGTTGTCATGGCGGGTTACTTCGGGATTAATCCTCCAGGCTTTGTGGCTGCGGTTGTTGCGATTGCATTCGGTCTGGCTGCATCGTCATTATTCCCGGCAATTATTATGGGTATCTTCTCTAAGACTGTGAATAAGGAAGGGGCAATTGCTGGTATGTTAACGGGTCTACTGTTTACTGCTGGTTATATCGTTTATTTCAAATTCGTGAACCCTGCAGCTAACGTCAGCGATAACTGGTTCTTAGGTATTTCACCTGAAGGATTCGGTATGGTAGGTATGTTCATTAACTTTGGTGTCGCATTCGCTGTTAGTAAAGTGACTAAAGATGTACCACAAGATGTTGTTGAGATGGTTGAGTCTATTCGCTTCCCTAAAGGAGCTGGTGGCGCTCAAGATCACTAACAAGATGAACTTGAACGGTAAAGAGCGCTTCGGCGCTCTTTTTGTTTTTAACCAAACATTATTTTACATCAAGTTACTGGCCATAAGTCGAATAGTGTCATGCTGTGGTTTTTCATATAGTGAATTCATCGAGGTGAGAAAATGATGGAGTGTTATGAAAGACGCAAGTGAACTTCAACCGATCACGCAATTTATCAGTGGGTTAATTCCATTTGATTCTTTATCTTCATCAGACTTAGCTCGATGTTGTCAACAACTCTCTATTGGTTATTACAGCAAAGCTAGCCGCACGGTCCCGTTAGATGAGTCTCATCCACAGCTATACATTGTTCGTTCTGGTTCCTTTGAAGTACGGGATCAAGAAGGTGAGTTGTTAGATAGACTTGGAGAAGGGGATTATTTTGGTTTTCCATCTTTGTTATCGGGTGAGAAAGTCAGTAATCAGGTGCAAATTCTCGAAGATAGCCTGGTTTATC
The DNA here is from genome assembly GCF_043568515.1 of Shewanella sp. ENK2. Lineage (NCBI taxonomy): Bacteria > Pseudomonadati > Pseudomonadota > Gammaproteobacteria > Alteromonadales > Shewanellaceae > Shewanella > Shewanella sp. ENK2. The sequence continues at coordinate 11,021 of NZ_CP171406.1, read as the reverse complement.
ACTTAAACCCTGAAACCTTTAATTACTTACGAAAAGAAAGCCGAGAGTTTGATCGCTTTTTTAATCGTGCATTTGCTAAAAGGTTACGCCATCAAGCTCGTTTTAAGGCAAAGGATTTAACAACGACGAGTCGGATTAACAGCTTGATGTCACCTGATCCACTAACGATTAATGCTTATGCTAGTGTAAGTGAAGCTGCAAAAAAATGCGTGTCGCTAGGGTATCGTCGGTACTTGTGATAGATAACGGCAAACTAATCGGGATATTAACTGATAGAGACCTGCGAAATCGGGTTTTAGCTGAGGGGTTTGACGGTACATTAGCAGTGCATCAAGCAATGACTGCAAATCCCAAAGTATTGTTTGAAAACGATCTCGTATTCGAAGCCATGCTATTGATGAGTGAGCACGGTATTCACCATTTGCCGATAATGACGAATGAAGTGAACGATGATGAAGTTACTAAACCTGTCGGTATTTTGACCAGTACAGATATATTACGTGGTCAAAGTTCGCAACCTCTTTTACTAATAGGAGAAATTGAGCGGCAACATGACATTGCTAGTTTAATTCAGGTTAGTAAACAGATCCCTGTTTTACTGCAAAACCTCATAAGTGCCGATGCGCGAGCTGAAGAAGTTGGTCGGGTGCTAACTTCAGTCACCGATGCGTTAACTCGTAGGCTAATTGTGTTAAATCAGCAAATTCTAGGGGCTGCGCCGATGGCTTTTTGTTGGTTAGCATTTGGCTCTCAAGGAAGACAAGATCAAGCTGCTTGTTCTGATCAAGATAATGGATTGTTACTTGCTCATGAACCTGATGAACATGCTAAAGGTTATTTTAATGCGCTAACCCATGCGGTTTGTGAAGGGCTTGATAAATGTGGTTATGTTTATTGCCCCGGGGATATTATGGCGCAAAACCCTAAATGGCGTTTACCTCTTGATAAATGGCAAAAACATTTTGAAAGCTGGTTAAATTCTCCTGAGCCTAAAGCGTTAATGCATGCCAGTATCTTTTTTGATATGCGTGCCGTATATGGTCCACAAAGCTTGTTTGATCAATTGCAAAGTCATGTACTTGAACGCACTAAAGATAACGATATCTTTCTTGCTGGAATGGCTGGTAATTCATTAGTGGAATCGCCGCCATTAGGTTTTTTAGAAAGTTTGTGCTTGAGCGTGATGGCAGTGAAGTGAAAGGAATGGATTTAAAGCACAAAGGCGTCGCATTAATCAATGATATTGCCAGAGTCTATGCACTAAGTGCGGGTATTGCCGAAGTGAATACACCAAAACGAATTCGTGCATTAATGGATGCCAATATCATAAACCGTAAGGATGCACTCAACCTCGCCGATGCGCTTGAATTTATTGCTCATATGCGTCTTTCAAATCAAGGAGAGCAATATACAAGCCAGCAAAACGTCACTAACTATTTAAAACCACAACAAATGTCATCACTAATGCGTCATCAGTTACGTGATGCCTTTAAAGTCGTTCACGATGCTCAATCAGGTCTTAGAATGAAATTTATGCGGAGTTTTTAACCTGTGAATGAACTCTGGCTTAAAGCACGTTTACATTATGAAATGTTTGGCCATAAAGATAAGCTTTATGACTATCAAAAAGCGTATTTAAATGTGATAAACAAATCACTTTCCACATCGAGATTGATGGCCGTGGATCTCGAAATGACGGGGCTTGACCCGTTAAAAGATGAAATAATCAGTATTGGAATTGTACCTATTGAATTAGATACAATCCCATGTTCAATCCCTTTAACAAAAGCTCAGCAGTGCATGGTTAATATTGATGGGAGTGTAGGTCAAAGTGCAACAGTACATGGCATTGTCGATCAGCATGTGTCTGAAGGTGCCTCGCTAATTGATGCGATGGAATGGTTTATTAACCGTACTCAGGGACATATTCTGGTAGCACATCATGCACCAATGGACATTAGCTTTATACAATCTCATTTGGCTAAAGTGTATAACAGGCAAATTCGGTTACCCTTTATCGATACTTTAGCGACTGAAAAACAACGGCTACTTCGTCAGCATGATGTACTAAAAGAGGGAAGCTTACGTTTAGATGCTTGCAGGCAGCGATATGGTTTACCTACCTATTCAGGTCATGCAGCATTGGTTGACGCAATTGCGTGTGCAGAGCTTTTTATCGCTCAAGTGAATTCCATTGGTGATACTGAAAAACTTGCTGTATCGGAGTTCATATCAATTTAACTGTGGTTATTTGTGTTGATTAAAATAAAAAACCAGCACTTGGCTGGTTTTTTTAATAATGAGTTTGGTTAAATACTTAAAGGTTAAAAATGCTTAACGCTTAGTAAAAAACTCTACTGCAGGTTTAATTAATTCAAGTGCAGAAACTTCACACGGAGGCAGTTCCGCAGTAGGTGCATTAATCGGAGTTGTTCGCTCCCCCATTTTAATAATAGAGCCGCTGATGTTAATCCTGCACCAAATGCACATGATAAAATAGTTTGTCCTGAATTAATGCGGCCTTGTTCTAACGCATCACAAATCGCAATAGGAATAGTCGCTGCAGACGTGTTGCCGTATTTCGCAATGTTGACGAAGGCTTTTTCTTTAGGGATCTTCATTCGACTGATTAAAGTATCAATAATACGCTCGTTTGCTTGATGTGGAATCACCAAATCAACGTCTTCTTTGGTCATGTCGCAATTAGCTAAGACCTTAGTGCTTAACCCACCCATACCATGAATCGCGCGTTTAAAGACTTCTTGTCCGTTTAGGTTAATAAAGAAATCCAGAGATGCAGAATCAAATCGGTCCATCTGGGTGCCGAAACCTGATGATAAGATATCACGTGCAGCAGGATCATTATTAAGCTCGTAACCTAAAACACCACCTGGTTCATTACTAGCTTCAATAACAACAGCGCCTGCACCATCGCCAAATAATACGGCGGTTTCACGTCGTGACCAATCTAGATAAAAAGATAATCGCTCTGCGCCAATAACAAGCACTTTCTTGTTCTGGCCACTTTTTATCATAGAGCTGCCCATACCAAGGGCATATAAGAAACCACTACAAGCAGCGTTAATATCAAAAGCGCCGCATGTTGCCCCTACATTAGCTTGAACAGTAGAAGCAATATTAGGAATCAAGGTGTCTGGGCTTGCTGTTGCAAGTATGATTAAATCCAGTTCACTACCGTCAATACCTGCAGCAGCGAGTGCATTTTTCGCTGCAACAGTCGCTAACTCAGATGTGTTAACGTGAGAAATATGTCGTTCGCTGATCCCAGTACGTGTCTTAATCCACTCATCAGAAGTATCCATGAAGGTGGCTAAGTCGTCATTAGTCAGTTTTGCTGGTGGGACGCATTTTCCCCAACCGGTAATATGAGCATACTGCATGTGGTTTTCTCTCAAATAAATTTTAAATTAATCTTTTGATAAACGACGTAGAGGCAATAGTTAGTCTATTTGTTGAATCACTAGCTTCTTAATTGCCTTTGCTGCACCTAAAATGTGCTGGCGTAAAAGTTGGGTCGCTTTATCGATATCTTTGTTTTTGCACAACTCAAACAGTTCGCGATGTTCGCGTTCTGCTGTTGGAATTCCGCCTGTTAATAATAGCTGTAAGCGTATATAGCGATCGCAGCTATTGTTCAGTCCATGAACGACTTCAAGTGTATGCGGTTTGTTAGCGGCTTCGTATAAACAGGTATGAAACTGAGTATTGAGTTCGCTCCATGTGGCCACAGAGTCTTTTTCCTTTAATGCGGTCTCTAATTTAGACAGCACTTGATCAGCTTGTTCGAAATTTTCATCTTGCAAGTTGGGAATGGCTTTTGCGAGAAGATCTGTTTCAATCATAGCCCTTAATTCAAATAATTCTGTGACTTGCTCAACAGAAAGTTCAGTGGCTGTTGCACCTTTGTGTGCTTCGAATTTAACTAATCCTTCAGCTTCTAGTTGAACAAGCGCTTCTCGCACAGGAATTCGACTAACATTAAGCTGCTCAGCTATAGCTGATTGTCTAAGTGGCTCACCTGCTTTGATAAAGCCAGATAATATGCGCTCACGCAAGACTTCTACCACTGCTTGAGTTCGTGTTTTATGAATTATTGGTGTTATTTGACTCATTACTTCTTAATAAATGCCACAAAATATCTACGGAAGGGTAACCTTTACTGAACGCTTTATAAAGTACAACCTTAAAAAATCTTCCTTTTATAATACAAGTGCATAATTTTTCCAGTAATGGGATAATCAGAATAATAAAGAATTTAGGAGTATTAGTACCGTGAATAAAGCCGTGTTCTTAGATCGTGACGGAGTCATTAATATTGATAAAGGTTATGTACACCTTGTTGATGACTTTGAATATATCGAAGGCGTATTTGAAGCCTGCCTGGCTTTCAAGGAAATGGGTTATAAAATCGTGGTGGTGACTAATCAGTCAGGTATTGCTCGTGGAATGTACTCAGAGGATGACTTTCACCATTTAACCGAATGGATGGATTGGAACTTTGCAGATAAAGGTGTTGAATTAGATGGCATCTATTATTGTCCGCATCATCCAGAAAAAGGACTCGGGGAATATAAGCAAGATTGTGATTGCCGAAAACCTAAACCGGGAATGATGCTTGATGCAGCAAAGTTTTTAAAAATTGATATGGCTAATTCAATTATGGTGGGTGATAAAGCTGATGATATGAGAGCTGCAAAAGCAGCGGGCATTAACACAGCTATATTAGTGAGAAGTGGTAAAGTCGTTGATGAAGCGGGTATTGAGCTTGCCGATGGAGTAGTAGACAGCATTGCCGATGTACCAGCTTTCTTAAAGTCGTAATAAAAACATCTCTTAGTTAACGATAAAATTGCCATGAAAGGTGCTGTAACGAGCTTTTTTGATGGATTTTAGCTCGAAACGTTTAAAAAGTGTGCTTTTGAGCGTTTTTTTATAAATTAATTAAGAAAAGCACTTGCGGGATAAAATGATTTCCCTATAATGCGCAACCACTGACACGGAACAAGGCGTCAAACGCTAGTTACCGAGTCCGCTCTTTAACAATTTATCAAGTAATCTGTGTGGACACTCACAGGTGTTGAGTTAATCGAAATTGCTCACTCTTTCTCGTAAAGAATGGAGCAATCAAAATTATTATCAATATTTTCTGAATCACGTAAGTGATGAGTGTTCATAGCAATATGTAACAAACAGGATGTAGATTCTATTGATTCTGCATAATGTAATCAGAATTCATTGAGCCGAGACTTAGTCTCAAAAAACTTTAATTGAAGAGTTTGATCATGGCTCAGATTGAACGCTGGCGGCAGGCCTAACACATGCAAGTCGAGCGGTAACAGAAAGTAGCTTGCTACTTTGCTGACGAGCGGCGGACGGGTGAGTAATGCCTAGGGATCTGCCCAGTCGAGGGGGATAACAGTTGGAAACGACTGCTAATACCGCATACGCCCTACGGGGGAAAGGAGGGGACCTTCGGGCCTTTCGCGATTGGATGAACCTAGGTGGGATTAGCTAGTTGGTAAGGTAATGGCTTACCAAGGCGACGATCCCTAGCTGTTCTGAGAGGATGATCAGCCACACTGGGACTGAGACACGGCCCAGACTCCTACGGGAGGCAGCAGTGGGGAATATTGCACAATGGGGGAAACCCTGATGCAGCCATGCCGCGTGTGTGAAGAAGGCCTTCGGGTTGTAAAGCACTTTCAGTAGGGAGGAAAGGTAGCAGCTTAATACGTTGTTACTGTGACGTTACCTACAGAAGAAGGACCGGCTAACTTCGTGCCAGCAGCCGCGGTAATACGAGGGGTCCAAGCGTTAATCGGAATTACTGGGCGTAAAGCGTACGCAGGCGGTTCATTAAGCCAGATGTGAAATCCCCGGGCTCAACCTGGGAATTGCATTTGGAACTGGTGAACTAGAGTCTTGTAGAGGGGGTAGAATTTCAGGTGTAGCGGTGAAATGCGTAGAGATCTGAAGGAATACCGGTGGCGAAGGCGGCCCCCTGGACAAAGACTGACGCTCATGTACGAAAGCGTGGGGAGCAAACAGGATTAGATACCCTGGTAGTCCACGCCGTAAACGATGTCTACTCGGAGTTTGGTGCCTTGAGCACTGGGCTCCCAAGCTAACGCATTAAGTAGACCGCCTGGGGAGTACGGCCGCAAGGTTAAAACTCAAATGAATTGACGGGGGCCCGCACAAGCGGTGGAGCATGTGGTTTAATTCGATGCAACGCGAAGAACCTTACCTACTCTTGACATCCAGAGAACTTTCCAGAGATGGATTGGTGCCTTCGGGAACTCTGAGACAGGTGCTGCATGGCTGTCGTCAGCTCGTGTTGTGAAATGTTGGGTTAAGTCCCGCAACGAGCGCAACCCCTATCCTTATTTGCCAGCGCGTAATGGCGGGAACTCTAGGGAGACTGCCGGTGATAAACCGGAGGAAGGTGGGGACGACGTCAAGTCATCATGGCCCTTACGAGTAGGGCTACACACGTGCTACAATGGCGAGTACAGAGGGTTGCAAAGCCGCAAGGTCTAGCTAATCTCATAAAGCTCGTCGTAGTCCGGATTGGAGTCTGCAACTCGACTCCATGAAGTCGGAATCGCTAGTAATCGTAGATCAGAATGCTACGGTGAATACGTTCCCGGGCCTTGTACACACCGCCCGTCACACCATGGGAGTGGGCTGCACCAGAAGTAGATAGTCTAACCTTCGGGAGGACGTTTACCACGGTGTGGTTCATGACTGGGGTGAAGTCGTAACAAGGTAGCCCTAGGGGAACCTGGGGCTGGATCACCTCCTTACCTATACGACTAACTTAATGTTTGTTGAGTGTTCACACAGATTACTTGATAGAAAGTAAGAGCAAAGTATCGAAAGATATTTTTGAGGATTTTGATTCTTAATCAAGGCACTTGATGAGTCTCGTAGGGAGTGTGCTTTAGCACATGACTGAGAAACGAAGAAAGTAACGCCGAGTAAGGATTAAAAGACCAAAAAGAATGGGTCTGTAGCTCAGCTGGTTAGAGCGCACCCCTGATAAGGGTGAGGTCGGTGGTTCAAGTCCACTCTGACCCACCAATTCTTTTCTACTCTTCGTTAGTTTAATACTCGTTTAGCAGGCTAAACGTCGCATTAAACTACCTTGATTAGCATACGAATTGGCAAGCCAATTTAATTGGTATTCGATATTTTTGTTTGACTGCATGTAAATGGGGCTATAGCTCAGCTGGGAGAGCGCCTGCCTTGCACGCAGGAGGTCTGCGGTTCGATCCCGCATAGCTCCACCATTTACTTGCTCATGGATAGAGACGCCAAAGATAAAACGACAGTTTTATCTTTGGCTTTTTTAAGCCCGCTCTTTAACAATTTGGAAAGCTGATAGTATTTAATACGATGATGTCTGTCGTTGTATTAATTACAAATCGTATTACTGAGAAGTTAATCCCTTTTTGGTAATACATTGAGTTCTCAAAACACTTTATTAAGTGTCTTGAATATTCTAAAAACTAAGGCGAATTTGTGTAGTGTTAATTCACATGCAAATTATGTAATAAACCAGCTAGTTACGGTACAACTTGAGTTTCTTTTGAAACTTATTTGGGTTGTATGGTTAAGTGACTAAGCGTATACGGTGGATGCCTTGGCAGTCAGAGGCGATGAAGGACGTAGTAACTTGCGAAAAGCGTTGGCGAGCTAGTAACAAGCATTTGAGCTAACGATGTCCGAATGGGGAAACCCGGCCACATAAGTGGTCATCATACAGTGAATACATAGCTGTATGAGGCGAACTCGGGGAACTGAAACATCTAAGTACCCGAAGGAAAAGAAATCAACCGAGATTCCCCTAGTAGCGGCGAGCGAACGGGGATTAGCCCTTAAGTCTATGGGGTGTTAGTGGAATGTGTTGGAAAGCACAGCGGCACAGGGTGATAGCCCCGTACACGAAAACTAACCATAGATGAAATCGAGTAAGGCGGGACACGTGACATCCTGTTTGAATATGGGGGGACCATCCTCCAAGGCTAAATACTCCTGACTGACCGATAGTGAACCAGTACCGTGAGGGAAAGGCGAAAAGAACCCCTGTGAGGGGAGTGAAATAGAACCTGAAACCGTATACGTACAAGCAGTGGGAGCGGTTCTTGAGACCGTGACTGCGTACCTTTTGTATAATGGGTCAGCGACTTACGTTTTGTAGCGAGGTTAAGCGAATAGCGGAGCCGTAGGGAAACCGAGTGTTAACTGCGCGTTTAGTTGCAAGGCGTAGACCCGAAACCGAGTGATCTAGCCATGGGCAGGTTGAAGGTTGAGTAACATCAACTGGAGGACCGAACCGACTAATGTTGAAAAATTAGCGGATGACTTGTGGCTGGGGGTGAAAGGCCAATCAAACTCGGAGATATCTGGTTCTCCTCGAAAGCTATTTAGGTAGCGCCTCGAGCGAATACCACTGGGGGTAGAGCACTGTTAAGGCTAGGGGGTCATCCCGACTTACCAACCCTTTGCAAACTCCGAATACCAGTGAGTACTACTCGGGAGACAGACGGCGGGTGCTAACGTCCGTCGTCAAAAGGAAACAACCCAGACCATCAGCTAAGGTCCCAAAGTTATTGCTAAGTGGGAAACGATGTGGGAAGGCTTAGACAGCTAGGATGTTGGCTTAGAAGCAGCCATCATTTAAAGAAAGCGTAATAGCTCACTAGTCGAGTCGGCCTGCGCGGAAGATTTAACGGGGCTAAGCAATACACCGAAGCTATGGGTTTGCACTTAGGTGCAAGCGGTAGAGGAGCGTTCTGTAAGCGGTTGAAGGTGAAGGGGTAACCCACACTGGACGTATCAGAAGTGCGAATGCTGACATGAGTAACGATAATGGGGGTGAAAAACCTCCACGCCGAAAGACCAAGGGTTCCTGTCCAACGTTAATCGGGGCAGGGTGAGTCGACCCCTAAGGCGAGGCTGAAAGGCGTAGTCGATGGGAAACAGGTCAATATTCCTGTACTTTTGCTAACTGCGATGGAGAGACGGAGAAGGCTAGGCTAGCGCGGCGTTGGTTGTCCGCGTTTAAGGTTGTAGGCTGTTCACTTAGGCAAATCCGGGTGAACATTAGGCTGAGAGCTGATGACGAGCCGCTAAGGCGGTGAAGTAGTTGATGCCATGCTTCCAGGAAAATCTTCTAAGCTTCAGGTTAGTAGGAATCGTACCCCAAACCGACACAGGTGGTCGGGTAGAGAATACCAAGGCGCTTGAGAGAACTCGGCTGAAGGAACTAGGCAAAATGGTACCGTAACTTCGGGAGAAGGTACGCTCCTGACGGTGATGAGACTTGCTCTCTAAGCTGTTGGGAGTCGCAGATACCAGGTGGCTGCAACTGTTTATCAAAAACACAGTACTGTGCAAAATCGCAAGATGACGTATACGGTATGACGCCTGCCCGGTGCTTGAAGGTTAATTGATTGGGTTATCTTCGGAGAAGCTCATGATCGAAGCCCAAGTAAACGGCGGCCGTAACTATAACGGTCCTAAGGTAGCGAAATTCCTTGTCGGGTAAGTTCCGACCTGCACGAATGGCGTAATGATGGCCACGCTGTCTCCAGCCGAGACTCAGTGAAGTTGAAATTGCGGTGAAGATGCCGTATACCCGCGGCTAGACGGAAAGACCCCGTGAACCTTTACTATAGCTTGGCACTGAACATTGAACCTACATGTGTAGGATAGGTGGGAGACTTTGAAGCTCAATCGCTAGATGGAGTGGAGTCAATCTTGAAATACCACCCTTGTAGTTTTGATGTTCTAACCGCGGCCCCTAATCGGGGTTCGGGACAGTGCCTGGTGGGTAGTTTGACTGGGGCGGTCTCCTCCCAAAGAGTAACGGAGGAGCACGAAGGTTGGCTAAGTACGGTCGGACATCGTACGGTTAGTGCAATGGCATAAGCCAGCTTAACTGCGAGACATACACGTCGAGCAGGTACGAAAGTAGGTCATAGTGATCCGGTGGTTCTGTATGGAAGGGCCATCGCTCAACGGATAAAAGGTACTCCGGGGATAACAGGCTGATACCGCCCAAGAGTTCATATCGACGGCGGTGTTTGGCACCTCGATGTCGGCTCATCACATCCTGGGGCTGAAGTCGGTCCCAAGGGTATGGCTGTTCGCCATTTAAAGTGGTACGCGAGCTGGGTTCAGAACGTCGTGAGACAGTTCGGTCCCTATCTGCCGTGGGCGTTGGATGATTGAAGGAAGCTGCTCCTAGTACGAGAGGACCGGAGTGGACGAACCGCTGGTGTTCGGGTTGTTATGCCAATAGCATTGCCCGGTAGCTACGTTCGGAATCGATAACCGCTGAAAGCATCTAAGCGGGAAGCGAGTCCTAAGATGAGTCATCCCTAGGAATTTAATTCCTCTAAAGAGCCGTTCGAGACTAGGACGTTGATAGGCAGGGTGTGTAAGCGTTGTGAGGCGTTGAGCTAACCTGTACTAATGACTCGTGAGGCTTAACCATACAACCCAGATGAGTTTTATCTGAGTTGATGGTAACTAGATTTATTACTTACTGTTGAAGGTAAGACTTAGTAAAGAATATAAAGCGCTTAATAAAGTTGAAAACTCAAAGAAACAAACAGCTTTCCGAATTTAGTTAATTGCGATAAGCGATTAACACCCGAATTTGCTTGGTGACAATAGCATTGTGGTCCCACCTGATCCCATCCCGAACTCAGTAGTGAAACGCAATCGCGCCGATGATAGTGTGGGGTCTCCCCATGTGAAAGTAGGTCATCGCCAAGCGCCTAATTTCTCTTTTAAGAGAGCAGATAGCCCGTTACTCACGTAATGGGCTTTTTTGTGTCTGTAATTTAAGATAAACATGCTCAGAAACGAAGCTAAAGCTCAATTTTAGACACGTCAACAGCTGATAGTGTGGACGATATGCCTACATGAAAATGCGTTATTGCCAAGCGCCTAATTTCTCTTTTAAGAGAGCTGATAGCCCGTTACTT